>NZ_FNYM01000001.1:0-536208 GCF_900108985.1 Achromobacter sp. NFACC18-2 | reverse complement strand
TCGGCCAGGCGAGCCAGGCTGTCGGCCGACAGGCGCGACTGGGCGCGGTTGTAGACGATGACGCCGATGTTGACGGACTTGCAGACCTGCTCGACGTGGGCGGCGATGCCGTCCTGCGAGGCTTCGGTCAGGTAGTGGGGCAGCAGCAGCACGCCCTTGGCGCCCTGGCGCTCGGCTTCCTGGGCGTAGGCGATGGCGGTGCGGGTGGGGCCGCCGGCGCCGGCCAGGATGGGCACTTTGCCCTTGCAGGTCTGCACGGCGGTGCGGATGACGTCGGAATATTCCTGGGGCGCGAGCGAGAAGAACTCCCCGGTGCCGCCCGCGGCGAACAGGGCGGTGGCGCCGTAGGGGGCTAGCCATTCCAGGCGAGCCGCGTAGCTCTTGGCGTTGAAGTCGCCGTTCTGGTCGAAGTCGGTCACCGGGAAGGAAAGCAATCCTTCCGAAACAATGCCCTTGAGTTCCTGCGGAGTCGTCATGTTGCGCTCATCCCTAAATGGCCGTCGCAGGCGGGAGGGGGTGCTTGCGAACGGGATGCGGTGGTAAAAGGTGAGTCATCGTACAACATCAAATTGCCGGATTCAAGGCGTGTCCCCATGAGACGCACCGTTTACAAGGGGAAACCCGAAATTCCTTTCTGAAGGCTTTCAGCGATATTCTCTTGGTTGTACGATAACGTACGGTGTCCGCAGCGGGACATCCATCAGGCAAAAGGATTCAACATGCAGGTTGCAGTCGAGCAGGCGCCAGTGCTTATCAAGATTCACCCCGACGACAACGTCGCCATCGTGGCCAACGATGGCGGATTGCCCGCGGGAACCGTTCTGCCCGACGGGCTCCAGTTGGTCGACGCGGTGCCGCAAGGGCACAAGGTCGCTTTGGTCGACCTGGCTGAGGGCGACGCGGTGGTGCGCTACAACGTGGTGGTCGGCTACGCGGCCAAGGCCTTGCCGCGCGGCAGCTGGATCAACGAGCGCGTCACGACCATGCCGGCCGCACGCACGCTGGAAGACCTGCCGGTGTCCACCCGCGTGGCGCCGCTGCCTCCGCTGGAGGGCTACACCTTCCAGGGCTACCGCAACGCCGACGGCACGGTGGGCACGCGCAATATCCTGGCCATCAGCACCACGGTGCAGTGCGTGCAGGGCGTCGTGGAACACGCGGTCGCGCGCATCCGCCGCGAACTGCTGCCGCTGTACCCGAACGTGGACGACGTGGTGGGCATCGAGCATACCTACGGCTGCGGCGTGGCCATCGACGCGCCCGGCGCGGCCATTCCCATCCGCACGTTGCACAACATTGCCCGCAACCCGAATTTCGGCGGCACGTCCATGGTCGTCAGCCTGGGCTGCGAAAAACTGCAGCCCGAACGCCTGCTGGCGCCCAACGCCATTCCCATCCGGGCGGGCGATGGCATGGCCGGAGAGGGCGTGGACACCATCGTCCTGCAGGACGAAGAGAACATCGGCTTTGAATCGATGATCGCGCTCATCATGCGCACCGCCGAGCGCCATCTGCAAAAGCTCAACGCCCGCCAGCGCGAGACCTGCCCCGTGTCCGACCTGACCGTCGGCGTGCAATGTGGCGGCAGCGATGCGTTTTCCGGCGTGACGGCCAATCCGGCCGTGGGCTTTGCGACGGACCTGCTGGTGCGCGCCGGGGGCACCGTGATGTTCTCGGAGAACACCGAAGTGCGCGACGGCATCGACCAGCTCACCGCGCGCGCCGAAACGCCGGAAGTGGCCGAGGCGCTCATCCGCGAAATGGCCTGGTACGACGCCTACCTGCAGCGCGGCATGGCCGACCGCAGCGCCAACACCAGTCCGGGCAACAAGAAGGGCGGCCTGTCGAACATCGTCGAGAAGGCGATGGGCTCGATCGTGAAGTCCGGCTCTTCGCCGATCCATGGCGTGCTGTCGCCGGGCGACCGCCTGACGCGCAAGGGTTTGATCTTCGCGGCCACGCCCGCCAGCGATTTCATCTGCGGCACGCTGCAACTGGCGGCCGGCATGAACCTGCACATCTTCACCACCGGCCGCGGCACGCCCTATGGGCTGGCGCAGGTGCCGGTCATCAAAGTTGCCACGCGCTCGGCGCTGGCACGCCGCTGGCACGATCTGATGGACGTGGACGCCGGGGTCATCGCCACGGGCCAGGCCTCGATCGAACAAGTGGGCTGGCAGCTCTTCCAGATGATGCTGGACGTGGCCAGCGGCAAACAGCAGACCTGTGCGGAAAAACTCAAGCTGCACAACGCCCTGGCGCTGTTCAACCCCGGCCCCGTGACCTGATCGGGGCCCCTTCGATCCGCAGTGCCATCGCAGAATAAAACCACCGAGAGGAGACAGCCGATGGAAATTGACCCCAAAGTCCAGGCCGGCCGGCGCCGGCTGCTGGGCGCCGCGCTTGCGCTGGGACCCGCCAGCCTGGTCCAGGCGCAATCGTTCAGCTTCACCCCGCAGCAGCGGTATCCGGACCCGTCGGTGCGGATCCTGGATCCGGAATTCACCAAGTACCGCATCTACAGCAGCAGCGTCGAGCAACTGGCCACCGGCTTTCGCTGGCTGGAAGGCCCGGTCTGGTTCGGCGACGGGCGCTATCTGCTGGTCTCGGATATTCCCAATAACCGCATCCTGCGCTGGGACGAGACCACCGGCCAGGTCAGCGTGTTCCGCCACCCGTCCAATTTCAGCAATGGCCTTGCGCGCGACCGCCAGGGCCGGCTGCTGACCTGCGAACACCTCACCCGCCGCGTCACGCGCACGGAATACGACGGCAGCATCACCGTCCTGGCCGACCGCTTCGACGGCAAGCGTTTCAATTCGCCCAACGACATCGTCTGCCAGCGCAACGGCGCCATCTGGTTCACCGATCCCCCGTTCGGCATCGGCGGGCACTGGGAAGGCGAAAAGGCCACCCCGGAACTGCCGCTCTCGGTCTATCGCATCGATCCGGCCAACGGCCGGGTGACGCTGGCGATCGGCGACATGGCCGCGCCCAATGGCCTGTGCTTTTCGCCCGACGAAAAAGTGCTTTACGTGGTCGAGTCGCGCCACCAGCCCCACCGCGTGGTCTGGGCCTTCGACGTGGGCGCGGACGGCGCGCTGTCCAACAAGCGCCTGCACATCGATGCCCAGGGACCCGGCGCCCTGGACGGCATCAAGTGCGACGAGGCCGGCAATCTGTGGTGCGGCTGGGGCAGCAACGGCTCGCCCGACGCCAAGCCCGAGGAGCTGGACGGCGTGATGGTCTTCAACCCGGCCGGCAAACCCATCGGCCACATCCGGCTCCCGGAACGCTGCGCCAACCTGTGCTTCGGCGGCGCCAAGCGCAACCGCCTGTTCATGGCCAGCAGCCATTCGCTCTATGCCCTGTACGTGGAGACGCGCGGCGCGGCATAGGCATATCCCGACCGCGGCCTCACGCGGCCGCGGAACACTTCAGCACACATACCAAACCGTGTGGAGACAGCATGAACCCGAGCAAAAGACAGTTCCTGGGCAGCGCCGCCGCGCTTTGCCTGACGCCGCTGGTGCCAGCATGGGCCCAATCGGCCGAGTGGCCGACGCGCCCCGTGCGCATCGTCGTGCCTTACCCGCCCGGCGGTTCGTCGGACATCATCGCGCGCATCCTGGCGCCCCGGCTGTCCGAAGCGCTCAAGCAGACCGTGGTCGTCGAAAACAAGCCCGGCGCCAACGGCAACCTGGGCGCGGGATTGGTCGTGCAGTCGGCGCAGGAAGGCCACACGGTGTTGCTGTGCGACGTGGGCGCGCTGGCGATCAGCCCGTCCGTCTACACCAAGCTGACCTTTGACCCGTCCAAGGACCTGCGCGCGGTGGGCATGCTGGCCTACTCGCCGCACGTGCTGGCGGTGCATCCGGACGTGCCGGCCAAGACGTTGCAGGACCTGGTCGAGCTGTCCAAGAAAGAGCGCATCAACTTCGCGGTCACTGCCATCGGCAGCGCGCCGCACCTGGCCGCCGTGGCCGTCCAGCAGGCCACGGGCGCGCAATGGGAGTATGTGCCGTACAAGGGCGGCTCGCAGGCGGTCACCGACACCATCGGCGGCCAGACGCAGATCATCATGAACGGTCTGCTGGCCACGCTGCCGCACATCAAGTCCGGCAAACTGCGCGCCGTCGCCATTTCCAAGAGCGAACGCATGAAGCTGGTGCCGGACATCCCGACCATCTCGGAGCAGGGCGTCAAGGGCTTCGAATCGGGCACCTGGCAGGGCGTGATGGCGCCTTCCACCATGACCGACCCGGTGGCCACGCGCCTGTCCACACTGATGGCGCAGATCATCAGCGAGCCCGAAATCGCCGCGAAACTGAACGAGCAGGGCGCCGAGATCGTCACCAAGAGCCCGGCCGAGCTGGCGCAGTTCTTCAACGGCGAGCGTGCCCGCTGGGCCAAGGTCGTGGCCACCACGGACATCCGTCTGGATTGATTTCCGCGGCTTCGATACACGCTGCAACTCCCCCGCCTTGCGAGGGGCGGGGGAAGGGCGCACACTGGGAATGAACCGGCCCGATCCGGGCGGACCCGACCGTTGCGGCCGGCGCCGACCCGGCCGGGCCGTCCCGGTGGAGCCTGCCGATGAAATCCCTGGTCGCCCTGGCGGCGCTGTCGGCAGCGGTCTGGTGCCATCCCGCGATGGCGCGTGATGCGCTGCCTGCCGTTCCCCAACCACCCGCATCCGCGCGCACCGTGCCCGACACCTGCCTGGGCACGGACTGTCCGCGCATCGTGGATCCGGGCAAGCTCAACCGCGACTGCCTGGGCACGTCCTGCCCAGGGTCCCGATATCCATCTCCGGCCCAGGCCTCCCCAAGACCGCAGGACCAGCCGGGCTTGAAGGGCGCGCCCAAATCGTGGCTGCCCCCCATGCCGCCAAGGCCGGGTCAACCGCCCATCGGGCCCCTGACGCCGGCGCCGGCGCTGCCGCGGTAGGCGACCCGAGCCGGCAATGGTCCGGCTCAAACCGTCAGGCTGATCCAGGTCGTCTTCAGGTCCGAGTACTTGTCCAGCGCGTGCAGCGACTTGTCGCGGCCAAATCCCGACTGCTTGACGCCGCCGAACGGCACCGAGATGTCGCCGTCGGCGTAGCAGTTGACCCAGACCAGCCCCGCGCGCAGCCGGCGCGACAGGCGGTGGGCGCGTGACAGGTTGGCGGTCCACAGCCCCGCGCCCAGACCGTAGACCGAGTCGTTGGCCAGGCGGATGGCGTCGTCTTCCGACGTGAAGCGCTGGGCCGCCAGCACCGGGCCGAAGATCTCCTCGCGCACCAGCGAACTATCCTGGCCGGCGCAATCGAAGATGGTGGGCTCGATGTAGTAGCCGCCGGTCGCCGCCAATACCTGGCCGCCGCCCATCCGCAGGCTGGCGCCCTCGGCCTTGCCTGCGGCGATGCGGTCCAGCACGCCGCGCATCTGGCGTTCGTCGACCATGGCGCCCATGGCGGTCGCCGGGTCCAGCGGGTCGCCGGGCTGCAGGCCCGCCGCGAAGGCGGCAACCTTCTCCATGAAGGCATCGTAGATGCCGTCTTGCACATACAGGCGCGATCCCGCGATGCAGACTTCGCCCTGGTTCGAGAAGATCGCCAGCGCGGCCGCCTGTGCGGCCCGGTCCAGGTCGGGGCAGTCGTCGAAGACGATGTGCGGCGATTTGCCGCCGCATTCCAGCCACACGCGCTTCAGGTTCGACTGGCCCGAATACTCCATGAAGCGCTTGCCGGTGGCGGTGGACCCTGTGAACGCAATGCAATCGACGTCCGGATGCCGTCCCAGCGCCTGGCCGGCGACCGCGCCCAGGCCGGGCACGACGTTGAAGACACCGGGCGGAATGCCGGCCTCGCTGGCCAGCGCGGCCAGCCGGATCGCCGACAGCGAGGCCTGTTCGGCCGGCTTCAGGATCACGCTGTTGCCCGCGGCCAGCGCCGGAGCGACCTTCCAGGCCGCCATCATCAGCGGGTAGTTCCACGGCACCACCGCGGCCACGACGCCTAGCGCTTCGCGCGTGATCGTGGCCAGGGCGTCCGGCCCGGTGGGCGCGATCTCGTCGTAGATCTTGTCGATGGCCTCGGCGTACCAGGCGTAGCAGCGCGCGGTTTCCGGCAGGTCGAAGGCCAGCGCGTCGCGGATCGGCTTGCCCATGTCCAGCGTTTCCAGCAGGGCCAGTTCTTCCTGGTTCGCCTCGATCAGCGCGGCCAGGCGCAGCAGGCGTTCCTTGCGCTGGCGCGGGGCCAGCCCGCTCCAGACGCCTGCCTCGAAGGCCCGCCGGGCGGAATGGACCGCCCGGTCCACGTCGGCGGGGCCGCAGGCCGCCACGTCGGCCAGCCTGCGGCCGTCGATGGGGCTGGTGGCGGGGAGCGTGGCGCCGTCGGCGGCGTCGCAATAGGCGCCGTCGATATAGGCCTGGCCGCCGATGGCCAGGGACGCGGCGCGGTCGCGCCAATAGGTGGCGTCGCGGGCGCTCATGCGCGCACCTGCGCGTCGTTGGCGCGCGCCACCATGGCGTCGAGCAGCACGTTGCAGCCGGCTTCCAGATCGGCGGGCTTGGCGTCTTCGATCTCGTTGTGGCTCACGCCGTCCTTGCAGGGCACGAAGATCATGGCGGTGGGCGTGACGCTGGCCATGTAGACCGCGTCGTGGCCGGCGCCGGTCACGATGTCCATCGCGGGCAGGCCGCGGCGGGCCGCGCCGTCGCGCACCTTGCCCACCAGGTCCGGATCGAAGGGCGTGGGCGGGAAGTACTGCACCTGCTTGACGTCCACCGTCACGCCGTGGCGTTCGGCGACCTCGGCGCAGACGGCGAGCCAGCGTTCGTCCATGCCGGCCAGCGTGGCCTCGTCCTCGTGCCGCAGGTCGACCGTGAAGCGGACCTGGCCCGGGATGACGTTGCGCGAACCCGGATGGGCGTGGATCTCGCCCACCGTGCCGCGCCCGTGGGGCTGGTTGTCGTTGGCGATGCCCACCACGGCCTGCAGCAGGAAGCTGGCGGCATAGAGCGCGTCGCGGCGGATCGGCATCGGGGTCGGACCCGCGTGCATTTCCATGCCGGTCACGGACACGTCGTACCAGCGCACGCCGAGCGAGCCGGTCACCACGCCGACCACCTTTTCCTCGTGTTCCAGGATGGGGCCTTGTTCGATATGCGCCTCGAAATAGGCGCCCACTGGGCGGCCGCCGACGGGGTCGGCGCCGGCATAGCCGATGGCGGCCAGCTCGTCGGCCACCGACTTGCCGTCGTGGTCGCGCGCGGACAGGGCCACTTCCAGCGGGAATTTCCCGGCGAAAACGCCCGAGCCCATCATCACGGGCAGGAAGCGCGAGCCTTCCTCGTTGGTCCAGATGGCGACCTCGAGCGGCGCTTCGGTGACGACGCCGTGGTCGTTCAGGCTGCGCATGACCTCCAGGCCCGCCAGCACGCCGTAGCAGCCGTCGAACTTGCCGCCGGTGGGCTGGGTGTCGATATGGCTGCCGGTCATGACCGGGGGCAGCTCGTTGTTGCGGCCGGCACGGCGCGCGAAGATGTTGCCCACCTGGTCCACGCGCAGCGTCATGCCCGCCTCGCGCATCCACCCCGTGACCAAGTCGCGGCCCTGGCCGTCGAGCGCCGTCAGCGCCAGCCGGCAGTTGCCGCCCTTGGCCGTGGCGCCGATCCGGGCCAGGTCCATCAGCGACTGCCACAGCCGCTGTCCATTGATAGAAATCGTGGTCGTCATGTCAAAAGGTCCGTGTGTTCATTGGCCCGAGCGGGCGATGCGGGCTTGCGCGGCCTCGCGGATGCCCATGAGGGTTTCGCCGGGCGCGATGCCGTTGGCGTCGTAGCGGATCTCCAGCAGCGCGGGCAGGCTCTCGCGTTCGGCGAAAGCCAGCGCGCGCTCGAAGGCCGGGCCGAAGTCGGCGGTGTTCTCGACCGCCTCGCCGTAGCCGCCGTAGCCGCGGATGATCTGGGTGAAGTCGGGGTTCTCGAAGCCCAGCGCGATGGCGCGGGCGGGGAACTCGCGTTCCTGGTGGGCGCGGATCGTGCCCCAGATGCCGTTGTTGAAGACGAGCACGACCACGCCCAGGCGGTACTGCATGGCCACGCCCAGTTCCTGCATGTTCATCTGGAAGCAGCCGTCGCCCGCGTAGCAGACCGCGGCGCGCTGGCGGTCTTCGAGCTTGGCGGAAATCGCCGCCGGCAGCCCGTAGCCCATCGACCCGACGGTGGGCGTGAGGCTCGTGCCCGGGCCGGCGTAGCGGCGGTAGCGGTGCGGATACAGCGCGTAATTGCCCGCGCCCACGGTGACGCAGGCGTTCGCCGGCAGGTGCGCGTCCACGTAGGCGGCGGCCGCGTCCAGGCTCATCGGGCCGGGCGAGGGCAGCGGCGCCAGGCTGTCGACCAGCTCCTGATGCGCGGCGCGCACCTTGTCGCCGCGCGGCGCGGCATGGCCGGGCTCAAGGCCCGCCACGGCGGCGGCGAAGCTCGCCACGTCGGCCACGATGGCCTGCGTGGGCGAAAACACGCGGCCCAGTTCGGCGGCGTCGGGATACACGTGGATGAGCTTCTGGCGCGGCAGCGGGCTTTCGAGCAGGGTGTAGCCCTCGGTCGTGGCCTCGCCCAGCCGCGTGCCCACGGCCAGCACCAAGTCGGCGTCGCGCAGGCGCTGGCGCAGCGCGGGCGTCATGGCCCAGCCGACGTGGCCGGCGGCGTTGGGGTGGCGCTGATCGAAGCACTCCAGGCGGCGCCACGCGGTGCCCACGGGCAATTCGAAGCGTTCGGCGAAACCGGCGATCTGGTCGATGGACGCCTGGCGCCAGCCGTTGCCGCCCACGAGCAGGAAGGGCCGCTCGGCCGCGTCCAGCAGTTCGGCCATGCGCGCCAGGTCGGCGGCGCCGGGGTGGCTGTGCACGCGCGGATAGCGCGGCAGGTCGGCCACGCGGGCGCGGCCCCACAGCGTGTCTTCAGGCAGCGCCAGCACCACCGGGCCGGGACGGCCGCTGGTGGCCACGGCGAAGGCGCGCGAGATGAACTCGGGGATGCGGTCGGTGCGGTCGATCTGGGCGACCCACTTGGCCATCTGGCCGAACATCCGGCGGTAGTCGATCTCCTGGAAGGCCTCGCGCTCGATGAAGTCGTTGCCGACCTGGCCCACGAACAGGATCATCGGCGTGGAATCCTGGAACGCGGTGTGCACGCCGATGCTGGCGTTGGTGGCGCCCGGTCCGCGCGTGACAAAGCAGATGCCGGGTTCGCCGGTCAGCTTGCCGTAGGCCTCGGCCATGTAGGCCGCGCCGCTTTCCTGGCGGCAGACGATCGGCTCGATCGCGTCGGTGTGCTCGTTCAGCGCGTCGATGCAGGGCAGATAGCTCTCGCCGGGAATCATGAATACGCGGCGCGCGCCATGGATGCGCAACTGCTGCATCAGGATCTGACCGCCGTTGCGTTCGGGAATTGCTGCTGACGTCATGCGCAGTCTCCTAGTTGCAGGGCGGCCTGCGCGCGGCGCTCGGCGGCCCATTGTTCGAATTGTCGGTGGCGCGCCAGCAGGCGGCGCGCGGTGTTGTAGACGGGCGGGTCGATGCGCTCGGCGTCCTGGCGGCCGGCGCGCTGCGCCTCGAAGCGCGCCACGCAGTCCAGCGCGGCGGAGACCTCGGCGGGCGCGGGGGTGAACACGGCGTGGATCACGGGGATCTGTTCGGCCACGGTGGCGCACTTGGACTTCAGGCCGATCCGGCGCGCCCAGCGCACGTCGGCTTCCAGCGCCGGCAGGTCGCGGTAGTTGTAGGGGCAGTCGATCGGCACGCAGCCGGCAGCCGTGCAGTCCACCAGGAAGCGGGCGCGCAGGTGGTGCAGCTCGATGCCGTCCTTGCCGCGCTCCGCGCCCAGGCTCGCCGTCAGGTCTTCGGCCGCCAGCAGGCAGGCCGACACCCGCGGGCTGGCGGTCAGGATCTCGTAGGCGCGGTGCACGCCCAGGGCGGATTCCAGCGTGGGGACGATCTCGGTGCCGCCGGCGGGCAGGCCCAGCTCCGTTTCGAGCGCGGTGATGGCCTGGTCCAGCGCGGCGATCTGCGCGGCGCTTTCCGCATGCGGCAGAAAGACGGCGTCGGGCGCGCCGGGCATCACGCCCCGCAGGTCCGCCAGGCCGTCCTCTTCCAGCTTGTTGATGCGCACGGCCGCCACCACGCCCTGGGCGCGGCAGTCGGCGAACAGCGCGGCAATGCGCGGGCGCGCGGCCGGGCGTTCGGCCGGCGCGGTGAACTCTTCCAGGTCGGCGACCAGGGCGTCGGCGCCGCTGGCCAGGCCCGCGGCCTGGGCTGCGGCATCCATGCCAGGCACGAACATCCAGCTACGGCGCAGGGCCGCCGGACGGCGCAGGGAGGAAACAGGGGTCATTGCACGTGCCTCGGCAGGAACAGGACGAGTTCAGGGACAAAGGTCAGCAGCAGCATCACGGCCGTCATGGCCAGCATCATCCACGACAGCGGACGCAGCGTCTGCATCATGTTGATGCCGCCGATCTTGCAGGCCGCCATCAGGTCCACGCCCACCGGCGGCGTATTGGCGCCGATCGCCATGTTGATCGACAGCAGGATGCCGAAGTGGACCGGATCGATGTTGTAGTGGGCCAGCACCGGCATCACGACTGGCGCGACGATGATGATGACGGGGATCGCCTCCATGAAAGTGCCCAGCAGCAACAGCACCACCGTCAGCACCAGCAGCACGGCGACGCGGCTGTCGGTCCATTCGACCAGCAGCGTGGACAGCGCCTGCGGCACCTGTTCGGCCACCAGCACCCAGGCGAACAGCCCCGAGGCGCCGATGAGCAGCAGGATGGAGGCGCTGCTTTCGCCGGTGGACTTCAGGTTTTCCCACAGCGAGCGCAGGCTCAGCGTGCGGTACCAGAAAAAGCCGATCAGCACGGCGTAGAGGATGGCGCTGGACGCGGCCTCGGTGGCGGTGAAGATGCCGAAGCGGATGCCGCCGATGATCAGGACGGGCACCATCAGCGCCGGCAGGGCGTCGACCGCGGCGGCGCGCAGCTCTTCCCAGGAGAACGGCTGGCCGCCCGCCCAGTTGTGCTTGCGCGATTGCCAGATGGCCACGCCGATCAGCGACAGCCCCAGCAGGATGCCTGGGATGATGCCGGCCATGAACAGCTTGCCCACCGATGTGTCGGTGATGGTGCCGTAGACGATCAGCACGATGCTGGGCGGGATGATGGTGGACGTGGCGCCCGCGCTGCCCACCAGCGCGCACGAGAACCCCTTGTCGTAGCCGCTGCGCGCCATGGCCGGAAGCAGCAGGCTGCCGATGGCCACCACGTCGGCCACGCCGGATCCCGACAAGGCTCCGAACATCAGGCAGGCCAGCACCGCGACCACGGCCAGGCCGCCCTTGATGTCGCCCACGATGGCGGCGCACAGCCGCACGATGCGCTGGGTCAGCCCGGCGCCGTTCATGAGCTGGGCCGCCAGGATGAAGAGCGGAATCGCCAGCAGCGTGAAGCTGTCCAGCCCCACCACGTACTGCTGCGCCGCCACCATCAGCGGCGCGGCATCGTAGACCGCCAGATAGGCCAGGCAGGACAACACCAGGCCGAAGGCAATGGGCATGTCGATCAGCACCGTGATCGTGAACACGCCCATCAGAAAGAGAGCACCCGAAGACATCGTTATTCCTTTACGGCGGGAGCGGGAGTGAACAGTTGCGCAAGGTGCACCACGACGGTGACCGCGCAGGCGAACGGCAACGCCAGGTACACCGCGCCGGCGGACACGTCGAGCGCGGGCAGGGTCTGGTCCATCGTCAGCTCGGCCAGTTGCCAGCCGGCGTAGCCCAGCGCCACCAGGCCCACGATGATCAGCACCTGGTTCAGGCGTTCGAATGCGTCGAGCACGCGCGGATTGCGCACCACGAAGGGCAGCAGGCCGGCCATCAGGTGCGAACGCTCGAAGCTGCACACGACCCCGCCGACGAAGGCGGACCACACCAGCACCAGGCGCGGCAGCTCCTCGGCCCAGTGCGGCGTCGTGTGGGTGACGAAGCGGGAAAACACCACGTAGGTGATCAGGATCGCCAGCAAGGCCACCGCCAGGGCGGCGAAGGCCTTGCTGATGCCCGACAGGATGGCGGACAGTCGGTTGAGCATTACTTGGCCTCGCGGTACTTCTGGACCAGCGCCATCAGTTCGGGGCCGTAGGTGACCGAGTAGGTCTTCCAGACCGGCTCGACGGCGGCGGCGAAGGCGGCCTTGTCCACCTCGTTGACCTGCATGCCCTTGTCCTTGAGCTGGGCGACGAGCTGCTGGTCGCTGTCGCTGATCATCTTGCGCTGGGCATCGCGCCACTTGTCGGCGGCGGCCTGCACGATCTTCTTGTCGTCGGCGGAAATGCGGTTCCAGACCGGCTTGGAAATGATCAGGCTGGCGGGGCCCCAGACGTGGCCGGTCAGCGACAGGTACTTCTGCACTTCGAAAAAGGACGAGGTGTAGATGATCGACAGCGGGTTTTCCTGCGCGTCGAACACCTTCTGCTGCAGGGCGGAGTAGAGCTCGCCGAAGGCCAGCGGGGCGGGGTTGGCGCCCAGCGCGGTGAAGGTGTCCAGGCGCATCTTGTCCGGCGTCACGCGGGTCTTCAGGCCGGACAGATCGGCGGGCTTGCTCACCGCGCCGCGGTTGTTGGTGACGTGGCGAAAGCCGTTTTCCCACCACGAGATGATGGTCAGGTTCTTCTTGTCGGCCAGCTTGGCCAGCGCCGCGCCCAGGTCGCCGTCAAAGGCCTTGTAGGCCTGCTGGGACGTGGACCAGGTGTAGGGCAGCTCGACCACGCCGAACTTGGGCTCGATCGGCTGCAGCGAACCCGAGCCGATGATGGCGGCGCCCTGGCTGCCGATCTGCAGGCCTTCCAGCATGGTTTTTTCATTGCCGAGCTGGCCGCTGGGGAACAGCACGAAGTTGACGCGGCCGTTGGTCTTTTCCTTGACCTCGGCGGCAAAGCCTTCGGCGGCCTTGTTCCAGCTATGGCTGGGAGCCAGCACGTGGCCCAGCTTGATGTCCAGGGCGTGCGCGGAAAGCGGGGCGAGGGCGGCGCCGGCGAACAGGGCGGCGCCGAGCAGGGAAGCGAGTTTTCGGTGGGCGAAGGTCATGGCAAGGCTCCAGGATCGGAAGATCGGAAAAGGATGGTGGTGGAGGGTCGGCGGGGTGCGGCCCCGCTCAATACGATTGCCCCCGCATCGAGGCGGGGTGGCCGGGCAGCGCGACGCGCGTCCCGGTGTCGGACAGGCCGTTGTCTCCCACGGCCAGGACCTGCATGCTGGCGTCGAGGAAATTCCCGACGTACAGAAAGCGGCTATCGGGACTGAAGGCGACGCCCTCGGGCAGCGCGCCGACCTCGATGGCGCCGGCGCGCGTCACGCGCAGCCCGTCGATGCGCAACAGCACGATCTGCCCGCGCGGATGATGGAACCAGGCGCTGGACGGATTGTTCGAGCCCTGCACGATGGCGACCGCCGCGTAGCGCCCGTCCGGGCTGATGGCGATGCCCTCGGGGCCGTCCTCGACCATCACGCGGTCCACCACGCGCGGCGGCGTGCTGGAAAGGTCGACCACGCTGACCGAATCGGCGTGGCCGTCGGAAGCGGTGGCGCTGCCCATGTCGACCACCAGGGCCAGCGCGCCATCGGGCGACACCACGAGATTGAAGGGCACCAGGCCGGTGGTCAGGTCTTCGGACGGGTCGTGGGAAACGCGCGGCGTCGGGCCGCTTTCATCGATATGCAGCACGCCCAGCCGGTGCGTGTCGGTCTTGACCACGAAGGCGCGCCTGCCGTCCGCCGCAAAGGACACGGCGACCACTGCCGTGCCCATGTCGACCTCGCCGCACACGTCGGCCCGGCCGCCGGCCAGGCGCAGCACCGACACCGATCGGCCGGCCTTGTTGGCCACCAGCGCCAGCGTGCCGGCGCGGTTGATCGACAGCCCGGAGGGCTGCAGGCCCGCCTGCAGGGTCTGCACGACGGCGGGCGGCGTGACGGCCAGGTCGATCACGTGGACGTCGCGGCCGGGCGCGGGCTGCCAGCCATTGCCGTCCGCGTGGGGCAGCCATTCCATCGAGTCGGCGATCAGCGCCAACCGTTGGTCGGGCGCCACCGCCAGGTTGACCGGGGGGCCGAACAGCGAGTTCGGCAGCGCCAGCGTCGCGACAAGCGCCGGCGCCGCGGGGTCGGCGTTTGCGTCGAAGATGCTGAGCGTGTCTCGGCCGGGCGCCAGGAAGCGGATCTGGCCGTCGTCCCAGGTGACTTTCTCGTCGTTGCCGACCAAGAGGAAATGCGGGGTGCGCGCGTTCATGCGGCCAGCTCCTGGACTTGCGGCACGGCCAGCGTGGCGCCGATCAGCTGCCGGGTGTAGGGATGCTGGGGCGCGAAATAGACCTGGCCGGCGTCGCCGCGTTCGACCACGCGGCCGCCTTGCAGCACCACGATGTCGTCGGCGATGTGCTGCACCACGGCCAGGTTGTGGCTGATGAAGAGGTAGCCCAGGCCGCGCTCGCGCTGCAGGGCCATGAGCAGGTTCAGGATCTGCGCCTGCACCGACACGTCCAGGGCCGAGGTGGGCTCGTCGCAGATCAGCAGTTGCGGCTCCAGCATCAGGGCGCGGGCGATGGCCACGCGCTGGCGCTGCCCGCCGGAAAGCTCGCGGGGATAGCGGCCGGCAAAGGCCGGCACCAGGCCGACCGCGTCCATCATCCGGCGCACCGATGCGGCGCGCGAGGCCGCATCGCCGATGCCGTGCACGCGCAGCGGCGCGGTCAGGATCTCGCTGATGGTGCGCCGCGGGTTCAGCGACGAATAGGGGTCCTGGAACACCATCTGGATGCGGCGGGCGCGGGTGCGCGCGGGCATCGCGGCCAGCGGCCCGCCGTCCAGCAGCGCCTGGCCGCGCGTGGGCGCCAGCAGGCCCAGCATCAGCTTGGCGATGGTGGATTTGCCGCTGCCGGACTCGCCCACCAGGCCGACGGTGCGGCCGGGTGGCACGTGCAGGTCGATATCGTGCAGGATCCGGGGCGCCGGACGGCGCGAGAACAGGCTGGCGCGGGCGTACTGGAACGACAGCGCATTCAGGCTGATGCCGGTGTGGTGCGTGGCGGGCTGGCTCATGCGGGGACTCCATGGCGCAGGGCGCCGGGTTTCACGCACAGGCAGCGGTGGCCGTCCTGCGTCCGCTGCGGGAAGGGCTGCGCGCAGCGCGGTTCCGCGACCGGGCAGCGTTCCCGGAAGGCGCAGCCGGTGATCGGGGTGTCCAGGGAGGGCACCGCGCCGGAGATCGTGGCCAGGTCGGCCCGGGGCGTCGTGCGCCCGGGCTGTGGAATGCAGTTGAGCAGCATCGAGGTATACGGATGGCTGGGGCGCTCCAGCACCTCGCGCACCGTGCCGCCTTCGACGATGTCGCCGGCGTACATCACGATGACGTGGTCGGCGATGCGCGCCACCAGGCCCATGTCGTGCGAAATGAACACCATGCCCAGGCCGAATTCGGCCTGGATGTCGCGCAGCAGGTCCAGCAGCTCGGCCTGCACCGTGACATCCAGCGCCGTGGTGGGCTCGTCGGCGATCAGCAGGTCCGGGCCGCACATCAGCGCCATCGCGATCATCACGCGCTGGCGCAGGCCGCCGGACAGTTCGAACGGGTACTGGCGCATGCGCTCGCCGGGGTTGGCGATGCCGACGCGGCGCAGCAGGTACTCGGCGCGTTCGGCGGCTTCGCGCCGGCTGACGCGCTTGTGGCGGCGGAGCACGTCGATGAGCTGCGTGCCGATGTTGAACACCGGATTGAGCGACGTCATGGGGTCCTGGAAGATCATGGCGATGCGCGCGCCGCGCAGCTGCGCCAGCGCCGCCGGCGTCAATGCGGACAGGTCCTGGCCGGCGAACTCCAGCCGCGCCACGCGGCGCCGCGCCGCGGCCGGCAGCAGGTCCAGCAGGGCCAGCGCGGTCAGCGACTTGCCGCAGCCGGATTCGCCCACGATGCACAGCGTCTTGCCGCGTTCCAGGGTGAAGTCCACGGCGCGCACCACGTGCTTGGTGTGCGTGGGGGTGTGGATGTCGATGTGCAGGTCCTGGACCCGCAGCAGCGGAGCGTGGGTGGCGGTCATCGGGTCACCCCTTCTTCAGTTGGATGGCGCGCAGGCTTTCGCCGGCGCGGTTCACGCACAGCACCAGCAGGAACAGCACAACGCTGGGAATCACCACCAGCGATGGCTGGAACAGCATGTTTTCCTTGCCCTCGGCGATCATCAGTCCCAGCGAAGGCATCGGCGCCGGCACGCCCAGGCCCAGGAACGACAGGGAGGCTTCCAGCGTGATCGCCATCGCGGCGTCCACCGTGCCGATGATGAGCAGGTTGCCGACCAGATTGGGCAGGATGTCGCGCCAGATGATTTGCAGGTGCGAGCACCCCAGCAGGCGCGAGGCGGTGACGAACTCGGCATTGCGCAGTCCGGCCGCCATGGTGCGCGCGACCAGGGCGTAGCGTTCCCACAGCAGCAGGCCCAGCACCAGCACCACCACGGTGAGCGAGGCGCCCACCACCGACACCACGGCCAGCGCCACCAGGATGATGGGCAACGCCAGCCGCGCCGTGATCAGGAACGAGACGACGCGGTCCACCGCGCCGCCGAAGTAGCCGGCCATGACGCCCAGCGTGGTGCCGATCAGGCCGCCCATCAGCGCCACCGACAAGCCGATCAGCGCCGACACGCGCACGCCGTACAGGGCGCGCGCCAGCACGTCGCGGCCGAGCTGGTCGGTGCCCAGGATGTGGTTCCAGTCGCCGCCTTCGGCCCAGACCGGCTCCTGCAAGCGCGCCAGCAGGTCCTGCGAGTACGGGTCGTGCGGAATCAGGTAGGGGCCGATCAGGCCGGCCAGCACCAGCAGCGCCAGCGCGGCCAGGCCCGCGTTGCGGCCGAAGCGGGCCAGGCGCGCGCCGCGCGGGGCGGCGGGCAGGGGGGAGGCAAGGGTATTGCTCATGACGCGACTCGCACTCGGGGGTCCAGCCAACCGTTGATGAGGTCGGCCGCCAGGGTCAGGACGATGTAGATCAGCGCAAAGATCAGGATCAGCGCCTGCATCGTGGGGAAGTCGCCGCGCAGGATGGACGTCCAGGCCAGCAGGCCGGCGCCATTGATGGCGAAGACGGTTTCGATCACCACGGAGCCGGCCAGCAGCGTGCCCATCTGCGCGGCCGCCAGCGACACCAGCGGGCGCAGCGCATTGCGCAGGGCGTACTTGCCCACCACGCTTGCGCCGCCCAGGCCCATGGCCCGCGCGGTGCGGATGTAGTCGGTGGCCAGCACCGACTCCATCTCGGACTTCATCAGCCGCAGCATCGCCGGCATGGCGAACAGGCCCAGCGCCACGACCGGCATCACGTAATGCTTCCAGGTGTCGAAGCCGGACGCCGGCAGCCATTGGTTGCGCACGCTGAAGACGATGATCAGCAGGAACGCCAGGCAGAAGGGCGGCATCGCCTGCGCGCAGGCGGACAGCATCATCGTGGCCCGGTCGATCAGCGACCCCTTGCGCAGCCCGGCCAGCACGCCCAGCGGAATGGCCAGCAATAGCGCAAACGCCATTGCGGCCAGGCCCAGCTTGGCGGTCGCCGGGAAATGCTGCGCCAGCAGCTCGGCAACGGGCCGGCTGAAGTACAGGCTGTCGCCGAAGTCGCCGCGCACGACGCCGGCCAGCCAGCGTCCGTACTGCGTCAGGATGGGATCGTCAAAGCCGTGCAGTTGCGACAGGCGGGCGGCGTCGGCCGCGCTGCCTTCGCCGGCCAGGCGCGCGGCGGGGTTGCCGGACGCGAACACCAGCGAAAAGCTGATCAGCGACACGAACACCACCAACAAGGCGGCGACGAACAAGCGGCGGAACAGGAATGCAATCATGGGTCAACCTTTGTCCTCTGGCGCGGGCGCGCAGCGCTCCGCCCGGACGCACGGAACGTCCGGATCGGAAGGGGCTATGCGCGCCGGCGCGGCCGGCAGGCCGTATCAGTTCCAGGCGGCCTTGTAGAAGCGCGGGAACTCGTCGCCGTCGACCGAGAAGTTCAGGTCCTTGGCCTGCACGGCGTTGAGCGAGTGGTTCCACAGCGGTACCCAGTAGGCCTGTTCGGCCACGATCTTCAGGGCCGCCGCGTAGTTCTTCGCGCGCACGTCGCGGTCCACGGTGGTGTCCGCGGTTTGCAGGTGCTTGATGACCTCGGGGTTCCTGGCCTGGTCGTCCGGACCGCCGCGGAAGAAGTTGCTGGTGGACAGCGCGGCGTCGGCGATGCCGTAAGAGCCCCAGTTGGACGACAGCATGGCGATCTTGCCGTCGCGCCAGTTGGTCATGGCGGTGCCGTATTGCTGCTCGACCAGGTTGAGCTTGATGCCGGCCTTGGCCATCTGCGCGGCGGCGGCGTCCAGGATGGCGCGCGGCGGGGCGGAGATCACCAGGTCCAGCGTGACGCCGTTGGGATAGCCGGCCTGCGCCAGCAATTGTTTGGCGCGGGCGGGATCGAACTTGTAGGTCTGGACGTCGCTCGCGCAGCCGAACTGGGCCGGATTGCAGGCGGCGTTGATGACCTTGGATGCGCCGCCGACCAGCGCCTTGCGGATCGCTTCGCGGTCGATCGCGTAGTTGATCGCCTGGCGGACTTCCTGCTTGGCCAGCGGCGACTTGCCGTCGTCAAAACGCGGATTCAGCGAGATGTAGCTGATTCGCATGATGCTGCTGCTCTTGACCGTGACGGACGGCGTCTTTTCCATGCGCTTGGCCACGTCAGGCGGTACGCGCCAGATCCAGTCCAGGCCGCCCGACAGCAGCTCGGCGTATTGCGTGTTCGCGTCCGGCAGCACCCGCACGACCAGCGTCTTCACGGCGGGCTTGGGGCCGAAGTAATCCTCGTAGCGCTCGTAGACGTAGCGGCTGCCGGGCTGGCTTTCCACCAGGCGGTAGGGACCGGTGCCGATGGGCTTGGCGCCCATGTCGGACTGGTTGGCCTCGTAGTACTTGCGCGGGTAGATCGGCAGGTTCTCCGACAGCATTTCCAGCGCCAGCGGGTAGGGCGTCTTCATCTTGATGCGTACCGTGTCGTCCGACGCCTTCTCGGCCTTGGCGATCCACGCCACCTGGTTCTGGAAGCGCGCCTTGTAGCCTTCCGAGGACACCAGGTTCAGCGTGTACAGCACGTCGTCGATGGTCAGGAGCGATCCGTCGTGAAACTTCACGTCCTTGCGGATCGGCAGTTCGATGGTCGTGTCGTCGATGAACTTGTAGCCGGTCGCGATGGCCGGCCCGAATTCGCCCGTGTCCTGGTTTTTCTGCAGCAGCCCCGAGAAGACCATGCGCGCGAGCGCCAGGCCGGGACGGTCCGATTCCTTGTACGCGTCCAACGTGGCGGGCGCCGCGTCAAAGGCGATGTTGAGGGAGTTGTCAGCCTTGTTGGCCTGGGCGGCATGGGCGCCTAGCGCCAATAGCGCCGCGCTTACGAGCTTCACGGTACGGGTCAGCTGCATGTTTTCACCTTGATATGTTTTAAGTATGTGTCTGGGACTTCGGGGACTGCGGGGACTGCTGGGACTGCGGGTGCTGCAAATCGACAGGCAAGCCGCTCCCCTGGCCGCGGGCGGCGCCATCAGGCGCCGGCGGTGCATGCACGGTCGGTGGGGAGGTCGCCGGCGCGTTCGCGCGCCGGGCTGCACAGGGTTAGCGGGGCGTCAGGTCATCGCATTCCGACGCTGCCGAAGTCTTCCCGCAGGCGCGCCAGGATGCCGACCAGATGGTCATGCATGGCGTGTCGCGCGCGGATGGGATCACGGTCGACGATGGCCGCGAGAATGCGTTCATGTTCCTTCTGGGCTTCGATCCACACCTTGGTGGTCACGAAGTGTTCTTCCAGGCGATGGAATACCGGGCTCAGCGTGCTGAGATGCCAGATATGCGAAATGGCGGCCGCCAGCGCGGCGTTGCCGCAGGCCGCCGCGATCGCGCCGTGGAAGGCGCGGTCGTGGATGCTGGGCGATTCGGTCAGCGACATGCCTTCATGCGCGGCGCGGATCGCGGCAATCTGGGCGGGCGACGCCTTCTGCGCGGCCAGCGCGGCGCATTCGGGTTCGATCAGCAGGCGCGTCTCAAGCAGGTCGAAGGGGCCGATGTCGGTGGCTTCGACGCCATTGGCTTCAGGCGGCGCCTCGCGCGTTTCGCGGTACTGGCCGTCTTCCCGCGCCGGGCAGACGAACACGCCCGTTCCCACGCGCACCTCGACATAGCCTTGGATCTCAAGCGCAATCAGCGCTTCGCGCACGGACGCGCGGCTTACCTGGAGTTGCTCGGCCAGTTCACGCTCGGCGGGCAACCGGCCGCCCGCGGGGAAGTCGCCCGCCTTGATGCGCGCGGCGATCTGGTCGGCAATCATGCGGTAAAGGCGGGTGGAGGCGACGGCCTGCAGAGATGTCATTGTCTTTGGATGAGGTTGAACTGGGGTGTAGAGCGTAATGGGTTCCGGGCCTCGGTGTCTTGCACGGCATTGCAGGATCGGTAAGGTGCCTGGATGCCTGATGGTCCAGTGGTCAGGCCACTGGACGCAATGTACCGGACGAGAACGGCGTTGGGAACGGGGCAAATGCGCTTTTCGGCGGTTTTCAGGGAAAACCACTAGCGCCGAATCGGCCCCGGTATGATGAATTCCCTCCAACCACAGAACCCGCGAACGGCGGCGTTTCGCCGTCCCATTGGAAGCCCCACGCATGAGAGACCGCCTGCAACAGACCCTGCGCCGCTTTGACGACTACAACGCCGCCGATCCCAATGCATTCGAATGGGAAGGCCACGCCTGTCCGCAGGAGCTGTTTCTTGCGCAGAAGCTGCACGAATGGGTGATGAAGCTGGCGCCGGAGGCTTCCGAAGCGCTGATCCTGGCGTCGCGCTGCCAGCACATCGGCCGCTGGGAGATCGCGCGGGACAGCTATCCCGAAGGCCGCGTGGGCTACCTGACGTGGCGCAAGGCGCTGGCGCGGCATCACGCGCACATTGCGCAGGCCATCATGAAAGAGACCGGCTACGCACCCGAGGACTGCGAGCGCGTAACGGCGATCCTGATGAAGCAGGGGATCAAGCAGGATCCGGACGTGCAGGTGATGGAAAACGCGCTGTGCCTCGTGTTCCTGCAGTATCAGTACGAGGCCTTCCATCCGGCCCACAAGGACAAGATCGTCGAGATCCTGCGCAAATCCTTGTTGAAGATGGATGACGCGGGCCACCAGCAGGCGCTGACGCTGCCGTTTTCGACGGTGGGGATGGGATACCTCAAGCAGGCGATCGCCGCGGTCGAAGCCGGGCGCTAGACGCCGCACCCACGCAAACAGGCCTGCGGCAGGCCGGGATGCGATTCCCGGCCTGCCGCAGGCCTGTCTTGCCGTTGGACCGGCTTATTCGGCGGGTGCTTCAGGCGCCGTGTCAGCGGGCGCGGCGGTGGCGGGTGCCTCGTCGGTGGATGCCGGCGCTTCGGCCGCAGCCGCCTGGGCCTTCTTTTCGGCGCGCACGCGCGCGGCGTTGCGCGACGCATTGCGCGATGCCATGCGCTTGGCGTGACGGGCCTCGTTGGCCGTCACGGCGCCGGCGGGTTCGCCGTTCAGATCGACGCGCGGGGCGTTCTCGACCATGCTGGTCCAATAGCGGCGGCCATCGCACCAGGTCTTGACCGCTTCCTTGATCTGCGCCTCGTCGAGCTGCAATTGTTCGGCATGTTGCACCAGGTCCGCCAGCACGCCGAGCTTGAGCGGAAGCTTGGGCGCGGGGTTCTTGGGGAAGGCCTTGGGAAAGTGGCGCTGCAGGCGCGAGATCGCGACCACGACGGGGTCGACCGGCGTGTCGCGCTTTTCGGGGCGCGGGGCGCGCTGGCCCTTGTCGCCGCCTTGCGCGCGCTGGCTCTTGTCGCCCTTTTGCGGACGCGGACCCTTGGCGGCGCCCTGCGGGCGGCGCGGCTTGTCTGCGTCTTGCGGACGCGATTCTTTCTTGGAGCCCGCCTTGTCAGGCGACTGCTTGATGAGCAATTCCCGGATGGCGGCTAACTGTTCTAGTCCCATGTGCTACACAAAAAAAAGGTTGAAGCCGCGAGCGTGTCCGCTACGCCGCCAGTTGTCGGCCTTCCAGCACCGTTAATGCCGGTACGGCGCTGGATTTCCGCCCAGGAAAACCGCTACCCGGCAACGACCACGAGCAGCGCCAGCGACAGCAAAATGCCGAACGCGGCCAGGGCAAACGGCAGTAGTAGAACATACACGCCGCGTTCCTGCCCCCGGCCATGGGCCAGACCGGCCGCTATCGACATCCGGACCGGCGAAAAAATCCCCATGGACGTGCCCGATACATGCAGCAGCGCGGCCGCTGCCGGCACGCTCAGGCCGGCCTGAAGCGCTAATGATAGCTGGGACGGCATGAAGAGGCTGTTCGGCGCATTGCCGCTGTTGGCCAGGATGCCGAAGGCGCCGGCCAGGAGCGGCGTGATCAGGATAGTCCAGTCGCGCAGGCTGGAAAATAGGCCGTTGGCATAAGCCTGCGAGATGCCGGCGCCCGCCAGCGCCTCGGCCATCATGGCGAACAGAAAGACCGACAGCACGGCATGGCGCCCCGTCATCCAGGCGGCGCGCGCCTGCGCGGCGAGCGCGCCGCGACCGGACTGCCATGCCGCCATGACCAGCGCGCCGGCGATCAGCCAGCTGCCGGCATGCAGGAAGGGCATCCAGGCGGGCAGGTCCGCATACGGGCGCAGGTCGGCCAGGCCGGCAAGGCCGCGATTGAGCGCCGTCAACAGGCGCGTGGCCACCAACCACGCAATGAGGACGATGTAAGGCAGCGCGCGGCGCGCCGCGGCCAGCGCCTGCGCGAAGTCGGGCTTGCGGTCGGCCAGGAAGCGCAGCACGATCAGCGGGCCGTATGCCGCCAGCAGGGCCGTCTCCGGCCCCAGCAATGCCGTCGCAGCGGCCAGCGCGGCCAGGCTCGCGGCCATCCAGCCGGCTTCGCGCCCCAGTTCCGAGGCAGGCGCATGTATTCCCGCGCGCTGGGCGGTGCGCCAGTAAAGCGCCATCCAGACCAGCATCAGCAGCGTCACGGGCGCCATGCTGTAGAGCGCGAGCTGCGTCGGCGGAACGCGCGCATAAGCCGATGCGAGCAGCGTGCCGCTGCCCATTGCGCCCCAAGGGATCAGGGTCTGGCTGAGCAGCGCGAACACCATGGTGTCGCGCGGCTTCAGGTCGAGCGGGCGGATCAGCATGACGGTGCCCAGCATGCCCACGCCAAAGCCGGTCGCGGACTCGGCGAACGGCCCGACCAGGAAACAGGCAAAGAACAGCAGCCTGCGACGCGCGATCGGATCGGGCCGCGCCGCCTCGCCCGGCCCGCCTTGCGGCGCACGTCCTTGCGCCGCCATCTGCCAGAACAGCAGGCCGCCCAGAATGTAGGGGGTAATGATCCACCCGATCCAGAGCCCGCGTTTCAACGCCTGGGCGAGCTGGGGCAGGTCGAACGGCGCGGGCGCGGCGAACAGCGCCACGGGCAGGGTCGCCAACAGGCCCAGCACCGCCGCGATGGTCGTGTTGACGCGCCCGCTGGCGATCGCCGCGATCACGGTCAACGCGGGAAGGGACCACAGTAGAACCATCATGGAAGTGACGCCTGCATCGCGTTGGGTGGGTTGGCGGCGCAAAGCGTAGCAGTCTACGCCGAGCGCGGGCAGGCGGACAGGCGGATTGGCGGGAGGCGGGAGGCGGGATACGGGATGCGGGATGCGTGGGGCGCACGCAAGACTCGGACAAAAAAACGCCGGCTGGCGCTTGTGCGCGAGCCGGCGCGTTGTTGGGGGAAGGAAGCGCGGCGGGTTTCTTACTGATTGGCGCCGCGGATGTTGCCCGCGATACCGCCGGCAGCGCCGCCGATCGCGGCGCCAGTCCATGCGCTGCCGCCCGCGATGGCGGCAATGCCGGCGCCCGCCGCGGCGCCCATCAGGCCGCCCGTGACGGTGCCTTGCTGTTCCTTGGTCATGTTGGTGCAGGCGGCCAGCGATGCCATCGCGATGGCCACGCCTATCGTACGAATCGTTTTCATGGCGGCTCCTAGGGGGTACGTTTCGTCTTCGTGGCGGGCATGACGATCTCGAACCAGATGGTCTCCACGACGGGACGATCCAATTGGCCCGGATTGGCCGCGTACCAGCGGTCCAGCGTGTCGCGCACCGAGTCCAGCGTCTGGTTCTGAAGCCCCATGGAGAACTTCGGCACCAGGGTCTGGGAGTCCGGCACGGCCCGGCGCTGCTGATAGGCCCGTTCGACTTCGAGGACGTTCGCCATGCCCAGCAAATAGGCCTTTTTGAGGTTGGCGTCCGATTCGGTCCAATGCTTGCCGGTGATGATCGGGGCGGGTTCGGAGGGGGCGGCCGTGACAGCAGCCCCGAACAGCATCGAGACGGCCAGGGTTGCTGGGCCAAGCAGGTGTTTTACTCGCATCGCATCGCTCCTTTGGCGGAACAAAAGATAGAAAAACAACCTTCGCGCGCGATCCGGGCGGACGAATCGTGATGGCCGATCGAAAAGCGGTACTGATCAATTTATGCCTGAATGCCTGGGCGTGCAAGACCAGATTGCAGGCCGGCCGGGGGGCTCAGTACGCGGCGGACGCGGCCGGCGCGGGGTCGCCGGGACCGGACGACAGGAAGCTGGCCGCGAGCCGGCGCGCGCTGTTTGCGTACAGCAGCACGTCCACGCCCACCGCCACGAATGCGCATCCCAGCTCCAGGTAGCGGAGCGCGAGCGCGGGGTCGGACGTCAGCGTGCCGGCCGCCTTGCCGCGCGCGATGATGACACGCATGGCGCGTTCGATGGCCGCCTGCACCTCGGGATGGCCCGGCCGGCCCCGGTACCCCATCGAGGCCGCCAGGTCGGCGGGGCCGATGAACACGCCATCCACGCCCGGCACGTCGCAGATTGCCTCCAGGTTGGCCAGGGCCTGCACCGATTCCGCCTGCACCAGCAGGCAGACCTCGTCATCGGCGACCTCCAGGTAGTCCGCACGGGCGCTCCAGCGCGACGCGCGGCCCACCGCGCTGCCGACACCGCGCACGCCGTGCGGCGGGTAGCGCGTGGCGGCGACCAGCGCGCGCGCCTGCTCGGCGGTGTCCACCATCGGCACCAGCAGGTTCTTCGCGCCGATGTCCAGCATCTGCTTGATGAGGGCCGTTTCGCCGCTGACCACGCGCACCACGGGCTGCGAGCGGTAGGGCGCCACCGCCTGCAAGGCGGCGAGCGTGCCGCGCAGGTCATTGGGCGCGTGTTCGCCGTCGATGAGCAGCCAGTCAAAGCCCGCGGTCGCGGAGACCTCGGCCAGATAGGGATCGGCCATGGAGAGCCACAGGCCCACCTGGGGCTGGCCAGCGACCAGGGCTGATTTGAAGGAATTGTGTGCCGGCATGCGGGAGGGTTCCTGATGTGGGATCAACTGACGATGCCCAGGTGCCAGGGCACGAACTCGTGGTTGCCCAGGCCCAGCGCTTCGCTTTTGGTGGGCGCGCCCGAGGCGGCGCGCAGGATGTGGTCAAAGATGCGCTGCCCCATCTGCCCGATGTCCAGTTCGCCATCGAGCACGGCGCCGCAATTGATGTCCATGTCTTCGTGCAGCCGCGCGTACATCGCGCTGTTGCTCGCAAGCTTGAGCGTGGGCGCGGGCTTGGAGCCGAACATCGACCCGCGGCCCGTGGTAAAGCAGATCAGGTTGGCGCCGCTCGCGATCTGGCCGGTGACGGCCACCGGGTCGTAGCCCGGCGAATCCATGAAGACCAGGCCGGCACAGTCGATCGGTTCGGCGTATTCGTACACGGCCTGCAGCGGCGTGGTGCCGCCTTTCATGGCCGACCCCAGCGATTTTTCGAAGATGTTGGCCAGGCCGCCTTGCTGGTTGCCGTGGCCGACGACGCCGTTGAACTGCGCGTTCTGGCCCGCGGTGTAGGTCTCCCACCAGGCCAGCCGGTCCAGCAGCTTCTGGCCAACTTCCGGCGTGACGGCGCGGCGGGTCAGCATGTATTCCACGCCGTGGATTTCCGGCGTTTCCGACAGGATCGCCGTGCCGCCGTGGCGCACCAGGATATCCATGGCGGCGCCCAGCGCGGGATTGGCCGTAATGGCGGAATACCCGTCGGAGCCGCCGCACTCCAGGCCGATCTTCAGATGGCTCGCCGGCACGTTGCTGCGCCGGGCCGCATCGGCCTGCGGCAGCAGCTCCTCGATGGCGCGGATGCCGGCCTCGATCGTGGCGCGCGTGCCGCCCGTCTCCTGCATCACCAGCGTGCGCACGCGCGCGTCGTCCGCCAGGTGCTGCGATTCGATCAATGAAGCGACCTGGTTGCGCTCGCAGCCCAGTCCCACGATCAGCACGGCCGCCAGGTTGGGATGGCGCGCATAACCCGCCAGCGTGCGCCGCAGCACGTCGAAATGCTCGCTGGGCGAAGACATGCCGCAGCCGCTCGTCTGGGCGAACGCCGCCACCCCGTCCACGTTGGGATACGCAGCCAGGCGTTCGGGCGTGAAATGCTGCGCGATATGGTGGATCACCGTCGCCGAACAGTTGACCGAGGCCAGGATGCCGATGAAATTGCGCGTTCCCACCCGCCCGTCGGCCCGCACAAAGCCCTGGAACGTGGCACGCTCGGCTTCGGGCAGCAGCGCGACTGGCCGCGCGTCGCGGCAGAACGCCGGGTCGCGCTCGAAGTCCGCCAGCGCAAGGTTGTGCGCATGCACGTGGTCGCCCGCTTCGATATCGCGGGCCGCCACGCCGATGATGGCGTCGTACTTGCGCACCGGGGTGCCGGCCGGGATGCGGCAGGCGGCGATCTTGTGCCCGCCCGGCACCTGCGCCCGCACGCGCAGCCCCAGCGCCGGGATGTGCATGCCCAGCGCCAGGGCCTGCCTGGCGACCAGGACATTGTCGTTGGCGTGCAGCCGGATCAAAGGGTTGGAATTCACCGTGGATCAGCCTTTCTGCAGCATTTCTTTCAGTTTCAGGCGCGCGATCAGCGCGGTCTCCTGCTGGTAGACGGCGGCGATGTAGGCCTGGTAGTCGGGACCGTCCAGGTACATCACCGGCGCATCGATCCGGTCGGCCACCTGCTTGAAGGCGTCGCTCTTGACCGCGGTGCGGAACGCGTCGCGCAGCTTTTGCTCGACGGCGGGATCCAGGCCCTTGGGCGCGCCGATGCCGTTCGGCGCCTCGACCACCACGCCGTAGCCCAATTCCTTGAGGGTGGGCGTATCCGGAAAGCGCGCCGTGCGCGACTCGCCCCAGGTCGCCAGCAGGCGCAGCTTGCCGGATTCGACGTGCGGCGCCCACGAACTGGAATCGGCCAGCAGATCGATCTGGCCGCCCAGCACATCCTGCAGCGCCGCTGCGCCGCCCTTGTAGGCAATAGCGTTAAAGCGCACGCCCGCCGCCATGGCGAATTCCTCCATGCCGACATGGGTCGCGCCGCCGATACCGGCGTGTCCGTAGGTCAGCCTTCCGGGGTTGGCCTTGGCATGCGCCACGACGTCCTTCAAGGTCTTGAAGGGGGATGTGGCCAGCACGGCGATGCCGAAGGTCTGCCCGGAGGTCCGGGCCAGATAGGTGAGTTCGCTGCGGGGATCGAGCTGCAGCAGTCCCAATTGCGAAAAGCGCGTGACCGAGATCGGAATCTGGCCGATGGTGTAGCCGTCGGGCTGGGCCTGCGACAGCGACTTGGTGCCGATCATGCCCGAGGCGCCGGCGCGGTTCTCGACCACGATGGATTGGCCCAGGACGCCTGACGCGACCTGGCACAGGGCGCGCATGGACTGGTCGGCCGTGCCGCCGACCGGCCAGGGACAGATGAAAGTGATGGGCCGCTGCGGATAGCCGGCGGCGCGGGCCGCCAAGGGCGTCAGCAGGCCGACGGCGCCGGTGCCGGCCGCCGCGCCCAGGCATGCCGCGCTGGCCAGAAGCCTGCGCCTGCGCAGGTCAGGGGTGGGGATGTGCCTCATGGTTTGTCTCCGGGTGTCGTTGTTATGGGGCTCGCCGGCCAGGCTTCAGGGGCGGCCTGAACCTATTCTCGTGAGCTTAAACATAACAATCCAATAGAATTGGCTCATCGCTTGATAACCCTAATGGTATGTATCGGGAGCCTGCATGGCGCACCTGGACCGTGTGTTTCGCTCGAACCTCAAATTGCGGCATCTGCAGCTGGTCGTGGCGCTGGACGAATTCCGGCACTTGGGCAGGACGGCCGAGTTCATGGCCGTCAGCCAGCCGGCCGTCTCGCGCATGCTGTCCGAGGTCGAGTCCATGCTGGGCCTTTCGCTGTTCGAGCGGTCCGTGCGCGGCACGGAACCGACGGAAGCGGGCGCCGCGGTGGTGCGCTTTGCGCGCGGCGTGCTGGCGCAGTACGCGCGGACCCGCGATGAGATCGATGCGGCGGCCAGCGGTGCCGCTGGCAAGACGCGGGTAGGGGCGATGGCGGTCGCGCTGCCGGTGCTGCTGGCGCGCGCGGTGCAGGCCCTGAAGGCGCGTTCGGCGCGCGCGACCGTGCAGATCGAGGAGGGGGACCTGACCCACCTGCTGCCCAAGCTGCGGCTCGGCGAGCTGGACCTGTTCGTGGGCCGGCTGGAGCCAGGCTATGCGGCGCCCGACCTGCAGACCGAGGCCCTGTTCGAGGAACCGATGGTGGTTGTCGCCGCGCCGGGCAGCAAGCTGGCGGGCGCGGCCGCGCCGGCATGGGCGGACTTGGCGGCGATGCCCTGCGTAATGCCGCCGCCCTGGGCGTCGTTGCGGGTGAAGCTGGAGCAGCAGTTCCACCGCCATGGCCTGGAGCCGTCGCCCGACCTGATGGAGACCTCGTCCTATCTCGCCACGCTGACCTTCGTGCGCGAGCGCAACGCGGTCGGATTTCTGGCCCGGTCTGCCGCGCGCAGCTTTGAAAGCCAGGGGCTGTGCCGGATTCTGGATGTGCCGTTGACGTTGGGGCTTCCGCCCGTGGGGATCATCACGCTGCGCGAAGCCGGCTTGCCGGCGGGCAGCGCGCAGTTGATCGAATGCCTGAGGCAAGCCGCGGCGGACGGCGCCGGATAGCCCGGCGCGCGTCCGCCCATGGCGTCACTTGGACGCCGTGGCGGCGGCGGCCGGCGCCAGGGCCTGGAGCAGGCGCTGCGCGTTGTCCTGCAGGTCGGCAATGGGGTCGGCGCCCTCGGTGGCCAGGACCACCGCCTGCGCGCCGCCTGCCTCGATCGCCTGCCGCAGTTCCGGCGTGGGCTCGCGATGCAGCAGCGCGGCGGCGGCGCCATTGTCCTTGAGCTTGGCGGTCAGCTCCGCCAGCGCTTGCGGCGTCCAGTCCCTGTCGTCGCGGGCGTCGGTGTCGATGAGGTCCAGGTTGAATTCCGCAATCAGGTAGGGCAGGCGCTCGGACAGGCTGATCACCGCCACGTTCTCGGCCTGGGCAAGCCCGGCCTGGCTCTTGGCGTTCAGTTCGACCAGCGTGCGCTTGATCTGGGCCAGGTTGTCGGCGATGCGTTTTTCGTCAGCGGGCGACAGGCGTCCCAGGTCGGCGGCGACGATGTCGGCCATGCGTCCGAGGTTCACGATGCTCAGCCAGGGATAGGCGCTGAACTGGCCACCGGGCCGCGCATCGCGCTGCAGGGCGATGCCGTTGAGCGCGCCATCCAGCGGACGCGCGGCGTCGATCTCGATGATGCGGATGTTGGCGCGGCGGGCATTCGGGTAGAGCGGATCGTCGGGCCAGATCGAGCGCAGGCCTACCGCCGCGTCCGCCGAAGCCGCCGCCTTATGCAGGGCGGCGCCGCCGCGCCCGCTGAAATAGGACGACAGGCGCGTGGGCGGCAGATTGGCAGGGGCGGCCCGCTCGACGCGGATGTGGGTGTCGCGGGCGAGGTTGCTGGTCAGGGCAAACACCACCGGGTGCGCGGCCAGCACGGTGGCGGCGGCGGGCGTGGCCGCTGCGGCGGACCCGGCTGCCGGCGCCTGTGCCTGTGCCTGTGCCGCGCGCGCCGCACGGCCGGTCGTGGCGGCTTCCTGTGCGTGGGCCGTGAGGGCGGCGCCCAGGGTGGAGGCCACCGCCAGCGCCAGGGCGGCCCGGCGCAAGGTTACGTATCCCGACTTCACACTCATGCTGCATTTCCTTTCAGGCCCGGCACCAGGCTGCGCGCCAGGGCCGAGATGGCAAACAAAATTCCCGCGACCAGGATGATGGCCGCGCCCGAGGGCACCGGCAGTTCCAGCTCGATGGGCAACATGATGCCGGCCAGCGTGCTGATCATCGCGAACAGCACCGACATCGCGAAAAAGCCCTTGAGCGACTGCGCCAGCATCCGGGCCGCCGCCGCCGGAATCACCAGCAGCGCGCCGACCAGGATGGCGCCGATCACCTTGACCGAGGCCACGGTGACCAGGGTCACCAGGATCACGAACAGGTAGTCCATGGCCTTGACGGGCACGCCGCGCACGGCGGCGAGCTGCGGATTGAAGCTGGCCAGCATCAGGCGGTTGTAGTTCGGCAGGGCCAGCGCCAGCGCCAGCAGCGCCACGCACGTCAGGACCGAGAGGTCGTTGCTGTTGACCGTCAACACCGATCCGAACAGCACGTTCTCCAGGATGTGGATGTTGATGCGGCCGGACAGCACCAGCAGCAGGCTCGCGCCCAGCGCCAGCGATACCGACAGGAACACGCCGATCAGCGTGTCGGGCGTGAGGCGCGTGCGGTTGCTCAGGAAATTGAGCAGGATGCCGAAGATCAGGCAATAGCTGAACAGGCTGCCGTAGGGGCCGGTATAGGGCTCGCCCAGCAGGATGCCGATCGCCACGCCGGTCAGCGCGGCATGGCCCACGGCCTCCGAAAAGAAGGCAAAGCGCTTGACCACCACCAGCGTGCCCAGGCCGCCCAACACCGGCCCGATGATCAGGCCGGCCAGCAGGGCATTGACCACGAAGCCATAGGCCAGCGATCCGGGCAGCACGCCGGACTCGGCGGCGCTTTGCACCAGTTGGCGCAGGTTGTCGAACAGGGCGTTCATGCGGCGCGCTCCTGGGTCAGGCTGGCGACGCGCGGCCGCGTGGAGAAGAGGGCCAGCAGGCGGTCCGGCGTCAGCACCTGCGCGGGCGGGCCGTCGCAGAGCACCTGGCGGTTCAGGCCCGTGACGCGATCGGCCAGGCGACCGACCGCCTCCAGGTCGTGCTCGATCCACAGCACGGTCACGCGCTGGGCTCGCCAGCCGTCCAGCAGTTCCTCGAACACGCGCACGCCGGCTTCGTCGAGCGCGGACATCGGTTCGTCCAACACCACCAACGCCGGGCTGGGCACCAGACCCTGGGCCAGCAGCACGCGCTGGCGCTCGCCGCCGGACAGGGCGCCCATGCGCCGGTTGCGCTTGTCCTGCATGCCCACGCGCTCCAGCGCGTGGGTGATCTCGGCGGCGCGCGCGCGCGACAGGCCCAGGAACGCCGGCTTGCGCTGGCACATCGCGGCCATGAAATCGTTGACCGTCATGGGCAGGCCGCGGTCGAACTCCAGCGCCTGCGGGATATAGCCGATGATGCCAGGCCGCTCGCCCGGCCAGGCCACGCTGAGCTTGCCGCGATGCGGCATCTGGCCCAGCAGCGTCTTTACCAGCGAACTCTTGCCACCGCCATTGGGGCCGACCAGCGCATGCACGCTGCCCGCCGCCACGGTAAAGCCGACGTCGCTCAGGATGTCGGTGCGGCCCAGGGTGAGGCCGATTCGGTCGAAGGTCAGCGTCGGCCCCAGCGCGCCGGCCGAGTGGGCCGCGACGGGGCCGCTCACGCGCCGGCCTCTTCGATGGCGCGCACCACGGTGGCCAGGTTCTGCTTCATTTCCTTTTCAAACTGCTCGGGGCTGTACTCGCCGTACGAAATGTGAGACAGCGCATACAGCTTCACGCCCGTCTCGCGCTGGATTGTCTCCACGTACGAGGACGGGAAGTTCAGTTCCGAGAAAATCACCTTGACGTCCGCGGCGCGCAGTTGCTCGATCGTGCCCTTGAGCTGCGCGGGGCTGGGCTCGATGCCGTGCGCGGGTTCAACGACGGCCGTCACCTCCAGCCCGAACTCGCGCAGCAGGTAATCGTAGGCGCCGTGGATGGTCGCGACGCGCAGGTCCGCGTTGGGCGCCTTGGCAAGCTGGCCCAGCGCGTCGGCGCGCAGCTTGCGCAGGCGCTGGCCGTAGGCGCGCGCATTGGCGGTGTAGGCCTGCGCATTGGCCGGATCGATGCGGCCCAGTTCGCGGGCGATGGTGTTGATCTGCGCAATCGACGCCGTGATCGACAGGAACGTGTGCGGATTGACGACCTTGCCCGAATCGCCGCCGCGCGCGGCCATGCCCACGGCGGCCAGCAGCGGCACCTGCGCGTTCGCTTCGATCACCGGGATCTTCGGCTTTTCGCTGGCGGCGATCATGCGGTCGGCGAAGTCATCGTGGCCGATGCCATTGAGCACCACCACGTCCAGCGTCCCGATGCGCTTGATGTCCTCGGCGCGCGGCTCGTAGGCGTGGGGATTGAAGCCCACCGGAATCAGCGGCACCACGTCGGCCTTGTCGCCGACGATGTTGGCGACGTAGCTGTAATAGGGATGCAGCGTCACGCCGATCTTCAGGCGCTTGGCCTCGTCGGCGTGGGCGGGCGCGGCCAGCGCGCCGGCCAGCAGCGCCAGCGCGGCCAGCGGCGCGGCGCAGCGGCGCAGGATCAGGGACAAAGACGAAAAGGCAGACATAAATCCGTAGGCTCGGGTCGAAGGACGAAGGGCGAAAGGCGGAAGGCGGAAGGCGAGGAAAACGGTCAGGGCTTGTTCTGGCGGGTCACGCCGGCGTCGAACTGCGCGACCACCTGGCGCCAGCCGGCGGCGGCCAGGGCGGCGTCGTCGGCGGGGTCGGGCACGCGGGCCGCGGCATCGCGGGCCAGCCAGACGTCGGGCTGGGCATCGTCCGCCTTGCCGTGGTAGTGGCCATGGTCATGGCCATCCTTGCCGCCCGCGCCTTGCGCGCGCAGCAGGAACGATCCGGCCAGGGCGGCGTCAGCGGTCTGGCCCAGGTACATGGCGTGGCCGGCCTGGCGCTGCAGGCGCCAGGCATGTCCGCCGCGCGCCGCCGTGCTGTTGTCGGCGACAAAGGGAGGAAGCCCCTGCGCGGCCAGGTCGGCCACCGAAGGCAGGGGTTCGCCAGCCTGCACGGCGAACGCGATCTCGTCGTAGGCCACGCGCAGGTCCGCGTAGATGCCTTGTTCGGCGGGCGTCAGGTCGCGCCGCGCGTCGATCTGCGTGGCGGCAAGCGCGGCGCTTTCGGGCGGCGCTTCGCGCAGGCCGATGTAGCCGGCGGCGGCCGCAACGATGGCGAGGCAGGCGCCCAGCACCGCGAGCGTTTCGTGTCCGGCGCCCGCGGGGCGGATGACTTGGGTGTGCATGGTGCGGGAGGGCCGGGGCTTACTGGATGTCGACGTGGTCGATTTCGACGACGTGGCCGGGGCCGGCGTCGAACAGCACGTAGAACTCGCCGTCGGGCCGCTTGAAGGTCATCTTGGAGTCCGCGTCCAGCTTGCCCGGCACGAGGATCTGCTCGTCATAGGAGATCACGTCCATGGTGACGCCCGCGGCGCCGCTGCCGTCGGAGAACCCGCCGGTGCACTGGATCTGTTCCTTGCCCTCGGCCTTGCATTCGGCCATGGGGTTGTGCGCCAGGGCGCCGGCGCTGGCCGTCAGCAGCGCGCCGAGCAGGCCCGCGCGCAGGGCTTTCGCGAAAAATGCATTCATCGGGATGCTCCTTGTTTCTTCAGCCACTCGACCGTGGCGGGGGAGGCCGTGGCAATGGGCCAGGGCGCCTGATGCACCGAGCCGTCCCAGCCTTCCGCCGTGATCCAGAGATCGGCGTCCGGGGCGGTGCGCGGCGGAATCGGCACGGTGGCGAAGGCCCGGTGGGGACTGCCAAAGAAGATCGAACCGGCGGCGCGCAGGCTGCGCGGCTTGCCCACGCGCAGGTAGACCGCGCGGATCTGGTCCTGGCAGCCGGCGCACTGGGCCATCGTGAAAGTCTTGACCATGCCGGCCGGATCGGACTTGGGCGGTTCGACCTTCCATTCGGCGAACTGCAGTTTCCAGGGGCCCACTTGCACGTCGCCCGCAGGCCGCTGGCCCAGGCCCATCAGCCCGCGCGACAGCGCCAGGTTCTCGAAGTAGCTCGGGACGTACACGATGGGCACGATGAGCAGCAGCGCGCTCAGGTGGAAGCGCCAGCGGCGCCAGAAGCTGGGCTTGGGAGCGGCCGGAGCCAGGGTAGCGGTCTTGCTCATTCGGTCACCTCGCGTGCGGCGGCGCGGTCGGCGCGGGCAGGGCGCAGGGCCTTGGCCGTGGCCTGCGCGGTGCGCTTGGTCCAGATCAACAGGCCGCTGAGCGACATCATCGTCAGCAGCAGGCCAAAGAAGAACCACACCAGTTTCAGCCAGAAGCCGCCAAAGTCGCCGGTGTGCAGCGGGCGCATGGATTCGGTGAAGAACTCCAGGCCATTGCGGTCAGACAGGCGGCGCAACTCTTCGACCTTGCCGCTGTACGGATTGATCTTGGCGTACTGGAACATCAGCGGATAGGCGCCGCGGCCGGCAATCGTGATCGGGTCGTAAGCGTTGCCCGGGAAGAACACGTGCTGCGTCTCCAGGCCGGGCAGTTCGCGCTCGGCGACCGCGACGATCTCATCCAGCGGCAGGCGCTTGACGGTCTGGCCCGGGGTCACCGTGGGCACTTCGTCGCGCGCCACGACGGCGGGCACGCCCTGCGTGGAGATGGTCGTGGCCGTGTCGGCCAGGACTGCCTGCACCAGGAACCAGATTGCGCTGACCGAGATCAGCAGGATGAACCAGACGCTCCACAGGCCCGACAGGCGGTGGAAATCGCCCCAGAAGATCCGCGCGCCCTGGCCGACGCGCAGGCGCGGCTTCTGGAAATAGGCGCGCCAGAAACGCTTGTAGACGACCAGGCCGGTGACCAGCGAGGCCAGCATCGGCAGCGACAGCAGCGAGACCAGGTACCAGCCCCAGCTATAGCCATTGGTAAACGGGATCAGCAGCCAGCCGTGCAGCGCGCGCATGAACTGGCGCAGGTCGAAGCTCAGGGCAGGGCCTTGCACGGCGCCGGTGTAGGGGTTGACGTAGATGGACGTGAAGCGCGCGCCGGGATAGCCGACGTTGGCGGACAGGGCGAACTGGGATTCCTCGGGCCAGGACAGGCGCTGCACCGAGGCCTCGGGCTCCTGTTTGGCGATGGCGTCCATCAGGGCCTGGTAGCCCATGCGCGGGGTGTCCGCATCGGGCGCCTGCGCGCGCACGGCAGGATTGATGAGCCAGACGATTTCCTGGCTGATGACGGCGATGGTTCCGGTCGCACAGATGAAGAAGAGAAAAATCCAGATTGGCAAGGCGAGCCAACTGTGGACGAGAAACCATAATTTGGAGCGCGATGGCTTTGCCATTCAAAAGCTGTCCGGTGAGCGATGGGAGGGAGCTGGTCCCGTAGATCTGGACCCAATTAAGGGGCGTGTCAGCCGGAATTCTAGCAATAATCGTTCTCAATTGTCTTTCTTGCTTGCGGAGCCGGCGAGGCGCGGCGCAGGGCGGGCCGCCGCGGCGGGATGTATAAAATGCCGGTTCGGCGCCGGAATCGGCCGGCGCCCGGAACGATTGCATGCGCGCTCGACCCTCCTGTCCGCCTTTCCGCCTGGACTGCGCCGCCACGCTGGCGCGGCTGATGCTGCTGGTTCTGCTGGCGGCCCGGGCGTTCGTGCCCGTGGGGTATATGCCCGACGCGCAGGCGCTCAAGCAGGGCCGCCTGGCGTTGGGCTTCTGTTCGGCGGGCGGCGGGGCCTTTCCCGGCATGGCCGGTCTGGCCGCGCCGTCCGGGCAGGCTGACGGGCACGCCGAAGTCCACGCCGAAGCCCACGCCGACGGGCTCCACGGCCATTCGGGCCACCACGACCCGTCCCAGCACGTCGGCGCCGGACAGGAATGTCCCTTCGGACTCATCGCGCACCAGGCGCTGGACCTGCCCACCGCCGTCGCGCTGGCGCCCGTGCTGCTGCGCGGGTTCGTGCAGGCGCCCCGGGTGGCCAACAGCCCGCGCCCGCCCATGCCGGCCGCCGGCCCGCCGCTGGGCCAGCGCGCTCCCCCTCGAATCACCGGATGACCGCCGTCGCCGTGCGCCCCGCGCGCACGATCGCCGCCCCCCGCGGGCGGCCTCCGTTGTTTCGAGATCATCATGTCCACGCAAACCCTGGATAGTCCCGCCGCGTCCGCGCGGCCGCGGGCGGCGAGCGGCAGCGCGCTGCTCGCCCTCATCACCCGCCTGCATTTCTACGTCGGCCTGTTCGTCGGCCCGTTCATCCTCGTCGCGGCGGTGACCGGCACGCTGTTCGTGCTGACGCCGCAGCTCGAAAGCGTCATCTACGCCGACCAGCTTCGCACCACGTCCACCGGGACGGCGCGGCCGCTGGCGGACCAGGTCGAGGCCGCGCAGCGCCGCATCGGCCCCGGCCCGCGACTGTTCGCCGTGCGCCCCGCACCCGGGCCCGGCCAGACGACGCGCGTCATGTTCACGCAACCCGGCATGGGCGATTCCGAAAGCCGCGCCCTGTTCGTGGATCCCGTCACGCTGGAGATCAAGGGCGACATGACCGTCTACGGCACCAGCGGCACGCTGCCGTTCCGGACCAAGCTGGATTACTTGCACCGCAACCTGATGCTGGGCGCCGTGGGCCGCAATTACAGCGAACTGGCCGCCTCGTGGCTCTGGTTCGCCACGGTGGGCGGCATGGTGCTGTGGTTTGCCCGGCGCGGCCGCGACAAGGCGGCGGCCGCGCGCAGCCCGCGGCTGCGCGCCCGTCGCTGGCACGCACTGCTGGGGCTGTGGGTGGGAATCGGCCTGATGTTTTTCTCCGCCACCGGATTGACCTGGTCCAACTGGGCCGGCGGGCGCGTGGACCAATTGCGCGCGCAACTGGGGTGGATCACGCCATCGGTGTCGCTCAAGCTGCCGGGGGCCGGCGGCATGGCGATGGCGCCGGGCGGCGAGCACGCGCATCATCATGGCGGCCAGCATGACCCTGCCGCCATGGCGCCGGCCGCGAACAATGTGCCCGCGGGCTTTGACCGCGTGCTGCAGGCGGCGCGCGCCGGCGGCATCGACAGCAGCCAGCTCGAAATCCGGCCGCCGCGTGCGGACGGCCAGGCCTGGCTGGTGCGCGAGGTGGACCGCTCCTGGCCCACGCAGGTCGACACCATCGCCGTGGATCCTGCCAGCTACGCCATCACCAGCCGCGCGGACTTCGACACCTTTCCGCTGATCGCCAAGCTGATCCGGTGGGGCGTCGACATGCATATGGGCATTCTGTTCGGCTGGCCGAACCAACTGCTCATGGCGGCCCTCGGCATCGCGCTCACGGCCATGATCGTCCTGGGCTACCGGATGTGGTGGCTGCGCCGGCCGGCCCCGGGCGCGCCGGGGCAGACGCTCACGCAGGCGTGGCGCGAACTCTCCTGGCCAGGACGCATGACTGCCGTGGGCGTCGCGCTGGCGCTGGGCTGGTGCCTGCCCGTGCTGGGCGTGAGCCTCGCCGTTTTCCTGGCGGTGGACATCGTGCGTTGGATGGCCGCCAACCGTCATTGACGGACGAAAGGCAACTCAGGAACACGAGGGCAGGGCTTGGGCACGCTACTTGCTGAAGACAGGATGCAAGGTCATTTCTTGTCTTATGGAGAAGCATGATGGAAGAGTTCAAGTACATGTCCACCTCGGCTACCCCCTCGCAACTGAGCAGCGGCGAACGCCGTGCGCTGCGCACCCTTGCGGCGGCGCAGCAACTGCTGCATCCGGAGCGCCCGCCGGCCGTGGTGATGTCCTCTGTCGAGGCCGAGCTGGCCAAGTACGTGCGCGAAGCCTACCGCCCGCGTACCGCGTCCGTGTGGTAACGCCGCAGAGCAGGGCGCCGCTCGGAGGGGGCGGCGCCTGTTTCACTCGATCGGCGCCCGCATGACGAGCGCCGTGACGGTATGGTTCTTCCAGAACACCTGGTTGACCCGGGGCAGCAGTGCCTGCAGCGCCGGTTCCGTCGCGCCGTCAAAGGTGACCGCGACCGCGGGGCGTGCGCCTTCGCTGGGCACGCGCTTGAACCCGTCGGGGGACGGGAATCCATACTTCATCAGGAAGTTCCGGATGTCCTCGTCGGAAGTCGAATCTTCCACGGGGGTGAGTAGCAGGGCCGCCATCGCCATTCCTCCACAGGTCAGAACTTTTCCGGCACGTACCGGTACGGGTGATCGGGCTCCTGATACCCCTTGGCTTTCTGCCGCTTGGGCAGCTTGATCTTTTCCCTGGGGCCGGCCGTGTAAGGAATATGTTCGAGCAGATGGCTGATGATGTTCAGCCGGACCCGCTTTTTGTTGTCGGAGCGTCCCACGAACCAGGGCGCAATCGCGGTGTCGGACGCCTTGAACATGTCGTCGCGCGCGCGCGAGTAGTCGTACCAGCGGCTGTAGGAATCCAGATCCATCTTGGTCAGCTTCCAGGTCTTGCGCTCGTCCTCGATGCGGGCCTGCAGCCTGCGGGTCTGTTCGGCTTCGCTGACTTCCAGCCAGTACTTGAAAAGCAGGATGCCCGAATCGACCATCACGCGCTCGACCAGCGGTATGGCCTTCAGGAAGGCGTCGACCTGGGCCTGGGTGCAGAACCCCATGACCCGCTCGACGCCCGCCCGGTTGTACCAGCTGCGGTCGAAGATCACGACCTCTCCGGCCGCGGGCAGTTGCGGCAGGTAGCGCTGCATGTACATCTGGGATTTTTCGCGGTCGGTGGGGGCGGGCAGCGCCACCACCCGGAAGATGCGCGGGCTGACGCGCTCCGTGAGGGCCTTGATCGTGCCGCCTTTGCCGGCGCCGTCGCGCCCCTCGAACACGACGCATACCTTGGCGCCCGTGGCCACGACCCATTGCTGCAGCTTGACGAGTTCGACATGCAGCAGGGCCAGCTCTTTGTCGTACTCTTTTCGGGACAGGCTGGCGGATTCGGACGCATCGGGACGGGTTTTCTGCTTTTTCTTGTCGGCCATCATCGCTCTCCGGAAATCCCGCGTCACGGATGAAAGGCGCAGTCCTGCGCCACCCTGGACTTTGAATATATTGCTGATCGGCCCCCTTTTGGGAACGCGTTACCAATGGAATTACGGTGCCGGAACCCCCGCTTTCATGGGCAAGGCATCCGGACGCGCACGTGGCGGGCACGACACTTGCTGTGGGGATTGACGGCCACGTTCCGCTGGCCGCAGCCAACCCCGAGGTGAGAAAAATGGAACCGAAGAATTCCGTTGGGCAGGCACCTTCCCAAGACAACGCCGTCGAAGCGACCTCCACGCCCGATGATCTGCCGGTGCGCCCGGCAGACCACAAGGGCGCTCATGCGCCCGTCCGGCCGTCGGACGCCAGCGACAACGCGCAGGGCGAAGAAGTCAGTGACGAGGTCAGCGACGAGGATCTCGAACCCTCGGACGCCACCGCCGACGATCCCGTGCCCGGCGACGCCAAGCGCACTTCCTGATTTGCCAAGGAGATTCGCCATGATTGCAAAGACCGCAATGTTGGGTGTGGCCGCCGTGCTGGGCGCGGCCTGCGCCACGTCGCCGGCGTGGGCGCAGGGCGCCCCGCAGTCCGTGACCGAAGTCCGTGTCGATGTCGCCAAAGTCGAGGCGGGCTATCGCGCCTCGAAAATCATCGGGGCGACGGTCTACAACGGTAAGAAGGACAAGCTTGGCACCGTGGACGACCTGATCATGGGCCCGCCGGACTGGGCCCCGTACGCCGTGCTGTCGGTGGGCGGACTGCTGGGCGTGGGCAACCATCTTGTGACGGTGCCCCTGTCGAAGATGCAGGTGGCCGCGGACCAGCTTCAGCTTCCGGATGCGACCAAGGACACGCTCAAGGCGCTGCCCGAATTCAAATACGCGAAATGACAGGAGACGCCATGCAGACAGAACCCGTTGCCGCAACCCCCCAGGCCGAATCCCGTGCGCCGTCGCTCTTGCGCCAGCTTAAGGATATCGACGCGCGCCGGCCGGATTTTCCAGGCGAACATCTCATCGTGTTTGGCGCGGGCGTGCTGCTGATGCTGGCCGGCATGCGCAGCCGCACGGTCTTGCGCCGCACCGTGATCACGGCCGCAGGCACCGCGCTGGTGGGCCGCGCGGCCAGCGGAACCGGGGGCATCGCCCGCGTCGCCCGCCTGGTCAAGCGCCTGGGCTGAGCCGGGCATCCCGCAGGAGACAGCGATGGCAGCACGTACCATCTGGAAAGGGGCGATCTCCTTCGGACTCGTCCACATCCCCGTGGGCCTGCACACGGCCACGACCGAATCCGGCGTCGACTTCGACTGGCTGGACAAGCGATCAATGGATCCGGTCGGTTACAAGCGCATCAACAAGCGCACGGGCAAGGAGATCGACAAGGACAACATCGTCAAGGGGGTGGAGTACGAGGACGGCCAGTACGTCATCGTGTCGCCCGATGAAATCGCGGATGCCTATCCCCGGACCACCCAGACCATCGAGATCCAGCAGTTTGTCGACGCGCAAGGCGTGCCCTTTGTCTATCTGGAGCGTCCTTATTACGTGGCGCCCATCAACAAGGGCCACAAGGTGTATGCCTTGCTGCGCGACACGCTGGCCAAGACCGGCAAGATCGGGATCGCCAAAGTGGTCATCCAGACCAAACAGCACCTGGCGGCCCTGATTCCGTCGGGCGACGCGCTGGTGCTGAACCTGATGCGTTGGGGCGACGAGGTCAAGTCGCTGGACGGCCTGGACCTGCCCAAAGCCGGCGCCCGCAACATGACGCCCAGCGCCGCCGAGGTGAAGATGGCCAAGATGCTGGTGGACGATATGTCCGGCGAATGGGATCCGTCGCAATACAAGGACGAATTCAAGGCCGCGGTGATGGATCTGGTGGAAAAGAAGGCACGCGCCGGCAAGACCGAGACCGTCATCGAGCCGCAGGAGGAATCGCCTGCCTACGCTGACAACGTCATCGACCTCACCGAATTGCTGCAGCGCAGCCTGAAGGGCGGCAAGGGCGGCAAGGCGCCCGCCAGCGCCGCGAAGAAGGCCGCCAGAGCGCCCGCCAAAAAGACGACGGCCCGGGCCGCCGGCAAGACGGCGAGCAAAAGCGCCAGCAAGACCGCAGGCAAGACAGCAGGCAAGACAGCAGGCAAGGCAGCGAGCAAAACCCGCAAGGCGGCGTGACCATGGCCGACCCCCTGAAGAAGTACCGCGAAAAGCGCAACTTCAACGTGACCTCGGAGCCCGCCGGCGGGGGCGAAGAGAATGCGCAGGCACGCGCCTTCGTCGTCCAGAAACACTGGGCAAGCCGGCTGCACTACGACTTCCGCCTGGAACTGGACGGCGCGATGAAGAGCTGGGCCGTGCCCAAGGGGCCGTGCTACGACCCGGCCGTCAAGCGCATGGCCGTCCAGGTCGAGGACCATCCGATCGCCTACAACCAGTTCGAAGGGCAGATTCCCGAAGGCCAGTACGGGGCGGGCAAGGTCATCATCTGGGACGAGGGCCAGTGGATGCCGGTCGGGGATCCGCGCAAAGGCTATCGCGACGGTCACCTGAAGTTCGACCTGCAGGGCGTCAAGCTGCAGGGGCGGTGGGCCCTCATCCGGCTCAAGGGCAAGGAATCCGAGAAGCAGCCGCCCTGGCTGTTGATCAAGGACCGTGACGATTGGGCGCGGCCCGAGCGCGAGTTCAGCGTGGTGGATGAAATGCCCGACAGCGTCGTGCCGCTGCGGCAGGCGCGGCACGGCGCGCACGGCGAAGCGGCCGGGGCCGCTGAGGCCGCCGAGGCCGCCGAGGAGGGTACCGAGGGCGCCGCCGGCCGGCTGCCGGGCGTGGCCTCGGCGCTGCCCGAGCGGCTCAAGCCCCACCTTGCCACGCTCGTGGACGGCGTGCCGCGGCACGCCCCGGACTGGCTGTACGAGATGAAGTTCGACGGCTACCGGCTCCTCGTGCGGATAGAGGGCGACGACGTGCGCCTATATACCCGCAACGGCCACGATTGGAGCGCAAAGTTGCCGCATCTGGTCCTGGCGTTCAAGGCGCTGCCCGCGAAGTGGGCCTGGGTGGACGGCGAAATCGTGATGCTGGACCGCGATGGAATGCCGAATTTCCAGTCGCTGCAGAACGCCTTCGATGGCCAGCGCACGCAGGACATTGTTTTCTATGCCTTCGATCTGCCCTTCATCGGCTGCCGGGACCTGCGCCAGGAGCCGCTGGACGTGCGGCGCGCGCTGCTGCGGCAACTGATGGACACCGCCCGGGACGACTGCCTGCGCTTGAGCGAACCGCTGGACGCCGCGCCCGCGGATCTGGTGGCGACGGCGTGCAAGATGGGACTGGAAGGCATCATGGCCAAGCGCCGGTCCTCGCCCTACGTTTCGCGTCGCAGCGACACCTGGGTCAAGGTCAAGTGCGCGCGGCGCCAGGAGTTCGTCATCGTCGGCTATACCGCGCCCAAGGGCAGCCGGGCCGGGCTGGGGGCATTGTTGCTTGCCGTCACGGAGTCCGACGGCAGCCTGCGCTATGCCGGCAAGGTCGGGACAGGATTCGATGACCAGAGCCTCGTTGCCCTGCAAAAGCGCCTGGCGGCCATCGAAACCGAACGCAAGCCTGTCTCGGGCGCGCCCGCCGCGGGCGGCGTGCGCTGGGTCAAGCCGACGCTGCTCGCGGAAGTGTCCTTTGGCGACTGGACCCATGGCGGCCATATCCGCCATGCGGTGTTCCGGGGCCTGCGCCAGGACAAGCCGGTGCGGGCTATTTCCAGGGAGAAGGCCGTGCCGGTCAAGGACATCGAGGACGCCGCCGCCATCGGCCAGTCCGCCAGAAAGTCATCGCCCGCTGCAAAAACGGGGCGTTCCAAGGGCGGCAAGCTTACGCACCCGGATCGCGTCATCGACCCGTCCACCCAGCTCACGAAACTGGATCTGGCCCGTTACTACGGGCTGATCGCGCCGCTGATGCTGGAGCACCTGAAAGGCCGTCCGGTGTCGTTCCTGCGCGCGCCGGCCGGCATCGAGGGGGAGTTCTTTTTCCAGAAGCACCTGGAAGCCGCCATGCCGGGCGTGAAGGCGCTGCCAGCGCGGCTGGATCCGGATCATCCGCCCTTGCTGGAAGTTCCGACGCAGGAAGCCATTCTGTCGGCCGTCCAGATGAATGTCATCGAATTCCATACCTGGAACGCCGTCAAGAACGCCATCGGCAAGCCCGACCGCATGCTGTTCGACCTGGACCCAGGCGAGGGCGTGGCGTGGCCGGCGATGCAGCAGGCCGCCGGCCTGGTGCGCGTGCTGCTGCGGGAAATCGGCCTGCAGGCCTGGCTCAAGACCAGCGGGGGCAAGGGGCTGCACGTGGTGGTGCCGCTGCGCAGGCAATACGGGTGGGACACGGTCAAGGCGTTTTCCCAGGCCATCGTGCAGCATCTGGCGCGCACGCTGCCGCAGTTGTTCGTGGCCAAGAGCGGGCCGAAGAACCGGGTGGGCAAGATATTCGCCGACTACCTGCGCAACGGCTTCGGCGCGACGACCGTCTGCGCCTGGTCGGCGCGGGCCCGCCCCGGGCTGGGCGTCTCCGTGCCGGTGGCCTGGGAAGAACTGGACAAGCTGACCGGCGGGGCGCACTGGACCATCCGCGACATTCACGGCCGGCTGGACGTGGGCAACGCGCCCTGGGCCGACTACGCCCCGCAGTCGCTGGGCCGCGCCATGGCCGCGATGGAGTTCAAACCATGACGCGCGCGCCTGGGGCGACGGCCGCCGCGCAGGCCGCTATTTCAATTCGTTGCATCCGGCCGAGGGGCCGTAGGCAAAATGCGCCAAGCATGATTACCCTTTTGCAGCACCCACGCCGCAAGGAGGCTTCCTATGCCACCCCCTGTCTCTCCCTCGGGCGTCATGGACCGCCCGGACGGCTACGGCGTTGTCAGCCGAAGCCTGCATTGGCTGATGGCCGCGCTGCTGGCCTGGCAGTTCACCAGCGCGGCGGTGCGGCAGCTCCTGCCCGAAACGCCGATCGAGGCGTTCTTCTGGTCCACCCACACCTCGCTGGGATTCCTGCTGCTGATCCTTGTGCTGCTGCGCGGGGTCTGGGCGCTGGTCAACCTTGGGCGACGGCCGGACAGCGGCCTGCTGGCGGGCCTGGGGCACCTCGTCCTGTACCTGCTGATGATCGCCATTCCCACGCTCGGGATACTGCGTGCGTATGCGCGCGGCCGGGGATATTCCCCGTTCGGCATCCCGGTTTTCAGCCCGCGCGACCAGGAGATCGAACCCCTGGTCGAGCTTGCCAATGCCTGGCACGGGCTCCTGGGCTGGACCCTGCTGGCGCTGATCGTCGGGCACATCGGCATGGCCTTCCTGCATCGCCGGGCGGACGGGCGGCGTGTCTTGACGCACATGACCAAAGGGTCGTGAAGGCCGGGCCGCCCCTATGCAAAGGAGGCAATCATGCAGCGCGATGAGCTGTTGGCCCTGATGATTTCGATTTCCGCGCCCGCGCCCCGGCTGGACGAATGGGACCGGGTGCTGTCGATGTACGCCGGATACCTGGAGGAGGTCGCCCCCAAACTGTCGGAAAAGGAACTGGGCAATTTGATTGGCGCCGGCGCCATGTTCTATCGGACGCTATGCCAGGCCAACGCCTATCGGCAGGAGTCCGTGTGGGGGCGGCGCAAGAAGGAGGGCTAGCGGGGACGGGCGACGCGCAGGGCGGTCGCCCGGGTGGCCTGGCCGCTCATGCGACCAGGCGGTACGCCACGCCCAGGCTGAACAGCAGCGCGGTGCCGAGCGCCCAGAACGCCAGCGACAGCCAGGCGCTCAGGGGGACGCGGGCCGACGGCTCCGCCTCGCCGGGATGGCGCGGCGACGGCGGGATCTCCTCGTTGGCCGCACTCGGGCAGGGCGCGATCGGTGCGGCGCCGGCCGGGCGAGGGGTTCCCAAAGACACCATCATATTTCCGACCTGGGTCGGGGCAAAAACGGGTTCCGGCGAGCTCATGGGGGTCCTCCGTAATCAGGGTTAGGTGACCAAAGGCGCAACCCCTTCAGCAAGTGGCGTGCCCGGCCGGTCGCCGCCATGTGGACGGTCCGGACGCCCGGCACTTCCCGTCTCCCCCTCAAACACTTACGATACCGGCAGGCGTCGGGCGGATTCCGCCGCGCTTGCCCGAATCGACTGACACGTGACGGCCGCATTTCAACCACGGAGCATTCATGAACGGTTACCCAGATACTCTTCTCCTGATCGACAACGAATGGCGCGAGGCCCGCGGCGGCGCGCGCATCGACGTCGTCAACCCCGCCACCGGCCAGAAGATCGGCCAGGTGGCCAGCGCCGGCCGCGAGGACCTCGACCTTGCGCTGGCGGCTGCGCAGCGCGGCTTCGAGACGTGGCGCGACACGTCCGCCCATGAGCGTTGCGCCATCATGCGCAAGGCAGCGGTCCTCCTGCGCGAGCGCGCGGACGACGTGGCGCGCCTGCTCACGCAGGAACAGGGCAAGCCGCTGGTCGAAGCGCGCGGCGAAGTCCTGGCCGGCGCCGACATCATCGACTGGTTCGCCAATGAGGCGCTGCGCGTCTACGGCCGCATCGTGCCGGCGCGCAACCCGGCGGCCCAGCAACTGGTCATCAAGGAGCCCGTCGGCCCCGTCGCCGCGTTCACGCCCTGGAACTTCCCGGTCAACCAGATCGTGCGCAAGCTGGGCGCGGCCCTGGCCACCGGCTGCTCCTTCCTGGTGAAGGCGCCCGAGGAAACTCCGGCCTCGCCGGCGGCGCTGCTCAATTGCTTTGTCGACGCGGGTATCCCGAAGGGCGTGCTGGGCCTGGTGTTCGGTTCGCCGGCCGAGATCTCCAGCTACCTGATCCCGCATCCGGTGATCCGCAAAGTCACCTTCACGGGCTCCACGCCGGTCGGCAAGGAGCTGGCCGCGCTGGCGGGCCGCCACATGAAGCGCCTCACCATGGAACTGGGCGGCCACGCCCCGGTGATCGTGGCCGAAGATGCCGACGTGGAACTCGCCGTCAAGGCCTCGGGCGGCGCGAAATTCCGCAACGCCGGCCAGGTCTGCATTTCGCCGACGCGCTTCCTGGTGCACAAGAACGTCAAGGCGGCGTTCGAGCAGGCGTTCGTCGCCCAAGCCGAAAAGCTCAAGCTGGGCGATGGCCTGACCGAAGGCACGACGCTCGGCCCGCTGGCCAACGACCGCCGCCTGGCGGCCATGGACAAGATCGTCAAGAACGCCAGCGAGAAGGGCGCACGGATCGCCACCGGCGGCAAGCGCGTGGGCACCGCGGGCAATTTCTTCGCGCCCACGATTCTCACCGACGTGCCGCTCGAGGCCGATATTTTCAACGAAGAGCCGTTTGGTCCCATCGCGGCGATCCGCAGCTTCGAGACGCTGGATGAAGCCATCCGCGAAGCCAACCGCCTGCCCTACGGCCTGGCCGCCTACGCCTTCACCCGCTCGTTCAAGTCGGTGCACGAGCTGTCGCGCCGCCTCGAAGTGGGCATGGTGTGGATCAACCAGCCCGCCACGCCGTCGGCCGAACTGCCGTTCGGCGGAGTGAAGGATTCGGGCTACGGCTCCGAAGGCGGCCCTGAGGCGCTGGAAGCCTATCTCGTCACCAAGGCGGTGTCGGTCGTCGGCGTCTGACCTCGTGTCAGGCCCGCGCGCCTGACCCGATCCCCCGCCGGCCTGGATCCGGCGGGGGATTCTTTTGGCCGATAGGCGCCCACTCGCGCCTGTCGCAAAATGGCGCAGCCCCTCGCGGCGCTCTCCAATTGATATGGGTGCTTACGCACCGTTGCCGATCCGGCCCTCCCTGCGCAGGTAAGGTCTCCCTGACAATGTCGACCCCGGAGATTCACGCATCGATGCTTTCCTTGCCGCCCACCAAGTCCCTTGCCCGGCACAGAACCTCAACCGGCCCGGCCATGAGCTGGCTGCAAGAACGCAGGCAGTTCGTCAAGGCGCTGCTATCCAATCCCGCGGCCGTGGGGGCGGTGGCCCCTTCGGGCGCGGCGCTTGCGGCGGCCATCACCGAAACGATCCAGCCCCAGGGCGGTAAAGTCCTTGAACTGGGCTGCGGCACTGGCGTGTTCACCCGTGAAATGCTGCGCAAGGGCATCGCGCCGTCCAGTCTGGTCCTGGTCGAGCAGGACTCCGAAATGAGCTCCAGCCTGCGCACCCAGTTTCCCGAGGCAGCCGTCCTGCAGGTGTCCGCGCAGGACCTGTCGCGGGACAGCCATCCGGAACTGCACGGCATCGGCGCGGCCATCTGCGGCCTGCCGCTGCGCAACATGAGCCACGTGCACCATCGCAAGCTGCTCACCGCGGTATTCGAGGCGATGCATCCGGACGGCGCCATGCATTTCTTCACGTATGGCGTGCGGTGCCCCATTTCTTCGCGTGTGCTGGAAGACTGCGGCCTGCACGCCCGGCGGGTGCGGTTTGTCCCGCTCAACCTGCCGCCGGCCTCGGTATACAGCCTCAGCCGGGCGCGATGACGCGGCAAGGACGGCGGATGGCCCGCGAACATCGTTTCGGGCCCGGAAACGCCACGGGTTTAAGGTAAGGATCTGTTGCCGTCCCATGCCCCATCGGGCGGGCAGGGCAGCGAGAGGCCGGCAAGCGTGTCGCCTGCCGGCCTTGCTGCTTGCGGAGCGGCAACCAGGCCGCCGCTGGCTAGGCCAGGAAAGTCAGCATGCCGTTGCTCAGGTCGTACATCGACCCGACGATCTTGATCTTTCCTTCCTTTTCCAGCCCCGCGAGGATGGGGCTGTTCTTGCGGATGGCCTCCACGGTGTGCAGGACGTTGGTCCGGGCCACGGCGTCGACGAACTCGGCATTCTTGCCGCTGCGATCGCCCGTGTACTTGGTCGCCTCGACTGCCGGCTTGATGACCTCAAGCAGCCCGGTCAGGTGACCTAGTTTCACGTTGTCGATGGCGCCGGCCACCGCGCCGCACGCCGTGTGTCCCATGACCAGGATCACTTTGGCGCCCGCCGCCGCGCAGGCGAACTCCATGCTGCCCAGCAGATCGTTGTTGGAAATGTTGCCCGCGATCCGTCCGTTGAAGGTGTCGCCGATCCCGGTGTCCAGGATGATCTCCGCCGGGGCGCGCGAATCGATGCAGCTCAGGATCACCGCCGCGGGGAACTGCCCCAGGGCGCTCGAGCGCTTCTGCGCGAGGTAGTCGTGCTTCTGGGGCTTGCCTTCGCGAAAACGCGCATTGCCCCGCTTCATCATGTCAATGACCTGATCCGGCGTCATCGCGTCGCGCTCGGCCTGCGTGAGCGACGCGGCTTCAGCCTTGGTGGGCGCAAGCGCCACGCCCGCCATCATCGCGGCCGTTCCTGCGCCGACGCCCGCCTTCAGCCAGACGCGCCGTCCCAAGTCCCGAGGGTGCCCTGCCATGCAACAATCTTTGATCGCTTCCATGAGGTGTCCTCTCTTTACAGCCCATGTAGACAGACCGCGGGACGCGGCTATTCATCGATGGGCCGGCCACAGCTTGCCGTTTGCACGGCGAAGGACATTCTCTTCCTGTTTTTCCCGGCCGACAACGTTTGGCCCGCGGGGCGCGGCGCCCTGGCGGCCGGGCGTCCTGCCGCCGGAAATCGCATGCGCCCCGGTTTTTTCTTGTTTTCCGCGTGCAGGAGTGGCATAGTTTTTTCGCACGATAAGCCCCCCGGCGGCCTCGGGGCGACTCAGCCAGCAGATACGAAAGGTGCCCCATGAGATACCTGTACATCGTATTAATTGTGTTGCTTACGGCGATCGTTCTCTCGTTCAAGGTCCAGAATTTCGATTCGGTCACCTTGACGCTCTGGACCTCCAGCTTCACCTTGCCTGTCTCGGTCCTGGTCATTGGCGTCTATATCCTGGGCATGTTCACGGGCGGGTTCCTCCTCAGCCTGTTGCGTTCCGCCTTTCGCGGCGCCAGCCGCCCGGCCGGCCCGACCACGTAGCACCGCTTCACTGCCCGCCTGGCCAGGCGCTGCGCGCCTTGCGTCCGGGCGCGAACGTACCCCTAGGAGCATCCCGATGAAACGGCTATTCCTTGTCCTGTCCACCTGCATGCTGGCCGGTTGCGCCGGCACCGTCGCGACCAAGAGCGATCTGGCCACGTACGGCACGCCGCCCAGCGACGACGACCTCTACCAGTACATGTCCACGCTGCGGGACGCCATGCCCCCGACGCGCTACGTCAGCTACCGCGACAAGGGATATGCGGAATCCGTGAAGAAGGCCACGGTCATCGGCGAGGACGGCAAACCGGTGTCCGGCTGGGAGTACGACTTCGAAGTGGCCGGCTATGACCAGATCGGCCCCGATCAGCCGCAATGGGCGGCGCGGCGGGTCCTGTTCTTCAATGGCCGTCCGATAGGCGGCTTCGACGCGAATGGGAAGTTCATGCGTACCAGCGCACAGCCGGCGGCGCCACAGGCGCCCGCGCCGGCGCAGCCGCGATAGGTCCGTTCCTCCCAACCCGCCGTACCGGAGAGCCATCATGCACAAGCATCTGCAGGCAGCCAAGCGCCGCCACCTCGACATCCTCGCCGCGGGCGCCATCATCGGGCTGGCCGCGGTCCTGGCCGGCTGCGCCAACCCGACGGCCTCATCGCGCGTCTACACCTTCGACCAGGCGCAGCGTGCGCAGACCGTCACCCTGGGGTATGTGATCGGGGTGCGGCCCGTGACGATCCAGGCCAGCCAGACCTCCGGCATGGGCGTCATCGCGGGCGGCGCCCTGGGCGCCGTGACGGGCAGCGCGATAGGCGGCGGCTCCGGCCGGCGCATCACCACGGTCGGCGGCGCGGTCGGCGGCGCCATGGCCGGCAACGCAATCGAGAACGCCAGCACCCGCAGGCAAGGCCTGGAGATCACCATCCGCCTGGACAGCGGCGACGTTCGCGTCATCACCCAGGAAGCGGACGTGCCGATTTCGACGGGACAGCGCGTCCAGGTCGTCACGCAGGGCGGCGTGAGCCGGGTGGTCGGTATTTGAGCGGTATTCTGCGGCGCGCGTGGCAAGGCTGGGGCAGGGCGGCGGGGCATCTCGCGGCCTGTTGCGGCCCGTTGCGGCGAATAGACGGCCCATTTACCGCATAATTTGCGGCGAATAGCTTGCTGACGCGGTGATTGGCGCGCATAATCTCCGCATGAAAAGCGGAGATTACCTCTACCTCTGGCAGGACGCGTATTGGCCCCACTGGCGCTTTGACCTCGCCGCGCTCGCCGGGCCGCTGGCCGACGTCAGCCGGGCGCAGGGCCTGCTCATGGGGCGCCTGCGCGACGTGGGCATGCCGCTGCGCGATCAGGCCAGCCTCAGCGCCTTGACCGAAGACGTCGTGAAGACCAGCGCCATCGAAGGCGAGGTCCTGAACGTGGAGTCCGTCCGTTCCTCCATTGCGCGCCGCATCGGCGTGGACATCGGCGCACTGGCGCCCGTGGACCGGCACGTCGAAGGCGTCGTCGAAATGGTCCTGGACGCCACCGCCAACTGCCACTCGCCCGTCACGCGCGACCGCCTGTTCGGCTGGCATGCCGCGTTGTTTCCCACGGGCTACTCCGGCATGTCCAGAATCAGCGTGGGCGCGTGGCGGACAGACGCCGACGGGCCGATGCAGGTCGTTTCCGGTCCGATCGGCCGCCAGCGCGTGCACTTCGAGGCCCCGCCGGCCACGCGCCTGGAGGCCGACACAGGCGCATTCCTGGCATGGCTGAACGACGCGCCGCACGGCGCCGGCCTGCACGCGATGCCGCCGCTGCTCAGGGCCGGGCTGGCGCATCTGTGGTTTGTCACGCTGCACCCGTTCGACGACGGCAACGGCCGCATCGCCCGGGCCATCGGCGATCTGCTGCTGGCGCGCGCCGACGGCAGTCCGCAGCGCTTCTACAGCCTGTCCGCCCAGATCCAGCGCGAACGCAACGCCTACTACGCCATCCTGGAGCAGACCCAGAAGGGATCCATGGACGTCACGCAATGGCTGGCGTGGTTTCTCGCCACGCTGCATCGCGCGGTCGATCAGGCGCACGGCGTGCTGGACGGCGTGCTGGCCAAAACCCGTTATTGGCAGCGCTGGGCGGCCGAGCCGCTGAACGAGCGCCAGTCGCGGATGTTGAACCGGCTGCTGGATGGCTTCGAGGGCAAGCTCACCACCCGCAAATGGGCCGCCATCGCCAAGTGTTCGCCCGATACCGCGCTGCGCGACATCACTGACCTCCTGAACCGGAATCTCTTGCGCAAGACCGACGCAGGCGGGCGCAGCACCAGCTACCAGTTGGCGGATTGAACCGGGCAGGGCGCGTCTTAAGATTCGCTTCATCCTGTCGCGTATAGTCGGCGCATGCGCATCCTACTGGCCGAAGACGATGTATCCCTGGGCGAGTCGATCGAGTCCTGGCTGGAACTCGACGGCTACGTCGTCGACCGCGTGACGCGCGGCGACCTCGCCGAGACGGCGCTGGCCACGCACGACTATCACTGCGTGCTGATCGACCGGGGCCTGCCCGGGCTGACCGGCGACGACCTCCTGCGCCGGCTGCGCGCCCGGCGCGACACCGTGCCCGCCATCATGATCACCGCCCGCGACGCGGTGCCCGACCGCATCGAGGGGCTGGACCTGGGCGCCGACGATTACCTCGTCAAGCCGTTCGACCTGGAAGAGCTGTCGGCGCGCATACGCGCCGCAATGCGCCGCCGCGACGGCCATGCCGAACCCGCGCTCAGCCATGGCGGCGTGACGCTGGACGTCGCCGCCAAGCAGGTCCAGTTCCAGGGGGCGCCCGTGGACCTTACCGCGCACGAGTTTGCCATCTTGCACGCGCTCATCCGCCGTCCCGGCCACATCGTGTCCCGGGCGCAGTTGGAGGAATCGCTCTACGGCTGGGGCGACGAGGTCGAAAGCAACACCATCGAGGTCCACATCTACAACCTGCGGCGCAAGCTGGCCCCCGATCTCATCAAGACGGTGCGGCGCCAGGGCTACCGCCTGGCGGACTGACATGCGACGGCCCAGGACCTCCCGGCCCGCGCGCGGCTATTCGCTGCGCCGGCGGCTGATCACCACGACGCTGGGCTCCAGCATCCTGGTGGGACTGGTCAGCACCTTGATCGTGCTGGCGATTGCGCGCAACGAGGTCAACGACGCCTACGACGACTGGCTGGAAGAGGGCGCGCGGCTGGTCCTGGCGCTGGGCGAGGGCAGCATCGGCCGCGATGCGGCGGAACCCCGGCCCATCGGCGCCCAACCCGCGCTGCGGCTGGACTACCAGCTCGTCTCGCGCAGCGGCGAGGTCCTGCTGCGCGGCGAAGACGCGCCCAAGCGCCCATTCGTGGACCCGGCGCGCCGCGGCGACCGCTATTACGACGTGCGCGCCGACGGCGAAGACTGGCGCGTCTACGTGCGCCACCACGACACATTGGGCTTTTCGGCGCAGGTGGGACAAGAACGGGACGACCGCAGCGATCTCATCTGGGACATGCTCGAATCGCTGGCGTGGCCGCTGGTCGGCCTGTGGGTGCTGCTCGGGCTGATCAACGGGATCCTGATCCGGCGCCTGCTCAAGCCGCTGCAGCGCATGACGCGCGGCATCGAAGCCCGGTCGCCGTCTGACCTTTCGCCGCTGGCCGACGACAGCCAGGCGATTGAAGTCCGGTCGATCACCGCGGCCCTGAACCAACTGCTGGGCCGCCTGGACCGTGCGCTGGAGGCCGAGCGCCGCTTCACCGCCGACGCCGCCCACGAACTGCGCACCCCGCTGGCCGCCCTGGCGTCGCGCATCCAGGTGCTGCAACGCAGCCATCCGGCCGACCAGGCGCCCGCGCTCGCGGTCCAGTTGCAGCGCCTGCGCGCCGACATGATGCGCGCGACCGCCCTGGTCGAAAACCTGCTCCAGCTCGCGCGGCTGGACCCCCAATCGGCCGACGCCTTGCCGCGCGAGCGCATCGCCGCGCAGGCGCTGCTGCAGGACGCCGCCGATGCCTGCGCGCAGGCGGCGGCCAAGCGCAACGCCGTCATCACGACCGACGCACGCGAAAGCGTCCTCTACGGCAACCGCGATGCCCTGTACACCGCCCTGCGCAACCTGATCCACAACGCGGTGTCCTATGGGCGCGACGGCGGCCAGGTGCGCGTCGCCGCGCAGCGCGCCGGCCAGCACATCGCGCTGACCGTCAGCGATGACGGCGAGGGCGTGGCGCCGGCGGACCTGGAACGGCTGACGCAGCGTTTTTTCCGGGTCCTGGGCACCAATGTCGCGGGAAATGGCCTGGGATTGTCCATCGTGGCCCGGGTGGCGCAGGTCCACGGGGCCGAATTGCGGTTCGGGCCGGGGCTGAACGGCCGGGGGCTGGGCGTGACGCTGCTCCTGCCGCTGGAAGGCGCGACGGCGACCGTGCGCGAAAGCTAAGGTCCGCTTCATCTTCGCGGCGTCAAATGGCGCCATGTTCAACAACGGCGCGCAAATCGCGCAAGGAGCCACGCCATGACCAAGACCCCTCGTCAATCGACCTTCGTTCGCACCTGCCTCGTGTCCGCCGCGCTGACCGCCGCCCTGTTCGCGGGCGGCGCCCACGCCCAAGGCTACACCGGGCCCAGCACCGGCAAACCGGCGGCCCAAGGCTACAGCGGCCCCAGCACCGTCGCCGTCACCACCGTCAAGGAACTCCTCGCCAACGGCCGCGACGACCAGAACGCCATCCTGCGCGGCCGCATCGTCTCGCACGATGGCGACGACCACTACACCTTCGATGACGGCACCGGCCAGATCCGCGTCGAAATCGATAACGACGACTTCCCGGCCGGCCAGAAGATCGACGACAAAACCCAGGTCGAACTGCGCGGCGAACTCGACCGCGACCGCAACAGCATCGAATTCGACGTAGACAGCGTGCGCGTGATGTAGGGCGCCGACCGGGTCGCGCGAAGGCGGGCGCATACGTTATCCTGTCGGGCTGGCGCAAGCATGGCGCAAACCGGCCTTGTCCCGGACGGTTCAGCCCATACTTGCACCAGGGCGCCTGATATCCCCATTCAGTCGTCGCGCCCGTCGCCCACCCGGCGACCCCGATCCGCCACCGAGTGCCTGTTTGTCGTGAACCCCGTTACACCCCAAGCCGCTGCCCCGCAGCCAGAAGCCTCCATCCGCGCCACCGTCCGGCTGCCCATCCGTCTTGCCGACGGTTCCGAGGCGCTCGCGCTGGCCTATAGCTTCCACGGCCTGGCCGATGGCCGCGACCATCTGGCGCTCAAGTTCGGCGAGCCGGGCGCAATGCCGCTCGTGCGCTTGCATTCCGAATGCATGACCGGCGACGTCTTCGGCTCGCTGCGCTGCGACTGCGGGCCGCAACTGCACGAAGCCTTGCGTCTGATGAGCAAAGAAGGCGGCTACCTGCTGTATCTGCGCCAGGAGGGCCGCGGCATTGGCCTTTACTCCAAACTGGACGCCTATCGCCTGCAGGAACTGGGCCACGACACCTACACGGCCAACCTGGAACTGGGGCATGGCCTGGACGACCGCGACTACACGCCCGCGGCCCAGATGCTCAGGGCGCTGGACGTGAACGATCTGGAACTGCTCACCAACAATCCCGACAAGCGCACGCAATTGGAGCGCATGGGCATTCGGGTCAGCGGCTGCCGCCTGACCGGGGTCTATCCGAACGAACACAACAAGGGCTATCTGCTGGCCAAAGCCTTGCGGACTCAGCATCGGCTGGAGCTTGGGCAGACGGAAGATTGACCTGGTAATCGCCGGCAATGGGCAGTTGATGTCCCTCGGCGTTAATAGCCAGGTAATCAGCATGCTGCGGGCCGCTCAGACGCCATCGGCCCACGCCACGGCGTCGTGAGGATGCAGGCTTTCCAGATGCCGCACGTGGGTGCGGGGGGCTTTGAACCGCGCGCGCAGCGCGGATTGGATCCGACGGGCGGCATCTTCGACGAACATCAGGTTTTGGCCGTTCAAGGCGGCAAACGCCTGTTCGTCCGCCCGCTTGACGGCCGTCTGTACGGGCGTCCCCAAGGCGTCCTCGATGGTATCGATCAGCGCCAACAGATTCCAGGTCTGCTCGTCGGGCGTCTGCGTTATCTCGACGCGGGCCTCGCTGCGCTGGCTGTGAGGGGTCGCAATGCTGGCATGCTGGCGCAGCCAGGCGGCCACTGCCTCGGGCGTGATGCTTTCCTGGTTTGCGAAGGCGCCAAGGAACGCTTGCTCAACCAGTTGCCGCGACAGGGCAGCCGAACAAGGGCAGGTAGAAGAGTAGGGGACCGTGACCTGAGTCTCAAGCGCATGGACGCCATCGCGTACCACCGCGCGCAACTGGACCGGGTAGGCCTTCCAGCCTGCCAGACCGTCGGACACCAGGGCGGAGCGGCGAACCAGCAGATCGAACGACAAGCGGACGCGCGCGCCCCGGCTTTCGCAGTCTTGATGGCTTGCCACCATGGCATCCAGCACGTTGCGCAGCGCGGCGGGCGTAAGGTCGTGAGGATCACTCAGGTGGTCCAGCTCCCGGTAGAGTCGCGACATGTGGATTCCCTTGACATGTCGCGCGGGAAGGTCCACTTGGACATCGGCGCGCGCATGGAGTATCCGGCGATAACCCGGCTCTGCCAGGACGACGGGCAGATCGATGCCTTGCATGCCCACCCATTCCAGGGAGCTCAAGCTCGGGGAAGACTCGTTGATTGAAACGTCGGGAAGTACGGTGTCCACAATAATGCTCGGAATTGCGTTGAATTGCCCCCCCACGCCACGCGCGGAGCGGCTAGTAGGTCAGGGCCAGTTTGGAAAGGGGTTCTTCCAGGTCTTCCAGACGTGCGGACCCTGGGCCATCTCTTGATCGGTGAGCAAACAGGCGTCAAAACGGGTTCGCAAGGCAGCCTCGTCCATATCCATGCCTATCACCACCAGCTCCTGGCGCGCGTCGCCTACGCCGTCGACCCAATTCTTTCGGATGATCGCCACGTACTCGGGGTCCTCGGGCCAACGTTCCGGGGGCATGGCAGCCCACCAGTAGCCGGCCGCCCCGTGGCGGGCCACCGCGCCGGCCTGCGACCAGGAGCCAGCCATCTCCGGATGGCTGGCCAGCCAGAAATAGCCTTTGGAACGCACAACGCCGGGCCATTCGCTCTCGACATAGGCAAAGAACCGTTCTGGATGGAAGGGGCGACGAGCCCGGTAGACAAAGCTTCGGATCCCATATTCCTCGGTTTCCGGCGTATGTTGCCCCCGCAGTTCGCGTAGCCAGCCCGGCGCCTTGGAGGCCTCATCGAAATCGAACAACCCGGTGTTCAGCACCCTGTCCAGGGGCACCTTGCCGAACTCGGCCGTTTCAATGCGGGCGCGGGGGTTGAGCTTGCGCAGGATGGCCATCAGCCGCTCGCGCTCATCGTCTGCGATCAGATCCACCTTGTTCAGCACGATGACGTCACAGAACTCGATCTGTTCGACCAGCAGGTCGACCACCGTGCGCTCATCTTCCTCGCCGAGGGATTCTCCGCGCTCCTGCAAGCTTTCGCGTGAGCTGTAGTCGCGCAGGAAGTGAAATGCGTCGACCACGGTCACCATCGTGTCCAATCGGGCAAGTTCACCCAGACAGCGCCCATCCTCGCCCTCGAACGTGAAGGTTTCCGCGACGGGCAAGGGCTCGGAAATTCCGGTGGACTCGATGACCAACTGATCGAAGCGGCCTTCGTTGGCTAGCCGTTCAACTTCGATGAGGAGGTCCTCGCGCAAGGTGCAACAGATACAGCCATTGCTCATCTCGACCAGCTTCTCGTCCGTGCGAGACAGCTCGGCGCCGCCTTCGCGTACGAGCGCGGCATCGATGTTGACCTCGGACATATCGTTGACGATCACGGCAACGCGCCGTCCCTCGCGATTGTTCAGGATGTGATTGAGCAGCGTGGTTTTCCCGGCGCCGAGAAAGCCTGAAAAGAAGAGCAAGCGGCCAGGCAAATGATGGGAAGCGAGCGAAATGATTCCTGAAACGTATGAACAGTGGCGGCACTGCATCGTCATCGAATGCGGCATTCCGCTAAGTCGAAGCTATGTGGCCGAGCGCATCGCGGCGTGGAATGACGAAGCCAGAGAAGAAACCGCGCGCTTCAGGCGGCTGTATGGTGATGCGCACTGGCGCAATGTGGCGAATTGGTTCGAACGGGCGGCTGTTGAACTAGGCTACGCGCAGGCGTGAATTGGCGGGGGTCGGTGATATAGGGTCCGGTAGGTCGATACGGACGTGCAGTTGCCGTTAGCACATTCGATATACGCATAATGTGTATTATGTAAAGTACATGGCAAGCCGAATTAACCGTATTCGCCCCAACTATTCCTTTGCGCAAAGGGGTAGCAGTATCACGTGATCAAACGCCCAGCCGTGTCCCGCCATCACCCCCTGTCACCCCCGCTCATCAGCTTCATCGGCAGCGGCAATCAGCGGATGAGCGACCAACCGCGCTTGTGCTGGTGTCAGTTCAAGCCCTGTGTTGCGCTGGATCTGCTCCTCTTGCCAATCCCACGCCATCAAGGACATTGCACCTATGTCCAAGTCTGTGCGAACTTTGACTGTCGCGGCGACCTAAAATTCTCTATGGGTTCGTAGGCCGTCATCAGGTCTGCGGAGATTCGTCCAGGTGTAGCACGATTTTCTGAAACACGGTCGCGTCTTGCCTGCCGAGGAACTCGTGATGCCCTCTTCCAGAGACCGTTAAGCCCTTCTTCGAAAGCCTTCCGGATATAACTCAGGGCATCGCGCGTACGCACTTCTTCGTGGGTTCGGGTCGTCCCCGTGATGTATCGCGGAGACGAATAAGCATCTGTAATGTGAGTCTGTTCGTGATGGCCTTGCAGCTGGCGACTGTTGTTCGTCAAAGTCGTGCCAGCGCCTTGGGTTGAAGAACATCTCGATGCAGTACGTGCTGCCTTGCTTCGTTGCGGATTGTATAGATTTTCCAGCGGATCCGTTCCCGCTTTAGCCGTTCGAAGAATCGCTCGCCGACGGCGCTATAGTGGCAGTTTCCACGCCGGCTCATGCTCTGCCCCAGATTGCACACTTGTAGGAAGTCCCGCCAGTGATAGTCGCTGGGTTGACTTCCCCTCGTCCGTTCAGGGCGACGAGGCATTGAGCACCACGCAGACGTCCTCCACCGTCCTTGATGAGAGCCCGCCCATGTCGACCAGCTCCACCACCACTCGGTACGTGCCTGCCGGTAGCTTGCCGATTTCTGCATCGTAAGTGCCATCTTTCGCCTGCAGCGCGCGCGGCGAGATCACAATTTTCCTAGAATACGCATCTTCGACGCGTGCAGACACTTGCGGTCGTCCGACAGCACCGCTATAGGTTCCGGCAAACCTGATGGTCTCGCTGGTCGAATAGGCGCCGCGAAGGCTCATCCCGAGTGGATTATCGCCCCTGAAGTTTTTCCAATCGATCTGGCCCGCCCGGATGACCCCGGCGATCTGCGTCAACACCTCTTTCGAGCTCTGCAACGACGAGTGCGTCTTTGAGACAAATAGCTCGCGCTGCTTCCCGGAGAGCTCCAGTGGCACGGCTGAGGGGACGGGTACGGTGCCGTCGCCGTCGCTATTCTGTCCCTTCAACAGTGTGCTGAACTGGAGACTGCGGCCAACGAGGGAAGCGCCTTGTGTCGTTGCTTGCGACCTTCCGACGATGGGCAGAATGACATAACCGCTGTGGTGGTAGTCCTCGAGCTTTTGATTGGCAGATTGGGCGTCCCGGATCTCGTCGTGGAATCGCTGCGCCGCCGCTACGCGAGCCACATCAATGTGATCGAGAGAGATTTCGCCGACACGTAGTAGACGCCCGTCGGGTGACTCGATACAGGGATAGGTCGGCAGGAGCTGGTAGACAGAAGTGAACGAACGGAACAGGTTCGAAAGATTTGCGAACTCAATGGGCCCCGCTGTCAACTCGATGCCATTTGCCAGCGTCGACAGTGCATTGAGAGAACCGCGGTAGGGCGTTCCGAAGGTGATCAACAGGCGTGAGCAGCGCCAGCCTTCCAGACACTCGAGGAAGTAGCGTGAAATCAGACCGCCCATAGAATGGGCTAGCAGGACGATCCTAGCGGAGGCATTGCCGGAGGTCGTACGCCAGCGGTGCAGCCACTCGCCGGAGAGCTTCGCAAGCTGCCGCGCAGCAACGCGGTTATCGCGGCGCCAGTCGTAGGGAAATTCGAAGTAGTTGAGTCCAGGCTGAAGGCCTTCTCTCTGCACTAGCATGGAGGAGATCTCCGAATAGCCGTCAATCTTCCACAGGCCGGGGATCAAATGGACATCTCTGACCAGGCCGTTTGCAGTAACGTCATCGCCCAAGGCGGTCGCATTCGGATCGTCGCTCCCGAGTGTCAGAGCATCAAGGCTCTTGCCGAGTGACAGGAGCGCCCGGCCGACCCCACTCGAGGAAGGAGCCCAAACATCCTTTCCGCGTACCGACAGGGTGCTTCCAGCGATACCGGGGATCAAAATAAAAAGGTCGGACCCTCGTGGTTGTGCGAAGGTCTTTGGCGTCGATATGATAATCGTCGCGCCCGCGACGCCAGAAAGGAAAGATCGTCTGTTGAGCATAGGGAGTAATCAGCGCGAAGTGGCCGTGACAACAAAGGGAGCCCAGTAACGCGGCTCGGTTGCCTTCGGCCCGCTTATGAAGGTGCGCTGAGTTTCCGCCAGCGCTTCGGCGAAGGTGAGTCGAGGGACTCGGGTGAGATTGCTGTAAAACGTCCGCATAAAGTCAGCTGTGGAGGCATCGGCCACTCGCCATAGGGTTCCAACCACGGCCTTGCTCCCACTCATATCGTGCAGGCGACGCGCCGCACTTTCGACGCGTGATTCACTCTCGATCAGTAGCGGCACGCCGGTGTTACATGCCGAAAGAACTAGAAGTTCTACATCCTCGAAGTTGAAGCCGCTCTCCAAGTCAGGTAAGAATATGCGATCGCCATTGCCGGCGAGCAAGTATGAGTCTTTCTCGGTCTCGCCGAGTACGAAATGGGTGGCGAAATGTACGACATTGGTTCGCGAGCGCAGGGCCGTGCGCAGGTTGTCTCGAGTAAATTCCTTATCCAGCCAGCGCTCTCCACTTAGCGCGCCGTCCGATTCGCCCATGCGACGGACGACAGACTTCAGCTCTGTCTCGACGCCGGGCAGCGGATCAAGGTTTCCGACTTGCATTGACACACCGAAGGCCGCGGCGCGCCAATGATCCGGCCTTCCCCCCTCGCTTCTGACCGCGGGCGCCGGGGTGAGCAGCGCGACCGCCATCTCTTCTATCAGGTACTGGTTGCCGGTGTGCAGTGCGCCGATTGGCAGATAGCTCAAACTGCGGTCCAGCGAAACCAAGAGCGTCTTGATGCCCAACTGGCGAAGTTCTGCCATGCTTTCGCCCAAAAGATTCGTATACAGGATTTGGCCCAGCTCAGTTGCCTCCTTGCTGTCATTGAGCAAGGCTTGGCGGTACTTGGCAACCAAGGTGGTGAGCTCATCGGCCCTGATTTCCCAGCGACTGAATGAACGGCCACTGGCGGTAACGACAATGACGGTGGTCCGCTCCGGAAGAACGAACGTCAATATCGCCGCGGCCGGCGCGCCGGCTGCCTCCGCAGCCGCCAACTGATCGCGCAAGGCATTGGACAGGGCTAGGCGTGGGTCTTCACGGGCATGGAACGCGACCACCTCGGTCGAGCTTTTCCATTCGGACATCGACGCGGAGATCTGGGTCACCTCCTGTTTGAAGCGGACGTACGCTTCTTCGTACTGCTGATTAAGTGCCTGCCACTCCGCCGATTCACGTTGCCCTATCAGTTCTCTGCGCCTAGCGGAGGCAAGAAGAATTCCCTGGCGAGAATTCGCCAATTTCTGCGTGACTGCCTCGCCACCGCTGACCTCGGGAAGTTGGGCTGTTGATCTCACTCCAGCTCGTAATCCGCGGACGTATTCGGTCGTTTTGAAGTCGTCAAGCATTGACAACACGCTTTCGGCTTCGGCTAGGCGACCCATCGCCACGAACAGGTCTGCCAACCACCTGTAGCGGTCTTCGTGCACGCGGAGAAAGCACTCCCGGACGTCGTGCGGAAGATCACCCAGGTACAGCCGTGCGCTCTGCAGGAGATTGACCGAGCGAATCGCATAGTAGAGCGCTGGCTGGAACGCTTTTAAATCGTAGAGCTTGCGACTAGCATCGCCATAGACGCAAGAGCGCCCGAGCAGTCTGAAATAGGGAAGACCTTGCTCGAACTGGAGGTCGAAGTAAGTCGCTTTGAATTCGGCCGCCAGTATGTGATAGCGAACGGCGTCGCGCTTGTCGTCGAAAACAGTGGCGAAGGTGGCTAGCGCCTCCGCCTTCGCGAGCATCTGATCGAGGCCACGGGTTTGATGCAATTCGGCATTGAAATTGCGAGCCATCTGCTCATACGCAGGACCGAGGACCATATCGATGGTTGCATCTGGGTTGATCCTTTTGGCTTTGGCCAATGCATTGCGCAGAACGGTATAGCCCCAATCTTTCGGTGCCGTGGACTTCGACAGCGCGGCACGGAACGCCCAGTAGATGGCTTCATGCTTGGTATGCGGACTTTTTGCAAGGTGACGCCCGAGCGCCTCTTGCGCCTCCGGATGGCCTCCTTCAGCCGCGCTGCGAAACAGTCTGATAGCACGCTGCTGATCTCGCAGGCCAATCGGGCCGGTAGCATAGATCGAAGCCAGTCCCGCAATTGCCGACGCATGGTTTTGCAGTGCCGATATGTAATACCAGCGGAGCTCGTCAAGCCCCGTGTCCTCCACCGTTTTAGGGGGCACTGAGAGGATTGCAAGGTTGCGCTGCGCCTGAACGTTGCCTCGCAATGCGGCTTGCCTCATTTGCCGCGAGGCGATCGACTCGTTTTCCAGGCGTTCGATCCGGCTTTCATATTCCGCGTTGAGTCTCAAGTGAGCGGAGTGGTTCAGTGCCACGTCGTCGTTGAACCTGACGCCGACCGCGATCCAGCGCTCGATTTCCTCCTGCATGTCGGTTCCAGGCTCCTTTAAGCGCGCGCAAAGCATCAGTTGCCAAAAGAAGGAAAAGCCGTTGTCGTAGTATGCGCGAAGCTGTTCCTCACTCTTGACATACCGGAATATCGAGCATGAATAGTCGCTTACGACCGCCGTGAACAAGCGGTTCATCGGAGTGTCTGTCCGGAACTGGGATAGGAGTTGTGGCCACGTATCGCGGATCTCGTCCAGCAGTGCGAAGGCTTGCGGATGCAGATCGGACAGAAGATAGAACTCGAACAGGTGCACTAGGGCAGCCGGGTTATGGCGCGTCGCCTGGAATGCCGTCACCAAGTCGTGCAGACTGCGCGAGCCGCGGCGAAGGTCTTCGAACAGGGAAACTATCTCTGCTTGCTGACGAGGAGATAGCTCCGCATTGCGGCGAACGCGGCCGAGGGTGGGCTCAAGCGAGGGGTTATACGTGGCGCAGGAGCGTAGCAGGTCTTGAAGCGTGACATCCCGCGTTTCATAACTTTCAACGACGGTGCGCAATCGTGCAGGCCAGCTGGACATATCTATGCCGGTCGAATCCGTCTTCGCGATAATCGCCAGCCGGACCATTGACCAATCGTCTCCCAGCTCCGCCGCGCGAAGATACCAACGGGTCGCCTTCGACATGTTGATCGGCACCCCCATCCCGCGTTCGTAGGCGAACCCAACCGCTGCCGCGCCGAGGTAGTAGCCATGCTCTGCGGCGCGCCAATACAGGTCGAATGCGCGCCGTTTGGCAGCCGGCTTGGTTGAACCGCTTTCTTGCAGAAATCCCAAGCTAACGAGGGCGGCGGGATCGCCGCGCGCGCTGGCCTTTTCGAAGTATTGCCGAGGGGCCTCCTCGTTGGCCTTTTTTAGGACATCACTGCTCATGAAGAACCCGAGTTGCGTGAATGCCGTCGGGACTCCCGCTGTTGCTGCGGCTTTCAATAGCTTTTCGGCTTGAACCGTCTTGCCCTGCTTTGCAAGCGCACGTGCCAGATGGACCGATCGCACCGTACTACGGCCCCGGTCTGGGGCACAAGCGGCCACGGCACGGTCTGCGTCCAATTCCAGCCAACGGACTCCAGATGAGCCGGACACGGGCGCTGCTAGCCTCGCGCATTCATCTTCGAGGGTAGATGTTGCGATCGGCTGGGCTGCAGCTGCTAGGCTACAAGCACTGACTGCCGCGATATAAACGATGGCCGCTCGGCTGGCACGCAGTGTAGGAAGCATGGCGCTCGCTCCTCCTGCTGGAGAGACAGGCTTGGCTTTTGCAAGACATGTGCCAGAGCAGTATGCCCGCATTGGCCGTCAGCACATAATTCGACCGATTTGATTGGGCCTTGGTGCGCAACTAAGCAACAGGCGTCGTCACTAATGGGGAGCGGCCACGACAGGTCGCAGATGTCGCCCTCCAGCATTGGTGGAGGTTAAATAGCTTCGCACTGCAATCAGCGTTGCATAATTCCAACTGCATTCCTTTTTAATTCAGAATGAACGAGGTTTTCAATCCCCTATATAGAGGATTGCGCGACTGCGCTGATAGTGGCACTGACCGTCTGAAGCCACAGCATCGCTTCTAAGAGGCAATTGCCTTAGCGAGTTCGCTATTCAGTGAACTGATTTATGCAAAGGAAACGCCGACCGCAACGCTTCGACAAGACGCCTCTCCCGGCTGGCACGTCGCGCGTCGTCCAGGCAGCCAAGGCAGCAGACACAAGCCGTTACTGACTTATCTGCCCAACGGGGCTCATGATGGCACCGTAATCGGTCGCGTTTCTGGAAACGCCGCACACCCGCAACTCCCTGAACGACTCAGACCACAAGGAAACGTTTGCGGTCTTGCCCTCGTATCCAGTTCGGCGGCCTGCCGATGCCGTTCCATGTCTGTCCCGTTTCGGGATGGCGATACCGCACCAAATCGGAAAGATCAGGGCCGAACAACTGACCTTGCGTGATTCCGTATTCCCGAATTTTCTGGCGAATGTCCGCCACTAGCAGCTGCAACGCCTGACGGCGCAAGTGTTCTGCCTCGACTTCGAGGCTGCGTATGCGCTCCTTGACCTGCCAGTAGTCTTGGTCTTGCTTCATGGATTCACCCGGTCTGAAGTTTGCAATCATTAAGAGAACCCGCCCCGTCTGTGGGGGGTTATCCGAAAAGCGAATTCTCCGAGGAGTTTTTGCAATGCCGATTCAAGCCGTCTACATGCAGCACGTCTATGCGGGGCTCGAGCCTTTGCAGGCTTTCGATGTCGTGTACGGCGGCAGCTTCGAGCACCGATTGATCTCGTCCAAGCTCGCGGAAATGGAGCATCAGCGATTGACGCTTGGCGAAGTGCGGCTGGAGACAGGCCGCTACGAATTCCCCGTGATCGCCCATGGCACCATGCCCACGGACGGGATCTGCATCGGATTCATGGCGGAAGGCGGCGAATGGACCCGCTGCAATACGGCCGCGATCCACTCCGAAGAGATACAGATCTATCCGGAAGGCATCGAGCTTCTGTATCACGCCAGCGGACACTCCCGCTGGGTGAACTTCACGGCGCCCGAAGGACGCATGCAGCAGATCGCGATTGCGCGTACGGGCCGGCCCTTGCGGCTGCGCAGGCATGGGCTGCATTCGATACATCTGCGCCGGGGCGGACGGCTGGCGTTGACCACGCTCACGAGCGATGCGCTGGGGCTGGCGCGGCGGCTTCAGGCCGATGGCGGCATGGCGCCGGCGCTGGCCGAAGAGGTGTGCGAGTCGTTGCTGACAGGCTACGTGGACGCCCTCTCCGCGGCGGCGCCGCCGGGCAAACCGGAAAAAATGGCCGTGGAACAACGCCATTACCATTTGATCGCTGCGTGCGAACGGCTGGTCCTGTCTGGCGAAGCCACCGACGTCGCGCTGACGGACGTGGCCCGGCGCAGCGGCTACACCCTGCGCTCGCTCGAGATGATTTTTCGCCGCAGCGTCGGCATGCCGCCCGGGCGGTGGTTCATGACGGCGCGGCTGAACGGCGCATTGCGCGATCTGCTGACTTGCGGCCCCGACGCCACGGTCTCCGACATCGCCTTGAAGTGGGGTTTTCGGCACATGTCGCGCTTTGCCGAGTACTACCGCAACACGTTCGGCGAGTTGCCCAGCGCCACCCTCGCCCGCTCGAGCCCCCGGCCCTGATTCTGTAGCCCCGTCCATCAGAAGCTCACCGCCAGCCCGACCGAGAAGCCGGACACGTTGTTGCCGAACACGTAGCGGCCCACCAGGCGCGTGCGGGTGATGAACAGGTTGTAGGCGCTTGAATCCAGTTCCAGGCCCGCGCCCACGGAAGTGAGGCGGTCAAACCCGAGGATTCCCTTTTGATCGCCCAGGAATTCGGAGTGGGTCAGTTCCAGCACGTAGCGCAGCGGCCGCTGCAGCGCGACGATGCCGGTGGGCGCCCGATAGCGCGCCCATAGATTGGCGGATTGCGCGATGGCATTGCCGCTTACCGCCGCGGAGCTGTCGAAGCTGCTCAGGCGGATATCGGAATAGCGCAATTCCACGTCCACCTCGTAGCCCGGCCGGTAGTGTTCGTAATCCAGCATGATGGAACCCCCCAGCCCATACGCGTTCAGGGAGCCCCGGTCCAGGAAGTCGACATCCCTGCCGGTGCGCTGCCCTACATACCAGCTTGCGGCGCGCAGGTCGCTGGTCACATTGCCCAGCGCGATGTTGAAGATGGGACGCAGCTTGAGTTCATCGGTCAGCTTGAAATCCCAGCCGATGCCTCCCGTGGCCGAGACGCTGTTCCATTTGGCGGGGATGCGCCGCGTTTCGGCGCCCTGCGAGGCGACGAAGGTCGGATCGTATCGGCTGCCGGCCAGCACGCCTTCCAGATAGATGGGTACGGAATCGGAAATCGTGTCCCCTCCCCCCAGCTGCGTCATGAAGAACTGGGTGGATCCCGAGGTCGAACCCCCGCCGCTGCCGATGTTGAGCGAGCTGGTCGTGATGTCGGGAACAATGGAGAACGACATCAGCGCCAGCACGCCGTTGGCGCGCTTCTGCAGGTCGTCATTGCTCAGGCGCACGCCCTCCTGGGCCCAGGCGGCGGCTGGCGCGCCGCACGCCGCCGCCAGCGTCCATGCCCCGAAACCTACGGCTGCCCGCTGCGCCAAGCGCTCGCCACCGGTGGCCATGGGCTTCTCCTAGCGCGTGCCGCCGTCGGGATCGACCATGGATTGCCGCTGCGACAGCAGCAAGGCATCGCTCTGGTCGATGCGTATCGTGCCGATACGGGGAAACTCGAAATCGATGATGATGTACAGGGCCGCCGTCATGACGACGGCGTACACCACCTGGTGCAGTAACGTCCCGCGCTTGGAAGCGCCGAGGTTCAGGCCGACCAGGCCGGCCGCCACCAGGGTCAGGAAACCCAGGAAGGCGTAGGTCGCCACGGGAGGATGCACTTTCTGCGCCACGGTCTGGGCGGTGGCGACATCGAACATTTCGTTGACCGCGCCGACGTAGGACGCGGCAAAGGGCGGCAGGCTAGCGCGCGCGGCCTGCATCGACGTGCCCCAGATTTCCTTTTGCAGCGCCCCGACGCGGCCGGCGACGACGTCGCGCTGCGCCACATCGGCCACGCTGCGATAGTAGTTGATGCGCTCGTCGACATAGCGGCGGAATTGATCGCGCAGACGCGGCTGGTCGGCCGCGTTGACCATGTCGATGCGCAGCCACGCCGTCCCGATGGCGTTGACCTCCTGGACCAGCAGATCGCGGCGGTCGGCCATCCGCTGGGCGGCGCCCGAGAACGTGAAGGCCACCAGCAAACCCAGCAGCGCGAAGACCGAGCCTTCGATGATGGAGACGCCCGAGGCGCCCTTCTCCTCGTTGCGTCGGCCCACCCATTTCCCGAGCTGCATGGCCGCCAGCAGCAATACGAAGAACGCGACTGCCAATCCGGCAAGAAGAAGCGAGTAGTTCATTCGGTCACCCGGTGCATCGTGATGGTTAACGGCGCAGGTTGCTGCTGGCGCCAGCCCTTTGGATTGCTCATCTGGTGTCGGTCCCTGCCATGAACCAGCGCAGATAGGGATTGTCCCGAGCCCGGTGCGCCAACGCGTCCGCATGCCGGCCCCACTCCTGCCGGTCCCCGCGGTAGGCGGCCAACGCGCTCCGATAGAACAGATCGAGAACGGCGCGTTCCTGCTTGATTTCGGAGAACAGCGCCGGGGCGCCGCCGCCCAGTGGCGGTTCCCCGCGCAGCGCCAGCAAGGCGGGCAGCGTATGCACGATCTCGCGCGGCCGGACCCAGGCGGCGTACTCGATGGCGGGACGATCGTCCGTTACGGGCGGTGTTTGCCCCGCAAAGCGCGCCAAACCTTCCCTGTCCGTCACCCACGTCGCCAGCAGCGCGGCGGGCGAACCGACGCCAACGTCCGCAAGGGCCTGGCGTAGCCGCGGGTCGGCCATGCGCCCTGCTATCCGCGCCGCGTCCAGGGGCATTGGCTGCAGGGAGCCGACCAGCAGCATCTCGTGCAATTCCGTCGTCCACAGCGTGGCATGGGGAAACACGGCGATGAAGCTGGCCACCAGTGCCCGGGTGTCGTCCAGGTTCTGCGTGGGAAGCGGCAGCCACTGCGCAACCACCCCTTGAGGATTCAGGCGCGTGGCCGCCAGTTCATAAAAATCCTGCGAATAGAGGTTGACCACGCCCGCGGCCGAGGGCGGCGGCGGTTCAAGCGTGATCAGGTCATAGCGCTCCTGGCTGGTGAGCAATTCGCGCCGTCCGTCGCGCAGACGGCGATCCAGGCCCGGATCGACTGCCGCGTCATAGCTGCCTTTGAACAGCGCGCCGGCCCGCAGGACGCCGGGCAGCAATTCCGCGACCACGCGCCGTTCCAGGCCCGGGTATCGCGACAAAGCCCCGGCCGTGATGCCTGTCCCATAGCCGATTACCAGCGCGGAGCGCGGTTCGCCCGCGTGGACGACGAGCGGCAGCAACGCCTGCAGCCGCATATAGCGCAGCGACGGCATGGCGTCGCCGGAGTTGGAAACGCCCTGGATGTAGAGCCGCCGGAACCGCTGCTCGCCTTCGCCTCGTTCCACGACCGCGACCGTGCCTCCCCGGCTTTCGTCGTAAAAGACCAGCTTGCCGTCTTTGGCCCCCGGCAGCCGCCGCGCCAGGTGATCCGCCGGCAGCGCCCAACCCAGGATCAGCACGGCGCCAAACAGGGCAACCGCCACCGCGCGGGTCATCGGCTCGCCGGTGCGCCAGACCGCCGCGATGCCGACGGCGCAGGCGGCTGCGGCCAGGACGGCGAGCGCGTGCACCGTGCCCAGGCGCGGCAACAGGACGAATGCCACAAGCAGGGTGCCGGCGATCCCGCCCAGCGTATTTCCCGCCAGGACCAGCCCCGCGCCCTGCCCTCGGCGGTCGGCAGGAACCGCGATGCGCAGCACGGCCGGAAAGGCCGCGCCGAGCAGCAGGGTCGGCAACAGCACTACCCAGGAGGCGACGACCGCGAACCGGGCGCTCATGCCGGCCAGGCCGCTGTCGCTCCATTGCCGCACCGCGGCCTCGGCCATCGACTGGGCATCGATGAGCCATGGGCCCAGCAGCACCACTTCCAACAGCGCCACCAGACCCGCGCCGGCGATCAGCAGCGCAAATACCCGCCAGGGGTCGCGCAGGCGATGCTCCCAGCGCGCGTATAACGCCGCGCCCAGCGCCAGTCCGGCCAGATAGACGGCCAGCACCACCGAGAACGCGAAAGCCCGGGTGCTCATGAAAGGCACCACCATCTGGGACCACAGCACTTCATAGCCCATCGCGATGGCGCCCGCCGCGCTGTACAGCCCGATGGCCAGCCAGGCTTCGCCCGACAAGGCCCGGGCAGGCGCGGTGGACGGGGCGCGCGGCGCGGGGGCCGGCGCGCGGCGCTGCAGCGCCCAGGCGCCGGCCGCGGCCGCAAGATTCAAGACGGCCGCGGCGCACGCCGTGCGCCCGACGCCGTAGGCGGGAATCAGCACGAAGGCAGGCAGCAGCGCGCCGGCAATGGCGCCCGCGGTATTGGCGGCATACAGAATTCCGCCGGCCCTGCCGACCTGGGCCGCGCCGCAGGCCCGCAACAGCACGGGCAGCGTCCCGCCCATCAGCATCGGCGGGATGGCCACCACGGCAAGCAGCGTCAGCCAGGCCCCCCAGGACCAGGCCTGTTCGGCGCGCGCAAACTGCGCCGCGCCATGCGAGAGCGCCCAGGTCACCCCCAGGGCAAGCAAGGCCACGCCCAGTTCGATGCCCGCATACAGCCGCAAGGGGTTGGCGCTGCGGTCAGCCACGCGTCCCAGCCAGGCGCTGCCCACGGCCAGGCCGAAAAAGAAGGCGCTGACGGCAAGGGCGATCGCATGAACTTCCACGCCCACGATCAAGGAGAGCTGTTTGATCCACAGAATCTGGAAGATCAGGGCAGCCATGCCGGAAACGACCAGCAGGACCGCCGGCGCCCACAGGCGGCCGCCCGCCCTCGCCCGCGCGCCGGCCGTTGCGTGGACCGGCATCTTTCGCACCGAAGCGTTCATAACCCCTCTGCCCTTCAACGTTGGCGATGCGCGGCGGCGGACATGACCGCCGCCGCGCCCCGTCCTACTTGGCCTGCTTCTTGGCCGCCTCTTCGAACTGCTTTTCGATCGCGCGATCCACTTCTTCCTGGACCTGGTCCACGCTGAACGTGGCAGGCCGCTGGCTGGGCGGATACTCGATGAACGTCTTGAGGAACTCCCCGGCCTTCATCGACGCAATGAGCGGCAGGTAATCGTTCTTCACGAGCCAGTCGTAATACTGGTTGGAGACGACATCCGCGCGTTCATAGGGGTCCATGCGCAGGTTGAAGAGCTTGGGCACACGCAGGCACACGAACGGGTCTTTCCACACCGCGAACCCGCCGGGCGCCTGCTGCTCGCAAAAGACCGCCTTCCAGTTCTGATACCGCATCGCGACCAACATGCCGTCGTCGTTGAAGTAAAAGAAGTCTTCCCGCGCGCTGTCGGGTGCCTTGCCTGTCAGGTAATCAAGCTGGTTGTAGCCGTCGAGGTGCACCTTGTAGCTCCGGCCGGCCCCGTCGGGGGTCCAGCCTTTCAGCAGGCGCTGTTTGACGTCCTGGTCCCCGATTGCCGCGAGCAGCGTGGGAAACCAGTCGAGCCCCGACACAATGCCCGTCTTGACTTCGCCGGCGGGAATGTGACCCGGCCAACGTATCATCGCAGGCACCCGGTACGCCCCTTCCCAGTTCGAGTTCTTCTCGTTGCGGAACGGCGTCGTGGCAGCGTCCGGCCAACTGAACTGATTGGGTCCGTTGTCGGTGGTGTAGATCACGATGGTGTTGTCCGCGATCCCCAGGTCGTCGAGCTTTTTCAACAGCTTGCCCACGTCCTGGTCATGCTCCCACATGCCGTCGGCATAGTCGTTGCCGGGCATGCCGCTCTTGCCTCGATGCTCCGGGCGGATATGGGTGTAGACGTGCATGCGGGTCGTGTTCATCCAGAGGAAGAACGGCTTCTCGGCCTTGCCGTGCTTGTCCAGGTAGTCCAGCGCCGCGCCCACGGTCTCATCGTCGATGGTTTCCATGCGTTTGGCGGTGAGCGCGCCGGTATCCTCGATCTTCCCGTCGGCACTGGCCTTGATGACCCCGCGCGGCTGATAGCTCTTGATGATGGGGTCGTTGGAGTTCTTGGGCCAATACGGGCGCTCGGGCTCTTCCTCGGCATTCAGGTGATAGAGATTGCCGAAGAATTGATCGAAGCCGTGCTTGGTGGGCAGAAACTCGTCCCGGTCGCCCAGGTGATTCTTGCCGAACTGCGCCGTGGCGTAGCCGTGCGATTTCAGCGCCTGTGCGATCGTGATGTCACGGTCCTGCAGGCCGACCGGCGCGCCGGGCATACCCACCTTGGAAAGTCCCGTGCGACGCGCGACCTGACCGGTGATGAACGTCGAGCGGCCTGCCGTGCAACTGTTCTCGGCATAGTAGTCCGTGAATATCAGCCCTTCCTTGGCGATGCGGTCGATATTCGGCGTGGTGTAACCGACCACGCCCTTGCCATAGGCGCTGATGTTCGTCTGACCGACATCATCGCCGAATATGACGAGTATGTTGGGCTTCTTGCCGGACTCCTGGGCTTTGGGCGGCGCGCTCTGGGCATGGACCCCGCCCGCCAGCGCGAGGCTGCTGGCGACCATCAAGGCCGCTCCCCACCATCGTCTTGCTTTCATCGCTGCTCTCCTTGCCCGCGCACGGGCACCTAGTCAACAGAAACAATCAAGGTTTTTCAGACGGGTAGATTCGCTTCCACTCCTTTTCCATATCAACAATCGTCCAACCCTGGACGCGCGCTGCGTCCAGGGCTTTGTCAAGGCGGCCGACGTGGGATTGGCGGTCATACGCCCATTCGCGTTTGGCGTCGGTGTGATGGACCAGGCCGGCAAAGCGCTTGCCGGGGCCGGCCATGGTCCACTGGAGCATCTGCAGATCGCCGTCCGAGTTGCCGAACGCCAGGATCGGCCGGCGCCCGATCTGGCGCTGGATCGCCACCGGCTTGCCGGGGCCGTCGTCGTTGAACTCCAGCTTGGGCTGACGCATGAGCTGGAACGTGGCCCCGTCGGACACGAAATCGGTAGCGAGAACGGTGCCGATGACCTGTTCCGGCGGGATGCCGTACGCGGCCTGCGTCCAAGGACGCATGAACTCGGTCTCGCCGCCAGAGACGATGTACGTCTTGAAATCGCGGGCGCGCAGGTAGTCCAGCAGCTCCCGCATTGGCAGGTACGTCATGCTGCTGTAGAGCATGCCGGTCTGGGGATGGTGCGCGGTCTGCCGCCAGCGATCGACGCGCTGGCTGAACTGGTCGACGCTCATGCCGGTGTGAGTGGCAACGATGATCTCCATCATGCCGTGCGAGCCCGACTTGGCGAGGGCGGCCTGGTCGTTCTGCAACGCGGCCTTGAACGGCTGGCGCACCTGCCATTCGGGATGGGAAGGCGCCTGCGCGCGGACCTCGTCCAATGCGAACAGCACCTCGAAGTACAAAGGCTGTTCGCTCCAGAGCGTGCCGTCGTTGTCGAAGACGGCGATGCGCGCTTCCGGCGCCACGAAATCCGGACTGCCCGGCTGTGTCACGGCCTTCACGAATTCGACGATGGCGTCGCGCGAGGGGCCGTCCGCCCAGGAAGGCAGGTCGGCATGCGTATGGGATTGCGGCGCCGCGCAGCCGGCCAGCAGGCACAGCGCCAGCAGCCACATCATTGCGAGCCAGCGCCGCACCGGTTCGAGTTCATTGAAACGCCGCATCAGCTTCTCCCCGTGCGCGGATCGCGCCCTTGGTTCACAGGATTGAGTTCCACAGGCAAGGCGTGGCGGGCCGGCGTGGACCGGCGCCAGGCTTTGCGCCATGCGCGGCTGCGCGAGGCCAGGCGAGCCCGCCAGCCGTCCCCGCCTGCGCCCGTTCCGTACACCTGGCGCAGCGTGGCTTGCGCAAACTCGCGGTCCCGCTCGTTCATCGGGGCCAGCGCCGCCCGCAGCGCCACCGCGCCGCCGCTGCGCCGCATCCATCGGTAGAAATCGCTCAGCACGGGGCGCGACGCGCGCGCCTCGCGGCGCCAGGCCCGCCAATAGCACGGTTCGCTTGCCCGCCAGCGTTGCCTGCCGCGCTGGACGGCGGCGCCCAGGGCCCGCGCCTGCCGTTTCCACCAGGACCAGCCCAGCCACAGCGCCAGTCCCACGGCGGCCAGGCCGGCCAGCACGGGCATCGCCCACGCTGGCAGCGCCCAGCGCGCGCCGTGGCGCAGCTTGGCAAGGTCCTCGCTCAGCGAAAAAGGCGGCGGGGCCGCGGGCGCGGCGGCCACGTCCACCTGGCGGCCGGGCAAGGTCTGGCTTTGCGCCGCGCCGCTGCGTCCGTCGGTCCAGTGCAATGTCAGCGGCGGCAACGCGAAGCTGCCCGCCTCCTGCGCCACATAATCGGCCCGGTCGATCCGTTGCGCGCCCACGAAGCCGCCGCGTCCGTCCGTCAGCGTGATGACCTCGGGCTCGCGCGGATAGCGCTTGAAATGCGGCACGTCCGCCAGCGGAGCGGGCGGCAGCAGCATGGGCTGCACGCCGTCCGCGCGCTGCGTGACGCTGCGCGTAATGCGGCCGCCCTGGACGAGGGGATCAGGGGCCAGCGCAAAGGACTGCGTCACGGTCAGTTCCCCCACGACCTTGTCTGGCTGGGCTTCGCCCGAAATCGCGATGGACAGCGGCACGCTCTCGGCCGTGGTGGCGGCGCCGCCCGGGCCCAGGTGGGCCGATACGCGCAAGGCCGGAATGTGCAGGGTGCCGGCGGACTGCGCACTGAGCAGGTAGGTGTAGCGCAAGCCGTTCAAGGCCACGCCGTCCCGTTCGTCGCGCACCAGTTCGCCCTGGCCTGACGGCGGGGTCACCATGACGCCGGGCAGCTCCAGTTTCGGCAACTGGGGCGGTTGGGTGAACCAGGTGCTGGTCATGACTTCGAGATGCAGCTCGACCGTGGCGCCTGTCTGGCCCTGGGCGGGCGCCTGGGCAGTCACACGCAGAACCGCCGTGTCCTGCGCGTGCAGCGGAAGCGGCAGCGCGATTCCCAGCACCAGCGCCAGCGCCACCGCCAACACCAGTGCCATCGACGCCGCCATCTCCGGCAGCAGGCCGCATCGGCAGGCCCGGCGCATCATGGCTGCCTCCCCGCGTCCTGGACCGCGAACTTGCCGCGGAGAAAGCGCGCGGGCGACAGGCTCAGCGTGCGCAGCCAGATGTCTTCCGACGCCGCCTGCCGGACCTGCACGGTGGCAAGTTGGCCTGCCTGGGCGGTCTTGTCGGCGATGGTCTGATCGGGGGGCTCGGCCTGGTCGCCCTGCTGCTCCTCGCTCATCGCGGCGAGCAGGCGCGCCACGATGCCGCGGTTCTCCACCGCTGCCGGCCACCCGGGCCGAAGCGCCAGCGCCCGGTCGTAGGCCGCCAGCGCCGCGTCATACCGGCGCAGCCGCACCTGCGTGTTGCCAACATAGAAATACGCCTCGGGCGTGGTCTGCTGCGAAAAGGCCGCCAGGGCGGCGGCATAATCGCCGGCCGCATAGGCCGCGCGCCCTTTCCAGTAAGGATTCTGGAAATGCCCGGCGGCCGCGCTGAAGTCGCCGCGGTCGAACGCCAGGCGGCCCTGCTGGTCGGGCGTGAGGAACGCGTCGGCCAGCCCGTTGGCGTGGACCTGCGGCGGCGCCGCAAAGGCAAACACGCCCGCCAGCACGCAGGCCTGCCACGGCACCCGCCAGCCGCGCCGCACGGCCAGCAGCGCGAGCAAGGCCAAGGGCCAGCACAGCCAATATCCCGCGTCTTTCCAGTGAGACGGACCGGCGCCGGCGTCCTGCACGGACTGGAAGTGCTGTTGCGCGTGCAGGGTGATCCAGTCCAGGTCGTCCGGGGTGGCGGTCAGGCTGCCCAGCGGCGCATCGGCGGCACGGGCCAGGTCGCGCAAGGCGGGCTCGTCGATGCCTCCCTGCGAGTCGGCCCTGCCCACCGCCATGACGAGAATCTGCAGATTGCCGGCGGCCTGCGCCTGCCGGCGGACCGGGTCGGCGGCGGACGCGCCGTCGGTCATCAGGAGCAACGTGCCGCCGGCGCGTTCGGTCGCCAGCACCTGCGCCGCCAGCGCGATGGCGCCCGGCACGTCGCGCCCGTCCCGTTCGATGAGGTCGGTGGACAGCGCCTGGATAAACAGGTCCAGCAGTTCCCGGTCGTCGGTGGGCGGGAGCACCAGGTGGCTGCTGCCGGCGTAGGCGATAAGGCCGGTCTTGGCGCCCGCCCGCCTGGCGGCCAGGTCGCGCAGCGTCTGCTTGGCGGCTTCCAGCCGCGAGGGGGGCACATCCGTGGCGTCCATCGTCGCCGACAGGTCGACCGCGGCGACCAGCGGCGCCACGTTGTCGAGGAAGTCGGGTTCGTCCCGTTGCCAGGCGGGTCCCGCCGCGGCCACCGACCCCAGCGCCAGCATCGCCGCCACCAGGTCCAGCGGCCGAGGACCGCGCGATCCGGCCGACCGCACGGTCAGATAGGGCAACAGATGGGGCGCGATTCCGCTGTCCCCCACCCCGCCCCGGTGCGCGCGGCCGGCCGCCCACAGGGCGATGGCCAGCGCAATGCCCAGCAGGAACCATGGCCGCAGGAAGTGAAAGGCGCTCAGGTCCACGATGCGCTCCCCCTGCCCTTGCCCGCGCCGACGTGCATTCGCAGGGCCGCGACGGCGTGCCAGAGCGCCAGCAAGGCCAGCGCCGCGGCCAGAGGCGCCCAGAAATACTCGTGCTTGGGCTGATGCCGCAGCGTGTTCACCTCTTGCGGCGTCAGGCGATCCAGTTCGGCGTAGACCTCTTGCAGCGCGGTCAGGTCGCCGGCGCGGAAGAACCGCCCGCCCGTCGCGTTGGCAATGGCCTGCAGCGCATCGAAGTCCACCCGGTCCTCGCCGCTGGCCTGGGGATCGCCAATGCCTATCGTATGCACGACGATGTGGTGCGAGGCGGCAAGCCGGGCCGCGCGCGGCGGCGGCACCGCGCTGGCGGTATCGTTGCCGTCGGTCAGCAGGATCATGACCTTGTCGCGCTCCCGGGCCGCGTCCAGCATGCGGATGCCCAGCCCGATCGCGTCGCCGATGGCGGTATTCGGCCCGGCCATGCCGACGGCGGTCTGGTCCAGCAGCAGGCTCAGGGTTGCATGGTCGCGGGTCAGCGGCGCCTGGGGATAGGCCCCCGTGCCGAACACGATCAGCCCCAGCCGGTCGTCGCCGCGTTTGGCGATGAAATCCGACACCACGTCCCTGACTGCCTGCCAGCGCGTGGCCGGCCTGCCCTGGGCATCGTGGAAATCGGCGCTATCCATGGATTGCGAGATGTCCACCGCCAGCAGGATGTCGCGCACCGGCTCGGTATGGGTCAGGGGCGGCTCGACCCATTGCGGGCGGGCAATCGCCAACAGCAGCAGCAGCCACACCGCCACGTTCAGCCATAGCTGCCCCGCGCCGGCCGCCACGCCGGGGCGCGTGGGCGACTTGCCCGTCAGCCTTGCCATGGTGTCGAAGAACGGCGTGCGCAGTGCGCTGCGAGCCTGCACATAAGGCGGCAGCCAGCGATAGGCGGCCCAGGCCAGCGGCGCCGCCGCCAGTAGCCAGGGATACTCAAGCCGCCACATGATGACGCTCCATCCAGTGCCGGGCCGCCGCCAGCAGCCGGCGCACCTCTGCCGGATCCAGGGTGCGCACGGCCGCGTCCGGCCCATAGGCCAGCGTCGCCAGCAGATGCGCGCCATCGCCGGGCAGCGGCGGGCCGTTGCGGGCCAGCCATGCCGCCCAGGCCTCGCCCGTCAGGGGCGCGGCCTTGCCCCCGGGCGCTTGCGCGGCCAGCGCGGTGCGCTTGAGGAGCGCGGGCAGGCCGCGCGCCGCCAGCGGATCGGACGCGGCGGCGGCCTCGATCTGTCCCAACTCGGAAAGCGCCTCGCGCCGGTAGCGGTTCCTGCGCCAGCGCCGCAACCCGCGCAGCGCCAGTCCGCCCGCCACCACCGCCAACAGCAAGGCCAGCACCGCCCAGCCCCAGGTCTGCGGCCAATAGGAAACCGGCGCGGGCAAAGGCAGCTCGCGCAACTGATCCAGGCCGGGCAGTTCGGCGTTCATGGCCGCCCTCCTGTGGCCCGCCGGCCCAGCTCGCTGCGCAACTGCGTGGCCTCGTCCTGCGCGGTGTCGATGGTAAGCAAGGGCACGCGGCTGCGGCGCAGCAGCTCGGCCACCTCGCGCAAACGGCCGCTGAAGAAATTGGCCAGCGGCTGGCGTTCGCGCTGACTTCCCACGGCGATTTCCAGGTGCAGCTCGCCCTGGGTCACCAGCAAATGGCCGCGGGCCGGAATGTTCTGCGCCATCGGGTCGAAGATCAGCGCCGCGACCACGTCATTGTGCGCCGCCAGCAGACGCAGGCTGCGCAAGGTGTCGTCGTCGGCGCCAGAGAAGTCGCTGACGATGCAGACCAGGCTATCGTGCGGCGCCTGCGCCAGGGCCGCGCGCAGCGCCGCGTTCAGGCCCCCCGTCCGGGGGCGGTCTGGACGCTCGGCCGACAGGCCCTGGTTGGCCCGGACCACTTCCGCCAGGAACGTGCGCACGCGGTCCCGGCTGCGCAGGGGTTTGATGCTGCGCTGGCCGTCATCGTCGAAGACGATGCCGCCGACGCGGTCACCAGCCCGCAACGCCATCCAGGCCGCCATCGCGGCGACGCGCGCGGCGACGGCGCACTTGAAGGCCCGCACCGATCCGAAATACATGCTCATGCGCTGGTCCGCCAGCACCAGCGTGGGGCGGTCGCGCTCCTCGGTGTAGGCGCGCACATAGGGTTTGCCGTAGCGCAGCGAGGCCCGCAGGTCCAGTTGACGCAAGTCGTCGCCGGCCACATAGCGGCGCAGCTCGGCAAAGTCCAGCCCTCGGCCGCGCAGCCGCGAGCCGTGCAGACCGGCCAGCACGCTGCCCAGCGGCTGGGCCGCATGAAAGGACAGCCCGGCGATCGCCCCTTCCAGGGCGACGAGCTCGTGCAGCGGCGGATGGACGGGGTGCGATTCCACGTTGGCGTCCCTTGGGCGGGTCCCTAGGCGGGCACCGCGACCGTGTCCAGCAGACGGTCGATCGCCGCACCGGGCGTCACGCCATCGGCCACCGCGTCGTAAGACAGGTGCAGGCGATGGCACAGCACCGCGTGGGCCACCTCGCGCACGTCGTCGGGCGAACTGAAGTCCGCGCCCGACAACCAGGCGTGCGCGCGCGCGGCGCGGTCCAGCGCGATGGCGCCGCGCGGACTGGCGCCCACCTGGATCCAGCGCGCCAACTCGGGGTCGCCCGGACGCCGCGTGTTGTTGACCAGGTCGACGATGTAGCGGTCGGTCGCCGCCGACACGTGGACGGCCGCGGCGTCGGCCCGGCAGGCGAACAGATATTCCTGGGACAGGCGCGTCGGCGCCGCCTTCGCCTCGCGCGGCTGGCGCAACAGCGCGAGCATCGCCGCCTCGTCGTCGGCCGCCGGATAATCGAAGCTGATCTTCATCAGGAATCGGTCCATCTGAGCCTCGGGCAAGGGATAGGTGCCCTCCTGCTCGATCGGGTTCTGCGTGGCCAGCACCATGAACAGCGGCGGCATGGCGCGCGTTTCGCCGCCGACCGTGATCTGCCGTTCCTCCATGGCTTCCAGCAGGGCCGACTGGACCTTGGCGGGCGCCCGGTTCACCTCGTCGGCCAGGATGAGATTGCCGAACAGCGGGCCCGGCTGGAAGGCGACCTCGTGCCGCCCTTGCGCGTCCTGCTGCAGGACGTCGGCGCCGGTGATATCCGACGGCAGCAGGTCCGGGGTGAACTGGATGCGGCGCATCTCGGCCGCAAGGTGCGCGGCCAGCGCCTTGACCGACCGCGTCTTGGCCAGGCCAGGCAAGCTTTCGAGCAGGACGTGTCCGTCCGCCAGCAGCGCCAGGATGATCTTGCGGATTACGGGTGCCTGCCCAAGCACTTCCCGGGACACCGCCTGTTCAAGCGCCAGAATGCCGTCACGATTCGCCATGCCTCTTCCCCCCACCAGGATAGGCCGCTCGCAAGGAGCGGATGATCAACGGCTGGCGATGCTGCCCTGCCGGGCCTTGGCCAGCTTCCATTGGTCCGGCGTCATGACGGTGCGAAAGCCCAGGTGCGACATGGGGTTGAGCGGGTCGGTGCCGCGCCGGGCGCTGGCGCGGTAGCTGATGCAATAGGTATCGCTGCAGAGAAACGAGCCGCCGCGGGTAACGCGCTTGGGCGCCGCCGCCGGCACGCTGCGATCGTCGGGGTCGAAGCTGTCGGCAGGTCCCGCAGGGTCCTGCGGGGGCTGGCGGAATTGCGCCTGCACCTGGAACGCGTCCGCGCGATACCAATCGGCCGTCCATTGCCAGACATTGCCAGCCATGTCGTACAGGCCGTATCCATTGGGCGCATAGCTGCCGACCGGCGTCGTGCCCACTTGCACCTTCTCATCCTTGACCACGGGAAACGGTTGCTGCTGCCGGGTGTCCCAGATGTTGGCCATGGCCTTGCCGTCGGGCTGCAGTTCATTGCCCCAGCTATAGGTCGCCTGTTCCAGCCCGCCTCGCGCGGCGAACTCCCATTCGGCCTCGGTCGGCAGACGTTTGCCGGCCCATTTGGCATAGGCCTGCGCGTCTTCGTATGACACTTGCACGACCGGGTGTTCATCCTTGCCGTCGATATTGCTGCCGGGCCCCAGCGGATGACGCCAGTTGGCCCCGGGCACGAAGCGCCACCATTGCGAGAAATCGCGCAGCGAGACTTCGGTTTCGGTGCCGATGAAGACCATGCCGCCCGGCACCAGCGCGCTGTCGTCCGGGCGCGGCGTGCCGGGCGGCAGCTGCGGACGCAGGTCTTCCCAACGCGGTTTTTGCTCTGCGGTGGTGACATAGCCGGTGGCGTCGACGAAACGGCGGAATTGCGCATTGGTGACGTCGTTAACGTCCATCCAGAAGCCGCTTACCCGCACCTTGTGCGCGGGACGTTCGTTGGGCTGCGACATCTGATGGTCGTTGCCCATCAGGAATTCGTTCCCGGGGATCCAGGCCATGCCTGCCGGGCCGCTTTTGCCGTCGCCCAACTTGGCGACAGTGGCTTGGGGTGTGGTGAAGGTTCCCGCCACATAGGCGCCGATTGCGGCCGAAGCCCCAAGAATCGCCGCCACGGTCAATCCGATCTTCAGCTTCTGTCTCACGTTCGTTCTCCGACATGGGGGGCAAGGCGGACGATGGTGTGTCAGGAATTGAGAAGTCTCTTATTGCGCTGAATCAAAAATAGTTCCTGATTGGGCCAGGCGCTATCCGAAATGCGAAAACCGGGGGAAAGTTTTTTCATGCAGCGTCGGTGCGCGATCGGTGCGCCATCGGTGCGCCATCGGCGCGCGACGGATGTGCCCACAGCCGCGGGACGTCATGCCCTGCCCCGCGCAAACCAGCCTAGGGAAATCCCGGGGCTATTCCGCGCCAAATCCTTCCCCTAGAATTCGCCTTGTCCTCTTCCCCGAGGACCGGCCGGGCAAGTTCCAAAGGCGCAACTGCCAACAAGGCCGCTCAGTTTTTCTCGTCGACAACGGCGTCGACATCCAGCCGACTTCTCGGCACATCCAAACACCTACACACGTCTACGCGACTTTCGGCGTTGGCCCCTGCTCGTCCCTGTCTTTTGCGCCGGGCGTGGGTCCGTGCGCGCCGCAAGCGCTCAAGGGGCCTACCAACATGAGCATGAACCGCCGTCAGTTCCTCTCGTCCACCGCTGCTACCGCTGCCTCCGCCACCCTGATGGGGCTCTCCGGCACGCGCGCGTTTGCGGCCGGCGAGGAAAAAATCAATGTCGCCGCCATCTACGATCTGTCGGGCGGCCTGGATATCTACGGCAAGCCGGTGATGGACGCGCTGCGGTTTGCGGCCGAAGAGATCAACGCCAAGGGCGGCCTCTTGGGCAAGCCGCTCAACTTCATTGCGTACGATGCGCAGTCCAACATGCAGCTGTATGCCCAGTTCGCGCAGCAGGCCGCGCTGCGCGACAAGGCGGCCGTGGTGCACGCGGGCATTACGTCGGCTTCGCGCGAGGTCGTGCGCCCGGTGCTGAACCGCTATCGCACGCTGTACTTCTACGACAACCAGTACGAAGGCGGCGTGTGCGACCGCAACTACTTCGCCGCCGGCGTCACGCCTGCGCAGACCGTGCAGAAGCTCGCGCCCCACGCGGTCAAGAAATGGGGCAAGAAGGTCTACATCGTGGCGGCCGACTACAACTACGGCCAGATCGTGTCCAACTGGGTGCGCAAGTACGCCGCCGACGTGGGAGGCAAGACCGTGGCGACCGAGTTCTTCCCGCTGGACGTCACCGACTTCGGCGCGGCGATTTCGAAGATCCAGGCCGCTTCGCCGGACTTCATCTGGTCGGCGCTGGTGGGCGGTGCGCACATGTCGTTCTATCGCCAATGGAAAGCCACCGGCATGACGGGCAAGATCCCCCTCGCCTCCACGACCTTCGCCGGCGGCAATGAGCACATTGTGTTGTCGCCCGAGGAATGCAACGGCTTCCTGGTCTGCCAGAACTATCTGCAAGAGCTGCCCGGCGCGGTCAACGCCGACTTCGTCAAACGCTTTCATGCCCGCTACGGCGCCGACTATCCCTACATCACGGAACTGGCCATGGGCGCCTACCAGGGCTTCATGCTCTGGGCCGAAGGCGTGCGCAAGGCCGGCTCGGTGGACCGGATGAAGGTCATCGACGCGCTGGAATCCGGCATTGCCATCGATGCCCCCAGCGGCCGCGTGACGCTGGATCCGGCAACCCACCACTGCACCCTGGACGTACACATTGCCGAGGTGCGTGACCGCAAGCTCAATCTGGTCGAGAGCTTTCCCCAGCAGCAGCCCGGCGACACGGCCGCCGTCTGCGACCTGATCAAAAACCCGGCGGACAACCGTCAGTACGCCATCAAGTTCTGAGCGATCCATGGATATCGTTGTCATCTATGCCATCGATATCCTGGGTGCGATCGCCATCCTGGCGCTCTTGAGCGTCGGTTTGGCGGTGGTATTCGGGATGATGAAGATCATCAACCTCGCGCATGGCGAGTTCATGATGCTGGGCGGCTATGTCGCCATCCTGGCCACCAATCAATGGGGCGTGCCGATCTGGATTTCCATGCTGGTCCTGGCGCCGCTGGCCGTCGGCCTGTTTGGCGTGCTGGTTGAACACCTGCTGGTGCGTCACCTCTATGGGCGCATGATAGACACCATGCTCGCCACGTGGGGGCTGTCGCTGGCGGTCATCGGCCTGGCCACCATGGTCTTCGGCAACACCACCGTCGGCATCTCCTCGCCCTTGGGCGGCGTTGCCATCGGCACGCGCCAGGCCAGCGGCTACACCCTCTTTCTGATCGCGTTGGCCGCGGGCGTCATGGTGGCGCTGTGGTGCTTGCTGCGCTTTACGGACTTCGGCCTGCGTGCGCGCGCCTGCATGCAGAACGCGGCCATGGCCAACGCCCTGGGCATGAACCCCAATGGCGTCTACAAGCTGACCTTCGGCCTGGGCGCGGCCTTGTCCGGCATGGCCGGGGCCGTGCTGGCGCCGCTGACCGGCGTCATCCCGACCATCGGTGCGGCCTATATCGCCAAAGCCTTCATCACGGTGATCAGCGGGGGCAGCGCGGTCATCGCCGGCACGGTAAGCGCCTCGGGCTTTTTCGGCGCCATCAGCCAGGGCGTGACGTTTCTGGCCACGCCGGTCTACGGCCAGGTGGCGCTGCTGCTGGCCGCCATCGTGCTGATCCGTCTGCTGCCGCAAGGCATCACCGGCCGATTCTTCAAGCGAGCAATCTGATGCGTGTACCCGTGATTTCTCTGGGGCTGGGCGCCGTGGCCATCGCGGCCGCGGTGTTCCTGCCCACCGTCGTCGATATGTTCAGCCTGCTGTCCATGACCGTCTACCTGGTCATGGCCCTGCTGGCCCTGAGCCTGGCTTTTGTCTGGGGGCATGGCGGCATCCTGTGCTTTGGACAGGCGGCCTTCTTTGGCCTGGGCGCCTATGCCTGGGCGGTCGGCGCCTTTAACTTCGGGCCGGGCCTGGGGGCCATGGCGCTGGCTGTCGCCGTGCCGGCGGCCTTTGCCGCGCTGCTGGGCTATTTCATGTTCTACGGCAAGATCAGCGACGTGTACCTGGGCGTCATCACGCTGGCCGTGACGCTGATCCTCTTTAACTTGATGAATTCCACGTCGGGCGACAGCTATCGCATCGGCGAGGCCCTGCTGGGCGGCTTCAACGGCATTCCGTCGATCCCGCCGCTGACCTTGCCCGGCGCGGCCGAACCGCTGTCTCCGGAAGGCAGCTTCACGCTGGCTGCCTTGCTCCTGATCGCGGCCTATTTCGGCCTGCGCGCCGTCATGGCGTCGCGCCTTGGACGCGTGGTCGCCGCGGTGCGCGAGAACGAACAGCGCGCCCTGCTGCTGGGCTACGACGCCAGCCTGTACAAGCTGGCCGCCTTTACGCTGGGCGGCGCGCTGGCCGGGCTGGCGGGCATGCTGTACGCGAACTGGGGCGCGTTCGTCAGTCCCGGCGTCTTCGGCCTGTCGCAGTCGGCGCAGATCATCATCTGGGTGATTGTCGGCGGACGCGGCACCCTGATCGGTCCCGTCATCGCGTGCGTGGCGCTGCAAGCCATGGTCACCCAACTGGGCGCACAGCACACCGTGGACACCGGCCTCGTGCTCGGGGTGATCCTCATCCTGTTTGTGCTGTTGATCCCCCGGGGCCTGGCGCCGACGGTGGCCGACGCCGCCCGCCGTCTGTTGCGCTCGCCGAAGGAGCAGGCATGAGTACGCTTTTGTTGGAAACCCAGGGCCTGGGCGTAAGTTTTGGCGGCGTGCACGCGGTGCGTGAAGTCGATTTCCGCCTGGAACTGGGCGAGGTGCGCTGCCTGATCGGTCCCAATGGCGCCGGCAAGAGCACATTCTTCAAGATGCTGTCGGGACAGTTGCGCCCGACCCACGGCGAGATCCGCTTCAAGGGCCAACCCCTGCGCGGCCTGGCGACGCACGAAGTGGCGCGGCTGGGCATCGGCATCAAGACCCAGGTGCCCAGCGTCTTCGAAGGCCTGGACGTGCGCGAGAACCTGAGGCTGGCGGCCGCGCGGCGCGCCGAGGGTGCGCCGGCCGAGATCGCCGCCCAAGTGCTGGCCGAGATCGGCCTGCAGGCGCAGGCCGCCACGCCCGTCAACGCGCTGGCCCACGGTCAACGCCAGTGGGTCGAGCTGGGCATGATCCTGGCATCGCGGCCCGAACTGGTCCTGCTGGACGAACCGGCGGCCGGCATGACGCACCAGGAAGTGCGCAGGACCGCCGAGGTGATCGCGGCCATCAACCGCCACAGCACCGTCGTCGTGGTCGAGCATGACATGGCCTTCATCCGCCTGATCGCGGGCCGCATCACCGTTTTCAACCAGGGCGAAGTGCTGGCGGAAGGCAGTTTCGACGACATCATGGCGCACGAAGGCGTGCGCGCCGCCTATCTGGGCAAGCAAGGAGAAACGCATGCTCCACGCGCATGATCTGAAAGCCGGCTACGGCCGCATCCCGGTGCTGCATGGCGTCAGTTTCCAGATGGCCGCCGGAGAATTCACCGGCATCCTGGGCCGCAACGGCATGGGCAAGACCACGCTGCTGCGCGCGCTGATGGGCGAACTGCCGCTCACCGGCGGCGAGCTGACGCTGGGCGAACGAAAGATAGGCGCGCTGGCGCCGCACGCGCGGGCCCGCCAGGGCCTGGGCTTCGTGCCCCAGGGGCGGCAGATCTTCCCAGCGCTGAGCGTGGCCGAGAACCTGCGCATGGGCTGCGTGAAGAATCTGCGCGAGGCCGACGCCAGGATCGATTCGGTGCTGACGGTTTTTCCGCGCCTGCAGCGCCTGCTGGACCGCCCGGGCGGCAGCCTGTCGGGCGGCGAGCAGCAACTGCTGGCGCTGGCCCGCTGCCTGTGCGGCGAGCCCCGGCTCATGCTGCTGGACGAACCCACCGAAGGCATCCAGCCCTCGATCTGCGATGAGATCGTCGAAGCCTTGCAGACCCTGCGCGCCTCGCATGGCATTGCCATCCTGCTGGTCGAACAGGACATCGACTTTCTGTGCGCGTTGTCCGACCGAATCCTGGTGCTGGAAAAAGGCGAGCTGATCGCCGACGTTCCCACCGCCACCACCACTCCCCAAGAGATCGCCCGGCGTTTCGGCGGTCTGCAATCCTGATACGGAATCCGAGATGTCCCTTCCCCGTCCCACTCTGGAAGCGCTGGACCAGGCCGCGCGCCGCATCGGCCTGAATCTGGACGACGCCACACTGCGGGCCTACGACCGCATTCTGGAGGCCACGTTTGCCGACTATGACCAGGTCGATGCCTTGATCGACCAGCCCCCGGTCGTGCGCTATCCGCGCACGCCGGGCGAGCAGCCCGAAAACAACCCGCTCAACGCCTGGTATGTGCGCACCGACATCGATGGCCGCCCCGGCGGCCCGCTGGCCGGCAAGCGCGTGGTGCTCAAGGACAACGTGTGCCTGGCCGGCGTGCCCATGATGAACGGCGCGGCTACGCTGCGCGGCTATGTGCCGGACCAGGACGCGACGGTCGCCACCCGCATCCTGGACGCGGGCGGCCGCATCGTGGGCAAAGCGCACTGCGAGTATTTCTGCGTGTCGGGCAGCAGCCATACCAATGCCGCGGGCCCCGTGCGCAATCCGCGCAACCCCGACCATTCGGCGGGCGGCTCCTCCTCGGGCGCGGCGGCCCTGGTCGGCGCGGGCGAAGCCGACATGGCGATCGGCACCGACCAGGGCGGATCGGTGCGCATTCCCGCCGCGTACTCGGGCATTTACGGCATGAAGCCCACTCATGGCCTCATCCCCTACACCGGCATCATGCCGATTGAAATGACGCTGGACCACGCCGGCATCATGACCGCCACGGTGGCCGACAACGCCTTGCTGCTGGACGCCATCGCGGGCGCCGATGGCCTGGATCCGCGCCAGCAGAACCTGCCGGCTGGGCGCCCCGCCTATTGCGATGCGCTGGGCCAGCCGCTCAAGGGCTTGCGCATCGGGGTGGTGCCCGAAGGCTTTGGCTGGCACAACAGCGAACCCGAGGTCGACGATGGCGTGCGCCGGGCCGCCGCCGAACTGGCCGCGTTGGGCGCAGAGGTCATCGAACTGCCGGTGCCCCTGCACCGCAAGGGCCACGCGATCTGGACGCCGATCGCCGTTGAAGGCACGACCCAGCAGATGAAGGGCTTCAACTACGGCACCAACTGGAAGGGCCTGTACGTGACCGGCCTGATGCAGGCGCAGCGCCACTGGCGCGACCACGCCGACGAATTCCCCCACGACGTCAAGACCTGCCTGCTGGCCGGCGAGTATTTCTATGCGCGCTACGGCGGCCAGTACTATGGCAAGGCGCAAAACCTCGCGCGCCGCCTGCGCCAGGCCTATGATCAGGCTTTGGCCCGCGTCGACGTGCTGCTGATGCCGACGGTGCCGATGCGCGCGCCGCGCCTCATCGATGCCGGCGCGGCGCCCGACCTCTTCGTGACCCGCGCCCTTGAGATGAACGCCAACACCGCGCCCTTCGACGTCACTGGCCACCCGGCCATTTCCGTGCCCTGCGCCCTGCGCGATGGCCTGCCGGTCGGCATGATGCTGATCGGCCGTCATTTCGACGAATCGACGCTGTACCGCGCCGCCCATGCTTTCGAGCGTTCGCTCGACTGGACGGCGCTGTGAGCCCCGCACACGGTCATCGGGTCGGCCTGCTGTTTTCGCACGAAAGCCTGACGGCGGCCACCGAGGTCACCCAGGAAAACGCCACCCTGCTGGCCATCGACGAGGTCAATGCCGCCGGAGGCATTGCCGGCGTGCCGCTGATCCCGGTGCGCGCCCAGGTCGGCGCGCAGCCGCCCGACTACCGCCAGGCCGCCGAGTGGCTGTGCGACGTGCAGCGCGTGCCGCTGATCTTCGGCACGCATATGTCCAGCACCCGCAAGGCGGTGCTGCCCGTCATTGAAAGCCGCCGCGCGCTGCTGTTCTACGCCACGCTGTACGAAGGCTTCGAGTATTCCCCGAACTGCTTCTACAGCGGCTCGGTGCCCAATCAGAACTCGGTGCAACTGGCCAGCTATGTCATCCGGCACTTTGGCAACCGGGTTTTCTTCATTGGCGGCCAGTATGTCTACCCCCGCGAGTCCAACCGCATCATGCGCGAGCTGTATGAACAGGCGGGCGGCGAGGTGGTCGACGAGGTCTATCTGCCGCTGAACGCCCCGCAAGAGGACGTGACCGAAGTGCTCAAGCGCGCGGTGGCGCTTTGCCCGGACGCCATTTACTCGACGATGGTCGGGCGTGACATCGTCAAGCTGTATCGCGCCTACCGCGAACTGGGCCTGGATCCGGCCCGCATGCCCATCGTCAGCCTCGCCACCAACGAGACCGACGTCGCCGCGCTGACCGCCGAACAGGCCGAAGGGCACATCACGGCCGCGCCGTATTTCGCCACCCTGGACACCGAGCCCAGCCGACGCTTTGCCCACGCCTATCGCGCCCGCTTCGGTGAAGACAGCCCGATCACGGCTGGCGCCGAGGCCGCGTATTTCCAGGTGCATCTGGTGGCCTTGGCCGCGCGCCAGGCCGGCAGCCTGGCCCCGCCCGATCTGGTGCGGGCGCTGGACGGCGCCCAGTTCGAGGCGCCGCAGGGCCTGGTCACCATAGACGGCGACACGCAGCACACCTCGCTCTGGCCACGCATCGCCCGCATCAATGCCCAGCGGCAGTTTGAAATCATTTATGCCGCGCGTGCCGCGGTGCGGCCGGTGCCGTACCTGGTTGACCACGCGCTGGACCCTGAGGCCCTGGCGCTACCGTGACTGCTCCCCCGACCCGGCCCGGCCGCAGCACCACGGCGCTGCGTGAACTCAATGGCCTGCGTGTGCTGGTTCTGCACCCGCAAGACGCCGAGTCGCGCCTGTTAATGTCGCATTTGAAGCGCATCGGCTGCGTGCCGACCCAGCAATGGCCACTGCCCGAAAAGCTTGGCGCCGACGCCGACGTGGTGGTCCTGCCCATCGAGGAAGACCAGCGCGACGCGATCCAGAAGCTGGCCGACGGCTTGAACGAGCTGAGCCCGCCGTTGGTCGGCATCGTCGAATACGAAAACCCGGCCACGTTGCAACTGGTGCTGCAAAGCGGCTGCACCGGCGTCATCGAACGCCCCATCCGGCCCTTCGGTCTCCTGACCCAGCTCCTGCTGGCCCGCACCGCCTGGCGCCAGCAGGCCGCCACGCTGGCCCACGTGCGCAAGCTGGAAGACCGTTACGCCGCCGTCAGCAAGGTCGCCACCGCGAAAACCCTGCTGATCGCCCGCGAGGGCATTACCGAACACGAAGCGCACCGCCGTATCCAGGGCCGCGCCATGGCCACGCGATCCTCGCTGGAAGACGTGGCGCAAACCATCATCAACGAACTCTCCTGATCCCATGTCCGCCTTCTCCTTCCAGACCGTCGCCCACATCCTTGTTGAACCTGGCCTGGCCCGCCGCTTGGGCGCCCTGCTGCGCGAGCGTCATGCCGGCGCGCGAGCCGTGCTGGTAACCGACGCCTTTTTGCACCACAGCGGCGCGCTGGCGCCGGCGCTGGACAGCCTGGCCGACCACGGCTGGCAAACCCTGGTCATCGACGATGTCGTCGCCGACCCGCCCGAAGCCGTGGTCCAGGCCGCCGCCGAGCGCGCGCGCCAGTTCAATGCCGACGTGGTCATCGGCTTTGGCGGCGGTTCGTCGATGGACGTGGCCAAGCTGGTGGCCGTGCTGTGCAAGAGCGAGCAGCCCCTGTCGGCCATGTACGGCATCAATCAGGTCACCGGCTCGCGCCTGCCGCTGATCCAGGTGCCGACCACGGCCGGCACCGGCTCGGAAGTCACGCCCATTTCCATCGTGACCACGGGCGCCACCACGAAAAGCGGCGTGGTCGCGCCGCAGTTGTACGCCGACGCGGCCTTTCTGGATGCCGAACTGACCGTCGGCCTGCCGTCCTCGGCCACCGCCGCCACCGGCGTGGACGCCATGGTGCATGCCATCGAGGCCTACACCAGCAAGCGCCTGAAGAACCCCTTGTCCGATCATCTGGCCATCCTGGCCCTGAAACTGCTCTCCGCCAACCTGCTTACGGTCTGCCGCGACGGCGCCAATCTGCAGGCGCGTTCGGACATGCTGCTGGGCGCCATGCTGGCGGGCCAGGCCTTCGCCAATGCCCCTGTGGGCGGCGTTCATGCCTTGGCCTATCCGATCGGCGGCATTTTCCATGTGCCGCACGGGTTGTCGAACGCGCTGGTGCTGCCCGCCGTGCTGCATTTCAATGCGCAGGCGGCGGCGCCCCTCTACGCAGAGCTGGGACAGGCCGTGGGCCTGCCGCCCGCCGCCGACGCGGCAGCAGGCGCGGCCGCCTTCATCGCCTTTCTGGAAGACTTGATCCGCCAGGCCGAACTGCCACAGGGCCTGCGCGCCGTCGGTATCGGCGAGGCGGATCTGCCCGGCTTGGCCAGCGCCGCCATGGCCCAGCAGCGCCTGCTGATGAACAATCCGCTGCCGATAGACGAGGTCCAGGCCCTGGAAATCTACCGCGCTGCCTTCTGAGGCCCGTCACCCCATCGGCAACCCGGCGTGTCTCCAGCCTTCGATTCCCCCGGCCAGGTAGAACGCCTCGACCCCGTGCGCCCGGAGCGCCAGCGCGACGCTCTGGCTGACTTCATGGCCGTGGACGCAATAGACGATGGCGGGCAGGCCGCGGGCGATGTCGGACTGCCATTGCCCGGCCAAGGCAGGATCGCGCCATTGCGCACCGGGGATCTTGTCCTGCGCGTTGTCGAAAACCGCGCGTCGCCGCACGTCGATGATGGGGGTGCCCGCCTGCCCTTCCGCCTCTGACGGCGAAACGCCCAGCGGCGCGCTGGCGATCTCGATGAGGCGCGCATACTCGGGAGCAATGGATTCCCAACGTACTTGCGCCAGGCAGGCGTCCACGTACGCGCTGGCCTGGCCGCCGAAGCCGTCCAGGAATGCGCGGTCGGACATCTCCAGCGCCAGCAGGATCGTGGCGCCGGCCGGCATCTGGGCGGGATCGTACGTCCAGTGATTGATCAGCCTGGCCTCGCGCCTGGACCACGACAGGGTCGCCCACCCTGCCTCTCCCCCTTGCGACAGGGCCAACGCCTTGAAATCCGCGCGCCAACCGTCCACCGATCCGAAATCCCGCTCCAGGGCCACCGACAGCCCGCCTTGGGGAATGACGCCATCGCCGCCCAGGTAATTCCTTGCGGCGTCGCTGCGCAGCGGCGTGGCGCTCCGACCGGGAACCTGTACCGGATCCCGCGCCTGTGGTTTGGTCAACGCATTCATGGTGATGCTCCTGGGAAGGTTGCGTGGGCGCGGCGGTGCGGGCTCACAAGGCTAGTTTCACTGCCAGTCCAATGGCAGCGCATGCCCCGATGACTTCGATAACGCCGCGCTTGAACTTGAAAAGCGCGATGGCCGCGGCCAGAGCGATCAGCGCCGAACCCAGGTCGAAGCGCCCTGCCAGGCCGTCGGGCCACAGAACGTGGTAGCCGAAGAACACCGCCAGGTTGAGGATGACGCCCACCACCGCGGCAGTGATGGCCGTGAGCGGCGCGGTGAACTTCAGGTCTTCTTTGGTCGCTTCAACCAGCGGGCCGCCAGCCAGAACGAACAGGAACGACGGCAGGAAGGTGAACCAGGTGACGACAGTGGCCGCCAGCGCGCCGGCCAGGAACAAGGCGTCGGGGCCCATGAGCGCCTGGGCGTAGCCGCCGACAAAGCCCACGAAGGCGACCACCATGATGAGCGGCCCGGGCGTGGTTTCTCCCAACGCCAGTCCGTCGATCATCTGAATCGGCGTCAGCCAGGCATACGTGTCGACCGCGCCCTGATAGATATAGGGAAGCACCGCATACGCGCCGCCGAAAGTCAGGAAGGCCGCTTTCGTGAAGAACCAGCCCATCTGCGTGTAGGCGCCCTGCCAGCCATACGCGGCCGTCAGCAACGCCATGGGCACGGCCCAGAGCAAGGCCCCTGTCGCCAGAATGGCCGCCAGGCGTGTCCAGCGGAACCGGGCGTGCGCGGGCGTGGGCGTGTCGTCGTCAACCAGCGCGGGACCGAACCCCCGGGCGCCGGCGCCGTGACGCGCGCCGGTCCGAAAATGGTCGGGCCAGCGCTTGCCTCCGATGAAGCCGATCAGCGCGGCGGCCGCAACGATCAGCGGAAACGGCACATTCAATGCAAAGATCGCCACGAAAGCGGCGCCCGCGATGCTCCACAGCACCGGGCTCTTGAGCGCGCGCGACCCGATGCGGTGCGCCGCATGCAGGACGATTGCGGTGACCGCCGGCTTGATGCCGTAGAAGATCCCGGCGATGACGGGGACGTCGCCATGGGCCACGTAGACCCAGGACAAGCCGATCAGGATGAACAGCGAAGGCAGCACGAACAGCGCGCCGGCGACGATGCCGCCCCAGGTGCGGTGCAGCAGCCAGCCGATGTAGGTCGCCAGTTGCTGGGCTTCCGGCCCGGGCAGCAGCATGCAGTAGTTCAGCGCGTGCAGAAAGCGGCGTTCGCTGATCCAGCGGCGGCGCTCCACCAGTTCGGTGTGCATGATGGCGATTTGACCGGCCGGTCCGCCAAAGCTGATGAAGCCCAGCTTCAGCCAGAACCAGAAGGCCTGGGTGAAGCTGACGGGCTGCGGCAATTCCGCAGGCGCGACGGCCGGCGTGGCCGGCGCTGCCAGGGTGTCCTGCGAGTGGGTATTCATGTTGCGACCTCTTTTCCAAAGCTGGCCGCCAAACCGTCGAAAACGCCGCAGGCCAGGGCAAGCAACTGATCGTCGTCGGGGATGGTGTCGCGCAGCCCGGCCAGGACTTGCTCGACCCCCGCCGCCTCGGCGGGTTGGACGCCACCGACATCCAGGTAGTGCACGATGGCGCCCAGGCGTTCGAGCGCGGGGTTGTGCAGGCCAAACGCCGTCAACAGCGTTTCGAACGTCACCAGCGCGCCCACGTGCGAAAACATTGCGCCATCGAAGTCGAAACCCAGCGCATCGCGGGGACAATCCGCCGGTGATGAGAGCCAGAGGATGCGGGCTTCTGGATCGATATGTCGGCGGATCAGCCAGGCGCTGGCCAACCGGTCCACCCAAGGGCGGGCGCGGGTGGCCCAGGTCCGGCCTCGGTAATCGGCCGTGGGCAGACGGGCAACGGCCGTGCTTACCGCATGCGGTTCATCAGGCGACAAGGCGCGACTGGCGCCCTCTTCCAGCGCGGTCAGCGCGGCCTGCGTCTGCCGCTGCGCCTCGCCCGCAAAAAAGTCGATTGCGGAAATCTGCGTGAACCGCTTGCGCAGCTTGCGCGCCTGTTTGAGCGTTTCCATGGCATTGGCGGTCGTGAGCGCGGCGCGCGCCTGCGCCACTTCCTGCATCAGCTCGGCATAGTCTGCCGAACGGTCGAACAGCGCGCGATACTCGCCCTCGTCCTCCGGCGTACAGGCGGCCGCCTGCAGCAGAAACACGCTGCCCCCGTTATCGCGCACATCTTGCGCGATGGCAGCCAAATCGCTGTCCTGTTGACCGGGCAACAGGTAGACCCCGTCACGCAACACGGCGGCCCCGCAGGACTTCAGGGCTCGCCAGGCGCGCATGCGGGCGGTGGCGTTTTCAGTAGACAGCGAAAGGATGAGGATGAGCCAGTTCATGAGAAAAGCGTACTGCGTAATTGTTGTATACGCTACAGCTATGTAGAGTTTCCTACACAATTAAATTGCCGGATTTCAATAGTTTAATAGTTCAATAATCGTTGTATTATCGACTCATGAACGAAGACCAAGCCATCATGGCGCTCGGCGCCCTTGCCCATCCCCAACGATTGCGGACGTTCCGCGCCCTGGTCGTGGCCGGGCCGCCCGGATTGACGCCCAGCGTGCTGGCGGACCAGCTTGAGGTTGCGCGAAACACGCTGTCTTTCCATCTGAAAGAGCTTGCCCACGCCGGCCTGGTCAGCGTCGAGCAACAAGGACGCAATCTGATTTACCGCGCCGATTTCTCGCGCATGAATGGATTGCTCGGCTATCTCACCGAACACTGCTGCCAGGGCGAATCTTGCGAGGCGTCCGTCCCGGGCGCCTGCACGACCTGCTGATAGGACCACCCCATGTCGCACTCCCCTTTCAATGTGCTCTTTCTCTGCACCGGCAATTCCGCACGCTCCATCCTGGCCGAAGGGCTGCTCAATGGCCTGGGCGGCGACCGCTTTCGCGCCTACTCCGCCGGCAGCTCGCCCAAGGGCGAGGTCCATCCCCTGGCCATCGCCACGCTGGGATCGTATTCACTGCCCACGGCGGGCTATCGCAGCAAAAGCTGGGACGAGTTCGCGGCGCCCGATGCCCCGAAAATGGACTTCATCATCACCGTGTGCGACAACGCCGCGGGCGAAGTCTGCCCGGTATGGCCCGGCCAGCCGATGACCGCGCATTGGGGCGTGTCGGACCCCGCCGCCCATGAAGGCAGCGAAGAAGAACGCCTCAAGGCCTTTCACGATGCGGCCCGCATGCTCAAGCGGCGCATCGAACTCTTCCTGTCCTTGCCGCTGGACCGGCTGGATGCCCTGTCGCTCCAGCACGAGCTGCGCGGCATCGGCCAATCGGGGGAGTGAATCGATGTCGTCCAGCACAAACGCGAACACAAGCGCGAGCACAAACACGGGCACAAACGCGGCATCGGCGCCGACGCCACGCCAGCGCCCCGGCATGAACGTTTTCGAGCGCTACCTCACGGTATGGGTCTTCCTGTGCATCGTGTCGGGCGTGATCCTCGGCCAGGCCATGCCGACGGTCTTCCAGGCCATCGGGCGCATGGAAGTCGCCCAGGTCAATCTGCCCGTGGGCGTGTTGATCTGGGTGATGATCATTCCGATGCTGCTCAAGGTGGATTTTGGCGCGCTGGGCCAGGTCAGGCAGCACTGGCGAGGCATCGGCGTCACGCTGTTCATCAACTGGGCCGTCAAGCCGTTCTCGATGGCGTTCCTGGGCTGGCTGTTCATCCGCCAGGTCTTTTCGCCATGGCTGCCGGCGGACCAGCTGGATAGCTACATCGCGGGCCTGATCCTGCTGGCGGCGGCGCCCTGCACCGCGATGGTCTTCGTCTGGAGCCGGCTGACCGGCGGAGACCCCGTTTTCACGCTCTCTCAGGTGGCGCTGAACGACACGATCATGGTGTTCGCCTTCGCGCCCGTGGTCGGACTGTTGCTGGGCCTGTCCGCCATCACCGTGCCGTGGGACACCTTGCTGGTGTCGGTGGGACTGTACATCGTGATTCCGGTCATCCTTGCCCAGGTCTGGCGCCGGGCGCTGCTGCGTCGCGGCCAGGCGGCGTTCGACGCGGCGTTGGCGCGCATCGGGCCGTTTTCGATGGCGGCCCTGCTGCTGACGCTGGTGCTGCTGTTCGCCTTCCAGGGCGAAGCCATCATCGGCCAGCCGCTGGTGATTGCCATGCTGGCCGTTCCCATCCTCATCCAGGTGTTTTTCAATTCGGGCCTGGCGTACTGGCTCAATCGCCGCGTGGGCGAAAAACACAGCATTGCGTGCCCGTCGGCGCTGATCGGCGCGTCCAACTTTTTCGAGCTGGCCGTCGCCGCCGCGATCAGCCTGTTCGGCTTCCAGTCGGGCGCCGCGCTGGCGACCGTGGTCGGCGTGCTCATCGAGGTGCCGGTCATGCTGCTCGTCGTGCGCATCGTCAATCGAAGCAAGGGATGGTACGAGGCCGGCATCCCGCGGCAATGACGCGGAAGGGCCAACCGCCCTGCCGCGGCATGCGGCCCCCTTTGACATCCATTCCCGCACCCTCAACAGAGACAAGTCATGAGTTCCATCACGATCTATCACAACCCCGCCTGCGGCACGTCGCGCAACGTGCTTGGGCTCATCCGCAATAGCGGCGCGGAACCGACCATCATCGAATACCTGAAAACGCCGCCCGACGCCGATACCTTGCGGTCGCTGCTCCATGCCATGGGAATGCCGGCGCGAGACCTGCTGCGCCAGAAAGGCACGCCGTACGACGAACTCGGGCTCTCGGATCCCGCCTGGACCGAGGATGCGTTGATCGGTTTCATGCTCCAGCATCCGATCCTGATCAATCGCCCCATCGTGACCACCCCGCTGGGCACCCGGCTGTGCCGCCCGTCGGAGACGGTCCTGGACATCCTGCCCCAGCCGCAGCGCGGCGCCTTCAACAAGGAAGACGGCGAGCCGCTCATCGACGCGGAGGGAAACCGTGTCTGAGACGGCGACCGACCTGCCCAATATCGATCCCGCCCTGTTCGCACCGCCCGATACCGGCAAGCTCTACGCCCCGGTGCGCGCCGCGCATGCCCCCCGCATCCTGCTGCTCTACGGGTCCCTGCGCGTGCGGTCCTACAGCCGCCTGGCCGCCGAGGAAGCCGCCAGGCTGGTGCAGGCGCTCGGCGGCGAGGCCCGGTTGTACAACCCCTCCGGGCTGCCGCTGGTGGATGACGCCACCGACGATCATCCCAAGGTCCGGGAACTGCACGAGCTGGTCCAGTGGTCCGAAGGCATGATCTGGAGTTCGCCGGAGCGGCACGGCGCCATGACGGGCCTGATGAAGACGCAGATCGATTGGATACCGTTGTCGGTGGGCGCGTTGCGGCCCACCCAGGGCAAGACCCTTGCCGTCATGCAGGTCTCGGGCGGGTCGCAATCCTTCAACGCCGTGAACCAGATGCGCGTGCTGGGGCGTTGGATGCGCATGCTGACCATTCCCAATCAGTCCTCGGTGGCCAAGGCCTACCAGGAGTTTGACGACGCGGGCCGGATGAAGCCCTCTCCTTACTATGACCGCCTGGTCGACGTCGTGGAGGAGTTGATGAAGTTCACCCTGCTCACGCGGGACGTCGCGCCGTATCTGGTGGACCGCTACAGCGAGCGCAAGGAAACGGCCGCCGCGCTGTCGGGCCGCATGAAACAGGCTTCCCTCTAGGCAGTTGGCGTTTCCCGATGCGTAGATTGACCGGAATCAATATCCGGCGTGCGCGTGCGCTGATACTGGTGGCACGCCCCATCCACCGGAGACCAGCATGTACGAGAGAATCCTTGTTCCCATCGACGGAAGCGACACCTCCCAATTCGGCCTGCAAGAAGCCATCCGGGTGGCCAAGCTGGCGCATGCGCGCATACGCCTGATCCACGTCATCGACGAGCTGTCGTTTGCGCTGACGGTCGACGCCTACAGCTATCACGCCGGCGAGCTGCTGGACCTGATGCGCAAGAACGGCGCCAAGCTGGTGGAAACCGCGCAGAACACGGTCCGCGCCCAAGGCATCGAAGCGGACACGGCCCTGTACGAGAACCTGGATCGGACCGTGCAGCAGCGGGTACTGGACGAAGCCGCCGCCTGGAAAGCCGATCTGATCGTCATCGGCACGCACGGCCGCCGGGGCGCCCGGCGCCTGGTCCTGGGCAGCAGCGCCGAAGGCATCTTGCGGGGAGCGACGGTGCCGGTCCTGCTGGTGCGGTCTCCGGAAGGCACCTCCTGACCTGCCGGGGGCCGCGCCGTGCCGCGGGTGCAACCCATTTGCGCGCAGGTGCTGGCGGACCGTTATGCGGCGCCCGGGGAGCGGGACGCCTTGCGCATCTTTGCGCGCGTGGCGGCGGCGCTCGCCCTCGCCGAGCCCCCCGCGCTGCAGGCCGACCGAGCCAGGCAGTTCCTGGCCAACATGCAGGCCGGCGCGATCGGCGCGGGCCGGATCATGGCGAATGCGGGCACGGACACCTGCGCGACCATGGTGAACTGCTTCGTGCAGCCGGTGGGCGGCGGCCCGGGCGCCCTCTCCTTCGAGGCCGGGCTGGAACAGGCCTGTGCGACATTGGCCATGGGCGGCGGGGTCGGCTATGACTTCTCGGCGCTGGCGCCCGTGGCCGCGGCGGCCGGGACGGCGGCGCCGGCCGTATGCGAGGCCATCGACCGCTACGACACCGCTTGCGCCAGCCTGCAATTCCAGGGCAGCCGGCGCGGGGCGCAGATGGCGGTGCTTTCCTGCGCGCATCCCGACGTGCTGGCGTTTGCCCGGGCCAAGCATGGGCGCCGGCGGTGGCGCACCTTCAACGTGTCCGTCGCGGTCACCGATGCATTCCTGGCCGCGGTGCAGCGCGACGAGCCCTGGCCCCTGGTGCATCCCGCGCCACCCGGGCCTCAGGCCATCGCGGCGGGCGCGTTTCTGCGGGACGATGGCCAATGGCAGTATGGCCTGGCGCCCGCCCGTTCGCTTTGGGACGCCATCGTCCAGGAATCGGTGCATAGCGCGGAGCCCGGCCTGCTGTATATCGACACCATCAACCGGCGCAACAATCTGCGCGCGCTCGAAACCCTGCGCGCCACCAACCCCTGCGGCGAACAGCCCTTGCCCGATTACGGGTGCTGCGTGCTGGGCCCGATCGATCTGACTCGCCTGGTCATGCACCCTTTCGGGCTGGGCGGCCGCGCGGAGCTGGACATGGAGAAGCTGGCCGGCCTGGTCCGGACCCAGGTACGCATGCTGGACAACGTCATCGACCTGACGCGCTGGCCGCTTCCCGCCCAACGCGCCGAGGCGTTGTCCAAACGGCGGGTGGGCGTCGGCGTGACCGGCCTGGCCGACATGCTTACGATGCTGCAACTGCGCTATGACAGCGAATCGGGCAGGCAGGCCGCAAGCGCCGTCGCGCGGTGCCTGCGGGACAGCGCCTATGCGGCATCGGCCGCATTGGCGGCCGAGCGCAAGCCGTTTCCCCTTTACCGGCCCCGCGACTATCTGACGGCGGGCGCCATCGGCGACGCACTCCCGGTCCGCGTGCGCGCGGCAATCCGGCAACATGGCCTGCGCAACAGCCATCTGGTGTCTTACGCGCCGACGGGCAGCGTCAGCCTGGCCTTCGCGGACAACTGCTCAAACGGCATCGAACCGCCCTATGGCTGGGCATACCGCCGCCGGGTCACGCTGCGCGGAACGCCAGTCGACATGACCGTGGAAAACCACGCCTGGCGGCTCTGGCGCAGCCTGCATCCCCACGCGCCCCTGCCCGCGGGCTTTCGCACCGCGGCGCAGATCGCGCCGGAAGATCATGTGGCGATGCTGGGCGCGCTGCAGCCGTTTGTCGACGCCGCCATCTCCAAGACCGTGCCGGTGCCGACGGATTGCAGCGTCGAGCGGGCGCAGGCCCTGTTCATGTCGGCGTGGCGGCTGGGCCTGAAGGGACTGACGCTGTTCCGGCCCGAGCGCGGGCTGGACGCGGTGCTGGGGGATGCGGAAACGGGGACGCCCGCGCCTTGCGAGGTCTGCTTGTGACGCCGGTCCGATGCGAGGCCGGCCAGTGAATCACGACGCTGACCGCACGCACCCCGCCTGGGGCATTCAGGGGACAAGGACCGCCGTCGCCTGGATGCGGCCTTCGCGCAGGTCGTCCAGGGCGCGGTTGGCGTCTTCAAGGCGATAGGTGCGGATGTCGGTGCGCAAATCCCATGCTGCCGCCTTGCCGAGAAACTCCCTGCCGTCTTCGCGCGTGAGGTTGGCGACGGACGAGACGGCGCGCTCGCCCCAGAGCAGGCGATACGGAAACGCCGGAATGTCGGACATGTGGATGCCGGCGCAAACCACCCTGCCCCCGCGGCGCACGGCCTGCAGGGCGCGCGGGACCAGCGCGCCCACGGGGGCAAAAATGATGGCGCCGTCCAGGAGCGCCGGCGGCGCCTGGCCGCTGTCGCCGGCCCAGTCCGCGCCCAGCGCCAGCGCGTGCCGCTGCGCCGGGGCGTCGCCAGGACGGGTGAACGCATAGACTTCCCGCTGCTGGCGCCGGCACACCTGGGTCACGAGCTGCGCGGCCGATCCGAACCCGTAGATCCCCACGCGGTGCGCGTTGCCGGCGGCGCGCAGCGCCCGCCACCCGATGAGCCCCGCGCAGAGCCATGGCGCCACGTGCGTGGCAACGCCCGCTCGCGGCAATGCAAACAGGTAGTCCGCGTCCGCCAGCATGTGCGTGGCAAAGCGGCCATCTCGGGTGTAGCCGTTGAACAGTGCCTCTTCGCAGAGGTTCTCCTGCCCGGCCAGGCAGAATTCGCAATGGCCGCAGGTGCGCGCCAACCAGGCGGCGCCAACATAGTGGCCCAGCAACGCGGCGTCGGCGCCCGCGCCCACCGCTTCGACGATGCCCGCCACTTCATGGCCGGGGATGCGCGGATAGCTCTGGTCGGGCAATTCGCCATCCACGACGTGCAGGTCCGTTCGGCACACCGCGCACGCCAGCACCCTCAACCGGACCTGGCCGGGGCCTGGCTCGGGCGTCGGGCGTGTTTCCAGCGCCAGCGGCATCCCCGCTTCCCGCAGGACCATCGCTCTCATGGCGTCCGCACCAATAGCACGGGAACGTCCGCGACCCGCAGCACGCCATGGGCGTTGCTGCCCAGCATCACGCGCTTGACGCCATGGCGCCCGTGCGTGCCCATGACGATCAGGTCGGCCTTGCGGTCCCGGGCGGACTGGACGATCCGCTCTGCCACCGGCGCCGCGCCCGGCTCCAGCAGCACGGCCTCTGCCTGCACCCCGGCTGCGGCCGCGCGGTCGCGGGCCCGGTCCAGCAGGTCCGCCGCGGCCTGTTTCGTGACTTCGTTCAGCCCGCGCACGTACTCGGCCGCATAGGGATTCGCGCCTATGGCGTCGGCCGGTTCCTCCAGGGCGTGGACGAGTATGAGGCGGCCCCCGGACGCCCGGGCGTTCCCGATGGCTTCGGCCAAGGCGCGTTCGGCGGCGTGACTGCTGTCGATGGCCACGAGGATGCGCTGGTACATGGATTCCCCCGTGTCGGAGGCGCGAGGCGTGCGCCTAGTGGGAAAACAGCACAGGCGCCGTCATCGCCTTGAGCAGCGAGCGCGTCGCGCCGCCCATGACCAGTTCGCGCATGCGGCTGTGCCCATACGCGCCCATCACGATGAGGTCGGCGTTGAAGTCCGCGGCCGCCGTCAGGATGGCGTTGCCGATATCGATATCCCGCGTGTCGCGGTCTTCATGCTCGGGCTGCGGAAAGCCGTGGCAAGAGCAGTAGGCGGCAAGGTCCTCAAAGGGAATCTCGCGGTCGCCCCGCGTGTCGGCGCCTTCGTCCAGGGTCAGCACCTGCAAGGCCGCGGCATGGCGCAGCAGCGGCGCCGCATCGGCCAGCGCGCGGGCCGCCTCGCGGCCACGGTCCCAGCAATACACCACCCGGGTGCCGACCGTGTTGAACGTTCCGGCAAGGGGCAGGACCATGACCGGGCGCCCCGCCGACAGCACGACCTGTTCGACGAAATCGTTGCCGGTGGCGGCTTCGGGATCCTGTGGATTGGCCTGACCGACAACCAGCATGTCTGAGCAGCGCGCATGCCGGGCGGCGCACTCCGCGGGCGTGCCCGCTTCGCCCTGCCGCCAGGAGGCCGCCACGCCGGCATCCTGGGCCGCCTGGCTGAATGACTTCTGCAAGGCGCTGCGGGCTTTTTCATTGATCTGCACGGCCTTGTCCATGGAGCGGACCCAAAGCCCCGCCTCATCGTAGAAGTAGCCCGGCGCGACGTAGCTCGCGTAGATCCCGGTCAGGTGGGCATCGTGCGCCTTCGCGACGCGCAGGCAGAAGTCGATCCGGCGCTGGCAATCGGCGCCATGATCCAAATGGACGGCAATTCGGCGAAACATGGTGACCTCCCGGGGGCGTAAGCAGCGGGGCGTTGCTGGGTGCACGCGGTCATTCGATCCGCAGCGACTTGTGCTGGCGTTTTTGCGGCGGTATCGGGCAAGCGCGCCATGGCTGTCTCCGTCGTGGAAATGACCGGATAGCGACTCCCGCGAATAGCCTCCCGCCTTGAGTCCATCTTGCGCGGTTGAGCCCGGCCAATGTTGACGATTGTCAATGCCAAAACGGGGACGCTGCGATTTGCGCCGACACCCCTGGCTGGCTGAGGCGGCCCGCCGGCCAGATGGATGAGCCCTTGCACGGCAAGGGCGGATGCAAACATTGACCGCCGTCAATGGCTGCGGCAAGGTATGCGTCATGATGGAACCGGACAGCCCTGGCTGTCTTCCGAGACACCCCAACCCGCGAGGCCATTGTGAAGAACGTGCTCATCCCCATCGACGGATCCGAAAACTCCCTGCGCGCGGTCAACTACATGATCGAACACGTCCGGGAATACGGCCCCTGCACCATCCATCTCCTGAACGTGCAGATGCCCATCGTGTCGGGGACGGTTCGCGCGTTCATTTCCAAAGAGATGATCCAGGACTACTACGATGATGAGTCCAAGGCCGCGCTCAACGAGGCGAAAGCGGCATTGGACAAGGCAGGCGTCATGTACCAGCCCGCCATGCGCGTGGGGCAGATCGCCACGACCATCACCGCCTACGCCACTGAACAGGGCTGCGACCACATCGTCATGGGATCGCGGGGCCTGGGCGCGGCGGGCAGCCTGCTGCTGGGGTCGGTGGCCTTGAAGGTGCTGCACACCACCCACGTCCCCGTCGTTCTCATCAATTAGGCCGAGGCCGCCATGCGCAAGGGGACTCCTCGCGGCGCATGGCGTTCCAGCGCGGCCGCCTGCACGCGCCACGTTCTCGGCGCAATCGCGGTATGCCTCGGCGCGGTGCCCGTGCTGGCGCAGGTGTTGCCCGAGGAGGTCGAGCGCGCCTTCCGCCAGGAAGTCTCGCCCGCGCTCGCGCTGCCGAAAGACGAACAAGCCAGGTACGGCGCCCTGGCCGAACAGTCCCTGCACGCGGCCGGCGTGTTAGCGCTGGGACCGCAGTACGTCCTGGTCGTCGACCGCAACGTCAAGGTGCAGGCGGCGATCCTGTACTGGCTGCGCGTCGGGGAGCCGCCCCATTACGTCGGCGCCGCGCCGGTCTCCACCGGACGGGTCGGACAATTCGATCACTTTGAAACGCCTGCCGGGGTGTTTGCCCACACGCTGGCCAATCCCGACTTCCGCGCCGAGGGCACGCCCAACGCCAAGGGCATCCTGGGCTATGGCGCGAAAGGCATGCGTGTGTACGACTTTGGCTGGCAGGACGCCCGCCAAGGCTGGACGCCGGACGGCGTCAGCACCATGCGCCTGCAGATGCACGCAACCGACCCGCGCGTCCTGGAGCCCCGGCTCGGCACCCCGCAGTCCAAGGGCTGCATTCGCATCCCCGCCACCCTCAACCAGTTGATCGACCGCCTGGGCCTGCTGGATGCGGAATACGAACTCGCCGCCGATCTGGTCTCTACACCCTGGGTACTGCGGCGGGACCGCACGCCCGTCCTCGGCGCGGGCCGCTACCTGATCGTCGTCGAGACCATCCGCGATGAGCGGCCGGCCTGGTCGCCCGCGCCGGATCGCCGACGGGACCCACCATGAGGACAGGGCCGCCAAGGCCCAACCGGTGCCGGACCACAGATCGCCGTACCAGCATGGCGGCCAGGCACCCCTGCCGCGTTCAATCCAGCACCGCGGTCTCCGCCTGCTCGACGGCGTGACAGCGCCAGCCCAGTTCGTCCTTGATGCGCAGGCGCAGCGCATCGGCGGCGTCCGGTTCACCGTGCACGATAAACGTGTGCCTGGGCGCCCTGGAAAACCCGCCCAGCCAGCGCATGATCTCGTCCGCATCCGCGTGCGCCGACAGCATCGACAGATTGTCCACTTCGGCGCGCACGGGCACGTATTCGCCGTGGATCTTGACCGTGCGGGCGCCGTCCAGCATCGCCGCGCCCCGGGTGCCCATCGCCTGAAAGCCGGCGAACAGGACCGTATTGCGCGGATCGCTGGCATAGTGCTTCAGATGGTGAATGACGCGCCCGCCCGTCGCCATGCCGCTCGCGGACAGAATGATTTTCGGCATCGGCGAGCGGTCCAGCGCCTTGGACTGCTCCACGTCGGCCACGCAGGTGGCCACGCCGTACGCGGCCCGGGCGTCGTGGCGCGACAGCCGCTGGTCGGCGCTGTGACGCAGATAGACATCGACGGCGCTGCTCGCCATGGGGCTGTCCAGGTAGATTGGCAGGTCGCGCGGAATGCGCCCCGCCTGCTTGAGTTGCCACAGGTGAAACAGCAGCAGTTGCGCACGACCGACGGCAAACGAGGGAATCACGATGGTGCCGCCCCGTTTGATGGTGCGGCCGATGATGGCCGCCAACGCGTCGGACACGCTTTCCGTACCGTGGCGCCGGTTGCCGTAGGTCGATTCGACGATCAGATAGTCCGAGGCGGCGACGGATTCGGGCGGCGGCATCAGCGGGTCGTCATAGCGGCCCAGGTCTCCCGAAAACGCCAGGCTTGCGCCTGGACAGGCAAATTCGACGATCGCGGCGCCCAGGATATGCCCGGCCCGCGTGAACCGGAATTGCAGGCCGGCCGGAAGCGCCGTCATCTGGCCGAACGGCAGCGGCCGCAGCGCGGCAATGGCGCGGTGGGCATCGGCCACGGTGTAGAGCGGCAGCGCCGGCCGGTGCCGCGACAGCCCGTGCCGGTTCAGGTAGTCGGCGTCGGCCTCCTGCAGATGGGCGCTATCCAGCAGCAGCAGCCGGCACAGGTCCAAGGTGGCTTCCGAACAGTAGATCGGACCGGCGAATCCCTCGCGGACCAGCCGGGGCAGATAGCCCGAATGATCCAGGTGGGCATGCGAGAGCACCACCGCCTCGATCTTTGACGGCGCCACGGGAAACGGCGCCCAGTTGAGCTGCCGCAGCGGCTTGACGCCCTGGAACATCCCGCAATCCAGCAGGATCAATCGACCGGCGGCATCGAGCAGGTGGCGCGAGCCGGTCACCGTGCCGGCGGCGCCGCAAAAGTGCAATCGCAGCTTGTGTGCCATGGGTCATCTCCGGACGTCGTCGCGGGCAGGTTCTTGCTTGACGAAAATCAAGATGGCTGCCGTTCGCAGGGTCACCATATAACGGACTAACGGAACAAAGCACATGCCGGGGTACGCCCCGTCACCCTGGAGAAAGCCATGAAAGCGCGCGACCTCATGACCGCAGCCCCCTATTGCGTATCCGCCAGGACCCCTGTCTCCCAGATTATGCATGCCATGCTGAATCAGGACATCAGCGCGGTGATGGTGACCGGGGACGACGGCGCGCTGCTCGGCGTGGTCAGTGAAGGCGACCTGGTGCGGCGCCAGGACAGTGCGCACCAGAAAAAAATGGACCATTGGCTGTCCCTGCTGGCCGAGGGCGAGGCGTTGAACCTGGAGTTCCTGCACAGCCTGCAACTGGGCGAACAGACGGCGTCCGCTGTGATGAGCAGTCCGGCGATCACCGTCGACGAGTCCGCCGACCTGGCCGAAATCGCGGATGTGCTGCTCAAGCGGGGCATCAAGCGCGTCCCGGTGACCAGCAAGGGAAAACTGGTCGGCGTGGTCAGCCGGCGCGACATACTCCGGGCGCTGCTCGCCCAGGAATCCTGAGGCCGCCATTGCGCCAAGGAGCGATCGCCATGCGGATCGGCATTGTTTTCTATTCGCGCACGGGCACCGGGCGCGCGGTGGCCGAGCGTCTGGCATCGATGACCGGCTGGCCGGCCCATGAAGTGCGGGACGCCAAGCCCCGCGCGGGACTCGCGGGGGATCTGCGCTGCGTCGTCGATTGCTTCCTTAAGCGCAGCCCGGAATTTCGGTTCGACGGCCCTGCCCTGGACCAATACGACCATGTGATCCTGATCGCGCCCGTGTGGCTGCGATCGCTGGCCGCCCCGATGCGCGCATTCCTGCAGGCGCAGGGCCGCTTGATCCGGGCCTACTCCGTCATCTGCGTCATGTCGGGATATGGCGGGTTCCGTGCGGTGGACGACGTCGCGGCCATTGCGGGCTCCAAGCCCAGGACCATCCTGCTCCTGAAACAGTACGACGTGCTGGCCGAGGAGTGCGATGCCGCGCTCTGCCGGTTCCGCGACCAGACCCTCGCGGCGGGATCGGGGGGGACCAGCGACGCCCTGCTGTCCTCGGTGGACTGAATCGCGCGCCATGCCGGCCGCAGGCACGGCGCTGAATGCACGAGCACTAGTGCATTCAGCGGACCATGCCACGCGGCTATCGCTGTTCGCGGAAATGTGTGTTGCAATGATCCATGGCCCGCACGACGGGCCGAACCTGGCACACATATCCTGCAATGACGCTCTCCCCTGGTGCGCCTCCGCTGCTCGATATCATCCAGTCCGCCACCGAACCGATCATCACGGTCGACGAGTTGCAGCGCATCGTGATGTTCAACGCCGCGGCGGAGCGCGTATTCATGTGCGCGGCCGCGCAGGCCATAGGCGCCAGCGTGGACATCCTGATCCCCGTGCGCTTCCGCTCGATCCATGCCAAGCACGTCAAGCGCTTCATGGACACCGGCATATCCGAACGCCAGATGGGACTGGGCGCCCCGCTCTGGGGCCTGCGGTCCAATGGCGAAGAGTTCCCGATGGAGGCGTCGATTTCCCAGACGTGCACCGAGTCGGGCGTCTTTCTGACCATCTTCCTGCGCGACATCACCGAGCGCCAGCGCATCGACCAGACGCTGCGCGCCTCGCGCGATGAACTGACCCGCCTGTCCAACGCCTTGCTGCATGTGCGCGAACAGGAGAAAAAGCACATCGCGCGCGAGCTTCACGACGACCTGGGACAGAGCCTGACGGCCTTGACGATGGAACTGTCCCAGCTGGAAGCCGGTCTTGCGCCCGCCGACACCGACGCGCGGGAGCGCGTGCGGGCGATCCGCAAGCTCATCAAAGGCACGTTTGCCTCCTTGCGGCGCATCGCGGCCGACCTGCGGCCCGTCATGCTGGACGACCTGGGGCTGGCCGCGGCGGTCGAATGGCTGGTCGCGAATTTCGTGTCCCGATACGGCATCGACACCGAGACCGACATCCAGATCGGCCCCTCGGAGCCGCCCAAGCAGGTTGCCACGACCCTGTTTCGCGTCGTCCAGGAGGCGCTGACCAATATCGCCAAACACGCCCAGGCCACTACCGTCCACGTTCGGCTGGCCTGCGATGCCACGCATTGCGCGCTCACCGTGCGCGACGACGGCGTGGGCGCCACGCCGGAAAACCTGACCAAGAAGCTGCCCCTCTCGCTCGGTCTGCAAGGCATCCGCGAGCGGGTCCGGCTGCTCAACGGCGAGGTGACGATCCACACGCGCAAGAAAGGCGGATTCCGGCTGGAGGTCTGGATACCGGCCCGGGAGTCCGACACGCCATGGGAGGCCACATGATCACCGTCTTGCTGGCGGATGACCACACGCTGTTGCGCGAAGGCCTGCGCCGCCTGCTGGAGCAGGCCGGAGACATCTGTGTCCAGGGCGAGGCCGGAGACGGGGCCGCAGCGATGAAACTGCTGGGCGAGCGGCAATGGGACCTGCTGGTCCTGGACATGTCCATGCCGGGCCGCGATGGCGTGGACCTGATCCGGCACATAAAAAGCGTGCACCCGAGCGTTCCGATCCTGGTGCTGACGATGCACGGCGAACAGCAGTACGCCGTCCAGGCGATCAAGGCCGGCGCGTCCGGTTACCTGACCAAGGACAGCGCCAGCGAAGAACTGGTCCAGGCGGTGCGCAAAGTCGCGGGCGGCGGACGTTACCTGAGCCAGTCGCTCGCCGAAAGCATTGCCTTTGACCGGCATACGGATGCGGGCGCGCTGCCGCATATGCTGCTGTCGGATCGGGAGCTGTCGGTCTTTCGCCACCTGGCGTCCGGCATGAGCAATTCGGACATCGCAGGCCGGTTGTTCGTCAGCGTGAAGACGGTCAGCACTTACAAGAGCCGGATCCTGATCAAACTGAATCTGCGCAACCAGGCCGATCTGGTGCGCTATGCGATCCGGCACCGCCTGGTCGACGACCAGGATGCGCCGGGCGGCTGACCGCGCCGTGTAGGAATATTCCTACACCTGTCAGCATCCGCGCGCAAAAACTGGCGATCCGCGCTGATAGCCGGACCTGAGCCCGCATCCGATACTACGTTCAGCCAGGCACGAATGGAGGGTTCCTGGCATCAGGCGGGATACCCCCATCATCCAACCCAGTGAGGTGCGGCCATGGACACACCCCTAGTTTTCTCCGGCTCCCGGACATGGCAGGGTACCCTGCCCTCCGGCTGCGAACGATGCGCCCTGGCACGCTTGTGCCACGCGGCCGCCGACGGCCTGTCGACCGCGCCGGCCTCCGCGATACGCTGCCGGCGGCTGGTCCGGCGGGGGGAATCCGTGTTCCGAGCCGGGGATGCGCTGCAGAACCTGTATGAGCTGCGGTCGGGGTCCGTCAAGATGCGCGTCACCAACCGGGCCGGGCTGGAGCAGATCACCGGGTTTCCCTCGGCGGGTGCGCTGCTGGGTATGGACGCCGTGGAAACCGGCACGCACCGTTGCGACGCCATCGCGCTGGAAGACTCGATGGTCTGCATTCTGCCGTTCAGCGACGTGCTGGCGAAGTGCCGCGACGACTTTGTCTTCGCCCAGCAGTTCCACCGGCTCATCGCCCACGACATCGACCAATACCGCAGGCTGCTGCTGACCCTGGGCTGCATGAAGACCGAGGAGCGTGTCGCCGACTTCCTGATCGGCATGTCCGATCAGATGTCGGCCAATGGCTATTCCCCGCACGTCTTCACCTTGAAAATGACGCGCGAGGACATCGCCAACCATCTGGGCATGAAGGTCGAAACCGTCTGCCGCGTGCTGGGCCGTCTGCAGGAAGCTTCACTGGTCAACGTCCGCAGACGGCAACTGGAGATCCGGGACGTCGAAGCCCTTCGGCAGATGAGCTGCGGCTGAGCAAACCGCCCGGGGACGCGCAGACAGTCCCTGCGGAAGTTGAGTTTGGTCAACATCCCGGCGGCTGGACGACCTAACCTGTCTGGATAACGCCTATCGGCGATGCGCATCGTTCGGTAGAACGGCCCGATCGACCTGGAGGATGGTTCCATGCAACCCGACTACGAGCCCTATGTGGCGCTGTACAAGTACGGCCTTCATTCCGCGATGGCCGCGGCAACCGGCTACTTCGAATTCGCGCGGCAACTGCGCGCCCTGCAATTGAAGACCGACAAGGAAATGCTGGCGTTTGCGCAGGAAGTCAACGCCGAGATCGACTCCGCGAACTCGTTCGCGGCGGTCTGCGCCCTGCAGCAGAAATTCGTGACCGATCTGATGAACCGCGAGTTCGGCTATCTGCGCGAAGTGGAGAAAATCACGCGCGAGGCCTCGACCACGACCGCCGCCGCGCTGCGCGACAGCAAGAATCCATGGCAGGAGCGCATGTCGCAGATCGCGGAAAGCACCGCGAAGTTCCTGGCGGACGGCAACGCCAGAAGCGCGATGGCGCGCGCCAGCCATTGATGCCGGCTCATCCACCCCGCCGATGACGCCCGCCAGTGAATTTTTTAACGATGTTGTCCAATGACGTTCACCTGTGAAGCCGGCCTTTGACGTGTGGCTGCCCCGCGAAGCCGGGCAGCCCATTCCCTGCGCGAATGCCGTGCCCGGGACGGATAGTTCCCTGGCGGCGCTGGACTATTTCAGGGCGGCCTTTCTTGCGCAACTGACGGGCGGCATCTCGCCGAACGCCGTTGCGCTCGCGCTGTCCGACTGGCTGCTCCATCTGCACGCGGCCCCTGGCCGGCAACTGGAACTGGCCCTGAAATGGCACGATGCCGTCCAGGAACTGGCCACGCATGCCGCGCTGCTGATGTCCGGGCGCCCGCCCGCGTGCCCGGACGCGCCGTCCGACCGCCGCTGCGCCACGCCCGCCTGGCAAACCGAACCCTTCCAGTTGTGGCAGCATGGCTTTCGGGAAGTCCGGCAGTGGTGGGCCGACGCGACCTGCGGCGTCCCCGGGGTCTCTTCCCATCACACCGACCTCGTTTCGTTCTGCGCCCGCCAATGGTGCGACCTGTTCGCGCCCGCGAACTTTCCCTGGTCGAACCCGGAGGTCTTGGAACGCACGGCTGCCGAGCACGGGCTAAACCTGCTGGCCGGCATGGGCCATCTTGCGGACGATCTCGCGCGCAAGGCCTGGGGCCTGCCGGAACACGGGCTGGAGGACTTCAAGGTCGGCGTCAATGTCGCGGTAACGCCTGGCGCGGTGGTGTTTCGCAACCACCTGATCGAACTCATCCAATATGCGCCGTCCACCGACGAGGTGCGCCCCGAACCCATCCTGATCACGCCGGCCTGGATCATGAAGTACTACGTGCTGGATCTGTCGCCCGGCAATTCCCTGATCCGGTATCTGGTGGCGCAAGGCTTCACGGTCTTCTGTATTTCCTGGCGCAACGTCAGCGCGGGGGACCGGGATCTGTCCCTGGAAGACTACCGCCGGCTGGGTTTCATGGCGGCGCTGGATGCGGTGAACCGCTGCGTACCCGGCCAACGGGTGCATGCGGTGGGCTATTGCCTGGGCGGCACACTCTTGTCGATCGCGGCGGCGGCCATGGCCAGCCAGGCCGACGACCGCCTGGCGACGATCACGTTGCTGGCCGCGCAGACCGACTTCAGCGAACCGGGCGGGCTGGGACTCTACATCGACGCCAGCGAGGTCCACTTCCTGGAAAGCGTCATGTGGGCGCAGGGCTATCTGTCGGCCGACCAGATGGCGGCGGCCTTCCAGTCCCTGCGGCCCATCGAGGACGTGGCGGGCCGCGCGGTGCGCACCTATCTCCTCGGAGAGCGCGCCCACCCCACGGACCTGGTCGCCTGGAACGCGGATTCGACGCACATGCCCTACAGGATGCACGCCGAGTACCTGCGCAAGCTGTTCCTGGAGAACGAACTGGCCGCCGGCCGCTACGAGGTCGACGGCCGCACGATCGCCCTGCGCAACATCCGCACGCCCATATTCGCCCTGGGCACGGTCAATGATCACATTGCGCCGTGGCGTTCCGTGTTCAAGCTCCACTACCTGACCGATGCAGACATCCGCTTCGTCCTGACCAGCGGCGGCCACAATGCCGGCGTGGTCAGCGAACCGGGGCATCCCGGACGCTGGCACCGGCTGTGCCCGCGGCCGAAAAACGGACTGCGCGCCGGGCCCGATGACTGGCTGGCCGCGACGAACTTGTGCGAGGGATCATGGTGGCCGACGTGGGTGGAATGGCTGGCCCACCGATCGGGAGCGCCCCGCCCCGCCAATCCGAGGCTGGGCGAGCCGGACGCCGATTCGGACGCGTTGATGGCTGCCCCGGGCAGCTACGTCCGCCAGGGCTGACCGCCCGCGGCGGCGCGTCGCATCGACGGCCTACTTGTCTTGGTTCAGCAGGGCCCGCGCTTCGGCCCTGCGGCCCTCATCTGCCGTTTCCCGGCCCGGTCGCGGCGGCGCCTTCAAGGCCTTTTCCAGATAGGGAATCGCCTCGACCTTGCGGTTCCGGTACATCAGGTAGTCGGCATAGAAGTAATTGGCGTCGATGCCGTCCGGATTCACGGCCAGGGCCTGTTTCAGCAGCTCCTCGGCCTTCTTGTTGTCGCCGAACCCCACCGGCCAGCCGGGCACCTTGTAGTACAGGACGCCCAGGCTGTTCAGCGCGGATCCGCCCAGCGCCTTGCTGTCGATCGCAATGGCGGTTTCGTATTCGGCCTTGGCCTGCTTGGCCAGGCCAAGCGCCCCAAGCCCGCCCTTGGCGCCTGCCCAGGAGCTGAGGACGATGCCCTCCCAGATGTGCGGTTCCGCACGCCCGGAGAATTGGGCGGTCAGTTCGTGCGCCTGCTTCGATAGCGCTTCGAAGCGCGCGGCGCGCTTGTCAGCGGGGACGGCGTACTGGATCGTGGCCCAGTCCGTCTGCAGCGCCCGGATTCCCTCGTCGAGATCGGGCGCGGGCGCGGCGGCGCCGGCGGAAAATGAAATGGCCAGGCTGGCGAGCATGCCCGCAAGGCCTTGGCGTGCAAGGGTGTTCTGGATCATGAAGAGGCTCCGGAAGGAAATTTCAAGGACGTCAGCGCCCGGCGGTGCTTGGCAAACGCCCCGTCGAGCCATTCGGGGCATATGCCGTTGAGGCGGGCGGCAATCGCCTCCAGCGTGCCCGCATACCGCTGGCGCGACTCGCTTTGCAGCATGCGCGCCACGCACCGGGCCACGGCTTGCGGCGAGTCGCTGGCCGAACCGGTCGCGCTGTTGAACGCCTGCACCTGCGGCGTGTTGAAGCTGGTGTCGATGGCGCGCGGCGCGTAGTACTGGACGCGGATCGCGGAGTCGGCAAGTTCGCGGCGCAACGCTTCGGTGTAGAGGCGCAACGCCGCCTTGCTCGCCCCGTAGACCGCGAATCCGGGGACACCCAGGCTGCCCAATGTCGAGCCGATGTTCAGTATCTGCGCCCGTTCGCGGCTGTGCAGAAGCGGCAACATGCCGGCGGTCAACAACATCGGCGCCACGATGTTGGTCTCGGCGATGCGGCGCGCCACCTCCGGATTCAGGTCTTGCGCGGGGCCAAACGCAGAAATGGCCGCGTTGTTGATCAGGACATTGACCCGCCGGGCCGCGGCGGCGTCGATGATCGCGCGCCGGCCCTCGTCGGTGGTCACGTCCACGACCAGGGCATCCACGCGAGACCGGTCCCCTGCGCCGCCATTCAATGCCCGGGCCAGCGACAACAAGGGGCCGGGCGTGCGGCCGACCAGCAGCAGGCGGGCGCCCTCCTCGAACAGCCGCTGGGCGATGGCGCTGCCCAGGCCGCCGGCGGCCCCGGTCAGCACGACGGAAGCATCCCTGGGGCTCATGCGGCCTCCTCTTGCGGCTGGGCGCGCGGCAAGGCGCGGAAAATCGCGCCGTACAGGCGATAGAACATGTTGGCGGCGTGGATGACGGCGGACTGGTCTTCGGCGCTGTCCAGCCGGTTCATCAACTCGGCGAAGTGCGCCGTGTGCGCCTGGTCCAGGGTGCCGTGCGAGCGCAGGTAGCTGAACGCCGAGGCAGGCAATGCGAGGGCGCGCTGGATCTGGTCGGCCGCGTTCAGCGCGAGCGTGACGCTGGTGCCCTCCAGCACGTGCACCATGCCGAAGAATCCGACGGGATTGCGCCGCGAGATCGTGTCGTAGGCATAGGCGACCATGACTTCCGTCTGGGGACCCGGCCCGGCGCGGCGGACGGCATCGGGGTCGTCGCCCAGCGCGCGCAGGTCGTTCAGGATCCAGGCGTCGTGCCCGGTTTCCTCTTCGATGTATTCATCGATCTCTGGCCGCATCCAGGCCAGGCGCTCGGGAATCCGCGCCCGGCAGGCATGCATCAACGGCACGGTGTGGCTGACATGGTGGTAGGCCTCGCGCAGGAACGCGGCATAGGCGGGCAAGGTGACCTTGCCCTGCAGGCAGTCCTGGATGATGGGTATCGTCACCAGCGACTCGCGGCTCTGCCGGGTGCCGTCCAGCAATTGTTCGAAAAAGGTCATGTCGTCTCTACAGAATGGGTTGCGCGGCTTTCCGCGGAAAAAGTTGATCTGCGTGCAAGGCGGAAATGGCGTCGCGGCGCGGGCGTCCATTCGCCGTGGACAGGCCGCTCGCCACCGTGAACTCGTCCCGCGCCAGCATCCAGGGACCGATGCGCGCGTAGTCAGGCAGCGCGCCGTTCGTGCGTTCGATGGCCGCGTGCAGCTGCGCCTCGCCGATGCCGGGTTGCGGCCAGATCACGGCGCCCAGTTCGGCCTGGCCCTCGCCCAGCACCACGGCCTGCGCAATGCAAGCCTGGCTCGTCAGCAGGACTTCTATCCACTCCGGCGACACGTTGCGGCCAAAGCCGGTGATCAGCAGGTTCTTCTTGCGCCCCTGGACGTGCAGGAAGCCCGCGTCGTCCAGGCGGCCCAGGTCGCCGGTCGGCAGCCAGCGAGGAAGCGCCGTGTCCTGTCCGAGGTAGCCGAGCGCGGGGCTGCCGGCGACCTCGATTTCGCCATCGGGCGCGATCCGCACTTGCGCGTGCGGCAACGGGCGGCCAGCGGAGCCCGGGCTATCGTCGCCCGGCAGGTTCAGGGTCTGCACCGAACAGGCCTCGGACAGGCCATAACCTTCATACGCCGGCAGCCCCTGTGCGCGGGCGGCGGCCAACAGTTCGCGCCCCACCGCCGCGCCGCCCACCGCCAACAGCCGCAGACCGCTCGGCGCCTGAGCGCCCGTTGTGCGCAGCCATCCGGTATATGCCCTGAGCATCTGGGGCAGGACGATGGCGCTTTGCGCGTCGGACGCGCCCAGCGCGGCGTGGAACATGGCGGGGTCGAAACGCGACGACCCTTGCAGTCCGATCCGGGCCAAGGGCTGCGTGATCATTGCCGCGCCTTCGATCAGGGCGGCATAGACCCCCGCGATGTTTTCCAGCAGGACAGGCAGCGGCAAGGCGGTGAGATGACGGCGCACGTTCAGCGGGCGGGTGGCCGCCGCCAGGCCGCTGGCGACGTTGAGCATTTCCTCGGCGCCCAGGCATACGCCCTTGGGCGCGCCCGTCGAGCCGGACGTGAAGGTGATCTTTACCGTCCGGTCCGGCAACGTCACCGGCGTCGCCGAACGATGGAACAAGGACGGGCTGTCCGGCCGCCCGCTGTTCGCCTCGAAACCCCGTTCGAGCAGGATGGGCGCCAGGGAGTCCGGTCCCGCAACGACGTCCGCGCCCGCTGCGTCGATCGTGGCAAGCCATTGCGCCGGCGTGAAGAACAAGGGCAGCGGCACGTGCACGATTCCCAGTTGCAGGCACGCAAGATCAAGAATGATCCAGTCTGCGCCGTTATCCATGACCGAGGCCAGGACACGGGCCGGGCGCGCCGGACGCGCCGCAATGCGTTCGGCGCACGCATCCACCTGGCGCGCCAGGTCCGCGTAGCTCGAGGATTGCGATGCCCCCTGCACCGCCAGGCGGTCCGCCCTGCCGGGTTCGCGCAGGAGAGACAGAAATTCCTGCGCGTTCATGCCTCGATCTCCTGGAACCGTTCGACAATGGTGTGCAGGCGGCCGGCAAAGACCTGGGGCGCGTGCGCATAGTAGCTGCCCCAGTCGCTGCGCGTTTTCTCGTCCAGGTGATGCGCCGTGGCCGCCGAGATGGGTTGATGGGCCAAGCCCATCCGGGCGAAAAGATGGTGCAGCTCTCGGGTCAAGGTGCTGACTGCCCAGCTATACCCTTGCTGATGCAGGTGGCGCGCCAGCAGCGGGACAAGCAGCCTGCCCGCTCCCGGCCGCACCGCGGCGAACTGGCCGGCCTCGACGATAAGGCGGCGCGCGACCGGCGCATCCTCATCGCGCAGATACTGCTCGATGGGCGCGGCAAGGTATCGCTCCAAAAACAGCGGCGTTTCGGCGCCCCGGTAGCCGGCGGCGGCAATGATTTCCCCATTGGTCTGCACGCTGACCAGCGTGGGCAGCCATTCGTTCAGCCTGGCGCCAAACCGTTCCTGGTAGCGCTGGCGGATGTAGGATTCCACCTCTGCGCGCAAGGGGTCGCCGGGCGCGTGGATATGCAGGGTCGACACGGGGGACGGCATCCGCAATGGACTCGCCAGTCGTGTTGGGGGGAGCGAACACTTTGTCAACGGCATGCTGGCGTCCATCTGCTCGGGTTGGTTCATGATGGGGCGCAGCTTAGGCAAGGAACCTTAATGAGAAATTAACGGTCCGGCGGTGCTAATCTGCGTCGAACCTGCCTCAAACGTGTCGCAAAGCTTCACATGCGTATTCTCATCATCGAAGACGACCCCCTGATCGGCGATGGCCTGAAATCCGGCCTGCGCCTGCTCGGCTATGCCGTCGACTGGTTTGCCAACGGTCGCGATGGCGACCAGGCCATGAACGTGGTGCACTACGATGCGGTCGTGCTGGACCTGGGACTGCCCGGCGAGGACGGCGTCGCCTTGTTGACGCGCTGGCGTAACGCCGGCCGCCACCTACCGGTCGTCATCCTGACGGCGCGCGAGTCGGTGGACAGCCGCATCGCGGGGCTGGATGCCGGCGCGGATGACTACCTGATCAAGCCCATCACGCTCGATGAATTGGCGGCCCGTCTGCGGGCGGTGACCCGGCGGGTGGCGGGCAAGCCCGAACCGGTGTGGCGCCACGGCGATCTGGAATACCAGCCTGCCCTGCACGAGGTGAGCTGGAAGGGGCACAAGGTGGACCTCACGACGCGGGAGGCCCTGCTGCTGGAGCTGTTTCTCACGCATCCGAACCGCGTGCTCACGCGCGACTTCATCCGCGACAAACTCTACGATTGGGACGCCGATCTGGAGAGCAACGCGCTGGAGGTATTTGTGCACCATCTACGCAAGAAAATCCATCCCAAGATCGTGCGCACGGTGCGCGGATCGGGATATGCCCTGGGACAGGTGGACGCCGAACCATGACGCTGCAACGCAGGCTGATTTTCGCGGTGCTGCTCGCAGCGCCCCTGGCTTGGCTGATCACCATTGCCGGGACCTACTGGCGGGCCTCCCATGAGATCAACGAACTCTACGACACGGACATGCTGCGGCTGGCGCAGCAGACGATCGCCGTGGCGGCGCTGATCCCTGCGTCGGCCACCTCGGTGCCGGCGCCGGTGCCAGCGCGCTCGCCCGCCTCGGGCGATTACGGCGACGCGGGCCTGGGCGACCTGTCCGTGGCGATCTGGCGCAACGAAGGCGCCCCCCTGGTGCTGGACCCGGAGGCGCTGCAGTTTCCGCGCGCGGCAGAGCGCGAAGGTTTCGTCGACAGCATCGTCAATGGCGTGCCCTGGCGCCTGGTGTATCTGGACGATCCTTCCGGCCGGACGCGCGTTGCCGTCGGCCAGCGCGTGGGCGAACGCAACGATCTCGTCGTGGCCTATATTGCGAGCCAGATCGTGCCGTGGCTGGTCGGCCTGCCCGTGCTGATCGTCCTGCTGATCATCGCCGTCCGGCGGGCGATCAAGCCGGTCCACGACCTTTCGCATCAGCTGGAACGCCGCAGCCCGGACGACGCCTCGCAACTGGAGATTGCCGACGTGCCCGGCGAGCTGCGGGGGTTGGTCAAGGCGATGAACGGCCTGCTGGCCCGTGTCGGGGCCCTGATCGAGCAGGAGCGCCGCCTCACCGCGGACGCCGCGCACGAATTGCGCACGCCGCTGGCCGCCTTGCGGGCGCAATGGGACGTGGTCCAGCGCACCGGCGATCCCGCCCAGGCGCAGCTTGCGCGCACCAGCGTGACGCGCGGCATGGAAAGGCTGGATCGGCTCGTTTCGCAACTGTTGACGATGGCCCGGCTGGATTCCACGAACCACAGCGGCTTTGACCGCTCGGTCGATTGGCGGGCCGTGGCCGAGCAGGCGGTGGGCGATTGCCTCTGGATCGCGGACCGGCGCGACATCGACATTGCCATCGAATGGCCCGAGGCCGGCGTGTTGCCGCTGCCGATGGCCGGCGACGAGACGGCGCTGACGATCATGCTCAAGAACATCCTGGACAACGCGATCCGCTACGGCCCTCGCCATTCGCAGGTGCGGCTGAAATTTTCAGCCGCGCAGATCACCGTGGACGATGAAGGCCAGGGCATCGCGCCCGAAATCCTGCCCAGACTGGGAGACCGGTTCCTGCGCGCGGCGGGCAATGAGGAATCGGGCAGCGGCCTGGGCGTGTCGATCGCCCGGCGGATTGCGCGCAATCACGGGATGCTCGTCAGGTTCTCCATGCGTGAGGCCGCGGACGATTTCGGTCCTGGCCTGCGCGTTTCGATCATGCGCGGCGCGTAGCGCGGCGGCCTCGCGGGCCACGCCGCGATACCGCTACAGCGCCGCAGCGCGCGAGGCAAGCTTGCGGTTGCCAGCACTGTTGGGTTTGAACGCCATGCGCTCGGCGCTCAACGCCTTCGCCAGCGAGCGCGCGCCTTCACGCAGGGCCGCCTCGACCAGCGTCAGCGCCAGCACGTCGCGCTGGGCGTGGCTGCCGCCGAAACGATGCGCAATGAGGCGCACGTCCCGCAGCAGGTCCACGGTCAGCGCGTAGTCTTCGCGCACGAAGGCCACCAGCGCGTGCGCCACCGGCAGTCCCACGTCGCGCGTCATCATGGCGTTGGTGCCCGCTTCCTGCGCGGCGGCTTCCATGGCCTCGATCAGTTGCTGCGCCGCGGCGCCGTCGCCCGAGCCCAGGTAAGCCATCAGGGCGTGCACATCGTTGAAGGCGTAATAGCCCGTCCCGGCGCGCGCCTGCCACACGTCGGCCAACTGGCGCCAGCGCGGGCCGACGTCGACCCCGCGCAGCAACAGCCGCCACAGCATCGCGGAGGCGTCGATCAGGTCCAGCACCTGCCCGGTGGACGATTCGCGCAGGCGCTTGTCGTAAAGCGCCAGCACCTCGTCGGTCTCGTCGCGGTCCAGATGAAACAGCGCCAGGTGCCACCAGTTGTGGATCGACAGCATGTTGTCGGTGGACCAATCGTCCCGGCGGCCGTTCAACCAAGCGACGCCCTCGTCCACCCTGCCCTGCATCTCCAGGACATGCGCCACGGCATGCACGGCCCACGGATCGCGGGGGTTCAGGTCCAGCGCGCGGCGTCCCTGGGCTTCGGCCTTGTCGTACAGGTTGGTCTCTTCCAGCCCGAAGGCATACATGCCCAGCACATAGCCGAAGTCCGGCATGCCCTGGTTCCAGGCGGGCAGGATGCCGGCCACGCGGTCGCGCAGCATGGTGGAACGGCCCAGCAGGAAGTCGCCGATATGGCCGACCTGCAGCGCCAACGTGTCGTGGGGATAGTCGATCAGAATGTCGGCGTAGCGCCGCAGGGAATGGGAGAACTCGCCATCCAGCCATGCCCGCGCGGCCGCCGTGTGGCGCCGTTCGCGCTCATTGGCGATGTCGTACAGGCCTTCCGCCGCCTCCACGCTTTCGCGCAGCAGCGGCTCGACGCACTTGTCGCTGGCCGTGATCATCATCCCGGCCCGCAACAGGTGGCCCATGACGAACACCGGGTCGTCGGCCAAGGCCTGGTCGATGATGCCCAAGGGGTCGCCGTAGTAGCCGTGAAACAGGGTCTGCGCCCGTTCGTAGGCGTCCATGGACGCCTGTTCATCCGTCGAAACGGGATTGCCCCGCACGTCGCTCAGCGCCATGGTGCTCTCCTTGGATGCCGCCCCCGCGTAGGGCTCCGAAAATATAAGCATGAACGCGGCCGCCGGGCAAAGCGCAGTCGCGCTAGTGCGCCTGCACCGGATTTGCGCGGCGGCGCAGCCCGGCGCTATGGTTCCAGGGCGCAGCACCAAACGGCGATACCCGGGCAGGCAGGCTGCCGTCACAGGAGGTCCTATGTGGGAACCCAGCGAAAGCTACCCCGATCCGGCCATCACGGTGCTGGATCCCCGATTCCAGGATATCCGGATCGGCAACGCCGCCGTCGAACGCCTGGCGACGGGAATCCGCTATGGCGAAGGCCCGGTCTGGTTCGGGGACGCCAGGTGCCTGCTCTGGAGCGACATTCCCAACAATCGCATCATGCGGTGGGACGACGAAACCGGCACCGTGTCCGTGTACCGTAAACCGTCCGGCTACGCCAACGGCAACACGCGCGACCGCCAGGGCCGGCTCATCAGTTGCGAACATGGCGAGCGCCGCGTGGTGCGCACCGAGTACGACGGCACGTTGACAGTGCTGGCGGACCGTTTCGAGGGCAAACGGCTCAATGCCCCCAATGACGTCATCGTGCGCCGCGACGGGTCGATCTGGTTCTCGGACCCGCTGTTCGGCATTCTCAACAACTATGAGGGCTACCAGGCGCAACCCGAGCTGCCCACGCACGTCTACCGGCTGGACCCGGTCTCGGGGCGGCTGCAGGCCGTGATCCGGGACATCCGGAATCCCAACGGACTTTGCTTTTCGCCGGACGAAAGTCTGCTGTACGTGGTCGACAACGGCTCCGCGCCGAACCGGATCCTCGTTTATGGGGTGCGGGACGATGGCGCGCTGGACGACGGACGCGTCTTTGTCCAGGCGCATGGCGACAGCATTCCGGACGGCATACGCTGCGACACGGCGGGCAATGTCTGGGCGGGCTGGGGACCGGGACCGGCCCTGAGCGGGGTGATGGTGTATGCGCCGGACGGCACCGCGATCGGCCGGATCGCCCTGCCCGACCGTTGCGCCAACCTGTGCTTTGGCGGGCCGCGGCGCAATCGCCTCTTCATGGTCACGGGGCAATGCCTGTTCGCGCTGTACGTGAATGCGCAGGGCGCAGCCCACTGCTGAACGGCGTGCGTGGCCGGCGCGTCCCCGCCGCCAGCGCCCGGCCAAGGGGCAGGCTGGCCGCTACAGGAATCCGATCCAACGCCCCGCCACCAGGCACCCGAGCCACAGCGCCAGCGAGGCCGCCGCCTGCACACGCAGCGCGCCCGATGGCTGGCGCCCGGCCGCCACGCCGGCCCACGCCCCGCCCTGCCGCACCAGCCAGGCGTTGGCCGCGCCCGCCGCCAGCAGGCCCATCTTCACCCCGAACGCCGGATTCTGCAGATAATCGAAGGGCCGCACCGAAAACAGCATGGCGCCCGTCAGCACGGCCAGCGCCAGGCCCGTGGCCGCGGTGCGCGCCAGCACAGGCGCCAGGACGGCCAGCGGTCCGGGCTTGAGGATCCCGAGCAGGCGCAGATCCAGCGGCACGATGGAGCCGATCAGCAGGCCGATGGCGCCGATATGGGCGGCATTGACCAGCAGATACAAGGTGCCCGACCGGCGCAGCCACAGCGACGGCGGCACGGATTCGAGCTGTTCGAGCGCGAGCCGCAGCAGTTCTGGCATCGGAACCGGCGCGCGCGCTCAGGGCTTTTTGATGCGGCTGGGATAAATGTCGTAGGTCTTGCCGCCCACCGTCACCTGCACGGCCTTCATGCGCTTGTTGGCGGCGTCCTGGTCGCGGTTGCCCACGGCGGTAATGGCGTCGCCCGGCTTGGCCGATCCCTGGACGAATCCGGCCTCTTTGGTCTGCGAGGGGTTGCCGAGTTCGACGGTCCAGAGCCCGTCCTTGGCCCGGACCTTCAGCGTGGGATGCGGCGGCGCGATCTGTACCTGCTCGACCGTGCCCTCCAGGGTCATCTGTTCGGATTCGGCCCAAGTCCAGCCGTGGTGCGCCATCGCCGAGGGGACGGCCCCGGCCGATGCGCATAGCGCCAGTGCTGCAATGGACGCGCGTGGGGAAAGCTTCATGTCATGCCTCCGGAAGTTGCGGTCGCCTGCTGTCCTGTCCCGGCCTCGCGCGGACGCGATCGTCGGTCAAAAGAGCATAGCAGTGTCGCGCGGCCAGACAAGGTGCAGGAAACCGCCGCTTTCGGGCACCGGCGGCGATGCGGCGCGCAGGCTCCCCCAGGAAAACCCTGCGGAACTTTCGTCTTTGGGTTACGGTCGTTTTATGTTCAGACAATTGTCAGCATATGCCGATAGTTGCCTCGAATCCTTCGTCGCGCGCCCCCTCCAGGAGAATTGCATGTCACTGCTCCGTCCGCGTCCCCTCGCGAATCCGCCCTCGACCCCGACCGCGCGACCGCCCGACCATTCCCCTTCAGACGGCCTTTCCGTGCGCGCCGCCCCGAATCTTCGGCGCGCACGCTCATGAGCAGTGTTCCCGACACCCTGAACGAACGCGCGCGCGCCGGCCTGTCGGTCATGGACGCGACGGTGGTGCTGGTCGGCGTGGTCGTCGGCATCGGCATCTTTGGATTTCCTCCGCTGGTGGCGCAGCACGCCGCATCCGAGGCCATTTACATCGGCCTCTGGTGCGCCGGCGGACTGGTCATGCTGGTGGGCGCGCTGTGCTATGCGGAACTGGGCTCGGCCTACCCCGGCGCGGGCGGCGAATACCTGTACCTCACCCGGGCATGGGGCGCGCGCGTGGGCCTGATGTTTGCGTGGGCCCGCTGTTCCGTCATCCAGACCGGCGCCATCGCGGTGGTGGCCTTCATTTACGGCGATTACGCGCAACGGCTGCTGCCGCTGGGGTCGCAGGGACCTGCCGTGCATGCGGCAATCTCCGTCGTCCTGCTGACCGGCCTGAACATGGTCGGCACGCGGTATTCCAAGCGCCTGCAATGGTTCTTTACCGTGCTGACCCTCATCGCCCTGGCTGCGGTGCTGCTTGCCAGCCTCACCGCCTCGGGTGGCGGGTCCGTCGATGCGGCGGCGCCGGCCGCCCCCCTGTCGGGCAATGCGGCCGGCCTGCTGGGGATGGGCATGGTTTTCGTGCTGCTGACGTACGGCGGCTGGAACGAGGCCGCCTACCTCAGCGGCGAGTTGCGCGACCCCGCCCGCAACATGAGCCGGGTGCTGCTGATCGGCACCGCCGTGGTGACCGGCGCGTACGTGCTGACCAACATCGCGCTGCTCGAAATATTCGGCCTGCAGAAACTGCGCGACACGCCCGCGCTGGGGGCCGAAGTCATGCAACTGGCCGCGGGCCCCTACGCGGCGGCGTTGCTCAGCCTGACCATCTGCGCCTCGGCGCTGAGCACGATCAATGGCACGATCATCACGGGCGCGCGGGTGTACTACGCACTGGGCCGCGACGTCCCGCGGCTGCATGCGCTGGCCGGATGGAACGCGCGCAACGAGACCCCGGTCAGCGCGCTGCTGATCCAGGGGCTGATCACGCTGGCGCTGGTGGCCCTGGGCGCATTCAGCGAAAACAGCGTGCAGACCATGGTGGCGTACACCGCGCCGGTGTTCTGGATTTTCATGTTGCTGGTGGCGGCATCCGTGTGGCGCCTGCGCCGCGTGGACCCCGACCGCCCGCGGCCGTTCCGGGTGCCGCTCTTTCCGTTGCCGCCGCTGCTGTTGGCGCTGACCTGCGCCGGATTGGTCGTCTCCAGCGCCATGTACGCCGGCGCGGGCGCCCTGATCGGCCTGGTCGTCCTGGCCGCCGGCGTGCCTTTGATGCGCGTGCTCAAGCCCGCCCCGGCCGCCGGCTGAAACGGTTCATTTCCCACGTCCTCCCCCGTCCAAGGAACCCTCACCATGCAACGCTCTCCCCTGCTACTGAAAGCCGCAACGCGGGTACCCGCCTCCCGCCTACAAGCCGCGATGCTGGCTTCGGCATTGGCGTTCACGCTGCTGGGCGCGGCTGCGGCCATGGCCCAGACCACCGCCGCCCCGCCCGCCAAGGCGGCTGAACAGAAGGCCTATGTACCCGACGTGGGCCAGCAGGGCAAGGACGTCATCTGGGTGCCGACGCCCCAGGCTCTCGTCGACAAGATGCTCGACATGGCCAAGGTGACGCCCAAGGACCGGCTGATGGACCTGGGTTCCGGCGACGGCCGCACCGTCATCACCGCGGCCCAACGCGGGCTGACCGCGCAAGGCATCGAATACAACCCCGACATGGTCGAGCTGTCCCGCGAGAACGCCAAGCGCGCGGGGGTGGCCGACCGCGCCACCTTCGTCGCCGCGGATCTCTTCACCACCGACCTGTCCCAGGCTGACGTGATCACGATGTTCCTGCTGTCGACCATCAACGAAAAGCTGCGGCCGAAGATCCTGGATCTGCGGCCCGGCACGCGGATCGTGTCGAACACCTTCCGCATGGGCGACTGGGAGCCGGACGCCTCGGAGACCTTGACCCAGAATTGCCAGACCTACTGCACGGCCCTGCTCTGGATCGTGCCCGCCAAGGTCCAGGGCAAGTGGGACCTGGACGGCCAGACCTTGCAGCTGGAACAGCGCTACCAGATGCTGTCCGGCAAGCTGGGCGCCACGCCGATTTCCGACGCGCGGCTCGACGGGACGTCCATCACGTTCACGGCGGACGGCGTGCGCTATGCAGGGGTGGTCAATGGCCGCAACATGACCGGCAACGCGGCGGGCAAGGGGCAATGGCAGGCCAAGCGCATGTAGCCGCCTCGCGGCCCGCGTCGGCGCGGGCCGCACCGGCTGTGCGCCGTTGACCCGCCGCGTCCTCATGCAATAGCATCTGTTGCATGAGAAGAGACAGCAAGCTATCCGGGGTCCTGCACGTCCTGCTGCACATGGCCGAACACGCTGGCCCCATGACGTCGGACGACCTGGGCCGCGTCATGCAGACCAATCCCGTCGTCATCCGCCGCATCATGGCCGGCCTGCGCGAACAAGGCCTGGTCCGTTCCGAAAAGGGCCACGGCGGCGGGTGGTCGATTTCCTGCGATTTCAACGCGGTGACGCTGCGCGACATCTACGACGCGCTCGGTGCGCCGGAGATCTTCGCCATGGGCAACCGCAGCGAATCGCCGGGATGCCTGGTGGAAGAAGCGGTCAACGCCTCGCTGGACGACGCTTTCGTGCAAGCCCAGGCGCTACTGCTGGACCGTTTTGACAAGGTGACGCTGGCCGCGCTGAGCCGGGATTTCCACCGGCGCATGTCGGCGCGCGGGCAGGCCTTCGACCCCCAGGCGGCGCACCAGGCCTGAACGCCCTACCCGCCGGGCTGGCGCCACGCCATCAATGACGCCTCCACGTGGGCGATCTCGTCGTCGGACATGCCCGCCGCTTCGTAGTAGCGCCGCCGGTCCCGCACGACGTCGCGCACGCGGTCGATGATGGACTGCGCCGCCGCTTCCGACCGCAGCCCGAAGCGCCGGTACTCGGTCAGGCAGTTGGCGAACGTGCTTTCGCGGCCCGCCGCGCCGATGTGCAGATAGTGCTTGGCCGAGCCCTCCTGCGTGACCACGTCGAACAGCGGCGCCAGCCGGTAGGTCTGCGCCGATTCATCCTTCAGGAAGCCCACGTTCTTCAGATGATCGTCCGTGTTGTGCACCGCGACGTTCAGGATCATGCGCGCATACAGCTCCAGCAGGTCCTGGACGGGATGGGATGAAATGCGGCGCGCGACGTCCGCCAGGCGCGCATAGGAATACGTGGCCTTGCCGCGCGGACCGTCCAGCTCGCGTTTGCCGATCTGCACGGAGGGGCTGATCAGCGACGCGCCGCTCAGAAAGTGCCGCCGCGCGATGATGGGGTCCGCGCCATGCTCGACGGGCAGCAATTGCCGGTCGAACCGGTGCGTCAGCAGCACGGCGCCCAGATGCGTCTGCGCCAGGCGGATCTCGGGGACCGACAGGCCGATGGCCTTGGCCATCTGCAGATTGGCGAACTCCACGCGCTGCCGGTCATAGGAATCGCCCTTGCGCGGGAACTTCGCGATCCACATCTCGCCTTCCGCGTCCCGCACGATCGTCTTGGGGCGCGCGCCTCCGATGTCCCACGAGCTTCCCAGGATGTCTCGGTACAGCCCCTTGGGCTTGATGCCCTGGTCGATGTCGGCAAGCAGGTCCGCCAGCGACTCGAGCTGGCTGACTTCGGGCAACCGGTACGTCTTGCGCATGTTGGGCGTCAGTTGCCGGGCGCTGAAAAAAAGCGCGCCCACGCCCATGCCCCGCCCCTTGAGCAGCACCTCGTTTTCGGTCACGCGGGCGCCAGCGTTGTCGATGCGCATCACGTTGCGGCCCCACGCATCCGGCGCGGCGTCAAAGATGGCGCCCAGGGTTTGATAGCGGCTTTCGGTGCGGAACGTGGTGGTGGCGTCCGAGAGCGGCAGGTTGAGCGGGTCCAGCGAAAACGCGCGCGGATCGTTCACATACGACTGCACGTAGGTGAACTCGGCGAAAAAGTGATTCTCGTCGGTGTCGTCCAGGGTCAGGATGCCCGCCAGCACCGCTTCGCCCCGTATGTCCACGTAGACGAACAGTTCGCTTTCGACGGTTTTGTGTTTTTTGGCAGCCACGATGTGGGACGCAGGGGTTACAGGCTGGCAGGGTCGGTGCGGTGCGAATGCGGCGCTTTGCGGCTGCCGCGGCTGGGTCGGCGCAGGGCATCCAGGCGTTTGCCCACGCCGTCCGCGTCCGGGTCGCCCAGGGCGAACACCTGATCGCCAAAGCCGTAGAGCAACAGCGCCTCGATGGCAAGCGCAAGCGAAACGCCGCCGTCGCCGCGCTCCAGGCGGTTGATGGTGGCGCGCGAGACACCCATGCGGCTGGCCAGCGTGGCCTCGGTCTCGTTACGGCGCAGGCGCGCCGTGCGGACGTTGGCGCCCAGACGGGCCAGGGCCTCGGCCGCTTCGAAGCTGGGTTCGATCTTCTTTTTCATGAATCGATAATAGCGCGTAAAGCCGTTTAATGCACTATTAATGAGTCATTTCGTAGTGACGCTCGCAGCCCAATAGACTAACCATTCTTCGATCTGTTTATCGATCACAAATCGATTTTATGCGCCATTAATAGCACATGGAAACCATAGGCGATCCACATGAAATCGGCATCACATCGCCATCAAATCCCTTAGCCGCGGCGTGACGTGGTCACCGCCTGATCCAACCGCAAGGCGGCGCGCCGGGTGTCCAGCGTCACGCGCGCACCCAGCGGCAGCGTCAGATTGGGCTCGCCATGCCCGCTGGGCCAGCCGGCCAGGACCGGGATTCCCCGGGGGGCAAACTGCTCCAGCAATAGCGGGTACAGCAGGCTCTGCGCCTGCGCGTCGTCCATGTTCGTGCCCAGAATGCGGGTGAACGTGCCTACCACCACCCCTTTGACACCGTCGAACTTGCCCGCGACCGCCAACTGACTGAGCAGCCGGTCCACCCTTGGCAATGCCTCGTTGACGTCTTCGAAGAAAAGAATGGCGTCACGGGTGTCGATCTCGTGCCTGGAACCCGTCAGCGCGGCGATGAGCGCCAGGTTGCCGCCGACCAGACGGCCGCTGGCGGTGCCCGCGACCACCTCCACCGGCCAGCTGTCGGGCGGCGCCTGAATCCAGGCGCCCTCCCCGATCTGGCCGCCGATCATCGCCAACACGTGCGACTCGGTGGGCTCGCGCTTGCCCGCCAGCAGATCCTGCGCCAGCATCGGCCCATGGAACGTCACAAAGCCCGCATGCCGCTGCATGGCCAGGTGCAGCGCGGTGATGTCGCTATAGCCGATGAAGGGTTTGGGATGCTGGCGCAGCAGGCCGTAATCGAGCTTGTCCAGCAGCCGCCACGACCCAAAGCCGCCCTGCAGGCACCACACCGCGCCGACGTCCGGGGCGGCGAATGCGGCGTGCAGATCGGCCAGCCGTTCGGCGTCCGTGCCCGCCAGGTACTCGTACGGCGCCTCGAGCCGTTTGCGCGATGCCGGCATGACCTGCGGCACGAAGCCGCGATCCTCCAGCCATTGCGCCGCAAGATCGCTGGCATTTGGGGCGGCGGACGCAGGCGCCACGATGGCAACCTTCGCGCCAGGCTTGAGCGCCGGCACGGGTGCGGCCGCCGCCTTGGCATTCGAGGGCGGCGGCGCCGGTTGACTGGACGGCGCGCCCCGGGGCGAAACTTGCCGGCCCCCTGCGCATCCGCCCAGGGCCAGGCCCGACAGGCACAACGCGCCCGCGTTCAGCAATAGCCGGCGCCGGCCAGCGTCGGGATAGCCGAGCTTGCCACTCGCCATGCCGTCCGTCGCCCGCCAGGACTGGGCGTCAGCAATCGGGGATCTGGACGGCCCGGACATCAGAATCGCTCGTACTCAAGCCGATACCGCCATTGGCCCACGGCAAGACCGGCCATCGGCAGACGGCCGATGCGCAGGCGCCGCAGCGCCAGCAGGCGCAAGCCTGCCGCCGCGCACAGGGCTTCGATGAAGCCGGGCGCCGGCGTCTTCAAGGCAAACCGCAGGTGACCCTCGCTTTGCCAGCTCACCTTCAGGGGCGTGGCGGGCATTCCTTCGTACGCCATGCCTCGCTGCATCCGAGCTAGATCCGCATCGCTCAACTGCCCTTCGACCTGCGCGACATACTCCTGCTCCACGTGGCGGCCCTCCTCCACGAGCTTGCGGGCCACCGGGTACTCCTGCGTGTAGACCACCAGCCCGCTTGCCGCGCGCTCCAGGGGGGTCACCAGTTTCAGGCCGTTGAATATGCGCTTGAGGAATCGCTGTCCGGACCGGTCGCCCGGCATCAGGTTCTCGGGCAGGATGAGATCGCGCGCCGAGCCAGGCTGGTCGTCGGCGTACATGCCCGCCGGCTTGTGGATCAATATCGTCACGGGGCGCCCCTCTTCGAGCCGCGCCCCGGGCAGGAGCGCGACGGTCTGGGATGGGCCCACCCGCATTCCCGGTTCCTCCTGCACCTTGCCGTCCACCGCGACCCAGCCGCCTTCGATGTAGCGCTCGGCATCGCCGCGCGAACACGACTGCTCGGCCGCAAGCCGCTTTGCCAGACGCACGGTATCGTCCGCTGCGCGGGGTCTGGCCGGGCTCACCGGTCCGCCAGCCTCTCGGCCTTGCGAGGGTTTCGGCGGTCTGGACGGGGTGGGCGGTCTCGGCGATTTGGGCGACTTGGACGATTTGGGCGATTCAGACGAACGAGGGCCGCGTCCAGGCGCCTCGGCGCGGGGCGCCCGGGCGCGACCGGTGTCTGCGCTGCCGCTGTCTGCGCTGCGCTTGGCGGGGCGACGCGCAACGGTCAGCGTGCCAGGTTTGGTGGGCCGCACAGGAGTGCTCATCCGGCCACCTCGCGGCGCAAGGACTTGGGGAGAAAAAGGGAAAGATCGGGCGCGCTCGCGGGCGGCGCGAAGAAATGCATCGTCATGGGTGGTGCCGGGTATTGCGAAAAGCGGGCCACATGGCCAGCGCCTTGGAACGGATGTTACGCCCTTTTCCGGTGCGTTCCAGGCGGCGGCTCTCGCTGCAGGGCCAGCGCGTCCGGATCGACCCGTGCGGGCGGCGGCACCTCGTCCACCCACGCGTTCAACAGCGTCGAGGTCACCGCCAGGATCACCGGTCCGATGAACAGCCCGACGATGCCGAACGCGATCATGCCTCCCAGGACGCCGGACAGAATGAGCAGCATCGACAGGTTCACGCCGCGCTTGATGAGTAGCGGACGCAGCAGGTTGTCCAGCATGCCAACCACGATGGCCCACACCAGCAGGACTGCCGCCGCCAGCTTCATGTCGTGTTGGAACAACCAGGCCACGCCGCCAAGCAGCGGCAGGATCGGCCCGAGCTGGGCCAGGCAAAGCATCAGCATCAGGGCGGTGAGAATGCCGGCGGCTGGCACGCCGGCCATCCACAGTCCGATACCGCCCAGCGCCGACTGCACCACCGCCGTGACCACGATCCCCAGCGCCACGGCGCGGATCGCCGACGCGGCCAGCATGATCGCCGCCACGCCGCGTTGCCCGGCGAGCCGATTCGCAAACCGCCGGACAAATTCCGCAGCCATGTCGCCCTTGGTGTACAGGATGCCCGCAATGATCACGGTGATCAGCATGTGCATCACGAACACCCCGACGATGGCGGCATGGCCCAGCAGCCAGGTGGCGGCCGTGGTCAGGTACGGCTCGATCCGAGCCAGCAGGCCACCAGCGCCCGCGTCCGACAGCGTCTGCCACTCCTGGGCGATTCTCGGCCCCACCAGCGGAAGGCCGCCTATCCACGCAGGCGGCGCGAGCAAGGCATAGTCAGGCAGGCTCTTGACCGCGGCCACGATGGTGCCGCCGTGCTGCGCCAGGGTGGAGATCGCCTGGTACAGCGGCAGCACGATCACGAACAGCAGGATGAGGAGCATTGCCACGGTGGCGATCCACCGCCGCCCGCCGCATCGCCGCTGGATGCCCAGCAGCACCGGCCAGGTGGCCACGACGATGGTCGTCGCCCAGATCAGCCCGGGCAGGAACGGCCGGAGGATATACAGACTGCCGATCATCAGCGCCAAAAGCATCACGATGACAAGCAGGACCCGGGCTATGTCGACTGACTGGCGTGGTATCACCCGATGCTCCTGGCAGGGCTGCCGCCCTCGTTGCGGTGGATGCGGACGGGCGGCGCCCGCCCTGCAAGCCAACGCGATCAGTCGAATGTATCCGAAATCCGCGTGAACCTGAATGGGAAAGTCACGCTTTGCGTCGCGGCCGCGGCGACGTCCGGCGTCGCCCGCCGGCGCCCCTTACGCGGCGCCCAGCATCGCGCGAAGCCGGCCCCGGATCGCACCGGCATACGCCCAGCACCAGACCCCGAGCGCCAGCATGGCCACCGTAAAGTAAGCGCGCGCGCTCTCCGGTATGGGATTCAGGCGGGATAACGTGACAAAAGGCTCGAACCCCAGGAAATCTGTGGCCGCCAGCGTGCTGAAAATCAGGGCCAGGACGGGGCCGGTAAAGTGCGGGCGCTCTCCCCGCGCCTGGGGATCGGCAAGAAAGCGCCAGTGCACCCAGCGTGCAAGCTGGATGCCCACGGCCACCAAGGGAATAAGAAGCGCGCACTGCAGCACCAGCAGCGCCAGAATGACTTGAGTAGGAAGCATGGGCGGATTTTATCGGATCCGTCCAACGGCCCGGATGCGGCCCGAATGCGACCCGAATGCGGCCCGGATGGGGCCCAAGCGGCGAGCCCGCATCCGCGCCGCGCCGTCACAGCGCAGTAACGCGCCGCACTGGTCCTAGGCCCCCAACTGAAATGCACGCCAGCCCGAACCCGCGGCGGTCAGCCATTCCTGCACGTATTCCAGGCTCAGGGCGATCGACAGGACCTCTCCCTGGAACAGCACGTCAGGCTGCGCGCGCAGCCAGTTGAAGTCTTCGATGCCGCGGATGTCGCAGGCCAGCACTCTGAGGCCCTGGCGCGACGCCTGGCCCAGCAGACTGAAAAACCGCTCCTGCAAGCCGCGCTGCCTGTTGATGCCTTCGGGGATGCCGACCCGGATGCCCGTGGCGCGCAGCGTGCCGAACGGCATGGATTCGCCGGCCTGCGAACAGGGCAACAGCCGCACGCGCAGCGCGGGCCGCAGTTCGTTATAGAGATGGAAAAGACTGGAGCCCTCCGCGAGGCGGTCGCTGAGGGGCACGTTGTAGGTGACCTTGGCGCAGGGATAGATCGGCAGGCTGCGGTCTTCAGGGGTGGTCTCGCGCAGCAGATCGCCTTCCACGGCGCCAATGCGCAGATCCTGGCACAACTGTTCGGGTAGGCGGATATCGGAGTTGACGTTGAGGGGATGGTCCATCGTGAGCGGCGCCATGCAGCCCGCCGCCCGAAAGACGCGCCCTGCCCGGCGCAAGGCGTCCGCCGAGGCTTCGTTGGTGATGAAGTGCGGGGTTCGGTTCGTCCACCCGCCTACCAGCGCCATTTCGCGCACGACTCCTTTGGCGTCCAGCACTGGTTGAATTTTTAGCGGCTCGCTCAAGAGCGAGGCGGATTCGACCAAATTGATAGCGTTCATATGAGTTGTGTTGTGGACTCGCCAGTCGTGAAGAAACCGGATACCGTGAAGAACCCGGATACAGCGGCGCGGCGGGGCGAATCTATGGCCGGAAAGTGGCCATGGTCTAGCGATGGCTACGCAGTATAGGAACGGCTATCCCGCACTCCAATAATAAAAATTTGATTTGCGAAAACGCCCGAATACGCCTGTATTTACGGGCCTGGGCGCCCGCCGGGCTGTCAGCGAAATTTCAGAATATTCTTATATCCACTGCCCGGGGCTCTACCTACGATGGGCGCATGCCCGTTCAGGAACCCATCTCTCTCGCGCGCGACGTCCAGCCAGTCCCCCGCGCTCCGACGCTGCTTTTGCATCTGTTCGCCGCCGCGCTGCTCGCCTGCATCGCGGCGGCGGCCGGTTTTTATGTGTACTGGTCGTTCACCGACACCGTTTCCGCGTACCGCCGGCAAATGAACGCCGCCGCGTACAACGCGCAGATCTTCTTCGACCAGCGCGAGTCGCTGGTCCGTTCGCTGGCCTCTTCCTCGGTCCGCAATGCCGATGCCGCCGCGGCTTCCGAAACGCCCCCCTACTTCGGCAACACCCGCCAGATCGAGGTCTTCCCCCTGCACGAAGAGCAAAACGCCTACGACTGGGCCCTGATCCTCACGCCGCGCGACCTCAACGACATTGCCCTCGCGCGTACCCAATTGCTCTTCAGTTCGGCCCGCAATGGCCAGACTGCCTACATCGCGCCGCGTCCCTCGCAGGCGCCCGCCATCGACGCCGCCAAGCAATCCTGGATCGCACGCTCGCTGGCCGTGGCGGATCCCAGCGTCTCGCAAGGCGGCTACAGCCCCATCGTCTGGCTAAAACCGCCCATGGACGTTGCCAGCGCGCTGTACCTGTACACACCCGTGGATCCCGCCACGCCCCGCGCCGGCTGGATCGGCCTTGAAGTCAGCGACATCGATGCGGCGATCGACCTGTCTTCCATGCGCGGCGGCAACTACGCCCTGTACGACCAGAACGACTCGCCGGTCCTGTACAGCCCGGCCGAGGCAAAAGTCGTTGCAGGGCTGGGCAATTACGCCGGCAAGGAGGATTCGTTCGGTTGGTGGGGACCCGGGCTGCTGCCCCGTTTTGTCGTGCTGAACAAATCCGTGGGCGAGGCCGGGTGGCGGCTGGTGTACTACACACCGATCAGCCGGATCCTGGGCGATACCGCCCCTGCCATCCAGGCGGCGCTCGGCGGCGCCGCGCTGCTGTTCGCGATGGTGATCCTGGGCATACGCCACATCAAGAAAAAACTCGTCGCGCCGGCCCTGCGCCAGTACGAAGCCCTGGCCGACAGCGTGGCCCTGAATCGCAAGCTGGTCGAGGTCGCGCCGGTCGGCCTGTGCCTCCTGCGTCGCGCCGATGGCACCCCGCTGCTTTCAAATGAACTTGCGCGGCAATGGCTGCTGGGCGACTCCGAACTGCTAGCCAAGCTGCTGGCAGAGGACAACTTCTGCGCTGAACGTGAATACGTCCTGAGCGACGGACGGTGCGTCTACCTCACCTTCGCCCCGATCACCTTTCATGCCGAGGACGTCGTCCTTTGCGGCATCAACGACATCACCGCATTCAAGCGGGTCGAGCAATCCATTACTCAGGCCAAGCTGCACGCCGACGCCGCCAACCACGCCAAGACGGTCTTCCTGACCACCATGAGCCACGAGATCCGCACGCCCTTGTTCGGCATTCTCGGCACGCTGGAAATGCTGAGCCTGACCGCCATGGACAGCCAGCAGCAGCAATACCTCGAAACCATGCAGCAGTCCTCCGCCACCTTGCTGCGCACCATCAACAATACGCTGGACCTGTCTCGCATCGAAGCGGGTTACCTGACGCTCGAAACGGCCGAATTCTCGCCCGCGGAAATGCTGGACGGCGTAGTCAGCAGCTACGCCGCGCGCGCCGAGGCCAAGGGCCTGCACATCTACGCGCTGGCCGACGTCGCGTCGCCGCCGGTCGTCGTGGGCGATGTCACGCGCGTGCGCCAGATCCTGAACAACCTGGTCAGCAACGCCATCAAGTACACCAGTTCCGGCCAGGTGGTGCTGCGCCTGCAGGCCCTCAGCCAGGACGCGCACTCCGCGACCATGAAATTCCAGGTGGCGGACACCGGCATGGGCATCTCCGCGGAGCATCACGCCCAATTGTTCGAACCCTACTTCCAGGCTGAAAGCGGCTCCACCCAGACCGTTCCCGGCACGGGCCTGGGACTTGCCATCTGCCGGCGGCTGGCCGACATGATGGGCGGCACCCTCAGCGCGGTCAGCGAACCCGGCCTGGGCACCAGCATGTCCCTGGAGCTCACCTTGCCGTTGGCGGGCGACGCGCATTCGGAAATGGGAATACGGCTGGATCCCCGGCCGGTATTCGTGCGGGGCGCCGTCAACGACGTGGTGAACAACCTTTGCCAGTGGCTACGCCACTGCGGCGCCATGGCCATGCCCTACAAGACGTCGCTTCATGGCCGGCTGGAGGGCGGCGTGCTGGTTGAAACCTGGCCCCGCGACTTGACGCCTGCGCCGTGGACCGGCGCCCGGGTGATCGCGCAACCTCCCGGCGTCCGGCCGCGGCTGGAGGGAGGGCGCAACAGCTGGATGGCCAATGCGCATAGCCTGGCCAGCATCGTCGCGGCGGTCCGCCTCGCCCAGGACGGCGTGGCGGCCAAGGTCACGCTCGAACTCAAGGCGTCTCGGGACGCGCTCGACATGCATGTGCTGGTCGTGGAGGACAACCCGATCAGCCGGCAGATATTGCGGGAGCAACTGGAGCACCTGGGATGCACGATTGTCCCGGCCGCCAATGGCAAGGAGGCACTGGAGGTGCCGGACATACCCGGCTTCGATGCCATCTTGACCGACCTGCAGATGCCCGAAATGGACGGCTACGCCCTCACCCGTGCGCTGCGCGGTCAGGGCTATACGCGCCCCATCGTGGGAATCACCGCCAGCGCATTCACGGACGACTTACGGCGCAGCACCGAAGCGGGCATGACGACCGTGCTGCTCAAGCCGCTGCCTATATCCGCGTTGCGTCAGGCCTTAATTGCGCTTAAGGAAGTCATATGATGAAGAAGTTGTCCGACTACAGAATTCTGATCGTGGACGATCATCCGTTTCAATGCGTCCACCTCGCGGATTTGCTGGAGTCGGCAGGGTTCAGCCACGCCGATGTCGCCCCTAGCGCCGAGGCTGCCCTGGAAATGATGGGTCTGCAGGCCTATCACCTTGTGCTGATGGACCTGAACATGGCGGGTATGGACGGCGTGCAATTCATAGACCAGCTCGCCAAGCTGCATCACAACCCGATGCTGGCGATCGTGTCGGCATGCCCCCGGCGCATCATGAACAGCGTTGCCCTGATGGCCAAGGAAAAGGGCCTGGCGGTGCTGGGCACGTTCTCCAAGCCCTTGACTCCTGAACACGCCCGGCATTTGTCCAACCAGCTCCGCCAAAGCCGCCCTGAACCCTCAAAGCCCCAATTCCCGACCGAGGCCGGCACGGTATTTGACCGGGGGTCCCTGGAACACGCCCTGAGCCACGGCCATCTGCGGGCCTGGTTTCAGCCCAAGAAAGCGCTCGCCAGCGGCCGGATCGTGAGCGCCGAGGCGCTGGTCCGCTGGCAGCATCCGGAATTCGGCTTCATGCTCCCGGGATCCTTTCTTTCCGCGGTGCGGCGGCATGGCCTGGACAAGGCCCTGCTGCGGCGCATGCTCGAAGACGCCCTTGACGCTCACCTGCATTGGCGGCAGCAGGGATACCGGATGCCGGTGTCGGTCAACCTGCCCACGCAGCTCCTGGACGACCCGGATCTCCCCGACGAGCTGGAGCAGATAGTCGTGGCCAAGGGGGTGGCGACGCAAGAAATCTCGTTCGAACTGCTCGAAGACGAGACAACCACCATACAAGGCCAATACTATATGGGGGCCAGCAGGCTGCGTCTGAAGGGCTTCGGGCTGGCGCAAGACGACTTTGGCAGAGGATACAGCTCCATGTACAGCCTGATTTCCACGCCATTCACCGAGTTGAAGATCGATCGCGCTTTCGTCAGTGGCGCGGCCAACGATGAAGGACGCGCCGCGGCGCTCGTCTCATCCGTGCAGCTTGGCCGCCAGCTCGGGCTCCAGGTCACCGCCGAAGGCGTCGAAACCAGCAAGGACCTCGAATTCCTGCGGCGCATCGGCTGCGACTGCGCGCAAGGCTTCCTCATTTCGGCCGCCGTGGACATCGACGGATTCAGCCAGTTGCTTGCCATGGAGAGGCAGGCCATGGACCCCTTGCAGCAGTAAGAAGCCGCCCATGCGCAAGCAGGACACGCCTTTTGCCAGGATTACGCGAACCTCGCGCTGGCTGAACTTCGCCCTGTTCGGCATCCTGCCTTTCGCGCTGGTGCTGGTCGGGGCGCTCTATTGGGGATTGAACCGCATCGTCGAGCAGGAACGTGACCGCCTGAAGCTCGACTTTTCCATCCTCGTCGGCTACATCCATGCCCAAGAGCAGTTCCTGGGCAGACTGCGCGCGCAGCACTCTTCCCTGCCCGTGGAAAGCCTGGCCAGCACCATCGACCTGCATGCGGCCGACGTGCCGGAGCGCTTCGGAATGCAGGTCTTCGAGGGACAAAACACCTACGCGGAGATGCCATTTTCGCTGGCGTGCGAAGACGCCTCGGACTGCCCCACCGCAGGCCGCCGGCTTGCGAACCTGGGGGGCTTCCTGGCCGATTTTTATTCCAGCTTCTGGGCCGCGTCGTACTTTCCCGCATCCACGATATTCCTGATCAACCAGGCCGACAGCATCAGTCTGAGCGTGCCCGCCGTGGGCGCCGCATCGGGGTATGAACGCCTCAGCCCCACCACGTTCCTGGCGGTGACGGACGCCGTGCGGGCCGAGCTGCGCCGCCTGCAGACGGTCCAACAGCGTCTCATCGATCACGACGTGCCCGGCCACGCGGAGTCCCCCGGGGCCAACCGCGTCCATTGGTTCAGGACCGACGGGCTTCCCGGCAACATGCTGGGCCTGATCTACGCGGACATGCCGCAAGCGGTCTGGACCAGCGGCCAGGGCAAGCCGTCTGCCGTCTATGCGGTGACCCAGTTCAACCACCAGCGGATCAACATCTTCGAGAAGACCCTGCGCAAGCCGCTGCACGGCGGATTCTGGCTGACCCATCGCGAGGAAGGCCTGCTGCTCGGCGACCGACAGGGTCCCGCGCCAACCGAGGACGGGATGCGCTACACGGCCGACGGCATCGTGTTGCGCATAACGGATCCAACCGGGGTGTGGGCCGGGACATACCGGGTCAGCTATGGCGCATTCTTCCAGGACAATCTCTGGCTTCCCGTCATCGCCGGCCTGTTGCTCCTGCTCAGCCTCGGAACCGGCATCGTGTCGTCGCGCTGGTACAGCCGGCGGGTGATCGCGCCCGCGCTGGACGCGCAGCGCGACATCATCGAAAAAGAAGAATTCAGCCGCACGCTGATCGAAACCGCGCCGGTGGCCCTGTGCGTGCTGGCGCGGCCGGTGGGCGCGGTCGTATTCGGCAACAGCCTGGCGCTGCAATGGTTGGGGGCCGAAGCCGGCCGTGAACTGGACAATTCACCGGAAACCAACCTGTTCCTGCGCCACGTCCTTGGCGCTACCGGTCCCGGCACCATTCCCAGCTTCCAGGCCACCGACGGGCGTCCCCTCTATGTCGCCTACGCCCCCACGCGCTACAACCACCAAGACGTCGTGCTTTGCGCGTTTTCCGACATCAGCGCCCGCGCCGTCATCGAACAGACCCTGGCGCAAGCCAAGCGCGAAGCCGACAAAGCGAGCGAAGCCAAATCCACATTCCTGGCCACAATGAGCCACGAAATCCGCACGCCGCTCTATGGCGTACTGGGCACGCTGGAACTGATGAGCCTGACCTCCCTGGACGCCGAACAGCGGCAACACCTGGAACGCATGCAAAGCTCGTCGGCCATCCTGTTGCAGCTCATCAGCGATATCCTGGACATCACCAAGATCGAGACCGGCCAGCTCGTCCTGGAATCCTCGGAGTTCAATCCGCGCGAACTTGTGCAAGGCTGCACCAACGCCTACGCCGCGATGGCCAGCCAGAAGGGCCTGCTGCTCTTTTCCTGCGTGGACCTTGCCGTGCCCGAATGGATGACGGGCGATGCGGTGCGTATCCGCCAGATCCTGAGCAACCTGCTCAGCAACGCCATCAAGTTCAGCGATTCCGGGCATGTGATCGCCCGCCTGACGGTGGCCAAGGTCGAGCCCGACACGACGCACCTGATGCTGCAGGTGGTCGACACAGGGATCGGCATCGCCAAGGAGGAACAGTCGCAGCTCTTCGTCCCCTTCTACCAGATCAACAGCGGTTCCCACACGGTGCGAGGCACCGGCATCGGCCTTTCGATCTGCGCGCGCCTGGCCGGCCTGATGGGCACCGAAATCCGCGTGACCAGCGAGTTGGGACTGGGCAGCAGCTTTTCGCTGGAGCTTCCGCTGCAGGTCGCCTCCGGCCAGCCCGCCAGCCCGCCCGACCTGAGCAATATCAGCGTGTATGTCCGCAGCCCGCATCACGAACTGTCCGACAACATCTGCCAATGGCTAAAGCGCTGGGGCGCGCAGGCGGTTCCCGCGCCCCAGATCCTGCCGGCCGGCGGCCCGGACGACGTCTTGGTCGACGTCCTGTACCCGGGCAACTTCGACGCGATGGAATGGACAGGACATCATGTGCTGGCCAGCGCCACCGCCAAGCCCCCATCCGCACGGACCATCAAGGTCATCAACAGCGTGGAGCACATTGCCGCGGGCATACTGGCCGCCGTGCGCGGGGAGCGCGCATTGATGCCCCCGACCGACATCGGCGCCTTTGCTCCGCTTGGCCTGTCGATACTTGCTGCCGAAGACAACCCCATCAACCAGGCCACGCTCCAGCATCAGCTCGAACAGCTCGGATGCGAGGTCACCCTGGCGTCCGACGGCGCCGAGGCACTGATGTTGTGGGGGCTTGCGCACTACGACGTCGTCCTGACCGACGTCAACATGCCGCGCATGAACGGCTACGAGCTCGCCAGGGAACTGCGGCTGCGCGGCGCCACCATTCCCATCATTGGCGTTACGGCCAACGCCATGCGCGAAGAGGAGCAGCGTTGCCTGGCCGCGGGAATGACGGCTTGGCTCGTCAAGCCCATCGGCCTGGCCACCCTGCGCTGGCACCTGCAGGGCGACGGCGCGACGTCCCCCAGCCAGGCGGACCCGGACACCCAGCCTCGTCCGTCCTGGGACCCCGAGCCCGCGCCGATCGTGCCCGAAAAATACCGGGCGCTGTTTGTCAGCACGATGGAAGCGGACGTTTCCGAAATGGAACGCGCCCTGGACATCAACGACCAGCGGCTGCTCGGACGGACCCTGCACCGAATGCGTGGCGCGCTTAGCGTGATGCAGATGACGGCGCTGACCGAGCGATTGGAAGCCTTGGAGGCCATGCTGCGCAATTGGGGATTGGATTCCGCCGCGCAAGCCGAAGGCCGGGTCGTGGCCAAGCTACTGCGCGATACGCTGGCTGACATTTGAAGCCCAGGTCGCAACGACTTTGCGTCGGCGGTCACGGACAAGCGACCAGTAACCGACGCCCGTACTGTGCACCTTATGTAACTCTAATTATCGAAACCTTTCTATATTTTTTTGAATGCCCGACAGTTAGATTGAACGGTTCCCCCTTTCCTGGCGAGCCGGATTGCGTCTGGTGTGCCCGGAGACCCAACCGTCACTTCTAGCCTTTTCAGTAGAATTTGGACATAAAATGGACAACGACGGAAGTACTGAGAATCCTGGCGCCCCCGGCCTGGTAGGGCCAGCCACGAACCTACTTCCCAAGACGGGCGCGCTCGTCGAGCAGGACGGACAACCAGGCTCGATCGATTGCCAATCGGACGGCGAATCCATGAGTAAGCTTCCGGCCGGCCAAAACGTGCGGATCATCCTCGCCGATGACCATCCCGTCATCTCCCTCGCGCTTGCTGACTCCCTGAACGAAATCCCCGGATTCACCGTGATCGCCACGGCGCGGTCCGGGCTTGAACTGATCACGGCGGTGCAAGAGGATCCGTGCCATCTCATCGTCACCGACTTTTCCATGAGTTCAAAGTCCGCGGACGAGGACGGCTTGCGCCTGATTCAGCGGTTACAGCGCCTGTTTCCGGATATTCCCATCGTGGTGTTCACGATGCTGTCGAACAGCGGCATTCTGAGCCAACTGCGCCAGATCGGCGTGGCTGGCATCGTCAGCAAGGAAGAACCCATTGAAGCGCTGGTCGCCATATGCGTGCGGGCGTTGACGGAAAAAGGGCCTATCCTGTCCGATAGCATCAGCGCGCGCCTCAGCCACAACGATGTGACGATGGGGCGTGCCAGCCGCACGAAGGGGTTGTCCCCGAAAGAGCTGGAAGTGGTGCGGATGTTTTCGCAGGGGCTTTCGGTGACTGAAATCGCACGCCGCCTCAACCGATCGGTCGCTACCATCGGCACGCAAAAACAATCCGCCATGCGCAAGCTGAATATCGAAACCAACGCCGAACTGCTCAGGTACGCCGATGAGCAGGGCTTTTCCTGACCCTGCTCCCTGCGGCAGTCAAGGATTGCCCTGCGAAGACTCAGCCACCGAACATGAGGAATGAAAAATGAAGCCTCATTGCCGGCAGCGGGGAAAACCCGAAAAATCATAGGATTACGAATAAATGGACGCGCGTCTCACGCGTCCGCGATGCCCTTCGGGATCAGGGCGCCGGGCTGCTGCTGGAAGGCGGCTTGTTCGTGGAGGCGGAGGCGGCCTCCTGGCTGGCCAGGAGGCGGCGTGCCAGGTCGCCGAATTGGGCGTCCCGGGATTTCAACTGGGACAGCAGCTCATCGGACTGCGCGGTCGCCGCGGCGAGTCTGCGCATCAGATCCGCTTCGCGTGATTGGACGGCCTGAAGCGCCTGGGCGGCGACGGCGGACTCGATGTCACGCTGGCGCGCGTCCGCGAGCGCCTGTGCCTGGACAAGCTGCGCGTCCTGTTCGGCCGCGCGCTGCTGCTGTTGCGCTTCTGCCAGGGCCTCGCGCAATTGGTCGGCCTGCTGCTGACTGGCCGCCTGCAGGGCTTCCAGACGCGCCTGCAGGCGCTTGACGGAACTGCGTTCGGTATCCAGCTCGTTCAACCAGCGGCGTTCGTGGGCGGCGTGGCGCGCATCCAGCGCGGCCATGGCTTGCGTGTGGCGCTCGCGCGCCAGATCGGCGTCGGCCAGCAGTGCCTTGTTGGCGCTGCGTGCATCCGTCAGGCTTTCCTGGGCGACGGCCAGCGCCTTGTCGCGCTGGCGCAGTTGCGCTTCGGCGGCTTGCAGGCGTTCTTCGGTGGCGGCCAATTGCGCGGTGGCGACCTTCAGCCCTTCTTGCAGGTCGCGCTCCCGGTTGATCAGTTGGGCCTCGCGCTGCTGGAGCTGCTCGGCCAGGGCCTGGTGACGTTCCGCTTCTCTTTCGAGGGCGTCCCGGCGTTCCTGGTAGGCCTGGGCCTGTTCGGCACGCGCCGCCGCCAACGCGGCGTCCCAGAAATGCGCGGCCGCCTGGGCGATGGGATCGGGCACCTCGGGTGGCGCGGCGAAGGCACGAGGGTCCTTGATGCGGGCGCCCAGCGCGCGGAACCAGGTTTCCAGGTGGGGGCTGACGGTATTTGGCGATCCGCGGCCGATTTTCTGGCGTACCCGCTCGATGGTCGGCCGGGCGCCTTCCAGCAGGAGCGCGTCGGCGGCAGTCCAGACGTCTGATTCAGTAATACCCGTGGCCATGATTGATTTCCTGTCGCCGCGCGAAGAATTACCCACGATAATGGAACCTTATCGTGCGTAAAAAGCTTTCTATGTAAGATATCATACAGCATATGTAGTAGATATATAATTTCATCGCATTTCGGCCTTAGGGCGGCGGATCGCGCCCCATGTACCCCGCTACGGCCGCCCGCAGCTACGTCGCGGCCACGCCCGTGGTTCCTTTTCCCCTTGATGCCAGAACTCTCCTTGCCAAACCCCCGACCTTTACCGGCCTCCCTCCCCGCCCCGGCCTCGCTCCGCCCCCTGGATCCCCAGGCGCTCGATGCACGGGCCGATGCCGCGGTGCGCGGACTCATGCGGGAAGGCAGTTCCGCCAACACGGCTGCAAGCTATCGGGCGGCGATGCGCTACTGGACGGCCTGGTTCGAACTGCGCTATGGCCGTGCGTTCGCCCTGCCCTTGCCCGAGACCGTCGTCATTCAGTTCGTCGTGGATCACGCGCAGCGCTCGACCGAGGACGGACTGGCGTGGGAATTGCCGCTGGCCCTGGATCAGGAGCTGGTGCGGCTGAAAGCCAAGGGCAGGCTGGGAGCGCCCAGCCTGAACACGCTGCTGCAGCGGTTGTCGGTGCTGTCAAAGGCGCATGAACTGCTGGGGCACCCAAATCCTTGCCGCGGGGCCGCGGTCCGAGAACTGCTGTCGAAGACGCGGCGCGCCTATGCCCGGCGCGGCATTGCGCCCGCCAAGAAAGAGGCGCTGACGCGCGAGCCGCTGCAGGCCATGCTAGACACCTGCGACGATTCCTTGCGCGGCAAGCGCGATCGCGCGCTGCTGCTCTTTGCCTGGGCCAGCGGCGGCCGCCGGCGATCCGAGGTGGTGCGCGCCACCATGGAAAACACGCAGCGCACGGCGGACGGCTACCTCTATACGATGGCGCACTCCAAGACCAATCAGACCGGCGCCAGCCGGGCCCAGGACCAGAAACCCATTCTGGGCAAGGCCGCGCAGGCGCTGGACGATTGGCTGGCGGCCAGCGCGATCCGCCAGGGGCCGATCTTCCGGCGGGTGCGGCGCGGCGATGTGATCGGCGAGCCCCTGGCCGCCGCGGCCGTGCGCGAGATCGTGCTGGCGCGCAGCCGGCTGGCGGGATTGGAGGGCGATTTTTCGGCGCACAGCCTGCGCTCCGGCTTTGTCACGGAGGCCGGGCGGCGCAACGTGCCGTTGGGCGACACGATGGCGATGACCGGCCACGCCAGCGTGGCCACGGTGATGGGGTATTTCCGGGCGGGAGCGGCCGCGCTGTCGCCCGCTGCCCGCCTGCTGGACGAACCACAGGCGCCGGACCTACAGGATGACCGGGACCTGCCGTAATGGTGGCGGTGACATTAAAATCACTGCGCCCCGGCCTGCCGGCCCGTCTGACGTCGTCGGATCGTGTTGCCACGGCGGGGCGCCGGCTCGTCCCCTGCCCGTTCCGATCCCATGCAAATCAATCTCCGCGGGCTAGTGCTTGCGCTTACCGTCTTCAGCGCCATCGCCGCCACAGCCAATGCCCTGTATGCCAGCTACCTCGTGCAGCGCGAGCAGTTGATCCAGAACACGCTTGAATCGAACCGCGTGTATGCGGTGAAGCTGGCGGAAAGCGCGGGCGGCTTCCTGAGATCGGCGCAGCAGCAGTTGGCATACAGCGCACGGCACATGCCGGAACTGATCGGGTCGCCCGATCGGCTTGCCGCCGAGGTCATGCGCGTGCAGCAGCAGACGGACAGCTTCAATTCGGTGGGCGTCGTCAGCGCGGATGGCACGATTCTGGCGACGACACAGACGTTCCGCAGCTTCCTGGGCACCCAGATTGACACGCCGGGCAGCCGCGCGGCGCTGCGCACCCGGCAGCCCCTGATCAGCAAGCCCTATGTGTCCATCGCCGGCAACCTGATGATCAATGTCTCCCACCCCATCTACTCGAGCGATGGCGCGTACCTGGGCTATCTCGCCGGCTTGCTCTATCTACGCAACGAAAGCGCCCTGCACGAGCTGCTAGGCAAGCATCACTACCATGACGGCTCTTATCTGTATGTGGTGGACGGAGATGGCCGGCTCATCTATCACACCGACAGCGAGCGCGTGGGAGAAACGGTGCTGTCCAATCCGGTCGTCGCCGCCGTGATCAAGGGCGAGGCCGGCGCGATGCGCGTGGTCAATACCAAGGGCGTGGACATGCTGGCGGGCTATGCGCCGGTGCCGACGAGCGGCTGGGGCGTGGTGGCGCAACGCCCCGCGAAGGTCACGCTGGAGCCGATCCATGATCTGATCTGGGCGCTGCTGGGTTATGCCGCGCCGCTGGCCGTGGCGTTCCTGCTGGCCATCTGGTGGTGCGCCCGCATGATCTCGCTGCCCCTGTCGCAACTGGCCACGACGGTGGAACACCAGGACGTGGACGTTGCGATGCAGCGGGTGCAATCGGTGAGGGCCTGGTATTTCGAGGCAGAACGGCTCAAGCGCGCGGTGATCGCCAGTTTCACCAGCCTGCAGGACAAGATCGGCAAGCTGAACCTCGCCAGCATTACGGATCCGCTGACGGGGCTGCGCAATCGCCGCGGCACGCAGGACGCCGTGGAGCTGATGCAGGCCCGCGCCACGCCGTTTTCGGTCGTGGCGCTGGACATCGACCATTTCAAGCAGATCAACGACACCTATGGCCACAATGCCGGCGACGAGGTGATCCGCGACATGGCGCAGATCATGCGCGAGTGCTCGCGGCCCTCGGACGTGCTTTGCCGCATCGGCGGCGAGGAATTCCTGATCCTGCTGCCGGGCGTCGCCCCCCGCGAAGCGGCCAATGTCGCCGACAGGCTGCGGGTACATATCGCCTCGCGGGAATTGCGCGGGGCCAGCCGCGTCACGATCTCGGCGGGCGTGGCCCACTGGACGTCGAGCGGGCCCGACGTCGACGAAACGTTCCGGGCCGCCGATGCGGCGCTGTATGCGGCCAAGCAGCAGGGGCGCAATCGCGTGGTGATGCACGGCGCATGAGCGGGGGCCGGCGCAGGTGCGCCAGTCACACCAGCAAAGCGGCGTCGATGCAAATTTGCGCAGGAAATTGCAATGAACCGAGTTTCAGCGACATAGTATTGCTGGAATAGATTGAAATGCCGCACGAATTGCTCAAACAGCGTTCGTCGCGCCGGCATTTACAGTATCCTGCGCGGCTTCGACTTCGCATGGATCTGCTTGCCGAGTATGTTGCGCCCCGCCGCCGCGCCCAAATCCCTGGAACGTCATTTCGTCGCGCTGGCCGCAGGCGTGCTGTTGTTGGTGGGGGTGCTGGCCGGCATCCTTCTGTTCCAGAGCTGGCGCTCTTACAGCGCGGCGTCGGAGGCGCGGCAGGCATTCGGATCGGTGCGCGCCACCATCCGGGTCATGGAGTTTACGTCGGCCGAACGCGGACCGATGAACGCCGCCCTGGGCTCGGCCCTGCCCGTGCCGGATTCGGTGCTCGCAAACCTGGGCGCGGCGCGCGCTGGCACCGACAGGCTGGTCGACGCGCTGCTGGCGCTGCATTCGGCGCCAGAAGATGAGGGCAAGCGCGCGGAGCTCGAGCGGATACGCCGGGCGCTGGCCGACGCACGGCGGGAGATCGATACACGTATCGCCACGCCGCGCGACGCGTTGTCGAGTCAGATGCTGTGGGAGTCGGTCAGCGCCATGGTGCGCATCGTTCCGATGTGGCAGGCGAGTCTGGCCGCCAATGCCGGGCTGGTCATGCGCAGCGAAGCCAATGCGCCTAGCCTGCTGTCGCTGGCACTCCTGGCCAGCGAGCTGCGCGAACAAGCGGGCCTGCTGGGGTCCACCTTCACGCCCGCATTGGGCAGGCACCGGAAACTGACCGCCGAGGAACAGTTCCGCATCGAGCGCGTGCTGGGCCGGATTGACGAGTTGCGCGCGCTGATCGATGGCCGCATGGCCAGCTACCGGGATGCGCGGGCGTCCGACGCACAGGCGCGGATGGAACGGCGTTATTTCGGGGAGGGACTGGCGTATCTGGCGTGGGTGCGTGAGGAGGCGTCGCGGCAATCGGAGGCGTCCGTCACGACGCAGGCGGTCGCCACGACGTATGTGCCGCTGATGGGGGCGATCACCGAGTTCCGGGATGTGCTGCTGGACGAGATGGAACGCCACATCGACGCGCATCGTGCGGGCGCGGCGCGGCTGTTGGCGGTGACCCTGGCGGCGACCGCCCTGCTGGCGGCCGCCCTGGCGGTGGCGCTGGTGCAGTTCAGGACGCGGGTGATCCAGCCCTTCGCACTGGCCACGCGCATCATCAGCGCGATTGCGAACGGCCTGGCGCCGGCCCGGATCCCCTCCGGCGGGCACCATGGCGAAGTGCAAGAGGTATTCAATGCCTTGCGGGTGCTCAAGCGGAACGCCGCCGCGCAAATGCGCCTGCAGGCTGAACGGGACCGGCTGATCGAGGACCTGGCCCACATGGCGGAAACAGACTACCTGACGGGGCTGCTGAACCGGCGCGCCTTCGAGACGCGCTTTCAGGCGATACGTGCCCTGTGGGACGAAAACCGGCCAATGCTGGCTTTGGTCCTGTTCGACATCGACCACTTCAAATCCATCAATGACACCCATGGCCACGCAAGCGGCGATCTGGCGCTGAAGGCTGTCGCCGAGCTATGCCGCACGACCTGGCGGCAGCAGGACGTCGTGGCGCGTGTGGGCGGGGAGGAATTTGCGGTGCTGTGCCGCACACGCAGCGCGCAGCAAGCGGTGGAGATGGCTGAGCGCCTGCGCGCCCGCATCTGCGCTTGCGCCGTCACGTCGGAGAACGGCGTCACATTCAACCTGACGGCCAGCTTTGGCGTGGCCTGCGTATCGTGGAGCCAGGCGGAATCCGCCAGCGGCCTGTTCCGGGCCGCGGACGAACTCCTGTATCTGGCGAAGTTGAATGGGCGCAACCAGGTCCAGCAGCGCACCCTGGGTTGAGCGAGGCTTATGCCTTGTCGTGCGAGGCTTGCGCCTTCTTGGATGTGTCGGCGTCGCGGGACGTGGTGTCGCGGCGGTCAGACTGCTTGTTGGCGTCGGGCGCCTTCCAATTCAGCGGGGGGATCTCGAAGCTTCCCTTCTTGGCAGTCAATTGATGAGACATAAGCATGCTCCTGGACAGGCGCATGGCTTCCCCCGCCGAGCATTGCGCACAGATTCAGGCGGGCCATGAATGCCGCGGACGCGGGGGAGCATTCAGGAACGTGGCGGCGCCAGGAAAGATTGCCATCGGCTGGTTTGCAAAAAGCTTGTTCTTATAATTTTGCCGATAGATAAAAGATTTTAGCACAATTATGGTGAAAATAGCCAGCTTTAATCGTGGCGCACGTGGAACCCGGGATTGACCTGCGAGATTGAAGGCAGAACAAGCCGCTGCCCCCGAGGGTCAGCAATGGAAAGCCGCGCGGCGGTTCAGAGGTCGGCCTCGGGGGCCGGAGCGGCACCGTGGGCGTCGATGTGGCCCAGCGAGCGGCCCGGGTCGAGCCGGTCGCGCACGCGCTGTTTCAGGACCTTGGCGTCGGGAAAGCCGCCGTCGCGCTTGCGGTCCCAGATGAGATCGCCGTTGTAGGTGATCTGGAAAATGCCGCCGGTGCCGGGCTGCAGTGCGACTTCGCCCAGGTCGGTCGAAAACGTGGAGAGCAGTTCCTGCGCCATCCAGGCGGCGCGCAGCAGCCACTGGCACTGCGTGCAATACAGGATGACGATGCGAGGGCGCAAGGCGGGCGGGCTCATGGGACAGGCATTCTACGCCAGCCCGCGCGCGGGCGATCATGGATAATGTCGGGTTTTCCCGGGTCTGCAATGGCCCAGAGCCTGCAATGAAGTCTGCCCTGACGCCCCGAGGCCAGCGCTGGCTGATCGGTCTGCTGATGGGACTGGTCACGCTCACGCCGATGGCCATCGACATCTACCTGCCCTCCCTGCCCGCCATGGCGCTCGCTTTTGGCGAGCCCATCGGCGCACTGCAGGCCAGCATCACGCTGTTCATCTTTGCGGTGGGCGTGGGTCAGGTGCTGATCGGACCGCTGGCCGACCGCTATGGCAGGCGGCCGGTGGCCCTGTGCGGCGCGCTGGCCTATCTGCTGGGCTCCGCACTGGGCGCGGTCGCGAATTCGCTCGATGTCTTTTACGCGGCGCGCGTCATCCAGGGACTGGGCGCATGTTCGGCGTCGCTGGTGGCGTTTGCCGCCGTGCGCGATTGCTTCAGCCCGGCGGTCGGCGCGCGCGTGTACAGCTATCTGAACGGGGCGCTGTGCTCGGTGCCGGCGCTGGCGCCGATGGTGGGCGGCGTGCTGGCGGTGCATGCCGGGTGGCGCAGCACGTTTGTGTTCATGGCGCTGTTCTCGCTGGCGCTGGCGGCGCTGCTCGCCCTGCGGTTCGAGGAGACCCGCGCCAAGCCGGCGCACCGGTCCGGCGCGCTCTACAGCCTGCCCCGCTATGCGCCCATCGTGGCGAGCGGCCGGTTTCTGTATTTCGCCCTGTTCGGCACGGCGGGCATGGCGATGATCCTGGTGTTCGTGTCGGCTGCGCCAGTGGTGCTGGTGCAGCAGCTCGGGTATTCCGAGCTGGGGTTTTCCGCCTGGTTCGGCGGCAACGCGGCGATCAATATCGCGGCGTTCTTCGTGGCGCCCGCCTTTATTGCGCGCTACGGCCGCTACACCATGGTGCGCGTCGGCATGGCCGCCCTGCTGCTGGCGTCGGCCATGCATGTCTGCGCATGGCTGTGGGCGCCGGTTTCCGCGTGGATCTTCATGCTGCCCGTGTGCGTGCTGACCGTGGGATTCTCGCTCGCGCTGGGGTCGGGGCTGAGCCTGGCGCTGGAGCCCTTTGCAGACCGGGCGGGCACTGCCGCCGCGGTCTACGGGCTGTTCCAGATGAGCGGTTCGGCGGTCATTGCGACCGTGCTGCTGGACAGCGGCATGGCGCCGCAGGCGGCCATGGCCCTGATCGGCGCCGTGATCGTGGCGCCGCTGCTGTTGCTGGCCCCCGCCCTGGGACGGCGCCTGGCGGCCGGTTCCTGAACGCCGGGGCGCGGCCCGCGGGGTGCGCTAGTATCCAGGAACACTCTTCCTGGAGGCGACATGTCCATCGAAAAACCCGCGGACGAACCGCTGCTGCTGTCCACCGCCCAAGCCGGCGTGGTCACGCTGCGCCTGAACCGGCCATCCCAGTTCAATGCCTTGTCCGAGGCGCTGCTGGCGGCCCTGCAACAAGAGATCGACAGGCTGGCAAGGGACCCGGACCTGCGCTGCGTGGTGCTGGAATCCGCCGGGCGCGCGTTTTGCGCGGGCCATGACCTGCGCGAGATGCGCAGCCAGCCCGACCTGGACTACTACCGCGCGCTGTTCCGCCAATGCGGGCGCGTCATGCAGGGCTTGCAGGCGCTGCCGGTGCCCGTGATCGCCAAAGTGCACGGCATCGCGACGGCGGCGGGTTGCCAGTTGGTCGCGAGCTGCGATATGGCGGTCGCCGCCGATACCGCGAAGTTCGCCGTGTCCGGCATCAACGTGGGCCTGTTCTGCGCGACGCCAGCCGTCGCATTGACGCGCAATGTATCGGCCAAGCGCGCCTTCGAGATGCTGATGACGGCGCGTTTCATCGATGCCGGCCAGGCGGCGGACTGGGGGCTGATCAACGATGCGGTGCCCGAGAGCGAGCTGGACGCACGGGTGCGTGCGCTGGTGGACGACATCCTGTCCAAGAGCCCGACGGCGGTGCGTTACGGCAAGCGCATGTTCTACCAGCAGCGTCAGATGGCGCTGGCCGACGCCTACGACTATGCGGGCGACGTCATGGCCCGCAACATGATGGAAGCCGATGCGTGCGAAGGCATCGACGCCTTCCTGCAAAAGCGCCCCGCCCGCTGGGGCGCATGAGGCCACGCCGGGAGCGGCCGCGCGGCCAGGGCTAGACCAGCCATCCCAGTGTCCAGCCGCTGGCCGCGGCCAGCAGCACCACCCACAGGGGCGACCAACGGGCGTAGACCAGCAGCGCGAACAGGAGCAGCGCAAGGGCAAAGTCGGCCTTGCCCAGGATGGCGCTGGTCCAGACGGGGTCGTACAGCGCGCCCAGCAGGATGCCGACCACGCTGGCATTCACGCCCGCCACCATGTTGCGCACGCCGGGCCGGCGGCGCAGCGTGTCCCAGAACGGCAGGGCCGCGGTCAGCAGCAAGGCGCCCGGCAGGAAGATGACGCACAGCAGCGTCAGCCCGCCCGCCCAGCCGGACAAGGGGCCCGGCGACAGCGCGCCCAGGAACGCCGCGAAGGTGAACAACGGGCCGGGCACGGCCTGCGCCGCGCCATAACCCGCCAGGAAATCCGCGCTGGACACCATGCCCGACGAGACCGACGCGGTCTCCAGCAGCGGCAGCACCACGTGCCCGCCGCCGAAGACCAGCGCGCCGGCACGGTAGAAGTCCGCGATCTGGCCAGCCAGCGCGCTGTCCGACATCAATGCCCAAAGCGGCAGGCCCGCCATCAGCGCCGCGAAGATGCCCAGCGCGGCCAGGGCCGCGCCGCGCGGCACGCCCGAAGCGCCCTGGGACAGGATGGGCCGCGGCGGCAATTGCAGGAAGACCGCGCCCAGCACCGCGCCCAGCAGAACGGCCGCCATCTGGGCAAACGCGGTGGGCAGCACCACGGTGAGCAGCGCCGCGCCCACCGCGAGGGCGGCGCGGGACCGGTCTGGACACAGGGAGCGCCCCATGCCCCAGACTGCCTGGGCGACGATGGCCACGGCGGCCACCTTCAGCCCCTGAATCGCCGCCGATCCCGATAGCCAGCCATAGTGGGAAAGGCCCATCGCGAAGCCGATCAGCGCCAGCGCGGACGGCAGCGTGAACGCCACCCAGGCGGCCAGCATGCCGGACCAGCCGGCCCGGCGCAGTCCGATCGCCATGCCGACCTGGCTGCTGGCCGGCCCCGGCAGAAATTGGCACAAGGCCACGAGATCCGAGAAGGCGTAGTCGTCCAGCCATCGGCGGCGGTCGACGAACTCGGCGCGGAAGTAGCCCAGGTGGGCCACCGGGCCGCCGAAGGACGTTAAGCCCAGGCGCAGGAACACCAGGAAGACTTCGAGACAGGATCCGCGTCCGCCATGGACGCGGGCGCCTGTCGCCGGTTTGCTGTCGACGTGTTCGTCATGGGGGGATGGATGCGGCATCGGCTCGGGCGTCTTGGACAGGCGGGGTGACGATTTTCAGGCCCCAGATCCAAGCTTATAGCCGGGCCGCGCCGGGGATTCAATCGGATAAATGTCAACGGCGCGCGCCCAAGGGGTGCTTGCCCGGCGGCAACATGGCCCATATCGAAAGCCGCTTCATGGCACTTCCGGGTTGGGCCAACGGGCCGCATCATGCGCCTGTCTCCCCTATCACCGACCATTCAGAAAGGCATGACCATGACCCAGCGCGTGAATTATTTCCAGGTATCCGAAGTGCTGTCCAAGAAGTATCTGGACTTCAGCATGGCGCTCAAGAAGACGGCTGTGGTCCAGGAGCTCGGCCATCTGGTCGACATCCGCGCCTCGCAGATCAACGGCTGCGGATTCTGCCTGGACATGCACGTAAAGGAAGCCACGATCAAGGGCGAACGGGCGCTGCGCCTGCATCATGTCGCCATCTGGCGCGAATCGCCGCTCTTTTCGCCGCGCGAACGCGCCGCGCTGGAATGGACCGAGGCGCTGACCAGCTTGGCCCCGCACGGCGTGCCCGACGAGATCTACGAATCCGTCCGCGCCCAGTTCTCGGAAAGCGAGTTGTCGGACCTGAGCTTCCTGGTCGTGGCCATCAACGGCTGGAATCGCCTGAATGTGGGCTTTCGCACCGTGCCCGGATCGGCGGACCAGGCCTATGGGCTGGACAAGGCCGGCCTGAACTGAGCCCCGCCGCCTGGCGTTCACCCTTTCCGTTCACCCCTGTCCGCTCACATGAGCGGCAGGATGCGCCGGGCCAGGTCCTGCGCCTGCTGCGCCGACGCGATATTGGTGAAGCTCATGAGCAGGCCGGAGCGGGCATCGGGGGCCGCCGACCAGCGCGACAAGGCGTGCGCGTACAGGCCGTTTTCGAGCATGCGCGCCGCCAGCGCGCGGTCGGTGTGATAGCCCTCCAGGCGCGCCACCAGATGCATGCCGCCCGGCTGGGGATCGATGCGCAGCCGGTTGCCCAGCACGGCGGACAGGGCCGCCGCCGTCGCGTTGCGCCGTTCGCCGTACAGCCGCCGCATGCGCTGGATATGGCGCCCAAAATGGCCCTCGTTGATGAATGAAGCCAGGATCGCCTGCGTCAGTGCGGGCGCGCCGCCGGCCAGCAGCCGGCAGAGGCGATCGAATCGCGGCGCCTGCTCTTCGGGCACGACCAGGTAGGCCAGGCGCAGGCCGGGAAACAGCACTTTGCTGAACGTCCCCGAATACAGCACGCGGCCCTGGCGATCCAGGCTTTTCAAGGCGGGCAATGGACGGCCGACGTAGCGGTACTCGCCGTCGTAGTCGTCCTCGACGATCCACGCGCTGCTGCGCTCGGCCCAATCCAGAAGCGCCTGGCGCCGGGGCAGCGACAGTGACAGGCAAAGCGGGCTTTGGTGCGCAGGCGTCACGACCGCCGCCCTGGCGCGCGGCTCCAGGGCGATGCCCGCCTCCACCACCAGACCGTCGGCGTCCACGCGCACCGGCACCGCCTGCATGCCGGCCTGCGCCAGCAGCGCCCGCGTGGGCGGATAGCCCGGGTCTTCGACCCAGACCGCATCGCCGGGCTTGAACAGCGCCTGCATGATGAGCTGCATGGTGTGGTGGTAGCCGGACGTGATGAACACCTGCATCGGGCTGCACTGGATGCCGCGCGCCACCTGCAGGTAGGCGGCGGTCGCCGTCCTGAGCGCCAGCAGGCCTGCGGGATCGGGATAGCCCAGCTCCGGCGGCTGCATCGCGCGCAGGTGCCGCGCGCCCAGCCGCGCCCAGATCTTGCGCGGAAAAGCGTCCAGCGCGGGCAGCCCCATCTGGAAGGGCATCAGCGCGGCGGGCCGCTGCCAGTTGTCCTCCTGGACCTCAGCGGGCCGGGCCCTGGGCGCGGGCGCGGCGTGCGCCACCGGCTGCAGGTTGGGCGACACGATGGTGCCGGCCTGGCCGCGCGCCTGGATATAGCCTTCGGCCGCGAGCAGCGAATAGGCGACCTCGATGGTGCCGCGCGCCACGCCGATTTCCTTGGCGAGGGCGCGCGCCGACGGAATGCGGTCGCCGGGCTTGAGCGTGCCTTCGGCGATGGCGCCGCGAAAGCGCTCGTAGACCTGGCGGTAGAGCGGGTGGGCGGCGGTCTCGGAAACCGAATGCAGCCCGTCGGGGGTGGCAGCGATCATGGCATAGTCCAAAAGCATATTTATGGCCCTTCAAATTATGGCATGCGCTTTTTAAGATTCGTACATCTGCTGCAGCGCTTCCTCGCTGCCCCGACTATCGGTACTGATCCATGAACACGCCCACCCCACATGCGGCCTTGCGCCACCTGGAATCCCCGGACGAATGGCGCGCCTGCCTGCCGCTGATGCAGGAACTGCGGCCCCACCTGGCCGACGCGGACGAATTTGTCCAGCGCCTGGCCCGCATGCACCGCGAAAACTATCGCTTGCTGGCCGCGGTAAACGACGGGCGCGCGGTGGCGCTGGCCGGCTACCGCTACCAGGAAAATCTGATCTACGGCCGCTTCCTGTATGTCGACGACCTGGTGGTCGAGTCCTCCGCGCGCGGCAGCCGCTGGGGCGCCCAGTTGCTCGGCGCACTGGACGATCTGGCGCGGGCCACGGACTGCGCCCGGCTCGTACTTGATACCGGGCTGGGCAACGCGCTGGCGCAGCGCTTTTACTTCCGGCAGGGCCTGTTGACCAGCGCCATCCGGTTCAGCAAACCCTTGAAAGGAACCACTTCATGAGCATTCTTCGCATCCGTTGCAGCCCGCGGGGGCTGGACTCGGAAAGCTATCGGCTGTCGCAGCGCATCGTCGAGCGCCTGCTGCAGGCCCGCCCGGCCGGCGGCCTGGACGTGGTCGAGGTCGATGCCACTGCCCTCGCCCATGCGGACAGCGACTATGCGAGCGCCCTGGCCGCGCCCGCGGACCCCGGCGCCGACGTGCTCGGACGCGGGTCGCTGAAGGCGTCCGACGACATGATCCGGATGCTGGAAGACGCCAGCCATATCGTGATCGCCACGCCCATGCACAACTTCACCGTGCCTTCGGCGCTTAAGGCCTGGCTGGACCATGTCGTCCGCGTGCGCAACACGTTCCACATCACGCCGCAGGGCAAGGTGGGCCTGCTGGCGGACCGGCCCGTCTACGTGGCGATTGCCTCCGGTGGCGCGTTCCGGGGCGACGATGCGCGGCAACCCGACTTCCTGACGCCCTATCTACGGCACGTGCTGGCCACCATCGGCCTGACGCAGGTGACGTTCCTGGCCGTGGAAGGCACCGCGCGCGGTCCCGAGTGGCTCGCGCAGGCCCGCCGGGAGGCGGCGCTTGCGCTGGACCGCATTCCGTTCGCGGCCGCCGTGCCGGAAATGACCGCCTGAGCGCGTCGCGGCCGCACCGCGCAGTCCGGCTGCCCGCGGATACCAGCCGGATGGCGGCCGCCTGCCCTGCCGCCGGGGGCAGGCGCAACCCATTCTGGCGATACGATCGCGCCGCATTGACACCCACGATTTAGCCGCTCTACGCTAGGCCGCACTTGCGGTCCAACAGGGGTGTCGTCCTGCCCCGGCGCACCAAGGTGCGGGAGGCGTGTCATGACGCTGTGCAGGTCAGGAACCATCGCGTGCGCGCTGCTGTGGCTGGGTTTGCTGGTCCCTGCCGCGTCGCAGGCGGCATGCAGCGACAAGACCCTGCGTGGGATGGCGGACGCGGGGCGCAGCGTGGCGACGATCGCCAAGCGCTGCGGCATGACGGTTGCGGCCGTGAAGGACCGCCTGGGCACGGGCGACGCGAAGTCCAAGCGGGCGCAGCCCGAGACCCCGCCGCCCGCCCCGACCCGGCCTGCCGCCGAGGCGCCGCCCTCGCCCGCGGCCTCGTCCGCCAGCGGGTCCAAACCCGCCGCAAAGTCGTCCGCAAACCCGTCCGCAAAGCCGGCCGCCAAGCTTGCGCCGGAACCCCAGCCCCATCCGCCCGGCACCGTGCTGGAGCTGTGCGGGTGCTACGGCAACATGCAGTACGGCTTTACCGAGTCGAATGCGCAATGCTTGAGCGGCAAGGCCGTGGCGACGCGGTGCCCGGGGTATTGCCCGGTGAACCGGTCGCCGTGGCGGCGCATCTGCAGCTGAGCATCAATCGGCCGCGCTGGGCTCCGGCTGGCGCGGGCGCGCATGGACCTGGTCGATGCGCAGGCCATCGCGCCGCGTCACTTCGAAGCCCCAATCGCGCAGCATCACGATGTCGCCCGCGTCCGGAATCCGGCCGCCCGCGCGCAGCAGGCAACCGGCAAGCGTGGCATCGGGATAGTCGTCGGCAAGCGCCGGCGCAGCGAGCAGGCGCGCGGCTTCGTCCACCGACAGGCGCCCGCCCAGCAGCCAGGAACCGTCCGACAGCTGCAAGGCCTCGGGCAGGTCTTCCCGGTGTTCGGGCAGGTCGCCCGCCACCGCCGTCAGCACGTCCAGCGGCGTGACCAGGCCCTCGCACACGCCGTGTTCGTCCACCACGATCAGCATGTGGTCGCGCGAGGCGCGCAGTTCGTCAAGCACCTTGAGCACGGGCGTGGTCTCCAGCACGTAGCGCGGCTCGCGCGCCAGTTCGACGAGGTCGATCGGCCCCGGGTTCTGCAGCAGCGGCAGCACGTCCTTGAAGTGCAGCACGCCCAGCACGTTGGCCGGATCGCCCGCGCACAGCGGCAGGCGCGAGTGCCCGCTGGAGAATTTGCGGACGATGCGGTCCGGCGTGTCGGCCACGTCGAGCCAGATCACGTCGCCGCGCGGCACCATGATGGCGCGCACGTCGCGGGCGCCGATGGACAGCACGCGCTCGATCATCGAGCTTTCCTCCGGCGCGAACGCGGGCTCGTCGCCCGCCCCGTCGACCAGGGCCACGACATCATCCACCTGCGACATCGGCTGGCCGGCGCGTCCGCCGCGCAAGAGGCGCAGCACGGCCTGCGCCGTGCGCTGGCGGCGGCCCAAGGCGTGCGTGCCGCGGGCGCGGTTGCGGCGGGCGAGCTGGTTGCAAAGCTCGATCAGGATGGAGAAGCCGATGGCCGCGTACAGATAACCCTTGGGCACATGGAAGCCCAGGCCCTCGGCCACCAGACTGAAGCCGATCATCAGCAGAAGGCCCAGGCACAGGATCACCACCGTCGGGTGGCGGCCGACGAAGGCCATCAAGGGGCGGCTGGCGACCATCATGACGGCCATCGCCACGACCACGGCGATCATCATGATGCTCAGGTCCTGCACCATGCCCACGGCGGTAATGACCGAATCCAGCGAGAACACGGCATCCAGCACCACGATCTGCAGGATGACCTGCCAGAAGACGGCGTGCTGGGGCTTTTGCGCCGAGTCATGGCTGGCGCTGCCTTCGACGCGCTCGTGCAGCTCCATCGTGCCCTTGAAGAGCAGAAAGGCCCCGCCCAGGATCAGTATCAGGTCCCGTCCGGAGATTTCCGCGCCCAATACCGTAAAGAGCGGCGCCGTCAGGGTCACCACCCAGGCGATGCTGGCGAGCAGGCCCAGGCGCATCACCAGCGCCAGCGTCAGGCCGATCAGGCGCGCGCGGTTGCGCTGTTCGGGCGGCAGCTTGTCCGCCAGGATGGCGATGAACACCAGGTTGTCGATACCCAGCACAATCTCAAGCACGACCAGCGTCGCCAGGCCAAGCCAGGCGGTGGGGTCGGACATCCAGTCGAAAATCATCAGGTTTCCACGGAAAACGTGAGGCCGCGCGCAACGGGTGCGCGACGGCGGAAAAGGGACATGTCGAATGCGTGCCGCGCAGTCAGCGGCGCCAGCGGGCGCGGCGGCGCGCGGCCGCCCAGGCGCGGGGTGGCCGCCATGGCGATGAGGGGAACGGCTCGCGGGCAGGCATCGCTTGCCGCGGCAAAATCGGGAGGGGGCGTCGGGCGCCGGCAGTCAGGATGCGGCGCCCTGCTAGGAGGGGGGTCGTCGTTCATAGATGGCGGATGGCGCCGGGCTGCCGGGGCAGCACAAGGCCGGACGCTCCGCCGTGCTCTCTTGCTTACAGGAAACTGAATACTACCTGAAATCTAAATCCGCCCGCGCGGACCCGGCCGGATCGCCGCCCGAAGGGACGGCCCCGGGCCCGTCCCGCGCGGTGGCGGCTTGGGGCGTCAGGTCACGGCGCATCCCTCTTTGCCCTTCGCCACTTTTTCGCGCTGCCCGGCCGGATGGTCCGGTTTGGGCTGGCTGGTCTTGCGGACATCCGCCTCGGCCGTCTTGGTCTGGGCGACCAGCGTTTTCTCGACGGTTTGCGCCGACACGGACGTGGCGAGCAGGCAGGTCAGCGCAGCGGCGCAAAGATACATCTTTCGGTTCTTCATGATGGCTCCTTCATCGGCAACGGTGGCCCGGCGGCGGCCACGCCAGAGGAACCTGGCGCGTCGCCCTGACGCGGGATCGGCAGGCACCCAGGGGCAAGTCGCGTGCCTGAGCCCTGGCTGGGGATCCCGCAAATACGACGCAGGTACAATCACGGTCGCCGCATCCGCAACGGATGCGCGGCCGCGACGCCGTCGCGGTGTTGGATGGACCCGGCTTGCCGGGTGGCTCGGCCGGGCGCCTATCCCTCGGACAACCCTCAAGCACCCCAGGGCGCTCGCCCAACCCTGACGCGCACGCCGCGCAGCGCGACCACGCCCCGCTTGCTCAATTCAACTTACCCAAATCCATGACAGTTCTTTCCAGATTGCGCCGCGAATGGATGGCCAATCCGCGCGCAGACATTCTTTCGGGCGTGCTGGTCGCGCTTGCCCTGATCCCGGAAGCCATCGGCTTTTCGATCATCGCGGGCGTGGACCCCGGCGTGGGGCTGTATGCCTCGTTTTCCATCGCGCTCATCATTGCGTTCACGGGCGGGCGGCCCGGCATGATTTCGGCGGCGACCGCGGCCGTGGCCGTTCTGGTCGCGCCGCTGGTGCGCGAGCACGGCATCGGCTATCTGTTCGCCGCCACGGTCCTCATGGGGCTGTTGCAGATCGTGGCCGGCTTCCTGCGGCTGGACCTGCTGATGCAGTACGTGTCCCGTTCCGTGGTGACGGGCTTTGTGAACGCGCTGGCCATCCTGATCTTCATGGCGCAGCTGCCGCAGCTGATTGGCGTGACATGGATCACCTACGCCATGGTCGCGGCCGCGCTGGCCGTCATCTACCTGCTGCCCAGGCTTACCACCGCGGTGCCGTCGCCGCTGGTCGCCATCATCGTGATGACGGCCGTGTCCATCTATGCCGGCCTGGACGTCAACAAGGTGGGCGATATGGGCGCCCTGCCCTCCACCCTGCCCGCGTTCATGATTCCGGACGTGCCCTTCACGCTGGAGACGCTGCGCATCATCCTGCCGTACTCGCTGACGATGGCGGCGGTCGGGCTGCTGGAATCGATGATGACGGCGCAGATCGTCGACGACATGACCGATACGCCCAGCGACAAGCGACGCGAATGCAGGGGCCAGGGCATCGCCAACATCGTCACGGGCTTTCTGGGCGGGATGGGCGGATGCGCCATGATCGGGCAGTCCGTCATCAATGTCCGCGCCGGCGGCCGGACCCGCCTGTCCACCTTTGTGGCCGGCGTGTTCCTGCTGTTCCTGATCGTGGCGCTCGGCCCGCTGGTGGCGCAGATTCCCATGCCGGCGCTGGTGGCCGTGATGATCATGGTGTCGATCGGCACGTTCAACTGGCGATCGATCCGCAACCTGGGCTCGCACCCCTGGCAGTCCTCGGTGGTCATGCTGGCCACCGTGGCCGTGGTCGTGTGGACCCACGATCTGGCCCGCGGCGTCCTGGTCGGGGTGGTGCTGAGCGGTCTGTTCTTTGCCAGCAAGGTGAAAGGACTGCTCGCCATCGGCACGTCGCTGTCCGACGATGGCCGCACCCGCACCTACCGGGTCTCGGGGCAGGTCTTCTTTGCGTCGGCGTCCCGGTTTTCCGCAGCGATCGACTTCCATGAGGCCGTGGACCGCGTCGTCATCGACCTGACGGATGCGCATTTCTGGGACATTTCGGCCGTGGGTGAACTGGACAAAGTGTCGCTCAAGCTGCGCCGGGCCGGCCGGCAGGTCGACGTGGTGGGACTGAATCAGGCCAGCGCGACCCTGGTCGGCCGCTACGCGCAGCCGGGCGCCAACGCGGGGCATTAGGCCAGATCCGGGCCGGCCGCGCACCCACGCGCGCGGCCGCAGCCGATCGCGCACATAGTTTGTTACGTGGCGGGCACGCCGCTTGCTCCATCCGGCAGATCGTAACCGCCGGAGTTTTCATGCCCGCTTCGCATTACATCGACGCCACGACGCTGACGGTGCTGTCGGTCAATACCCACAAGGGCTTCACCAGCTTCAACCGCCGCTTCATGCTGCACGATCTGCGTGAAGCGCTGCGCACCGCCGCGCCGGACGTGGTCTTCCTGCAGGAGGTCCTGGGCGAACACCAGACCCATGCGGAAAGGCATGAGTCCTGGCCGGACCAGTCGCAGTACGAATTCCTTGCCGACACGCTGTGGACGGATTACGCCTACGGCCGCAACGCCGTCTATCCCGAAGGCCACCACGGCAACGCCATCCTGTCGCGCTATCCGATCGAAACCCATCAGAACCACGACGTGAGCGTTGATGGCCACGAAGGCCGCGGGCTGTTGCACTGCGTACTGCGCCCGCCGTCCCTCGCTTCGCCGGTGCACGCGATCTGCGTGCATCTGGGCCTGCTGGAACGCCACCGGGGCGCGCAACTGCGCCAGCTGTGCGAACTGGTCACTAACGGAGTGCCGGAAGACGAGCCGCTGCTGATCGCGGGCGACTTCAACGACTGGCGCCTGCGCGCGGACACGCTGATGCGCGACTGCGGGACGCGCGAGGTGTTCACCTCGCGGCTGGGCCGCCCCGCCCGGACCTTCCCGGCGCGCTGGCCCCTGCTGCGGCTGGACCGCATCTATGTGCGCGGCGTGCGCGACTGGCAGCCGGTGCCGCTGGCGTCTCGCGTGTGGTCGCGCCTTTCCGATCATGTGCCTATCTGCGCGGAGATTGCGCTATGAACCTCGGCTGGCGTGAAAACAACCGATATACCTTGCTGGAAAACGGCACGGAGTACTTTCCTGCCGTCGTGGAGGCCGTCGACGCCGCGCAGAGCGAGGTGCTGGTGGAAACCTTCATCCTGTTCGACGACGCCGTCGGCCAGGAAATCCAGCAAGCCCTGATCCGGGCCGCCCGACGCGGCGTCAGCGTGGATCTTCTGGTGGATGGTTACGGGTCCGACGAGCTCAGCGACGCCTTCATCGGCGCCATGACCGAGGCCGGCGTGCGCTTTCATGTGTTCGACCCGCGGCCGCGCTTTCTGGGTGTGCGCACGAACGTCTTCCGGCGCATGCACCGCAAGATCGTGGCGGTGGACCGGGAACGCTCATTCATCGGCGGCATCAATTTTTCGGCGGATCACTTGCCCGACTACGGTCCCGAGGCCAAACAGGACTATGCGGTCCTGGTCGAAGGGCCGCTGGCGGCCGACATCGCCGACTATGCGCGCGCCGCGCTGGGCGAAGGCCGGCGACGGTTGCGGCGGCGCCCGGCGCGGCTGGACCCCCTGCCCGCCGGAGATGGCGGCGGCCGGCTGGTGGTGCGCGACAACGACAGCCATCGCAGCGACATCGAACGCTATTACCGCGCGGGCGTGCGCTCGGCGCGGTCCGACGTGCTCATCGCCAATGCGTATTTCTTTCCCGGCTACCACCTGTTGCGCGATCTAGTCAAAGCGGCCCGCCGCGGCGTGCGCGTGCGGCTGCTGCTGCAGGGCGAACCCGACGTGCTCGTCGCCCGCCTGGCGGCGTCGATGCTCTACGACTACCTGATGGACTCGGGCGTGCAGATCTATGAATACTGCAAGCGCCCGCTGCACGGCAAGGTGGCGTGCGTGGACGACGACTGGTCGACGATAGGCTCCAGCAACCTGGACCCCCTGAGCCTCGCGCTGAACCTGGAGGCGAACGTGGTGGTGCGCGACGCCTCGCTGAACGCCGACCTGCGCCAAAGCCTGGACCGGCTGATCGCGGAGGACTGCCGGCCGGTGGAAATGCCCAAGAATTCGCGGCGTCGGCTGCGCCGCCTGTGGCTGGGCGTGGTGGTGTTCCACTTCCTGCGGCGCTTCCCCGCCTGGGCCGGCAGCCTGCCCGCGCACAAGCCGCACTTGCAGACGGTCACGCCAGACACGGGCCGGGAGACGGCATGAAGATCCTCCATACGTCGCCCATGCGGGCCTTGCGCCGTCGCTGGCCCCGCATCAAGCGCGTGCTGCCCGTGCTGGTGCTGATCGTGGTGGCCGCCCTGCTGTATTACTTCGGCCGCTCGGTGGACTGGCCGCAGGTCTGGGTCGCGATGCGCAAGATCCCGGGCCAGACCATCGCGATCGCGGGCGGGCTGGTGGTCGCGGGCTACCTGGCCTACGGCAGCCTGGACCTGCTGGGCAAAAAGTACACGCGCCACAACCTGCCCGCGCCCAAGGCGCTGGGCGTAGCGATGCTGAGCTACGCGCTGAACCTGAACCTGGGCGTGCTGGTCGGGGGGCTGGGTGCGCGCCTGCGCCTGTACACGCGGCTGGGCTGCCGCAAGTCCGTCGCGACCCGCGTGGCCCTGTTTGCGGCGGCCTCCAACTGGATCGGCTACGCCTGGCTGGCCGGGGCGCTGTTCGCGCTGGGCGTGGTCCCGGTGCCGCAAGGCTGGGAAATCGGTTCAGGCATGCTGCGCCTGCTGGGCGTGGGGCTGCTTGCGCTGGGTATCGCCTATGTGGCGACCTGCGCGCGGGCGAAGCAGCGCAGCGTGACCTGGATGGGGCACCACATCACGCTGCCGCGTGTGCGCATGGCGGTGGCCCAGTGCGCCGTGGCGGCGTTGTCCTGGTCCATCATGGGGGCCATCGTCTACGTGTTGCTGCAAGGCAAGGCGAGCTATCCGGCCGTGCTGGGCATCCTGCTGTGCACCAGTTTCGCGTCGGTCATCACGCGCGTGCCGGGCGGGCTGGGCACGACCGAAGCCATTTTCGTGGCCGCGCTGGGTTCGCAGATTCCGCCGACCGAGGTGCTGGGCGCCGCGTTGGCGTACCGCGCGGTGTATGCGTTGGCGCCGCTGTGCCTGGCGCTGGCGGCCTATCCCCTGATCGAGTTGCGGCTGGGCTTGCGGCGGCGCAAGGACGAGGCCGCTCCCCCCACGCAGGCGCGGCGTTCGCTTTGAGGCCCCTATGAGTCATCCGCAAACCCAGGCATCCGGCACGGTCGCCGCCTATCCGCGGCGCGCTGGCGCATCCGAACACGAAATCGCTTCCCAGGAAGCCCTGGCCTTGCGGCTGGCGGCGCTGCTGGGCCGGCGTTTCACGCCAGGCTTTCGGCCGACGCGCAACCGCGGCGAGCCCCCGCCCTATTACGTGCCGGACCGCAGCATCACGAGCCTGGCCCGCGCCAGCAAGCTGGGCATCGCGCGCGCCGCCGACCTGTTCGGCGGCGTGACTCCGCACGCCTTCGTGGCCACGAAGACCATCACCCATGGCCTGGTGGACGCCCAGGCCAAGGCGCCGCAGGGCTGGGTCCGCAGCCTGGGCGAGACGCTGAGCGAGGTCGTCCTGCCCGGATTCAGCGCCTTTACGCTGGACGACGCCCATCGGGCCGGCGAACGGCTGCTCAGGCATGGAGCGTTGCGGCTGAAGCCCGCCGACGCCACCGCGGGCCGCGGCCAGATCGTCGTGCGCGACACGCGCGAACTGCAGGCCGCGCTGGCCGGTCAGGACGCCGCGTCGGTGCGCCGGCTGGGCCTGGTGCTGGAAGAAGACCTGGCGCAGATCGAAACCTACAGCGTCGGCTGGGTGCGCGTGGGCAGGCTGGAGGCGTCGTATGTCGGAACGCAGTGCCTGACCCCGGACAACAACGGCGTGCCGGTCTATGGCGGTTCGACGCTGATGCTCGCCCGCGGCGGTTTTGACCAGTTGCGGGCGTTGGACCTGTCCGGCGAGCAACGGCAAGCCGTGGATCTGGCCTGCCGATACGACACGGCGGTGTCCACCGCCTATCCGGCATTTTTTGCGTCGCGCCGCAATTACGACGTCGCCATCGGCCGCAATGCCCAGGGCGCGCCCCGCGCGGGCGTGCTCGAACAATCCTGGCGCGCGGGCGGCGCCAGCATCGCCGAGATCGCCGCGCTGCAGGCCTTCAGGCTGTCGCCATCGCTCAAGTGCGTCGCGGCGTTCACGCGGGAACGCTACGGGCCAAACGAGCCCGAGCCGACCTCGCAGCACCACGTGTACCGAGGCGAAGATTCCACCGTCGGTATGATCACCAAATCGGGGGGCATCCTGGAGGAAACCCATGGCCGCACTTAGCGACTCGATCGACATCGAAGTGGCGGACCAGCACCTGGCCGGCACGTTTCTCACGCCCGAAAGCAAGGTGCCGGGCGTGCTGTTCATACACGGCTGGGGCGGCGACCAGAAATTCGACCTGGCGCGGGCCAAGGGGATCGCGGCCCTGGGCTGCGTGTGCCTGACGTTTGACCTGCGCGGCCACGCCGCCACGCAGGCCCAGCAGATGCAGGTCTCGCGCGACGACAACCTGCGCGACGTCATGGCGGCCTACGACCGGCTGGCGTCCCACCCGTCGCTCGACAGCGGCTCGGTGGCGGTGGTGGGCAGCAGCTACGGCGGCTACCTGGCCGCCATCCTGAGCGGGCTGCGCCGCGTGCGCTGGCTGGCGCTGCACGTGCCCGCGCTGTATCGCGACGATGAATGGATGCTGCCCAAGAACCAGCTCAACCGCGAGACGCTGCGCGCCTATCGCAACACCCACGTCGAACCCGAAAGCAACCGCGCGCTGGCGTCCTGCGCCACGTTCACGGGCGACGTGCTCATCGTGGAGGCCGAGCATGACATCTACATTCCGCACTCCACGATCATGAGCTATCGGTCGGCTTTCCGGCGCTCGCATTCGCTGACCCACCGCATCCTGGACGGCGCGGACCATGCCTTGAGCGACAAGGCCTCGCAGCAGGCCTACACGTCGATTCTGGTGAACTGGGTGACCGAGATGGTCATGGGCGCGCGCGTCGGGCGGCCACGGCCGGTGCCTTGAACCGGGCGCCGCGGCGCAGACGGTTCACGGCTTTTTCTCTGGCGTCGACTTCTCCGGCGTCGACTTCTCGGGCGACAACAGGTCCGATAGCGCGTTGCCCAGCTCTTTCACCGCACCCGCGACGCCTTCGGCGGCGCCCTCCGCGCCCACGCCGATGGCATGCCCGAAGCCTTGCGCGACCTGGGCCGAGAAGCCGCGCGTGACCGAGAACTTTGGATTGTCCAGCCGTCCGGACAGCGCGAATTCGAAGCGCACCGTGCCGCTCTTGTCCTTGAGCGCCGCCAACACCGCCTTGCGCGGCAGGCTGAAGAGGCTGCCGTCCCCGCTGAATTTCAGGTTGTGCAGCGCGACGGTGCCCGCCGCCTTCAACTCGCGCTCGACGATGGAGGTCTTCATGTCCAGGTCCATCGAGCCGCCCGACAGCGATCCGGCGCCATTCTCGGCCAGGTACGGCGCGGCGTAGCGGATATCCATATTGCGCGCCGCCACGGTCATGTCGGCGTCCGCGCCGCCCACGACGACCTTGCCCTGCGCGCGCACGGTCGCCTCGCCGTTGCGGTTGTCCTGGACGGTGCCGCTGAATGCCATGTCGCTGGCCGAGCCGTCGCCCGGAATCACCAGCGGCTGCAGGCGCGCCTGCACCGCAGTGAAGGGAATGCGGTGCGGGGGCTTTGACACCGCGCCGTCCAGGTATTCCAGGCGCCCGTCGCGCAGGATCAATTCATCGACGTGGACGGGACCATCGCGCCGCGACCTGCCTTCGCCGCCATCGCCCGCCCGAAGCGCGGCCTGCAACGCCGGCGCGATCTGCATGGCGCCATCCGGACTGCGCACGACGGCAAAGTCGAAGCCTTCGACGACGATACGCTTGAACACGGCCTCGCGCCGCAGGAAGGCCGTCCATTCCGGCTCGAGCTCGACGCGGCGCGCGCGCGCGCCCGGCTGGCCGGAGGCGCCAGTCACGGCGACATCGGTCAGCACGACCTGCCGCAGCCCGACCTGCACATTGCCGACCTGGCCGCGCGGCCCGAGGATGCTGGCGATGCGCTGCTCGACCACGCGGGTCGCGGCCAGCGCCAGGACCCCGAGCACCGCGGCGATCAGGAGCAGGATGGCCAGGGCCGTGCCCCAGCGCGACCGGCCGCGCGCGGCGGCTGCATTCGAACTCATTGTGGCTTCCGAATTTGGGTGGGAAAGCGTTGGGTGGGAAAGCGGCACGATGCGCGCCGCCTTCCCTGCACCATAGCGACGCGCGGCGCGCGGCGCAACCCGAGCATCGTCCGGGATGCGCAATCTTTCATCAATGGCCGAAAAGGATGAGGCCGGCCGCCGCGTTCGTGATGATCCGGGTCATGCAATCTGGTCTCTCCGCCACGACAGGCGCCAGTAGCGCTCGGAATGGTGCGCCCCTTGCGCCGCGGCCGCCGGCAATGCCGCCTCGTCGATATTGCCCGCCAGGCAGTTCCTTGCCGCCCGCGCGCGGTCTCGCGCGCGGGCCATGTCGACCTGCGCCGCGACGTCGATCGGCGATGCCAGGATATGCCGCCGCAGCAACGAGGCCAGCCGTTCCTGGACGACACCGGGTTCGCCGTCGGCCACCTCTTCATAGGTGATCCACTCGACGCGCTGGAACAGCGCGCGGATGGTCAGGCAGGCATCGGATACGCGCACGTAGGCCGCGCGGCCCAGCCCCAGCGGCATCAGGATGACGCGCGGCCGCAGCGCGGAAAGAGCCGCGGCCAGGGCGCCCGTCAGCCGCCCCTCTTCCCCGCTGACCAGGTACTGCCCGTCCAGCAGATCCATCTGCGCACTGCGCACGCCCAGCAGGGACAAGGCTCGATCGCTGAGCGCATGGCGGGCCTGCACGGCCTGGCGGCCGCTCGTGAACCCGCGGCTGCGGTCGGCATCGCTCACATGCCCGGCCAGCAACGGCATGCCCGAATACACCGTGAGCACGGTGCTGTCGGGGCGTGCCGCGAGCAGGCCCGCGCAACTGGCCGCGGCGTCGTTGAAATGAGGGGATACCGCAATCAATCTGCCTTCACGGAGCATGCCAACCTCCCTGTGTCCGGGCCTACCAGTAAGGGGGCTGGTTGTAGTACTGATGAATGCCGCGCGCCCAGGTCTCATCGGCCATGCTCGGCCAATTGTCCTTGTCAAAGCCCTCGGCGTTCTTGAGCACCTCCTTGGCCACATTCAGCACGAAGCACTTGCGGTCGGTATCCAGCGTCAGCGCGCTCCACGGAATGGCGTAGAGCTTGTCGCCGATACCCAGGACGCCGCCGCGCGCCAGCACCGCGTAGGCGATGCGCCCGTGCGGCACGTCCAGCATGATGTCCTGGATGCTGCCCAGCGATTCGCCGGCGGGGTTGTAGACGTCATTGCCTTCCAGCGTGCCGGCCGCCATGATCTGCGGGCCCGGGCCGCTCGGATCGCGCTTCGGTCCGCCCACGATCCGGGTCTCGCCCTGCGCCTGACCGGCGCCGGCCGTTGTCGGGTTCATCGTCTGGTTCATGGTGTGTCTCCTGATATGACCGCTTCCCCGCAAGCCATGTGCCATGCCTGTGTCCGTGGCTGGCGGGCAGCGTTTTGGGCTTCTCGTCCCCCAAAACAGGCCGGGGCCGGCCCCGTGCGCTGACGGGACCGGCCCCGGCCGGCCGATTGCGCGCACCGCGCGCGTCAACGACGCCTGCCGTGGTCGGACATCATGCAGATGCCGGCGAGCACGCCGATCAGCGCCGCGCCGGCAATGCTTTTCCACGCGTTCTCATGGACATACTCGTCCGTGGCGTGCGACACCTCGCGCGCACGGTTCCAGGCGGCGCGCTCCCAGCCGCGGGCGTGGTCGCGCGCCGCGTCGAGCTGCTGCTTGAGCTTGTCGCGCGCCGCCTCGATTTCCGTGCCGCTGTAGCTGGCGGTGCTGCGCAGCAGGTCCTCGGTGCCCGATATCAGATCGCGCATCGTCCGTGAGGACGTGTCCGACGTGTCAAACATGTCGCGCAGCCTATCTCGCTTGTTCATATGTTCTCCTATTGAAAAAAAGTGGCGGACCATTGCCCGGTGGCAAGGCGCTCGGGGGATGCCTCCGCAAGCCGCATGCCATGCCCGGACCGGTCACGCCCGGTCATAGCCGGTCGATGCCCGGCGTCTGTTGCGGGTCCACGCCCGGCATGGGGTTGGGAATGCTGTCGGGGGGCCAGCGGCCCTTGTCGTCCTTGCCCGATCCGGGGGGCTTGGGCTGGGGCTGCTCGGCAGGCGCCTGATCAGGGGCACGCTGCCCGCCCTGCCCGGGTGTTGGGGTATCCGTCCCTGCGGGGTTTGCCATGATGTGCTCCTGACTTGTGGGTGGCCTGGAATTGCTGCAACACCCCGGCAGCAACCGCCGTTCCCGCCGAGCGTGGCAAATTGGGTGCATGGCCGCGGCCAAAAATTACAAAGCGGCACGGCATTGACGGGCGGCCCCGGGCCGTTTCCCCCCTTTGGACGAGCGTCATTCTGCTGCACTGCGCAATTTCCGCGTCCCGGGGCGGTTTGGGCACGCCGCTTGCGTAAGGAAAGGCCTCGGCGTCATCGCGATCGAGTCGCTGTACTCGCGACCGCGGCCAAATCACCTGGAGCAAGGCATGGCAAAGACAAGAACCCTGATCGTGGCGGGAGAAGCCTTCCCCCTGGCCAAAACAGGCGGCCTGGGAGATGCCATTACCGGCATGGCGCGCGCACTGGTAGAAGCACGGATGCCCTTGAGCGTGCTGTTGCCGGCCTATCGGGGCGTGCGGGCCAAACTCAATCGTGTGCGCACCGTGGCGACCCTGCAGGACCTGCCGGGCGGGCCCGCCGTGCTTCTGGAGGGCAAGTGCCCGCAATCCGGGCTGGATTACCTGATCCTGGAAAACGACGCCCTGTATGACCGCGGCGGCCTGTATGCCGACGAGAACGGGCGCGAACACCCGGACAATGGCCTGCGCTACACCGCGCTGTCGCACGCCGCGGTGCGCGTGGCCGCGGGCCTGCCCGGCCTGGTGCGCCCCACCCTGGTGCATGCGCACGACTGGCACGCCGGCCTGGTGCCGCTGCTGCTGCGCGCGGCCAACCTGCCCGACGTGAAGAGCGTGGTGACGATCCACAATCTGGCGTTCCAGGGCTTTTTCCCGATGTCGTGCGCGGATGAGTTCGGCGTGCCCGAGTGGGCGCGCAACGACGATGGCGTCCAGGCCTGGGGCCAGATCAATTTCCTGAAGGCCGGCATCCGCTATGCCGACCGCGTCACGACGGTCAGCCACACCTACGCCCGTGAAATCATGACGCCCGCCTTCGGCTGCGGCCTGGACGCGCTGCTGCGCAGCCGCGCCGATGACCTGCTGCCGATTCCCAATGGCATCGACGACGTGCTGTGGAACCCCGCGCGCGACCCGTACCTGCGCAGCCACCGCTATTCGGTGCGCGACATGACGAACAAGATCCACTGCAAGGCGGCGTTGCAGCGCGAATTCGGCCTGCGGCCGGACCCGGGCGCCACCGTGCTGGGCATGGGCAACCGGCTGACCGAGCAGAAGATGGCCGACGTGGCGGTGCATGCGCTGCCCGAGGCGCTGGATCGGCACCCCGGATTGCAGATCGTCATCCTGGGCCAGGGCGACCACCGCCTGGAGGAAGCGCTGAAGGACATCGCGCGCCGCTACCCCGGCCGCTGCGGCGTCCACATCGGCTACGACGAAGGCATCGCGCATCGCCTGCACGCCGGGTCGGACATCCTGCTGCACGCCAGCCGCTTCGAGCCCTTCGGCCTGACGCCGCTCTACGCCATGCGCTACGGCACCTTGCCGATCGGATCGCGCGTGGGCGGGATGGCCGACACCATCCAGGACCCGGGCGCGCGCGCGCCCCTGTCCGCCATGGCATCGGCCAACGGCCTGCTGTTCGAAGGCGATACGCCCCAGGCCATGAGCGCCGCCATTGAACGCGCGATCGACCTGCGCGCGCACGGCATCCTCTGGCGGCTGATGCAGCGCAATGCGATGAACGCCGACTTCGGCTGGCGTTCGGCCGTGAGCCTCTACGCCAGCCTCTACCGCTCGCTGGTGGAGCCCGAATACCGCGACGCGGCGCCCGCGCCGGCCGTGCAACCGGCAAGCGTCTCCGCGGTCAACCGCCGCCCGCAGCGCACGAGTGGCGCCATGCCGGCCGCCATCTGACAAGGAGCGAGCCCGGTGCCCCATCCCACCGTCCCCGCGCCCTCCCGCGCACCCACACGCATCTACCACGCCCGCCAAGGCCTGGATGGCGCACACGCCGCCATCCAGGCCCTGTGCAAGCGGCTCGCGCAGCGCGGCTTCAACGCCGTCCTGCTGCCGGCGCCCTGGCTGACAGGGACGGAACCGGGAACGCAAGCCGCGCCCCTCCCCGGCCCCCGGGCCGCGCAGGACGCCGACAAGACACGGGTCGACGGCGCCGAGACACCCATCACGCAATGGTTCACGCAAGTGTCGGCGCAGTTGGCCGAACACGGCCTGGCCCTGTACGTGGACGTGGTCCTGGACCGCAGCGCACGCGACGCCGTGGAAACCACCGCCGCGCCGGGCTGGTACCGCTCGCTGCATGAAGAGCCGGCGCGCGATCCCCGCGTCAGCGTCGAGGAGCGCGGCGTCATGCATCTGCCCGATGGCCCGCTGCCCCCCGGTTTCCTGGCGTCCTGGACCGAACGGCTGCTTGCCTGGACCGCCAGCGGCGTCAAGGGCCTGGTCTTCCAGGCGCCCCACCGCCTGCCCGCGTCGGCCTGGCGCGAGCTGGGGGCCGCGCTGCGTGCGCAGCACCCCGACGTGCGCCTGCTGGCCTGGACGCCCGGGCTGCCGGCGGAAAGCCTGGCGGGCCTGCGCGATGCGGCGTTCGACGCCGCGTTCTCGTCCCTGCCGTGGTGGGACTTCAAGTCCTCCTGGCTGGCCGAGGAAGATGCACGCCTGCGCGCCATCGGCGAGGTGGTTGCCGCGCCGCCGCACGCGGGCGCCCTGCGGCCGTCGGAAGACGGCAGGCGCGCGCTGTGGAGCGCCGCCGTGACGGGCGACGGACTCATGCTGTCCGACGAGGACGAGCGCCGCCTGCCGGACGTGGAGGCCGCGAATCGCTGGTTCGCCGACTCGCGGCTGCGCGGCCCGCTGCGCATGCTGGGCGGACGCGACGGAAGCTGCACCGCGCTGCTGCGGGACGCGGGCGACGGCGCGACGCTCGCGCTCGCGATCAACCCGTCCGACACCGGCGAGGCCGCCATGGACTGGGATGCGTTGGCGCCGCTGCTGCCCCCCGCGGACGTCGTCCCCTTCACCCCGCCGGCGGGCTTGCAGTCGCAGGCCCGGGCGCTCGAAGCCGGCGAGTGCGCCATGCTGTCGTTCCAGTCCACCGAGCCGGTCCGCGAGGCCGTGCGCCACCACCGCACCCGCGCCGACGATCTGGCGACGCAACGCATCGCGCTGGAAAACATCAGCCCGGCGGTCGATGGCGGCGCTTACCCGGTCAAGAGCATTCCGCATGCGCGCATCGTGGTGCAGGCGGATATTTTCATGGACGGCCACGACCAGCTTGCGGCCGAAGTGCGCTGGCGCGCCAAGGACGAGGCGCGCTGGCACAGCGTGCCCATGACCCGCGGCATGAACGACCGCTGGGAGGCAGACTTCCGGCCGCGCCGCGTCGGCGCCCACGAGTTCGTCGTCGCGGCCTGGTTCGACGCCTGGCACACCTTCTGCCACGACATCGAGGTCAAGCACCAGGCGGGCCGCGACCTGAGCCTGGAGATACACGAAGGACTGGCGCTGCTGCGCGACGCGCAGGCGCGCGCGCAGGCCGGAACGCCGGCGGGCGCCGATGCCGGTCCGGTGCACGATGCGCTGGCCGCATTCGCGCACGCCGATCTGGCGCATCCTGAACCGCCCACCCCGGAACAGGTGGCGCTGCTGCTCGATCCGGCGCTGGCGCGGGCGATGCGCGAGCTGGACGACCGCCCTTTCGAGGCCGTGACCGCCATCGCCTACCCCGTCTGGGTGGACCGCAGCCAGGCCGTCCATTCGGCTTGGTACGAGCTCTTTCCCCGGTCGCAGGCCGCCGAGCCCGGCCGTCACGGCACGTTCGCCGACGTGATCGCCCGCCTGCCCGACGTGCGCGAGATGGGCTTTGACGTGCTGTACCTGCCGCCCATCCATCCGATCGGGCTGCGCAACCGCAAAGGCCGCAACAATAGCCTGCGCGCCGAGCCCGGCGACGTAGGCAGCCCCTACGCGATCGGGGCGCAGAGCGGCGGCCACGACGCCATCGAACCGCAACTGGGCACCTTGGCCGATTTTCTCGACCTGGTCGAGGCGGCGGCGCGGCACGGCATGGAGCTGGCGCTGGACTTCGCCATCCAATGCTCGCCGGACCACCCCTGGCTGGCGCAGCATCCGGATTGGTTCTCGTGGCGGCCGGACGGGTCGCTGCGCTACGCCGAGAACCCGCCCAAAAAGTACGAGGACATCGTCAACGTCGCGTTCTATGGCGGCCAGAACCGCCGCGCGCGCAAGCTGGGCCTGTGGCGCGCGCTGCGCGACATCGTGCTCTTCTGGGTCAGGCACGGCGTGCGCATCTTCCGCGTCGACAACCCGCACACCAAGCCGCTGCCCTTCTGGCAGTGGCTGATCGGCGAGGTCCACGCCCAGCATCCGGACGTCATATTCCTGTCCGAAGCCTTTACGCGCCCGAAGATGATGTACCGGCTGGCGAAGATCGGATTCACGCAGTCTTACACGTACTTCACCTGGCGCAACGAAAAGGCCGAACTGGAGGAGTACCTGGAGGAGATCTCGTCGCCGCCCGCGGCGGACTTCTTCCGTCCGCACTTTTTCGTGAACACGCCGGACATCAACCCGTTCTTCCTGCAGACCTCGGGGCGGCCGGGCTTTCTGATCCGCGCGGCCCTCGCGGCGCTGGGTTCGGGCCTGTGGGGCATGTACAGCGGCTTTGAACTGTGCGAAGGCGCGCCGCTGCCGGGCAAGGAAGAGTACCTGGACTCCGAGAAGTACGAACTGCGCCAGCGCGACTGGCACGCGCCCGGCAACATCCGGGCCGAGATCACGCGCCTGAACCAGATTCGCCACGCCAATCCCGCGCTGCAGACCCACCGCGGACTGACGCTCACCACCAGCGGCAACGACCGCGTGCTGGCGTTCTACAAGTCCACGCCGGGCCATGGGAATGTCGTGCTGGCGGTCATCAGTTTGGACCCGTTCCAGACGCAGCCGGCGCGCGTCGAGGCGCCCTTCTGGCTGTTCGGCCAGGCCGACGCCGGACCGCTGATCGCCGAAGACCTGCTTACCGAAGGCCGCGAGACCTGGCACGAGAAGCACCGCGCCGTCACGCTGACCCCCGACCAACCCTATCGCGTGTGGCGGCTTTCGCTGCATGGATGACGCCCGCGCCCATAGCCATGATGAGTAAAACCCAACCCCTTCAGGACGATCTGCTCTGGTACAAGGACGCGGTCATCTACCAGTTGCACGTCAAGTCCTTCTTTGACTCGAACGGCGACGGGGTCGGCGACCTGCCGGGCCTGATCTCCAAGCTGGACTACATCGCCAGCCTGGGCGTCAACACGATCTGGCTGCTGCCCTTCTACCCGTCGCCGCGGCGCGACGACGGGTACGACATCGCCGATTACCGCGGCGTGCATCCGGACTACGGCACCGTCGCCGACGTGCGCAAGCTGATCCGCGCGGCGCACGCGCGCGGCCTGCGCATCATCACCGAGCTGGTCGTCAACCACACGTCGGACCAGCATCCCTGGTTCCAGCGTGCGCGGGCCGCCAAGCCCGGGTCGGCGGCGCGCAATTTCTATGTCTGGTCGGACAACGACAAAGCCTATGCCGGCACGCGGATCATTTTCTGCGATACCGAAAAGTCCAACTGGACCTGGGATCCGGTGGCCAACGCCTATTTCTGGCATCGCTTCTATTCGCACCAGCCGGATCTGAACTACGACAATCCGCAGGTGCTCAAGGAAGTGCTGTCGGTGATGCGCTACTGGCTGGACATGGGCGTGGACGGGCTGCGCCTGGACGCCGTGCCGTATCTGGTCGAGCGCGAGGGCACCAACAACGAGAACCTGCCCGAGACGCACCAGGTCCTCAAGCAGATCCGCGCCGTGATCGAAGCCGAGTACCCGGGCCGCCTGCTGCTGGCCGAGGCCAATCAATGGCCCGAGGACGCGCAGGAGTATTTCGGCGCCGGGGACGAGTGCCACATGTCCTTCCACTTTCCGCTGATGCCGCGCATGTACATGGCCATTGCGCAGGAAGACCGCTTCCCGATCACCGACATCATCCGCCAGACGCCCGATATCCCGCCCACCTGCCAATGGGCCATCTTCCTGCGCAATCACGACGAATTGACGCTGGAAATGGTGACGAGCCGCGAACGCGATTACCTGTGGAACGTCTATGCCGCCGAGCCGCGCGCCCGCATCAATCTGGGCATCCGGCGCCGGCTGGCGCCGCTGCTGGAACGGGATCGCCGCCGCGTCGAGCTCATGAACAGCTTGCTGCTGTCCATGCCCGGCACGCCGGTGCTGTATTACGGCGATGAGCTGGGTATGGGCGACAACGTGCACCTGGGCGACCGTGACGGCGTGCGCACGCCCATGCAATGGTCGCCGGACCGCAACGGCGGCTTTTCGCGGGCCGACCCCGAACGCCTGCCGCTGCCCGTGCTGATGGGGCCGCTATATGGCTACGAGGCGGTCAATGTGGAGGCGCAGCAGCGCGATCCGCATTCGCTGCTGAACTGGACCCGGCGCCTGCTGGCCCAGCGCGGCCAGAGCCATGCCTTCGGCCGCGGCACGCTGCAGTTCATTTTTGCCGGCAATCGCAAGATCCTGGCCTACCTGCGGCAATGGGAAGACACGACCATCCTGTGCGTGGCCAACCTGTCCAACGCCGCGCAGCCCGTGGAGCTCCCCATGCAGGAGTTCGCGGGCCGGGTGCCGGTGGAGATGCTGGGCGGCACGCCCTTTCCGGCGATCGGCGAATTGCCCTACCTGCTGACGCTGCCGCCCTATGGCTTTTACTGGATGGACCTGAGCCAGGACGCCGCGCCGCCCGAGTGGCACGCCACCGCGCCGGCCCAGATGCCCGAACTGGTGACGCTGGTGCTCAAGGCGCGCGGCGGCGCGGCGCTGACCGACGCGTCGCGCGCCACGCTGGAACGCGAGATCCTGCCGCAGTACCTGGCGCGCCAGCGCTGGTATCCGGGTTCCGAACCGCCGAAGCGCGCGCGGCTGGCCTACGCCACCCCGTTCGAGTCGGCCGACGGCGAATACTACTGGGCCGAGATCGAACCCGAGGACGGCGTGACCGGCATGCGGGCGCAGGCGCCCTTCGTGCTGGTCTGGGACGAAACCGCCGTCATCCAGTACGCCATCGCCCGCGTGCGCCGCGGCGCCGAGGTCGGCGTGCTGGCCGACGCCTTCCTGCAGCCCGGGTTCGTGCTCAGCACGCTCAAGGCCATGCAGGCCGGCGCGGAGCTGGACGGCCGCAGCGCCGGCAAGCCCGGCGACAAGCCGGGCGTCATCCGCTTCCTGCCGGAAGCGGGCCTGAAGGAGCTGAACTTCGAGGGCGACGTCGCGTTGCAGTGGCTGTCGGGCGAGCAGTCCAACAGTTCGGTCATCGTGGGCAACGAAGTCATCCTGAAGCTCATCCGCAGCGTGCAGCCGGGCGTGTCGCCCGAGGCGGAAATGACCCGCTACCTGACGCGCGCGGGCTACGGCAACATTCCTCCGCTGCTGGGCGAAGTGCAGCGCGTGGACGCGGACGGGGTCGTGCACACCCTGGCCGTCGCCCATGGCTACGTGCCCAACGAAGGCGACGCCTGGAGCTGGACGCTGGACTACCTGAAGCGCACGCTGGCCAACGCGCTGCTGGTGGGCAACACGCCCGAGGAATTCGAGGAAAGCCTGCAGGGCTATGCCGTCATGGCCACCACCATCGGCGAACGCCTGGGACAGATGCACGCGCTGCTGGCCGCGCCCACGGACGATGCGAACTTCCAGTCGCGCCCGGCCAGCAAGGAAGATCTGCAAGCGCGCACCGACCACGTGCGCGGCCTGCTCGATCGCGCCGAAAAGCACCTGCGCGCCAGCCTGGACAAGCTTGAGGAACCGTCCCGCGCCTGCGCCGAATGGTTCTTCGAACACCGCGCGCGCCTGGCGGCGCGGGTGGGCGCCATGGCGCAGGCCGAGGCGGACTCGCCCTGGCTGCGCATCCACGGCGACTTCCATCTGGGCCAGGTGCTGGTCGCGCAGACCGATGCCTACCTGATCGACTTCGAGGGAGAACCGATCAGCAGCCTGGAGACGCGCCGCGCGCTGGCCTCGCCCTACAAGGACGTGGCCGGCATGCTGCGCTCGTTCGACTACGCGGCGGCGTCGATTGCGCGCACCGACCTGATCGGCGGCGCACACCTGGACGCCAATGCCGGCGCCGACGAGAGTCCCGCCCCGACGGTCGCGCCCGCCGAACAGCGCGACGCGCTGCTGGCGCGCTTTCGCCACCAGGCCTCCGACGCCTTCCTGCAAGGCTATCGCGGCGCGCGCGGGGCCGGTCTGGACGCGCCCGGCGACAAGGAACATGCCCTGCTCGCCCTGGCGCAGTTGGAGAAGGCCGCCTATGAAGTCAGCTACGAGGCGGCCCACCGGCCCGACTGGATCTCCATCCCGCTGTGCGCCCTGACCGAACTGGCGCGCAGCATCCTGCTGTCCGCCGCCATCGACGCCGAAGGAAAGACCCAATGAGCGGACCCTACGCTGCCCCCGCCGCCGACCACGACGGCCACATTGACGCGCAGGAGTTGACTGCCCTGGCTCACGGGCTGCACGACAATCCCTTTGGCCTGCTGGGACCGCACGACGGATGGGTCCGCGTCTTCGTGCCGGGCGCCCAGGCCGTCGAGGTGCTGGACGAAGACGACGCCCGCACGCCCCTGCGCGAGCAGGGCCAGGGCCTGTATGTGGGCCCCGCGCCTTACGCCCGGCCCGGCGATGGCGCCTCGTACCGCCTGGCGATCCGCTGGCCCGCCGCCGAACAGGTCACCGCCGACCCCTACGCGTTCGGCCCGCTCATCGACGAAGCCACGCTGCAGCGGCTGGCGCAGGGTTCCTGGCGCGATGCCGGGGACACGCTGGGCGCGCATCTGGTGGAAGTGGACGGGGTGAACGGCCTGCGCTGCGCGGTCTGGGCGCCGAACGCCCGGCGCGTCGCGGTGGTTGGCGACTTCAACGGCTGGGATGCGCGGCGCCACGGCATGCGGCTGCGCCATGCGGCGGGCGTGTGGGAAATCTTCATCCCCGGTGTCCAGCCCGGCGACCGCTACAAATTCGCCATCACCGACCGCTCGGGCAACGCGTTCATGAAGGCCGATCCGATGGCGCGGCGCTGCGAACTGGCGCCCGCCACCGCCTCGGTCGTGGACAATCCCGCGCCCTACGCGTGGAACGACGACGCCTGGATGCGCGAACGCGCCGCGCGCCAGTCGCCCACCGCGCCCGTGTCGATCTACGAGGTGCATGTGGGGTCGTGGTCGGCCTGCGACGCGCAACCCTGCGTGTGGGACCAGATGGCCGACAAACTGCCCGCCTACGCACGCGCCATGGGCTTCACGCACCTGGAGCTGATGCCCATCATGGAACATCCCTTCGGCGGCTCGTGGGGTTACCAGCCGCTCGGCATGTTCGCGCCGACCGCGCGCTACGGGCCGCCCGAGGCGTTCGCCCGCTTCGTGGACCGCTGTCACGCCGCCGGCATCGGGGTCATCCTGGACTGGGTGCCCGCCCATTTTCCGGACGATCCGCACGGGCTGGCGGCCTTCGACGGGACCTCGCTGTACGAATACGAGGACCCGCGCGAGGGCTATCACCCCGACTGGCACACCATGGTCTACAACCTGGGCCGCAATGAAGTGAAGGCGTTCATGATCGCCAGCGCCATCCATTGGCTGCGGCGTTTTCACATCGACGGATTGCGCGTGGACGCCGTGGCATCAATGCTTTACCGCGACTACAGCCGCCAGCCGGGCGAATGGATCCCCAACCGCTATGGCGGCCGCGAAAACCTGGAGGCGGTGCAGTTCCTGCAGGAACTGAACGACACCGTGCGCGCCGAGGCGCCGGACGCCATCATGGTGGCCGAGGAATCCACCGCCTGGCCCGGCGTGACCGCGCCCGTGTCCGAGGGCGGCCTGGGCTTTCACTACAAATGGAACATGGGCTGGATGCACGACACCCTGCGCTACCTGGCGCAGGACCCCATCCATCGCCGCCACCATCACCACGACATCACCTTCGGGATGGTGTATGCGTACAGCGAGCGCTTCATCCTGCCGCTCTCGCACGACGAAGTGGTGCACGGCAAGGGTTCGCTGCTGGGCAAGATGCCGGGCGATGCGCCTGCCCGGCTGGCCAATCTGCGCGCCTACCTGGGGTTCATGTGGGCGCATCCCGGCAAGAAGCTGCTCTTCATGGGCGGAGAACTCGCCCAGCCCGCCGAATGGAACCACGATGCCACGCTGGACTGGAACCTGCTGGACCATCCCGGCCACCTGGGCATGCAGCGCCTGGTGGCCGACCTGAACCGGCTCTACCGCGACGTCCCGGCCCTGCACGCGCTGGATGCGGACCCCGCGGGGTTTGCCTGGACGATCCTGGACGACCAGGACAACAGCGTGGTCGCCTTCATCCGCACGGACGGCCAGCGGCCCGTGCTGGCGGTGTCGAACTTCACGCCGGTCACCCGGCACGACTACCGCATCGGCGTCCCGCGCGCCGGGCGGTGGACAGAACTGCTGAACACCGATGCATCCCACTACGGCGGTTCCGGCCTGGGCAACCAGGGCGGGGCCACCACCGGCGACATGGCTGCCCATGGGCAGCCTCAGGCCCTGTCGCTCACCCTGCCGCCCCTGGCGACCCTCTACCTGATGCATGAAGGCTGAATCCATGGACCCGTCCCAACTGACACGTATCACCGCCGGACAACCTTACCCGCTGGGGGCCACCAGCGATGGCCTGGGCGTGAATTTCGCCGTCTTCTCCGCGCACGCCACGCGGATGGAGCTGTGCCTGTTCGACCCCAAGGGCCGCAAAGAACTGCGCCGCTTCGACCTGCCCGAATGCACGGACGAGATCTGGCATGGCTATCTGCCGGACGCGGAGCCCGGCCTGCTGTACGGCTACCGCGCTCATGGTCCCTACGATCCCCACAACGGGCATCGCTTCAATCCGAACAAGCTGCTCCTGGACCCCTACGCCCGCCAGTTGAGCGGACCGCTGCATTGGAGCAACGCGCTGTTCGGCTACCGCATGAACCATTCGCGGCTGGACCTGAGCTTTGACCGCCGCGACAGCGCGCCCGCCATGCCCAAGGCGATCGTGGCCGACGCCACCCCGTTCAACTGGGGCAACCACGAGGCGCCCGCGACTTCCTGGAACGACACCACGATCTACGAGGTCCACCTGCGCGGCGCTTCCATGCAGCGCGAGGACCTGCGCCAGCCGCTGCGCGGCACCTGCGGGGCGTTGGCCGACCCGCGCTTCATCGAGCATCTGCAGCGGCTGGGCGTGACCGCCGTGGAACTGCTGCCGGTCTACGCCTTCCTGCAGGACCACTTCCTGACCGAGCGCGGGCTGCGCAACTACTGGGGCTACAGCACCCTGTCGTACTTCGCGCCCGAGCCGACCTACCTGATGCAGCACCCCAACGAGCTGCGCCAGGCGGTGCGCCGCCTGCACGCGGCCGGCATCGAAGTGATCCTGGACGTGGTCTACAACCACACCTGCGAAGGCAACGAGATGGGGCCCACGCTGTCCTGGCGCGGCCTGGACAACGCCAGCTACTACCGCCTGATGCCGGGCGAAGAGCGCTACTACATCAACGACACCGGCTGCGGCAACACGGTGAACATGTCGCACCCGCGCGTGCTGCAGATGGTGACCGACTCGCTGCGCTACTGGGCCACCTCCTACGGCGTGGACGGATTCCGTTTCGACCTGGGCGTGACGCTGGGGCGCGAAGGCAATGGCTACGATCCCGGCTCGGGCTTTTTCGACGTGATCCTGCAGGACCCGGTGCTGTCCCGGCTGAAACTCATCTCGGAGCCCTGGGACATCGGGCCCGACGGCTACCAGCTTGGCAACCATCCGCCCGGGTTCGCGGAATGGAACGACAAGTTTCGCGACACCACGCGCCGCTTCTGGCGCGGCGATGAAGGCATGCGCGGCGACATGGCGGCCCGGTTGTGCGGCTCGCGCGACATCTTTGACCGCCGCCACCGCCGTCCCTGGTCCAGCGTCAATTACGTCGCGTCGCACGATGGCTTCACGCTGGCGGACATCGTCAGCTACGACAACCGCCACAACGAGGCCAACGGCGAAGACGGCAACGACGGCCATTCCGAGAACTTCAGCCACAACTGGGGCGCGGAAGGCCCCACCGACGACCCGGATATCCTGGAGACGCGCGGCCGGGTGCAGCGCGCGCTGCTCGGCTCGGTGATGCTGTCGGACGGCACGCCGATGCTGCTGGCCGGCGACGAATTCGGCAACAGCCAGGACGGCAACAACAATGCCTACTGCCAGGACAACGCCACGTCCTGGCTGGACTGGACGCAGGCGCAGAGCGACGCCGGGCGCGCGCTCAGCCGCTACGTGGGACGCCTGACCGCCCTGCGCCGCGCCCATCCCAGCGTGCGCATCGCCCGCTACGGCGACGCCGGCCAGGAGATCCTGCCGGGCATACCGGCCATCTCGTGGTTCGACGCCGCCGGCGCGCAACTGGACGCGCCCGCCTGGGAATCGGAACAGGAGCGCGTGATGGGCCTGCGCCGCGCCGCGCAGCGACCCGATGGCGGGGTCGACGTGACCCTGCTGCTGATGAATCCCACGCACGAACCGGTCGACTTCACCCTGCCGGAGCCTGCTCTGCCGTGGTCGCTGGAACTGGATTCGGACCAGCCGGCGGCGCCCCGGCCGTGGGACGATGCGACCGTGACGGTCGCGCCGCACAGCCTGGTCCTGCTGTCCCAGCGCGAGGAATCGGGAGACGCGACATGACGCACGCCTATTCCTTCGGCGCGGTGCCGCTGGACAGCGGCGTGACGCGCTTTCGGCTGTGGGCGCCCAGCGCCCCGGCCGGCCTGGCCCTCGAAGTCGAGGGGCATCCGCCCATCCCGATGCGTCCGGGCCCGGACGGCTACGCGCAGGCGGACGTGGATTGTCCGCCGGGCGCGCGCTACCGCTACCGGCTGGACGCGGACACGGTGGTCCCGGACCCCGCCTCGCGCCTGCAGGATGGCGACGTGCATGGCGACAGCATCGTTGTGGCGCCCGGCGCGTACCAGTGGCGCCATCCGGAATGGACCGGCCGGCCCTGGGAAGAAACCGTCATCTACGAGGTGCATGCGGGCCTGGCGGGCGGCTATGCGGGCCTGGCTGCCCGGCTGCCGGCGCTGGCCGCCATGGGCGTCACCATGCTGGAACTCATGCCCATCGCCGATTTTCCGGGCGAGCGCAACTGGGGCTATGACGGCGTGCTGCCCTATGCGCCCGACACGGCCTACGGCACACCCGACGAACTGAAGCAGCTGATCGACCAGGCCCATGGCCTGGGCATGGGCGTGATGCTGGACGTGGTCTACAACCACTTCGGCCCGGACGGCAATTACCTGTCGGCCTACGCCGCGCCGTTCTTTCGGACCGACATCGACACGCCCTGGGGCGCCGCCATCGACTTCCGCCAGGAAGCGGTCAGCGCCTTCTTCAAGGAAAACGCGCTGTACTGGCTGACGAAATACCGCTTCGACGGCCTGCGCCTGGACGCCGTGCATGCGATCGCGGGGCACGAATGGCTGCACGAGCTGGCCCGTTTCGTGCGCGACGGGGTCTCGGCCGAACGCCACGTGCACCTGGTGGTCGAGAACGACGACAACCGCGCCAGCCTGCTGCGGGGCGACTTCGAGGCGCAGTGGAACGACGATGCCCACCACGTCCTGCACCATTTGCTGACCGGCGAATCGCGAGGCTATTACGCCGACTACGCCGAGGCGCCCGCCCAGGCGCTGGCCCGCTGCCTGGCCGAGGGCTGGCTGTACCAGGGACAGCCCTCGACCTATCGCGGGGGCCAGTTGCGGGGCGAGCCCAGCGCGGACCTGCCGCCGACCGCCTTCGTGCTGTTCCTGCAGAACCACGACCAGACCGGCAACCGCGCGCGCGGCGAGCGGCTGACCGCCCTGGTCGACCATCCCGACCGCCTGCGCGCGGCGGTGGCGCTGCAACTGCTGGCCCCGCAGATTCCCTTGATCTTCATGGGCGAAGAACGCGGCTCGCGCACCCCCTTCCTGTACTTCACCAGCCATGGCGATCCGGCCCTGGCGCAGGCGGTGCGCGAAGGCAGGCAGCGCGAGTTCTCCGCGTTTCCCGAGTTCGCGGGCGATACGCCCGCCGCGCAGGTGCCGGACCCGAACGCGGTGGAGACCTACCGCGCCAGCGACCCGTGGCAGGCGGACGAGGCGGACGCCCAGGACTGGCTGCGCGACTACACCGCGCTGCTGCAGTTGCGCGCTCGGCTGATCACGCCCCGGCTGGCGGGCGCGGTCAGCCTGGGCGCCGCCGCCGTCGGCGACCGCAGCGCCTATGCGCGATGGGAACTGGCCGACGGCGCCCGTCTCACGGTCTACACCAATCTCGGGCCCCACCCGCAGGCGGTAGCGCCCGCGCTGATGCCCGGCCCGGACGTGCAATCCACGCTGCTGTTCGAATCGCTCGCGGGCGGGCGCGCGCGGCTCGAACAGGGCGAGCTGTGCCCGGACTGCACCGTATGGCTGCTGGAGGAGCGGGCATGAAGCGCGGCGCCGCCAACGCCAACACCGACTCCGATGGCCTGTCCGCGCTGGCCGCCGAGGCGGGCATCGCGGAACACTGGTCGGACGCCCGCCAGCGCCCCCAGCGCGTGGCGCCCGACACGCTGCGCGCCCTGCTGGCGGCGATGGACCTGCCGGCCGCCACGGCGCGCGACATCCAGGAGAGCCGCCAGCGCCTGGCGGCGCAGTCCGGCGACGCCCTGCCCCCCATGATCGTCACGCGCTGCGGTACCGAAACGGCGCTGCCCGCAACCGCGCGCGGTCCTTACCGCATCCTGTGCGAATCGGGCCGCGTCATCGAAGGCATGATCCAAAAGGGCCGCGATGGCGCGCCCTGCCTCGTCGCGCCCGACGAGCCCGGCTACCACCGCCTTGTCCTGCTCTCCGTGCAGGCCACACTGGCGGTCGCGCCGTTGCAGGCCCCCAGCCTGGCGGACCTGACCGGCGAGAGCCGTCCGCGCTGCTGGGGACTGGCCGCCCAGGTGTACAGCCTGCGCCAGGAGGCGGACGCGTCCCTGCCGCGCACGCATGGGTTCGGCGATTTCGGCGCGCTGCGCGAACTGGCGGTGGCTGCGGCCCGTCAAGGGGCGGACATGCTGGCCATCAGCCCCGTCCACGCCATGTTTACGGCGCAGCCGGAGCGGTCCAGCCCGTATTCGCCGTCCAACCGCCTGTTCCTGAACGTGCTGTACGCCGCGCCCGCGTCGGTGCTGGGCCCGGACGCCATGGCGCGCGCGCTGGGCGGCACCGCATCGGCCGAACTGAGCGCGCTGGACGGCCTGGATCTCATCGACTGGCCGGCCGCGGCCGCCGTGCGGTTGCGGGCGCTGCGCGCCCTGCATGCGGACTTTGCCAGCCACGGCGACGCCAGCCTGCGGACACGCTACGCGCGATTCTGCGCCGACCGCGGCCAGACCTTGCGTGACCATGCGGTATTCGAGGCGCTGCACGCCGCCCAGCGCAAGCCGGACGGCACGATCCCGCCCTGGCAAGCCTGGCCCGCGGCCCTGCGCGACCCGGCCTCGCCCCAGGTCGCGCGCTTTGCGCAGGACCATACGCTGGAGGTGGACTTCCACCAGTTCGCGCAGTGGCTCGCGGCGGAAAGCCTGGCTGCGGCGCACGACGCGGGCCGCGAGGCCGGGATGCGGCTGGGCCTGCTCGCCGATCTGGCGGTGGGCGCCAGCCCCGACGGCAGCCACGCATGGAGCCGGCAGGCCGACCTGATGGGCCGCATGTCGGTGGGCGCGCCGCCCGACATCTACAACCCGCTGGGACAGAACTGGGGGCTCACGGCGTTCTCCCCGCGCGCGCTGCACACCCAGGGCTATGCCGCCTTCATCGACATGCTGCGCGCCGTGCTGGCGCACACCGGCGGCGTGCGCATCGACCACATCCTGGGCATGGCCCGCCTGTGGCTGGTGCCCGAAGGCGCCTCGCCCGCCGACGGCGCCTACCTGCGCTATCCGCTGCAGGAGCTGCTTGCGCTGACCGCGCTGGAGGCCTGGCGCCACCGCGCCTGCGCCATCGGCGAGAACCTGGGCACCGTGCCCGAGGGCTTTGACCAGCGGCTGGAAGACAACGGCGTGCTTGGCATGAACGTCCTGTGGTTCATGCGTCAGGCCCCCGACGCCCAGCCCGGTCCGGATGCCCCGGACGGCTTCACCGCCCCCGCCGACTGGCCCGCGCACGCCGTCGCCATGACCACGACGCACGACCTGCCGACCCTGCGCGGCTGGTGGGAAGAGCGCGACATCGACTGGCGCGTCAAGCTGGACCTGCTGGGCGCCGACGACGACGAGCAGCAGTTGCGCGCCGGCCGCGCGGCCGATCGTGAACTGCTCGCCCGCACCGCGGACCCGGACGCCGGCAGCCTGCCCAGGCAGGCGCCGATTCCCGCGCTGCTGCGCTTCGTGTCTTCCAGCCCGTGCCCGCTGCTGCTGGTGCCGATGGAGGACATCGTGGGCATGCTGGACCAGCCCAACCTGCCCGGCACCATCGACACCCATCCCAATTGGCGCCAACGCTTGCCCTTGAGCATCCGCGCCATCTTTGCCGACCCCGCCACGCAGGCCCGCCTGGATGCCGCGCGCGACGGAAGGAGAAAACCGTGAGCACACCGCAAGCCACCGCCCGGCTGCAACTGCATGCCGGCTTCACGCTCGACGACGCGTGCGCCCAGGTGGACTACTACGCGGACCTGGGGGTCAGCCATCTGTACCTGTCGCCCATCACCCGTGCGCGAGAAGGCTCCACCCACGGCTATGACGTCATCGACCACGCCGTCGTCAGTCCGGAACTGGGCGGCGAGCCCGCCCTGCTTCGCCTGGCCAGCGCCGCCCGGGCGCGGGGGCTGGGCCTGGTGGCCGACATCGTGCCCAACCACATGGCGGCGAACCCCGCCAACGCATGGTGGCGCGACGTGCTGGCCCAGGGCCCCGCCAGCGCCTGGTCGGCGTATTTCGATATCGACTGGCATCCGCCCGCGCCGGCGCTGCGCAACAAGGTCCTGCTGCCCGTGCTCGGCGACCCGTACGGCGTGTCGCTGGAACACGGCGCCATCACGCCGCAATGGGACGACGACGCGCCCGCGCCCGAACTGGAGGTGCATGGACAGCGCTATCCCCTGACGCCGTCCTCCGTGCCGCGCGGCGCCGAGCGCCAGGCCTGGCTGCGCGAACACGACCCCGCGCAACCGGCCGGGCGCCAGCACCTGCACGCACTGCTGGAACGCCAGCACTATCGCCTGGCCTGGTGGCGCACGGCGCCGGACCAGATCAACTGGCGGCGTTTTTTTGAAATCAGCGAACTGGTCGGCGTGCGCGTCGAGGACGAGGCGGTCTTCGATGCCGTGCACGCGCTGGTGCTGCGCCTGGTTGCGCAAGGCGTGCTGGACGGCCTGCGGATCGACCACATCGACGGGCTGGCCTCGCCGGGCGGCTACCTGCGCCGCCTGTCGGCGCGCCTTGCCGAAGCCGGCGCCAGCCGGCCGGCGGCGCTGCGCCAAGACCAGCCGTACCTGGTGGTGGAAAAGATCCTGGGGCCTGACGAAGTGCTGGATCCGCGATGGCTCACGGATGGCACCACGGGCTACGACTTCATGGACCAGGTGGGCGCCTTGCTGCACGCGCCGCAGGCCGCCGAGCCGCTGCGCGCCTTCTGGCACGCCCTGACCGACGACGGGCGCGAGCCCGGCGAACAGCTACGCGCGGCGCGCGTGCGCATGCTGGCGCGCCATTTCCCGGCGGAGCGGCAGGCGCTGGTGCGTTGCCTGGAGCAGCTTGCCGCGCGGGACCTGCGCACGCGCGACCTCACCGCCACCGCCATCGACCGCGCGCTGAGCGCGCTGCTGGCCGCCTTTCCCGTTTACCGCACCTACGCCGACGATGCGGGCCGCTCGCCCGCGGACGCCCATTGGCGCGCCGTCGCGGTCCGCGGCGCCGCGACGGCGCTGGCCGCGCGCGAGGGGTCTGCCGACGCGGCGCTGCTGGCTCAGCTTGCCCAGTGGCTGGACGGCGACGCGTCCGACCCCACCGTGCTGCGCCGCTTCCAGCAACTGACGCCGCCCCTGGCCGCCAAGGCGCTGGAGGACACGCTGTTCTACCGCTATGGCCCGCTGCTGTCGCGCAACGAAGTGGGCGCATCGCCGGACCGCTTCGGGCTGTCGGCCGAAGACTTCTACGACGCCTGCGCCACCCGCGCGCGCACCCATCCACGCGCCATGCTGGCCACCGCCACGCACGACCACAAGCGGGGCGAGGACACGCGCGCCCGGCTTGCCGTGCTGTCGGAGATGCCCGACCGCTGGCTGGAGCTGGCCGGCGGCTGGATCGACGCGCTGCCGGGCGGCATCACGCGGGCCGACCGCTACATGCTAATCCAGACCCTGATCGGGGCCTGGGCGCCCGCCTGGGGCGCGGACCCGTCCGGCTGGGCGCCCGATGCCTTGCAAGCCTGGCTGGACCGCATCGCGCAGTGGCAGGAAAAGGCCCTGCGCGAAGCCAAGCTGCACACCAGTTGGACCGATCAGGACCCGGCCTACGAGGCCGCGGCCAAGGAATGCCTGACCTGGCTGGGCCAGGATGCCGAGGGGCGCCGGGTGCTCGCCGGCATCGCCGACTTCGCGCTGGAACTGGCCCCGGCCGGCATGGTGAATACCTTCACCCAGACCCTGCTGCGCAATACCCTGCCCGGCGTGCCGGACCTGTACCAGGGAACGGACCTGTGGGATTTCAGCCTGGTCGATCCGGACAACCGGCGGCCGGTCGACTACGCCCTGCGCGCCGCGCTGCTGGCCGAGACCTCGCGGGAAGCAGTGATGGACCTGGCGGCCCCGGCCTGGCAGTCGGGCGCGGTCAAGCAGGCACTGATCCACCGCCTGCTGCTGGCCCGCCAGCGGACGCCCGCGCCGTTCACCGGCGGGGTGTTCCTGCACCTGCGGGCCGAAGGCAGCCAGGCCGGGCACGTGCTGGCCTTCCTGCGCCAGCACGAAGGCCAGACGGCGTTGATCGTGGGATCCCGGCTGTGCGCCCTGCAGGTCCAGGGCTATGCTCGGGGCGAGGCCGAGCAGGCGCGGGCATTCTGGGGCGACACGGCGCTGCGCCTGCCCGAGGGCGGGCCGCGCCTGTCGTTGCACGACGCCCTGACCGGACGCCGTATCCGGGCCGCATCGGGGGACGTGCTGCCGCTGGCGGACGTGCTGCGCGACGGGCCTGCCGCGCTGTGCCTGTCGGCGTAGGCGGAACGAGGATTCAATCGTCCTGGTTCCGGATTTCCGGAGTTTCGGAGTTCCGGAGTTCCGGAAACAGCAAAACGGCCCCGTCCGCGCCACGGAGGAGGCGCGAACGGGGCCGTAAAAAGCTACGCGGCGTCACACGGGCTGGTTACGTGGCGCGCGCAGCCCGCGCGCTCAGCGCTGGGTCTTGTTCTGCTGACCCGGGCTCTGGCCCTGTTGATTGCTGTCTTTTTCCATCTGCTGGCCAGATTGACCGGGTTGCTGGCCCGGCGACTGGTTGCGGTCCCGCGGGTTCTCCTGGGACTGTTGCTTTTGGGGCTGCTTTTGCTGGTCGGGCTGGTTCTGATTGGCCATTACTCGTCTCCTAAGATGCGGAGAGATTCCGCCTGGATAGATGAGCAACCGGCGTGCCCAAACGGCGTCCGCCCGGGGGCCTGGGCAGTGCGGTATCGGGGGACGAAAGCGGCGAGTGTCCCGGCGTCCAATGATCGGTAAAAAGTGCGCTCGGGGGTCGTCCCAGGCGTCGTGGGTGTCCTGGGAATCCTGAGAATTCCAGGGCCCTAAGGGTCCTAATGGGTCCGGATCCAAGGCACTGAACCGGATTCCCGAACCTTCCTACAGCGTCGCGGTGTGATGGGTGGGCCGATCCGGTTCCGCGTCCGTCCCGGGGCTGTCGAAGGCGTTCAGCCAGGCCGACGCATAGGCGGCAGGCGCCGCCAGCGGTTCGCCGCCATCGCGCTGCGTGCGCAGCCGCAGGATCAGTTCGTCCAGCGGCATGGGACGGCCAAGCGAAAAGCCCTGCCCGTATCGGCAGCCGGCCGCGCGCAGGGCGGGAATGTCGGCGACATTCTCGACGCCTTCCGCCACCACGCGCCAGCCCAGCCGCGTGGCCAGTTCCGCGGCGGCGCGCAGCACCTCGAAGGCCACGGCGCTGCGCCGCATGCGCGTGACGAAATACTGGTCGATTTTCACTTCGGACAGCGGAATCGCGGACAACAGTTTCAGGGAGGCATGGCCGGTCCCGAAATCATCCAGACTGACCTCGCAGCCCGCCTCTTCCAGGCGCAGCAGCGACGCGCGCAATACATCCAGGTCCCGGATGGGCTGGTCTTCGGTCAGCTCCACGCGCACCAGCGACGGCGGCAATTCCGCGGCACGGATCCGGTCCAGGAGGAACTCGACCGAGCGCATCTCGGAAAGCGTGGTGGCCGGCGCATTGATCGCCAGCGGGACCGCCAGGCCAGCGCGGCGCAGCGTGAGCAGCGCGTCGATGACCCGCACGCAGACCCGCTCGAACAGCACCCGGTCCAGGCCAAGCCGGTTCACCGCGGGGATGAACTCGGCCGGCATCACGGTGCCCAGCCGGGGGTGTTGCCATCGCACCAGGGCCTCGGCCGACACGATGCGGCCAGTCAGCAGGTCCACCTGCGGCTGCAACAGGACGCGCAGTCCATCCCTGCCCGTGATCATCGCGGCAATTTCCGCATCGCCCACCACGGGGTTTTGGCAAGACTCTGGATTCATCATGGCTTGCTCCCGGCGCGCCCCGGCTGCGGGCCTGCGCGTTCCGGGCGCAGGTCGAGGCGCAGTGATTTCGGGCATTCTGCGCCCTCGCCGCCATAAAGTCACATATATGTAACAACACGTGTTAAGGTGCGCGGATTCATGTTTCCGCGCCCGGCGCGGCATGCCTGCGGGACAAGCCTGCCGGCGTCTTGTCGACATGGTAGGGTTGGCGGCATCCGGCCCGTCCGGCCTCGTCCGGCCCTTACTTTGCTGCTTTCATTCCCGCGTGACTAGTCTGCTTACCCGTTGGCGCGCCGCCGTGCGCAATGTGCTGTGGCTCGACGCCCTGCAAGCCGCCGCCATCAGCGCGGCCCCCGTCATCCTCGCCGTGCTGGTGCACGAACCGCGCCTGGGCTGGACCGCCATCGCGGCGTTCTGGGCATGCTTCGGCGACCCCGGCGGCCCCTTGCGCAAGCGGGCCGGATCCATGCTGGCGCTGGGCCTGATCGGCGCCCTGTTCTGCCTGCTGGCCAGCGCTAGCGCCGCGCATCTGTGGCTGCTGCTGCCGCTCACTTTTGTCTGCTGCACCTTCGGCGGGCTGCTGCGCGTGCTGGGCCCGGCGGCCGCCATCGTCGGCACCCTGCTGTCGGCCGGTTTCGTGGTGGCCGCGGAGCTGCCCGCCCCCACGCTGCTGGAAAGCCTTTGGTACACCCTGTTCTTCCTGGCCGGCGCGGTGTGGGCGATTCTCATGACCGCGCTGGTGTGGCGCCGCCGCCCCTGGAAGGACGCCACCCACGCGGTCGCGCACAGTTATCGCGGCCTGGCCGATTTTGCCGACGCGCTCGCGCGCATGTATTCCGGCCTGGCGCCCGCTGGCGGCCCGCAGGCCTGGAGCGCCGTCGTCCGGCCCCAGCGCAGTGCGCAGCGCGCCGCCCTGGAAGCGGCCCGGGTCCGCATCCGCGAAGTGCTGGACGCCCGCCCGTCGCGCCGCGCCCGCGCCCATCAATTGCTGTACCTGCTGGACAGCGCCGAGGACAGCTTCATCGCGCTGGTCGCCGCCGCCGACCTGCTGGAGTCCAATGCGCCGCGCTGGCTGGGCCGCAGCGCGGGCGCGCACCTGTCGCACGCGCTGCACCGCTACGCCAGCGTCTGCAACGCCATCGCCAGCACCTCCGACGTCAATGACGCCAAACAGGCGGAATGCCTGCGCGAGCGCCTGGCCCATTACAACGCCGGCCTGCGCGACCTGCGTGGCGGCGCCATGGCCTATGCGCCGGATCTCGCCACCGTGGTGCCCGTCCTGGACCGCCTGCTGCACACCGCCCAGGCCGTCATGCACGCGCTGTTCGACCAGGGCCCCGCGCCCGCCGCGCCCGCCCATACCGGCAGCGACGCCAGCGGCGCGCGGCAGGCTTGGCGCACGCTGCGCCAGAACCTGCGCTTCGAGTCCGACGCCTTCCGCCACGCGCTGCGCGTGGGCGTGGGCGCGACCATCGCCGTGGCGCTGTCCAAGACCTTCGCCGTCAACCATGGCTACTGGATGTCGCTCACGCTGGTGTTCATCCTGCAGCCGTATTTCGCGACGACCTGGCAGCGCACCCTCGAGCGCGTCGCCGGGAGCGTCGCGGGCGCCATCGGCGCCTCGCTGCTCGGCCTGTTGCTCAGCACGCCGCTGTCCGTGGCCCTGGCGGTGCTGCCCATCGCGCTGGGCACCTTTGCCGCCCGCACCATCCATTACGCGCTCTTCACCTTTTTCCTGACCTCGCAGTTCGTGCTGGTCAGCCATATCCAGCAACCCGAGATCTACGAGCCCATGCTGGCCGCGCTGCGCGCGTTCAACAGCGTGCTGGGCGGCATCCTGGCGCTGCTGGTGGGTTTTCTGGTCTGGCCCGAAAAAGAGCCCCGCCAGCTCGCCGGCGCCCTGGCCCGCGCGCTGCAGTGCCATGCCGACTACGCGCTTGCCCTCACCCACGAAAAGAGCGGCGCCGGGGCCGAGCGCGACATCGTCGGGTTGCGCAGGCTGGCCTGCCTGTCGGCCGACAACGCCGAGGCGTCTTTGCAGCGGCTGCAGCAAAACCCGGTGCACCGCGACCGGAACGTGGATACCGCCGTAAACCTGCTCAACGCCATGCGCCGCATCACCGCCGCGGGCACGGTGCTGGAAATCCAGCCTGGGCTGCCCGCGGACTCGCCCGCCGCCGCCGCGCTGCGCGACTACGGGACCACGCTGGCGCACGTGCTGCATCCGGACGGGCCGGCCCCTGCAAAGGAAGCCCGCGGCCTGAACGTGCCGACCGCCATCGCCGCGGCCGAGCCGTCGCTGGCCGCGCCCCTGGACCGCATCGGGCAGCAGGCACGGCAGATCCGGCAATTGCGCCAGCAGGTGCAACGCGAGCAGCCCGCCTCCTAGCGCCGGGCATCGCCGGGGGGCGTCGGGTATCGCCGCGCATCGCGGGCGACTTGAGCCGCCTGCGCGAAACTCCGGGCGGCTTGATGCGCATCAATGGGTCTTGGAAGGTAAACGGCAACCATAGGGACATGGCACGCATTTAACCAAGGAGGCCCACCATGTACCGCCGCATTTCCGTCCACCTGGACCACGGTTTCGACTGCTCGCGCCGCACCACGCTGGCGCTGGGCCTGGCCAGGCGCCACAAGGCCGAACTGGTGGGGGTCTACGCCAGCTCCGCACCGCCGCAGTACTACTACGGCGAATCCGTGATGATGTCGCGCACGCTCAACGTCATGAAGGATCTGCAGGCGCAGAACCGCGCCGCGGTGCAGAACGCGTTCCTGGAAGCGGCGGCCAACGCGGACATCCCGGCCATCGTCCGCGCCGGAGAGTCCTCGCCCAGCGCCACCGTCGCCCTGCACGGCCGCGCCACCGACCTCATCATCGTCAGCCAGCAGAACCGCGACGACGTCGAGGCCGCCCACGAGAACGAATTCGTCGAACAGACCCTGCTATCGGCAGGCCGCCCCGTCATGGTCGTGCCCTCCAGCGGCCAGTTCGCGGTCGTGGGCGACCGCGTCCTGCTGTGCTGGGATGGCAGCCGCGAAGCCGCCCGCGCGCTGGCCGACGCCGCGCCGCTCCTGCGCGGGGCCACGCAACTGGTCGTCCTGACCATGGATGAAGGCGCCGCCACCCGCAACGTGGATTCCATCCCGTTCGAAGACCTGGTCACCTATTGCGTCGCGCACGGCATTCCCGCGCCCGACCACGTGCGCCGCGACATCAAGGGCGTGGGCGTGGGCAGCACCATCCTGAACGCCGCCGCGGACTACAGCGCCGACCTGATCGTCATGGGCGCGTACGGGCACAGCAAGTTCCGCGAATGGGCGATGGGCGGCGCCACCGCGTCCATCCTCAAAAGCATGACGGTGCCCATCATGTTCTCGCACTGACGCAGCGCCGGGGGCCGGCGCCGCCCGTGCCGTTCAAGGGGCGGCGGGCTGCGCGTCGCGCACGGGCGTCAGCACGGGCTTGCCCGCGAAATGCGCCCGGGCGTTTTCCAGGAAAAGCGCCACGGTCGCCGCCACGGCCTCGGGCGAACGCCCCGCGCTGTGCGGCGTCAGCACCACGTTGTCCAGACGCTTGAAGGCGTCCGGAACGGCCGGTTCGCCATCCACCACGTCGAGCCCGGCGCCCGCGATGCGCCGTTCAGACAGCGCGGCGATGAGCGCGTGGGTGTCGACCACGCTGCCGCGCGCGATGTTGATCAGATAGCCCTCGGGCCCCAGCGCCTCCAGCACCGCCGCATCCACCAGATGATGCGTGCCTGCGCCGCCGGGCGTGGCCACCACCAGGAAATCCGATTCGGCGGCCAGCGCGCGCGGACTGTCGAAGTACGCATACCCCGATTCCGGGCGGGCGCGGCGGTTGAAGTACCCCACGCGCATGCCAAAGCCGTTCGCGCCGCGGCGCGCGATTTCCAGTCCGATGGTGCCCAGGCCCAGGATGCCCAGGCGCTTGCCGGTCACCTGCGGCCCCATGAAGCCGCTCCAGTGCCCCTGCCGAACCCAGGCGTCGGCCTGCGGCAGCCGGCGCGCGGCGCCCAGCAGCAGCGCCATCGCATGGTCGGCGACCGACACCGCGTTGGCGCCCGGTCCGTGCGTGACCACCAGGCCGCGCGCCTGCGCGGCCGCCAGGTCGATGTTTTCATAGCCCACGCCCAGCGAACACACCAGGCTCAGGTGCGGCATGGCCGCCATCTCGTCGGCGCGCAGGCCGGTCGCACCGCGCGTCAGCACGGCGCGGATCTCGGCGCCATGGCGCGCGATGGCCTGGGCACGGGTCTGGTCGGAGGGAGCGAGAATCGGGCGAAAGCCCTGGGCTTCGATGGCGGGAAGATAGTCCTGGACGCTGTCGATCAGGATCAGTAGCGGAATGGGCATGGCGGGGCTGCGAGTGTGTGGGTTGCTGCGGAAAAACCCGCCGATCTTACGCCCGCCCCGGGGTGCGCGCCATCCGGCTGGCCAAGGGATGACCAGCGGATGGGCAACGGCTGGCCGCGCCCAAATGAAAATCCGCCTGGCTGCCGCGGTGGGCGCCAGGCGGATTCGACACGGCTGTCAGGCCGCTATATCCGTCCCATCAACAGCAGCACGATGAGCACGATCACGACAATGCCCAGCAGGCCGCTGGGGTAGTAGCCCCAGCTGCGGCTGTGCGGCCAAGCCGGCACGGCGCCGATAAGCAGCAGGATCAGGATGATCAGGAGGATGGTCGACATGGTGACTCCTTGTCTTTATTGATTTGAGTTGTTGAGGGGGCAGGCATCCATCAGATGTCTTTCGGCGGCACGATTTCCTTGACCGGCGGCGACAAGGGCGGCAGGTCCACGTCCGGTTCGTCCGTGTCCGGATCGACGGGAAGATCTCCCGGCGGCGAGCCGGGCGGTATCGGGTCCGGCTTGGGCGGCACATGTAACTGCAGGACGGTTTGCATTGCACTCTCCTCTGAAGATTCTCTCGAGGCCGGCGCGGCCGGCCCGCTGGGCGGATCAGGCGACGCGATTGCCGACAGCAGCATCAGCAAGCCCCGTGCCCAAACCGCGCCTTCGCGCCATGCCCAGGCATCGGGAACGGCGCATGCTGGGCCCGGGCGCAGCCCGCGCACACGGAGAATGAATGAGCCCTCGCACGCACCCAGAACAGGCGCCGCCGCCCATCGAGCCGGCCTCGCTGATCTACGTGGACGACACGCAGGCGGGCTACACGCGCGTGCGCGTCAACGGCCACACCTTCCACTATGTCGACGCGCAAGGCAGGCGCATCGCCGATGACGCCGAAATCCAGCGCATCAATGCGCTGGCGATTCCGCCGGCCTACGAAGACGTGTGGATCTGCCCATCGCCGCGCGGGCATCTGCAGGCCACGGCGCGCGATGCGCGCGGGCGCAAGCAATACCGCTACCACGCCGCCTGGACGGCGGTGCGCGACGCCACCAAATACCAGAACCTGCTGTCCTTCGGCCATGCCCTGCCCCGCATCCGCCGCAAGGTCGAACGCGACATGAAGATCCCGGGACTGACGCAGGACAAGGTGATCGCCGTCCTGGTGCGCCTGCTGGAGATCACGCTGATCCGCATCGGCGGGCGCGAGTACGCCCGCGCCAACAAGTCGTATGGCCTCACGACGCTCAAGCGCCGCCACACCACCGTGGCCGGCAGCCGCTTGCGCTTCCAGTTCCAGGGCAAGAGCGGCGTCGCGCACGACGTGACCGTGACGGACCGCCGCCTGGCACGCGTCATCAAGCAGTGCCTGGACATTCCCGGCCAGCAGCTCTTCCAGTATCTGGACGCGGACGGCGCCCGGCGTCCCATCGACTCGGGCGCCGTCAATGCCTACCTGCGCGAGGCGGGCGGCGGCGAGTACACCGCCAAGCACTACCGGACCTGGGCGGGCTCGGTCATGGCCTATGCCGCCCTGCAGGCGCGGCCGTTCGTCGACGAGCGGCAGGCCAAACAGGAAGCGGTGGACGTCATCAAGCAGGTGTCCAAACGCCTGGCAAACACCCCCGCCGTCTGCCGCACCTGTTATGTGCATCCCGCGATTCTGCAGGCCTATCTGACCGGCACGTTGCCGCGTCCCACGGCGGCGCCGCCCGGCCCGCGCGGCCTGGCCGCCGACGAGCGCCGCCTGCTCGCCTTCCTGCACGACCAGGCGGCTGACGATGCGTGATCAGAGAATCGACGACCGGGCGTTCTTGGCGCGAGGCTGCGGCGCGGAGCCGTCGGCCCAATTGGATTCGGTGCGGTTGTCGACCACCTCGCGCTTGTCGCGCGCCGCTTCGTCGGGCGTGCTGGCATCGGGTTTATCCGGTTGTTTTGGCACATCGACGGGACCGCGCGGCGGCAGTATCTTAGCGTTGTCCTGCGGGGTCTCGCCGGTGCGCGCCGACGCGGCGGGCTTGGGTTCGGGCGAAGGTTTCATGGTTCTCTCCAGCCAGTTGCGAACCTTCATCCTACGGCGACAGATCCACGGGAAAAACAGTCAAGCCCTTCAAATTGCAAGCGGATGTGCCGGCTGGCGCACCGCCTCTGGCTGTCCGGGCGGCTGCCGCCGCTCACAAGGAGATGCAATGCGAGACCCAAACTTCGAGCAATGTGTGCAAGCCTGCTATGAGTGCGCGGTGGCGTGCGATGCGTGCGCCGCCGCCTGCCTGCAGGAGGACGCGACCCCCATGAAGCAGTGCATCGGACTGTGCACGGATTGCGCCGCGATTTGCCGCCTGTGCGCGGCGATGCTGGGCCGCAATGGCGAGTTTGCCCATGCGCTGTGCACGCCGTGCGCGCAGGTCTGCGATGCCTGTGCCCGGCAATGCGCCGCGCACGACGCCGAACACTGCAAGATCTGCGCCGGCGCCTGCATCGCCTGCACGCTGGCATGCCGAGATATGGTCGAGGCGTAAGCCTCGCCCCGCCTAGCGGCCGCCCCGGGCCGGTCCGCGCTGGCGCATTTTCCGCCCGATGATCAGGAGCTTTCGATGGCCACGACGAATACCCCCATGCCTTCCGACTTCCCCGAGAACGGCCCCGACAATCGTGGCGCCTACAGGCGCTCCCGGCATCCGGAAAGCTGGATCGACGAGCTGGAAGCCACGCTCAGCGATAGTTCGGCGACGGACCTGGAGGCCTTGAAGGCGCGCTTGAGCGATCAGCTCCAGGCCACGCGCAGAAGCCTGCGCGACGCGTCTGACAACGCCCACGACCTGATGCGTGAAACGCTGGATTGCACCGAGGAATACATCCACGCACGCCCGTGGCAGGCGGTTGGGCTGGCGGCCGGCGCGGCCTTTCTGCTGGGCGTGATCGTCGGCCGCCAATAGGCCGCGGGGCGGGCCGCCGGGAACGGCGTTTGCTCGATGCTCCCATGCATGGCGCATCCCGCGCCGCCCAATGGGAGATCACATGAGTACACCCAAAAGCGCCCAGACCGGCGACCGCCCGCACCCCACCCCGCCCATGCCCGGCCAGCACCTGGACGAGCAGCCCGGTGTCGAAGCCGACATGGTGCTCAAACCGCAGTACCAGGCGCCCGGCTACCAGGGCAGCGGCAAGCTGCAGGACAAGATCGCGATCATCACCGGCGGTGATTCCGGCATCGGCCGGGCCGTCGCGGTGCTGTTCGCGCGCGAGGGCGCGGACGTCGCCGTCGCCTACCTGGACGAACATGAAGACGCCAGGGAGACCAGCCAAGCCGTCCAGGCCGAAGGCCGCCAATGCCTGCTGATTCCCGGCGACGTGCAGGACCCGGCGTTCTGCAACGAAGCCGTGGCGCAGGTCGTCAAGCATTTCGGCAAGCTCGACATCCTTGTCAATAATGCTGCCTATCAACAGCACACCGACACGTTGCCGCAGATCACCGACGAAAAATGGGACAAGACGCTGCGCACCAACATCACGGCCTATTTCTACATGGCGCGCGCGGCGCTGCCGCACCTGAAGGCCGGTGACGCGATCCTCAATACGGGGTCGGTCACGGGCCTGAACGGCAGCGCCGCCCTGCTGGATTATTCGGCGACCAAGGGCGCCATCCACGCCTTCACGCGATCGCTGGCCGCCAATCTTGCCGGCCAGGGCATCCGCGTGAACGCCGTGGCGCCAGGCCCGGTCTGGACGCCGCTCAATCCGGCGGACCGAAGCGCCGAGGCCATCAAGTCATTCGGCGCAAAGACCGACCTGGGCCGGCCCGCCCAACCGGAAGAAATTGCGCCCGCCTATGTGTTCCTGGCCTCGCCGCAATGCGCCAGCTACATCACCGGCATCGTGCTGCCCATCACGGGAAGCGCGGGCGACTGAACGCCCTGCCCGTCCCGGCGGTCCGATTCCGCCGTGCCGCCTCGCCGTGCCGCCTATTTTTGCGGCACGACCGAGGCCGGCGCCTCGCGGGAAGCCGGCGAGATCGCGGGCGCCTCGCCCTTGGGCGCGGGCTGGATCTTGTCCCCGTGGCCCGCGGGTTCCCCCATGAGGGTCCGGCTCATGGCGTAGTGGTCCCTCAGCATCGGCAATGTACGCGCCGCGAATTGCCGGACCTGCGCATCCTCCGCTTCCTTGGCCGCCGTGTCGAACAGCCGGTTGGCGATCGCATGCGCGTCCAGCGCCGCTTTTTCGACGTACAACTGGTCGAACGCGGCGCCCGTCATCCCGCGCAGCCGCTCCAGCGTGGCGCGGTCCGGTTCGGAAGGCTCATCCGGAAGCGACACGTTCTTTGCCGCTGCGAGGGCCTTGAGCTCCTGGTTGACGGCCGCATGCTGCGTCCGCATTTTTTCGGCAAACGTGCGCACCTGCGCATCCTTGGCCCGCTTTTCAGCCAGCGCCGCGGCCTGCACTTCGAACAGGCCCGAGCCCGCGGCCGCCTGCAGGAATCGCGCATCGGACGCCGCCAGCTCCGCGGCCAGCGCGGTCTGCGCCGCCCCGGCCAGCATGACGGCGGCCACAACCCATGCGGCAATGGAAGATATTCTGAGTCGCTTCATCGTGGTGTCTCCAGGCGTGCGGGCGGCAAGCCTCATTGGGCTGTCGTGGGCGCCTCGACGGGCCGTGGCGGGTCCAGGGGATCGAAATCCTGCCATTTGCCGTCCTGCCAGCGCCCGTTGGCGCGTTCGATGTCCGTGCCGCCCGCAGCGCGCAGGATCTGGCGCGCCTGCGCCTCGCGGCCCACATCCACATGCAGGGCCAGCATCACGCCAGCCTGACGCACCGGCGGATGTGAGGCGGCCGGTGCGCCCGGCGCGGTCCGCACCCGCTTCTTGCGGCCCACCACCCACATGGCCCCCATCAGCGCGCCGATATAGGCGCCCACGCCGGCGGCGGCAATCGTGATGAAGATGGACGCGGCCAGGCGCGCCGCGATCAACCCGGCCAGCAAGGCGAATACCAGACCCAGCAGCGAGGCGCCCGCGACCGCGCCGAAATGGCCGCCCTTGGCGTCCGGATCCGCCAGCCGGTCTCCGCCCAGCGGATAGCGGCCGTGCTCGCCCGCGATGCTGACGTAGAACGTATGGACGTCATCTTCGGTATAGCCCTCGGCGAACAGCCTGCGGGCGGCCAGCGTGGCCTCGTCGAAGGTCTGGAACCGTGCAGCGACAATCAATGACATGGCAGTCTCCCGCGTGTGTATGCCCAGCAGGGAGCAACTTCCATACCCGGCACGGCGCTTGCTGCAAAACCGAGGCGAATCGATGGCGCGCGGATCCCGCGTACGCCCGATGCCGTCCCTACCTGGAGACCAGCATGCCCCGTATTCCCAACACCGATTTGCCCGACGACGACAGCGGCCGCCCGGATCTCGGCCCGAGCGATTCGTCGGATTCCGCCAGCGACCTGCCGCGCAACCGCGCTCATACCGACAGCGATGCCCAGGGCACCGGCGAACGCGAAAGCGTGGAGCCGGACCTGCCCGATGAAGACGGCGCCGACGTCGCGCCGGACCGCGTCACCGATGCGGATGAGGCCGGCATTTCGCGGGATGCCCCCGACCCGGTGCGCAACGGCGGACAGGCGGACGATGCGCGTGGCGCCGGCCGGTGAGGCAGGACAATGGAGATTTCCCGCAATGAGGATCCGAGTGCCCAGGACGACGTCCCGGATGCCGAGCCCCAACCCGACGCCGAGGGGTCGCGGCGCGGCCTTTCCGTGCTGGATTGGTCGGCGCTGATGGCGGTGGTGGCCGGCGGCCTGAACTGCGGCCTCATCGCCGCCGTCAAGCTGGACGTGGCCGCCAAGCTCCTGCCGAATGCAACCGCTGCGCGGGTCGTGTACGGCGTGGTCGGGCTGGCGGCATTGCATTGCGTCGTGCTGCTGTTCCGCCTGGCCGAGGAGGCGCGGGATGCGCCAGGCTAGGCGCCCCGCCAGGCTCCCTGCTACACGGGCTTGCGGTTAGGCGCCCCGCTCCACGGACTTGCGGCCAGGCGCCCACGCTCCCGGCAGCCTGCGCCGCAGCGCAGGCCTGCAACCTTCAGTTCCCGTCCGGCCGCTTGCCCGGGTACTGGCCCCCCTCTTCGAATTCGGCCCCTTTGCGATTGGGCGTCTTGTCCGACTCGCGCTTGTAGGGTTGTTCTCCGGGCGACGGCTTGTCCGCGCCGAATTGGCCGCTCTGGCGGGCCGCCTCGGTGTCGTCCTTGGGCGTATTGGCCTTGGATTTTGCCGGCTGTTGTTCGCTGTGCGTGCTCATGATTCATCTCCTGGATACGCGCCCGGCCGCCACTGCGGCCCGGCGACCCTGCATGCGCAAGCGGCGTGCCTGACGCTCCCTGGCGCTGACCCGCGCTGACCGGTGCTGACAGACAAAACCGCAAATCCCGGCAAGCCACACAGACCCAGGCACGCCGCTTGCTCTGTCCCTTTCGGGTCCGCGTGCAATCGGACCAACTACCCAAGGAGTCAGTCATGAAGCTGTCCAAAACGATTTGCCCCGCTTTTGCCCTGTGTCTGTCCGCCCTGGCCTTCTCGGCCACCGCCCAAACCGGCGCGGCCGGTGTGCGCACCGACGACCAGATCGACAATCAGTACAAGATGGACAAGAAACAATGCGACGGGATGAAGGGCAACGCGAAGGACGTGTGCCAGCAGCAGGCCGAGGCGACGCGCGACAAGGCCAAGGCGGACGCCAAGGCCGCCAAGGAAAAGGCTGAGGCCTCGCATGACGCGGCCAAGGCGCGCAACGATGCCGACTACAAGGTCGGCAAGGAAAAATGCGACGCCATGTCCGGTAATGCCAAAGACGCCTGTATGGCCGACCTGAAGACCCGCTACAACAAGTAATCAGGCAGCGGCCTGCCAGGCAGGCAGGCCGTTTTTTCAGGCGATTTTTTAGGCAGATTCCCGGGCGGCGTTGCCCGGCCGGGAATTTTCGCCCGGCAGCGTGTAGCCCGCCGCGGCGTACTCTTCCAGGCGGTTGTACAGCGTCTTGGGACTGATGCCCAACACGGCGGCCGCCTGCTTTTTCACGCCATTGCATCGCTCCAGCGTGGCCAGGATCAGGCGCCGGTCGGCTTCGGCCAGGGTCTCGCCGACAGGCACGCTGACCTGACTGCCCGCCGTCTCGCCCGTGGGCGACACCTGCGGCACCAGCATTTCCAGATCCATCACGTCGCCATCGGCCATGATGAAGGCGCGCCGCACGAAGTTCTTCAGTTCGCGCACATTGCCGGGCCATTCGTACTGTTCCAGGGCCGCGGCGGCCTCGGGCGAGAACGCCTTGTTCTTGCCGGATTCCTCGTTCAGCGTCTGCAGGAAGCGTTCCGCCAGAAAGAGGATGTCGCTGCCGCGATCGCGCAAGGCGGGCAATTCAATGGGGAAGACGCTCAGCCGGTAGTACAGATCCTCGCGCAACTTGCCCTCTTGGACGGCCTGCTCCGGGTTGCGGTTGGTGGCGGCAATGACCCGGATGTCGCAGGCAATCTCCCGATTGGTGCCGACGCGCATGAACTGCCCGGTCTCCAGGACGCGCAGCAGCTTGACCTGCAGGTCCAGCGGCATTTCAGTGACTTCGTCCAGGAACAGCGTGCCGCCGTCGGCGCGCTCGAAATAGCCCTTGTGCTGGCGGTCGGCGCCGGTAAAGCTGCCGCGCTCGTGCCCGAACATTTCGCTTTCGATCAGGTTGGGCGAGATCGCCCCGCAGTTGACCGCGATGAACGGCCGCTGGCGGCGCGGACTGAGCTCGTGGATGGCATGCGCAGCCAGCTCCTTGCCGGTGCCGCTTTCGCCGATCAGCAAGGTGGTGACGTTGGTGGGCGCCACGCGCCCGATCTGGCGGTACAGCTCCAGCATGCGTTCGGATTTGCCGAACAGCTTGCCGAAGCGTCCCGGCTCTTCGAACGGGGTGCCGGGCATTTCGCCGCCCGAATTGGCCATGATGCGCTTGAGGATTTCCTCCAGGCGCTCCATGCAGATGGGCTTGACCAGATAGTCCGTCGCGCCCAGGCGCAAGGCCTGGACCGCGTTGTCCACCGTGCCGTGGCCAGTCATCACCACGACCTCGGCGCTGTGCACGGCGACGTTCTTGAAGATGTCCATCCCGCTGCCGCCCGGAAGGCGGACGTCAGTGAGCACCAGATCCGGCGCCTGTCGTTCGAGCTGGATCATGGCGTCCTTGACGCTGGCCGCCAAGGCCACTGTAAACCCGCTCTCGCGGCCGATTTCGGCCAATGTTTCGCGTATCGCGTCGTCGTCGTCAACGATAAGCAGGTGAGGCATGCTATCTCCGTTTCCCTTGCATAACCCTGAGGATAGTCACTATGGGGGCGGCCGGCGCAAATATTTGACCGTTTCCACCAACGTTTTCGATTACTTGCAACTCGTCGCAATCTGAGCGGGGTCCGCCCTCTACGATGAGCCTGTCACAGGCCCGATTGGGGACTAGGAATCAGCATGGCCACTCGTAACACCGCCACACGAAATACCGCGCCGCCCGCACTTTCCGCTTTTGCCGACACCAGCGGCATGTCGCCGCAGATGCGCAAACTGGGCAACCAGATCGCGCTGGCCGCGGCCACCGACGCAAGCGTGTTCATTATCGGCGAAAGCGGCGCCGGAAAGGAAATCGTCGCCCGCGCCATCCATGAAGCCAGCGAGCGCCGCGACCAGCCTTTCGTTGCGGTCAATTGCGGGGCGATCAGCGGCTCGCTCGCCCACGCGGAACTGTTCGGCCATGAGAAAGGCAGCTTTACCGGCGCGGTGTCCCAGAACGCCGGCTATTTCGAGTACGCAAGCGGGGGCACGCTGTTCCTGGACGAAGTCACGGAAATGCCGCCCGACATGCAGGTCCACTTCCTGCGCGTGCTGGAGGTGGGCACCTATCAGCGCGTGGGCGGCACAGACCTGCTGCGCGCCAACGTGCGCGTCATCTGCGCCAGCAACCGGGACCCGGCGGCGTCGGTCGCCGACGGCAGGCTGCGGCAGGACTTCCTGCATCGCCTGCTGGTGATACCGCTGCGCGTGCCGCCGCTGCGCGAACGCGGCGACGACGTTCTGCTGCTGGCAAACCAGTTCCTGGATACCTTGAACGCGCAGCACGGCACGCAGAAAACCTTTTCCCCGCACATGCTCGAAGCGATCAAGGCGCACGACTGGCCGGGCAACGTCCGTGAATTGCGCAACGTGATCCAGCGCGCCTTCATCATGGCCGACACCCAGCTCGATGCCGACCTGCTCTCGCGCAACCGCGGACCCAACCAGGCCCAGCTGCGCGACGGGTCGCTCAACTTCCCCGTGGGGATGCCGCTGGGCCGCGCGCAGCGCGAATTCATCCTGGCCACCCTGGCCCATCACGCGGGGGATAAGCGCCTGGCCGCGGAAACCCTCGGCGTCAGCCTGAAGACCCTGTACAACCGGCTGGACATCTATGAAAAGGATGAGCCCGAGGCCGCTTGAGCAGTTCTTACCGTCCCCTTGTAATACTGGCCCAGCACGGCGCGTTCCCGACGCGCCGCTGCCCCGGGAGCAGACCTGGCACGATCTTTGCGTCTATTGATGGGATGAGCCGCTTTCCGGCGGCTGCCCCTTCAGGAGACTCGATTGGGCCACCCAATGCAAGAACTTCGCCTGCGCCAGCAAATGACGCTTGCGCCGCGTCTGCAGCAATCCGTCAAGCTGCTTCAGATGTCGGCGCTGGAGTTCACCACGGCCGTGCAGCATGCGCTGGCGAACAACCCGTTTCTCGAAGATCCGGACGATTCGGAGCCTGAGGCCGCCCCGGCCGCGCCCGGCGCCCAGAGCGACACCGTCACGTTCGAAAGCCAGCCCGCCGCCGAGCCCGACAGCGCGCCCGAACGCACCGACGCCGATGAGCTCCCGCCCGATGCGCCCGCCTATTCCGGCGACTATCCCACCCATGCGCCCAACGGCGGCGAAAGCGACCTGGGCCAATGGGCCTGCGCCAGCGTCTCCATGCGCGAACGCCTGTCCAACGAGCTGGGTAACTATCACCTGCAGCCGCGCGACCGCCTGCTGGCCGAATTCATCATCGACGCGCTGGACGATGACGGCTATCTGCGCGTTCCCCTGACCAACCTGTGCCACGCCGCCGATGCGGACATCGACCCGACGCCGGACGAAAGCGAGTGGACCGCCGCCCTGCGCCTGGTGCAGCAACTGGACGCGCCCGGCATCGCCGCCCGCGACCTGCGCGAATGCCTCACCCTGCAACTGGCCGCGCTGCCCGACGAGGACGACGACGACACGCGGGCCCTCGCCCAGCGCATCGTGCAGGAACACCTGGACCGCCTGGCCAAGAACGATTACCTGGGCCTGCGCCGGGTGCTGGGATGTTCCGATGACGCCCTGCGCGAAGCCAGCGCGCTGATCCGCCGGCTGGATCCCAAGCCGGGCGCGCGCTATAGCGGCGAGACCCCCATCTATGTCGTGCCGGATGTGTTCGTGGACAAATGGCAGGGGCGCTGGCGCGTGCTGCCCAACCGCAGCGCGATGCCGCGCGCGCGACTGCACAGCGCCTACGCGGACCTCTTTCGCCGCGCCCGCCTGGACGACCGCAGCCCGATGGCGCAGGAACTGCAGGAAGCGCGCTGGCTGGTGCGCAACGTGGAGCAACGCTACACGACCATCCAGCGCGTGGCCGAGGCGATCGTCAAACGCCAGCAGATGTTCTTCGAATACGGCGAGGTGGCCCTGCGGCCGCTGATGCTGCGGGAGGTCGCGGACGATCTGAACATGCACGAATCCACGGTGTCCCGCGCCACGGTCAGCAAATACATGACGACGCCGCGCGGCGTCTTCGAATTCCGCCACTTCTTCTCGCGCGAGCTGGCCACCGAATCGGGCGGCTCGTGTTCGGCCGCGGCCGTGCGCGCGCTGATCAAGGAGATGGTCGAAGCCGAGGACCCCTGCATGCCGCTGTCGGATGTGGCGCTGACGCAGCAGCTCGCGTCCAATGGCATCCTGCTCGCGCGCCGGACGGTGTCCAAGTACCGCGGTCAACTGCGCGTTCCGCCCGCCGAACTGCGCAGGCAGCATTGAGCGGCGCGCGGCGCCCGCATTTCGCGCCGCCGCGGGATCAAAAAAAGGCTTCCTCGCGGAAGCCTTTTTGCTGGCGGGTTGCCCCGCTTGCTGGATTACTTGCTGGTTTACTTGCTGCCGCCCGTGTTCGGGTAGCCCGGCGCGGGCGTGGCGCCGGCGGCAGGCGTCGCCGGCACGTTGTCATTGGCTTCGCGCTTGCGATTCGGCATCTCCGATTGATGCTTGCCCGAACTCATGTGGCCGCTCTTGTCCAGCTTGGGCGGCGTCGTGGGTGTATTGGGCGCGGCATTCGGCGCCGGCGGAATCGTGCCCGCAGGCACCTTCGTGTTCGGCGGCACCGCGGTGCCATCGTTCGGGGTGTTCGACGGCGAGGTGGTGACGCGCCCGCCCGTCGATTGGGCCATCGCCCCGCCGGCGGTCGCCAGGCCGGCAATCAATGCAAACGCGCAAGTCATGGCACGGTATTTCATAACAGACCTCCTAGGTTGAATTGCATCCTCCTAGTCGCAAGCTGCGTGCCCGCCTTCGCCTGCCGCCCGCCCCGCGCAATAGTTCGCGAGGCAGGGCATTTTTTACCTGCCTTTGCAACACTTGAACCCTAGGCCGCCCGTTGCGGCCCGGCACTCGCCTCCAGCATGCGTTGCACCCGCTCGCCCAGCGCATCCAGCGAGAACGGCTTGACGATGAGCTCCATGCCCTCTTCCAGGAAACCGCGCGTGCTGGCCGCGCTTTCCGCGTACCCCGTCATGAGCAGCACGCGCAGGCCCGGATGCGCCACGCGGGCGGCGTCGGCCAATTGACGGCCGTTCAGGTTGGGCAAGCCCACGTCCGTCACCAGCAGGCTCAGGTTGCGCGTCGACGTAACCAGTTCCAGCCCGGCCTCGCCGTCGGCTGCGGTCAGCACATGCAGGCCCATGTCAACCAGCGATTCCCGAACCATCTCGCGCACGTTCGTGTCGTCCTCCACGACGATGACGAACGCCTGGCCGGGCGAAGCCGCCTGCGCGCCGGTCGCGGACGGCGCCTCGGCCGGCAGTTCGGGCTCGCCCTGATGGCGAGGCAGGTACAGCCGAACCGACGTTCCGACGCCCTCCGCGCTTTCCAGGAGCGCGCTGCCGCCCGCCTGCTTCGCGAACCCGTAGGTCATCGACAATCCCAGCCCCGTGCCCTCGCCCAGCGGCTTGGTCGTGTAGAAGGGGTCGAAGGCATGCGCCAGCACGTCGGGCGACATGCCGCAGCCCACGTCCGAGACCGACACTTCGACAAACGCCCCGGGGCCGATCCCCGTACGCTGGCGCGATGACGAGTCATCCAGGTGCGCGTTGGCGGCGGCCACGGTCAGCACGCCGCCATTGGGCATCGCATCGCAGGCATTGATGACCAGGTTGAGCATGGCGTTCTCGAACTGGTTCTTGTCGCAGTTGACCGGCCAAAGGCCCGGCTCCAGGTCGAAGACCAGGCTGACGCGCTCGCCGGTATAGCGATGGAACAGATCCGTCATGGAGTGCAGCGCGGCCTCGACGCTGAACGGCTTGGGGTCGATCGGCTGGCGCCGCGAAAACGTGAGCAGGCGCTGCGTAAGGTGGGCGGCGCGATTGGCCGAGTCCATGGCCACGGTGATGAAACGCTGCGCCTGTTCCGGCACCCCCGCGGCCAGCTTGCGCTGGATGAGGTACAGGGCGCCGGTGATGCCCTGGAGCATGTTGTTGAAATCGTGCGCGATCCCGCCCGTCAGGCGCCCGACCGCCTCCATTTTCTGCGCCTGGCGCAGCGCATTTTCGGTCTCGGCCAGCGCCTCGGCCTGCGCCTTCAGGTCCGAATCGTCACGGCCCGCCAGGTAAAGGCTGTCCTGCGACCACGACATGCTCCACGTGATCCAGCTGTAGCCGCCCGCGCGCTTGCGCACGCGGTTTTCCAGATGCCGCACGGACTGCGCGCCCGGGGGCCGGTCGGCCAGCGACCAGGCCGCGCGCGTCGCGTCCAGGTCGTCCGGATGGATCAGCTCGGTCAGTCCCATCGACAGGAACTGGTCGGGGCTCCAGCCCAGGATGGGCAGCACGGCCGGGTTGACGCTGACAAAGCGCCCCTTCGTGTCGATGACGGCCAGCAATTCCGGCGACAGGCGCCAGATGCGGTCGCGCTCGGCGATGGCATGCTCCACCCGTTGTTCCAGCATGCGCGAATACTGCGAGCGCTCGACCGCGTCGCACATGCGTTCGGCCACTTCTTCGATGAAGGCCAGGTCGCCCGGCTTGAGCCGGCTGCTGGACAAAGGCCGCACGACCAGCGCGCCGCCTTGCCGCGCCCAGCGGCGCATCGGCACCACGATGGCCGACGGACGGATCTCGCCCCCTTCCTGGGCCAGCAGCGGTTGCAGATAGGTGGTGCGCCCTTCGCGCACCGCCTCGTAGAACTCGTCGCCCAATTGCCCGGGCGCCAACGCGTCCTGCCGCGCCAGGTCGGCGTCGGACCGCCAGCACGTGGACACCACCGGCGCCGCGCCTTCGCCGGCCCAGTCCAGCACGGCGACCAGGCCCAGCGACAGGTGCTGGCCCAGGGCCTCGCACGCCGTCTGCTCGATGGCCGCCTGCAGATGCAGCTCGCGCATCCGGTCGCCCAACGCCAGCAGGAAATTCTTGCGGTGCTGCCCTTCCCAGAGCTCGGACTCGGCAGCCTTGCGCGCGGTCACATCGAGGAACAGCGCCATGATCCGGTCGGCGTCGACCTTGCGGGCCCGCGCTTCATACCAGGCATCCTTGGGCGCGGGCACGGCAAACTCGAACTGGATGGGGTCGCCCGTTTCAACCACCTGCGCGAAGGTGTCCAGAATCTGGCTGGGAACCCCGGGAATCATCTCGCGCAGCGTATGGCCCAGCGTGTCGCCTTCCTGCATGCCGCTTTGGCGTTCGAAGGCCGGATTGACCTCCAGAAAGCGGAAGTCCGTGACGCGGCCCGCGTCGTCGCGCAATGCCTCGGCCAGGAAAAACGCTTCCTGCATGCCGTCGAACATCGCCCGCCACCGTTCGCCACTGTGCCGAAGCGCAAGATCCATCCGATGCCGTTCGATCGCCAGCGCGGCGCTGCGCGTGACGAGCGCGATCGCGTCGATGTCCTGGGCGGACGGCTGGCGGCATTCTTCGTAGTAGTTGGAGAACACGCCCAGTAGCCGCCCGTCCGGCGACTTGATCGGCGTGGACCAGCAGGCGCGCAGGCCATGGGCCAGCGCAAGATCGCGCCACGTCGCCCACCGCGGATCGGTGGCGATATCATCGACGTACACCGGGTTGCCCGCGTGCGCGGCCGCCCCCCACGATCCCGCCATCGGGCCGACCCGCACCCCGTCCACCGCGGCATTGAAAGCGTCGGGCAGGCTGGGCGCGGCGCCATGCCGCAGCACCATCCCCGGGTCGTCCGCCAGCGCGATGGCCGTGCGCAGTTTCACGCTGGACTGCGCCTCGATGGCGTGCAGCACGTGTTCAAGCACCTGCTGCAGCGGTACGCCAGCGGCGATGCGCTCCAGCATGATGCGTTCATCTTCCAGACGAGCAAGCGTGTCGGTCCAGGGGAGGGACACGCGGTCTTGCTTGGTCAACATGGTTCCCCCTATCGCAGATCAGACTGTACGCGATAGGGACCTACTTGGCGAAACCTCTGTAACGTCAGGCCGGACCGGCGACGCCGGCGGCCGCGTGCCGCCGGCCGGTGCGCCAGGCCAGCCCGGCGCTGATGGACAGCGCCACCGCCAGCAACCCGCCCGCCATCGCCGCCACGCCATCCCAGCCGGCGGCGGTCCAGAAATGTCCGCCCAGCGCCCCCAGCACGCTGGACCCCACGTAATAGACCAGCAGGTACAACGACGCCGCGAGCGCCTTGAAGCCGCGCGCCATCTGCCCGACCCAGCCGCTCGCGACCGCGTGGGCGGCGAAAAAGCCGAACGTGAAGACCACAATGCCCGCGATCAGCAGCGGCAGGGAATCCGACAGCGTCAGCAACAGACCCGCCAAGGCCAGGCCCGTGGCCGCCGACAGCATCGCGCCGCGTCCGTGGCGGTCGGCCAGCCGGCCGAAAAAGGTCGAAGCGAAAATGCCGACCAGATAGACGACGAAGATGAAGCCGATAAAGGTCTGGCTGAGCGAGAACGGCGGCAGCAGGAGGCGAAAGCCCACGTAGTTATAGACCGCCACAAAGGCGCCCATCAGGAGCCCGCCCATGGCGAACAGTCCGCACAACGGCCCGTTCTTCAAATGCGCGCCCGCGCCGGCTCGCACGTCGCCCCATACGCCCGCCCATCCCTGCCCGCGCCGCGGCGTGAAACGGCGCGATGCCGGCAGGAGCCACACGAACAGCATGGCCGCGACGATGCCCAGCAATCCGAGCGTGCCCATGGCCGCGCGCCAGCCGTAGTGGTCGGACACCAGTCCGGTGATGACGCGGCCCGACAGGCCGCCGAATGCGCTGCCGCTGATGTACAGGCCCATCGCGAAACCCAGCGTGCCGGGCTCGACCTCTTCGGCCAGGTAAGCCATGGCCACGGCGGGCACCCCGCCCATCGCCACGCCCTGCAGCGCCCGCAACGCAAGCAGGCTGTGCCAGTCGGGCGCGACGGCGGCGATGGTGCCCAGGATGGCCGAGGCGAAGAGCGACAGCGCCATGACGGGCTTGCGCGGCAGGGCCGCCGAAAACAGGCCCACGAAAAATATCGCGATGGCCAGCAGGCCCGTGCACAGCGACAGCACCAGGCTGCTCTGGGCCGCCGAGACGTTGAACGCCCGGGTGTAGATCGGCATCAGCGGCTGCACGCAATACAGCAGGGAAAAGGTGGAAAAGCCGGCGGCGAACAAGGCCCACTGGGCGCGGCGCAGTCCGGGCGTGCCGCGCGCCAGATACGTCGACGGCGCGGCGTCGCGTTCGGTTGCGGGACTTGAGGAAGGGGTAGACATCAGGTTTCTCGAATGACAACGGGCAGCAAGCCCGTAGCGACAAGGTAGACGCTTGCCTTGCATATGTCCAATATATGAAACTGCACCTGTGCATATTTAAAAACGATGGACTGTTAAAACGATGGAACTGCGCCACCTGAGATACTTCACCGCCGTCGCGGAGGAACTGCACTTCACGCGCGCCGCCGCCCGCCTGGGGATCGGCCAGCCCCCGCTGAGCCAGCAGATCCAGCAGCTCGAACGCGAGATCGGCACGGCGCTGTTCCTGCGCCTGCCGCGCGGCATCGCGCTGACCGAGGCCGGGGCGCAGTTCCTGGAAGACGCGCGCGCCATCCTGGCCAGCGCCGACCGCGCCGTGGACCTCGCGCGGCGGCTGGGTCGCGGCGAACGGGGCGCCATCACCGTGGGCTTTACCGCGTCGGCGGTGTTCCATCCTTACCTGCCGCGCGCGATCCGCGCCTTCCGCGACCGCTATCCGGACGTGCGCATCACCCTCACCGAAAGCAATACCCTGACGCTGCTGCGCGGCCTGCGCGCGGGCGAGGTGGATGTCGCCTTCGTGCGGCCGCCCTACGTGCTGGACGCCGAGTTCGAGTCCGAACGCGTCCTGGACGAGCCCATGTTGATTGCCCTGCCCCCCGACCACGCGCTCAGCCGCAAGCGCGCCATCCCGATCGCGGCGCTGGCCGCGGAAGACTTCGTGCTGTATCCCCGTCCCATCGGCGCCGGGCTGTATGACGCCATCCAGTCCGCCTGCCAGCGTGCGGGCTTTGCGCCGCGCGTCATCCAGGAGGCGCCGCAGATGGCGTCGATCGTGAGCCTGGTGGCGGCGGGCGTGGGCATCTCCATCGTGCCCGCCGCCATGCGGCACATGGGCGCGCAGGGCATCGAGTACCGCCCGATCAAGGGCGACGCGCCGCACGCGCTGCTCGACATGGCCTACCGCCGCCACGACCGCTCGGCCGCCGCGGAGAACGCCGTCCAGATGCTGCGGCGTCTGGCGCATCCGGAATCCGCCTGAACCGCGGTATCGCCCTGTCGCGTTTGTCATTTTCTGTAAACCGGCCGGGCTGGGCCGGCGATAGACTCACGCGCTTGCCGCAATGCGTCCCCGTGGGGACGCTCCCGCCCCCCACTTTTCCAAGGTGCTCCCGTGAGACGTACCCTCCTGGCCCTGGCTTTCGCAACCCTCCCCGGCCTCGGCGGCGCCGCCGCGCTGCCCTCCGCCATCGGCGCGGTCACCGTCTACCAGGACCGCGCGGTCGTCACCCGCGCCGCCAGCAGCGACCTCGCCGCGGGCGAACATGAACTCGTGCTGGAAAACCTGCCGGCGACGCTGCAGGACAACTCGCTGCAGGTGTCGGCCCGCAGCACCGGCCAGGCCACGCTGCTGGACGTGAAGGTCCGGGACGCCTACCAGGCGGACGCCGCCAGCGAACGCGTCCGTCAGTTGGAAGCCCAGATCGAGAAACTGGAGGCCCGGCAGGCGGCGCTGGACGACGAAGCGGCCGTGCTGGACAACCAGCGCGAACTCATCCTGATGATGCAGCGCGGGGCGACCGAACCGGCCAAGGATGGCGCCCGCCTCACCCTGGACGAACTCAAGGCGATCCAGGCGCTCAGCGCCGAGACGCTGGGCACGACGCTGGCGGGCCTGCGCGGCGTGGCCGAAAAGCGGGCTGTGCTGGAGCGTGAACTGGCCGCCCTGCAAGCCCAGCTCGGGCAGGTGCGCGGGGCGGCGGGCCGGCGCAGCAAGACGGTCGTCCTGCGTGTCGACATGGCCCGAAGCGGCAAGCTGGACCTTGCGTTGTCCTATGCGGTCGCGGGCGCGCGCTGGACGCCGTCCTACGATGCGCGGCTGCGCCCGGCCGATCGCCATGTGGACCTGGGCTACTTCGGCGTCATCCGCCAGAACACGGGCGAGGACTGGAACAACGTGAAGCTGACCCTGTCCACCGCGCGGCCGTCGCTGGGCGGTGGCGCGCCCACGCTGCGGCCGTGGATCATCGACGTGGCCGCCCCGCCACCGCCCATGCCCGCTCCCGCGCCGGCTCCTGCCGCGGTTCAGGCGGAGATGCAGCCGGAGATGCAGGCCAAGCGCGCGCCCCGCGCCCGCGCCATGGCGGACGCGCAGATGGCGGCCGAACCGGCGCCCGAGGCGATCGACGTCGCCACCGCCCAGGTCCAGAACGCCGCGACCAGCGCATCCTTCCAGATCAAGAATCCGGCCACGCTGCCGTCCGACAACACGGCGCAGCGCGTCGCCATCGCCAGCGCCAGGCTGCCCGCCACCTTGCAGTACCAGTCCACGCCGGCGCTGCGCGAGGCCGCGTACCTGACGGCGCAGGCCAGCAACACCACGGCGTTCCCGTTCCTCGCGGGTCCTCTCAATACCTTCCTGGACGATGCCTTCGTCGCCTCGGGCGCCATGAAAGCCGTGATGCCCGGCGAAAAACTGGAACTGGCGCTGGGCGCCGACGACGGCATTTCGATCAAGCGGCAGCTCGTGAACCGCTACACCGAAAGCACCGGCTTCTCGGGCAGCGGCAAGCGCGTCACCTACGAATACAAGATCACGGTCAAGAACAACAAGACCACCCAGGAACAGGTGTCCTTCAAGGACCGCCTGCCGGTCTCGCGCAACGAGAAGATCGTGGTCAAGCTGCTATCGCCCGCCGACCGCGACATCAAGCGCGAAGAAGACGGCAAGGTGGCCTGGGACTGGACGCTCGAACCGGGCAAGTCGCGCGAGACGGTGTTCAAGTTCTCGGTGGATTACCCGGGCGACATCGACGTGTCCGGCCTGTGAACCGGCTAGCGCATCTGGAACGCTTCCTGGTGGAATAGCTGGCGCACCGGCATGCCGCGCCGGTGCAGGCCGTCTTTCAGCGCGTCGGCAAAACCGGTGGGACCGCAGAACCAGACGCTGGGCCAGGGTGCGCCGTCCGGCCGCTCGCGCGCCAGTTCCGCCGCGCTCAAGGGGCGCTGCTCGTCGCTGTAGCGCACGTTCAGCGTCACCTTGGGCACCCGCGCGCACAGCGCCCGCAGCCGGTCCGCGAATGGCGCATCGGCGGCGTTGCGGGCGCAGTAGTAGAGCGTGGTCTGCGGCGCGCTGTCCGGCGCCGCCTGCAAGGCTTCGAGCCAGGAAATGAACGGGGTGACGCCAATGCCCGCCCCGACCCAGATCTGGGGCCGGTCATCGCCCCGGCGGTAATCGAAACAGCCATAGGGACCCTCGACTGTCACGGGCTGTCCCGCCGCCAGGCTGGTTTGCAGGCGGCGCGTGTAATCGCCGAGCGCCTTGATGGAAAACTGCACCCTACCGGTGCCATCGTCGGCGCCCGACACCGTGAACGGATGCGCGCCTTCCCGGCGATCCGTGGTCAGGAAGGCGAACTGGCCCGCGCGATGGTGCCAATCTCCCTCCACCCGACAGGTCACTCTCAGGATGTCATCCGACAGGTGCTGCACATCCAGCACCGTCGCCCGGTGCCGGCGCGCCTGGCCGACGCGGCCCGTCAGCGCCATCAGCGCGCACACCATGCCCACGCCGGTCGCAATCCCCACCAGCCACCCCGCAGGCTGCCCCCACCAAGCCGCGGGCGTCAGGACGACGCCGTGAAACGCCGCCACGAGGAAAATGACCGCCGCGATGCGATGCACCTGCCGCCACACGTGGTACGGAAACCTGCGCCACAACGTCAGCAGCACCATCGCCACGAGGATCCAGATGGCCCATTCGCCCACGTCCTTGGCCGAGCCCCGGAACACGTCGAGCATGGCGGCCGCGCGGGGCGTCTTGGGCACGGGGTCCACGAACGCCAGCAACAGCGGCTTGCCGAGCTTGATCAGGTAGTGCGCCGCCGCCAGTCCGGTCGCCAGAATGCCGCACCACTTATGCAGCCGGTACATCTTGTCCAGCCCGCCCAAGCGGCGCTCGAGCCACATCGGCCTCACGGAGAGCAGCATGATCAGCGCCATGACCGCATAAGCGGTCAGGCCCGTCAGCAGAATCAGTTGGTCCCGCCACACCCACACGTTGAGTGTGGCGGGCGGTTGCATCCAGAAGGCGGTCGTCCAGGCCAGCATGGAAACCACGAGGACCAAGGTGAGAAGTCTTTGGATCGGCATCGGCATCGCCCCCATTGAACGCCACGAACCCTGCCAAGCAGGCAAGGCTACCGGCCAACAATCGTAGTTTCGCCAACGAACGCCTTTCCTGCCAACCCACCCGATTTTTGACGTGAATCAAACTGCCCAGGCAAAAATGCCCGCGCACGGCCCGCTCAATGCGACCGGCAGAATTCGATGAACTCGTCGGGTTCCAGCGGCACCGAAATCCCGTAGCCCTGCGCGACGTCGCACCCCAGTTCGCGCAGCAGTTGCACGTCGCGCTCCTGCTCGACGCCTTCGGCCACCACGCGACGCCCGAGGACCCGCCCCATTTCGATCGCGGCCGCGACGACCGCGCGCGACGCGGCCTCGCGGTGCATGTGGACGATGAAGTCCCGGTCGATCTTCAGCTCATTGAATGGCATGGCCGAAAACAGCCGCATCGAGGCAATGCCGGCGCCGAAGTCATCCATCGCCAGTTCAAAGCCGCGCACGCGCAACAGATTCAGCGTGGACGAGAGCGCCAGCCAATCGGTCACGGGCTCGTCTTCCGTAAGCTCGACCTTGATCAGCCGGGCCGGCAGGCCGGCCTGCCCGACTTTCTGCTCCAGCAGGCCGGGCAGCTCGCGCGAGCACAGCGTGGACGCGGAGGCATTGATGGCGATCGGCACCGCGATGTCCTCGTCCTGCATCCGCCGCAGCACCTCGATCACCCGGTCCGCCACGCGGCTGAACAGCATCCGGTCCATGCCCAGCCGGTGCGCGGCCGGCACGAAATCGGCCGCGGGGATGGCGCCCAGCTTGGGGTGGACCCAGCGCGACAGCGCCTCGGCCGCGACCACGCGCCCGGTGGACAGGCTGATCTGCGGCTGCAGCACCACGTGCATGCCTTTGCCGGTCGCCAGCGCCTGGCTCAGCGCGGCTTCCATCACCTCGCGCCGCACCGACTTGGGCTTGTGCGGGGACGCCGATTCGTCGTCGATGCTGTGCAGGGCGTTCTTGATGGCCTGCTGCATGGCCGCGCGCGACACGGGCTTGGCCAGCGCCTGCGCCGACGGGCAGCCCGCCTGCAGGGCCAGCCGTACATGGGATTGCAGGAGTTCGTCGCTGAGGCTGCTGATCCAGATGATCGGCGGCATGCTCTTCAGGCGTCCCGCGTCCACCAGCCGGCGCAGGTCATTGGGCAGGCGCGTGCCATCGCCCTCGCCCATCACGATGTCGCTGATCAGGACGTCATAGTATTGGCGCGTCATCGCGCCCACGGCTTCGATGCTGCTTCCCAAGCCCGCCACGCGGCGGTAGCCCAACGCCAGCAGCATGTTCTGCAGATAGGCGCGTTCGACGGGGTGATCTTCCACGAGAAGAAACCGTCGGGACGCTCCGGCATCGGGTTTGGGCATTGCTGACCGTCCTGGAACCTTTACACACGGAAAGAAGCCTCGATCGGCCCCAGCCTGCGCCTGCCGCAAGCCGGTGAGCCCGGCCCCTTGGGAGCACGGGTCAATGCTAAGGCATCCGCGCAAAGCGTGTCTTTATCGATAACGGGTTAATTCAGCCCGTCGCCGATAGTCGTAGGCGCCGGCGCATCCGCCGTCCGGTCCCGTTCCTTGGTGCCTGTCCCCGCCAACCCCGCATCCGCCCCAGCCCATCCGCCTCCACCGTCCGCGGGTGCGATAATGGCGGACTTTCCCGCATCTACGGCACGGAGCTTCCCTTGACCCGCATTGACGACCCCCTGCACGACCGCGAGGTCGGCGCGGCCGACGCCACCCAGGACAACACGCGCACGGACGACACCCGCATCAGCGCGGTGCGTCCGTTGATTTCACCGGCCCTGCTGCAAGACGAACTGCCCGTCTCGACCGAGATCCAGACGCTCGTCGAGCAAAGCCGCGCCGCCATCGCCGACGTGCTGCACGGCCGCGACGACCGCCTGGTGCTGGTGGTGGGCCCCTGCTCCATCCACGACCATGCGCAGGCCATGGAATATGCGCGCCACTTGCGCGCCGCCGCCGACGCGCACAAGGACGACCTGCTGATCGTCATGCGCGTGTACTTCGAAAAGCCCCGCACCACCGTCGGCTGGAAGGGTTATATCAACGATCCGCGTCTGGACGGCAGCTTCCGCATCAACGAAGGGCTGCGCCGCGCGCGCGAGCTGCTGCTGGACATCAGCGGCCTGGGCCTGCCCATCGCCACCGAATTCCTGGACCTGCTCAGCCCGCAGTACATCGCCGACCTGATCGCCTGGGGCGCCATCGGCGCGCGCACCACCGAAAGCCCCAGCCATCGCCAGCTCAGCTCGGGCCTGAGCTGCCCCCTGGGCTTCAAGAACGGCACCGATGGCGGCGTCCAGATCGCGGCCGACGCCATGGTCGCGGCCAGCGCCAAGCACGCGTTCATGGGCATGACCAAGATGGGCATGGCCGCCATCTTCGAGACCCGCGGCAACCAGGACACCCACGTGATCCTGCGCGGCGGCAAGCAAGGGCCGAACTACGACGCGGCCAGCGTCGACGCCTGTTGCGCCGCGCTGCGCGCCGCGGGCCAGCGCGAGCAGGTCATGATCGACTGCTCGCACGCCAACTCCAACAAGTCGCACCTGCGCCAGATCGACGTGGCCAACGACATCGCGGCCCAGATCTCCCAAGGCGACAGCCGCATCACGGGCGTCATGATCGAAAGCCATCTCGAAGAAGGCCGCCAGGACCTCAAGCCCGGCCAGCCGCTGCGCCATGGCGTGTCCATCACCGACGCCTGCCTGGGCTGGGCCCAGACCGAACCGGTGCTCGCCGCGCTGGCGCAGGCCGTGCGCCAGCGCCGGCAGAAGCTCGCCGCGGTCGCCTGACGGGTACGCCGATACGTCGCTACGCCGGTCCGCCGATACGCCGGTGCACCGCCACGCCGCCTGGCGCGGGCGGCGCGCTGGCGGCAGGCCCTGGCTTGCCGCTTGTCATCGTCCTGCAAAGGTCGGGCCAGATCATCTGCGCTGACCGGCCTTCGCCCCGCGGCGGCATTGCTGCTGTTACAGCACGCTCTTGAAACAATTGGTATCATGCGCGTGGTGTTCAAGTCGGAACCGGGCGACACGTTCGTTCCGCATCCTCCAGGGCCCCGCGCCCTTCCCGCAATTTTCCCGTCAGGTATGGAACGTTCTCGCCTCGTGCCGGCCGCGCCGGCTCAATCCGCCCGCGTGCGCCACAGCATTTTCATCTACACCGAAGAACAGCGCGGCAACCAGATGGTCGAGTCGCTGGTGCTCGGCATGCTGTCCGATATCTCCGGTTCGGAGAAACTCATCGTCGTGCAGGATCCGCATCACGGCTTCAAGTATGTCTACCGCATCGATCACGAAAGCAGCAATCTTGATGCGGCGGCCATCACCGAACTGGACCCGTCCGTGTTCAACGGCAAGTCCTCGACCGAAATCAACGCCATGTCGTATCGGTTGGGCACGCCCGAGAACGCCATGAAGCTGCTGCGCGGCAAGACCCACTGGATCCAGGACAAGGGCTCGGTGCTGTCGGTCCTGCTGCAGAATGCTGCGGCGCGCAAGACGCGCTTTGCGCCGCCCCGGATTGAACGCGAACGGATGCGCAAAGTGCCTGAGGGCGTGCCGGTCGAACTACTTCCCGCGTAGATCGGACGGTATCCGGGCGGTTTTTTCTTATCCACAGAATTTGTGGATAAGAAAAACCCAAACGCACGGCTGATGGCCTTTCGGGCGACACGAAACGGCCTGCTCAATTATTGACCAGCCCCTTTTTTTACACCATCCGGATGGCGTCCCCGTTCGATGCCGCGCCGCCGCAACGGCCGGGATGATATTCTGCGCGCAAGAACGCAAGCACATCAGACCGATCGCCGTATTGCTCCCGGGGTCCGCGCGCCGCGCGAGCCCGCCCCCTCTAAGAAACCGCAGCATGACCAGAACACACCTGTTCGCACAAGGAGCGCGAGAGCGCGCCGCGCCGTGACGATCATCGTCGTCGACGACCACGGGGACTGGCGCGAATCCATCGCCGAATACATCCAGGACCTGGGCCTGGACAAGGCCATCCTCACGGCCGGCTCGCTGGCCGAGCTGGACGACCTGCTGCTCACCGTCACCCCCGCCATCCTCGTGCTGGACGCCATGCTGCCGGATGGCGACGGGCTTGCGCGCGTCTCCCACCTGCGCACCACCTACCCGTCCATGGGCATTGTCATGCTGACGGGACGGCTCCTGAGCGAAGACAAGGTGTCCGGGCTGAGCCTGGGCGCCGACCATTACCTGACCAAGCCCGTCAACCTGGCCGAACTGGGCGCCACGCTGGTCGCGCTGTCGCGCCGCCTGCGCGTGGTGCCCGCCGCCGACCTCGACGATACGCAGTCCGGCGCGTGGCGCTTCGACCCGGCGCGCCGCACCCTGACATCGCCCGGCCAGGTCAGCGTCGACATCACCGACGCCGAAAGCCGCCTGATCGGCGCGCTGATCCAGGCGGCCCCCTTACCGCTGACCCGCGCACGCCTCGTCGAAGCCCTGGGCGCCAGCGCGCAGGCCTACGACACGCACCGGCTGGACGCCCACATGCACCGGCTGCGCCGCAAGCTGCGCGCGCACACCGGCGGGGACATCGGCATCCGCACCGTGTATGGCGTGGGCTACGTCTGCACCTCGCCCGTCACCATCGTCGGCAGCCTCCCCAACCGCTGAGACCGCATCCATGAACGCCCCCCTCCGCCCCCGCCGTTCCGTTCTCTACATGCCCGGCGCCAATGCGCGGGCGCTCGACAAGGCGCGCACGCTCGATGCGGACGCGCTGATCCTGGACCTTGAGGACGCCGTGGCGCCCGACGCCAAGGAACTGGCACGCGCGCAGGTGGCGTCGGCCTTGCGCGAGGGCGGTTTCGGACGGCGCGAGTGCATCGTGCGCGTCAATGCCCTGGACACCCCGTGGGGGCTGGACGACGTGCGCGCCATCGCGCAAGCCGGCGCCGATGCCGTGCTGCTGCCCAAGGTCGAATCGGCCGCGCAGCTTGCCGCGCTGGGCGAGGCGCTGGATGCCGCGGGTGCGCCAGCGGACCTGCCGCTGTGGGCCATGGCCGAGACCCCGCTGGGTTTCCTGCGCCTGGACGCCATCGCCGGCGGCCATGCGCGCCTGGCCGCCATCGTCGTCGGCACCTCGGACCTGGTGAAGGACCTGCACGCCCGCCACACGCCCGCGCGCCACGAGACGCTGCTGGCGCGCTCGCTGGCGGTGATGGCGGCGCGCGCGCACGGCCTCGCGGTCCTGGACGGCGTGCACCTGGACCTGAACGACGACGCGGGCCTGCAGGACGCCTGCCGGCAGGGACGCGACCAGGGCTTTGACGGCAAGACCCTGATCCATCCGCGCCAGATCGCGGCGGCCAACGCCGCCTTTGCGCCGACACGCGAGGAGCTCGACGGCGCGCGCAAGCGCCTGGACGCCTGGCAGGCGGCCCAGGCCGCGGGCAAGGGCGTGGCGGTCGTGGACGGCGCCCTGGTCGAGAACCTGCATGCGCGGGAGGCCGAGCGTCTGCTGGCGCTGGCCGCGGCGATCGAGACGAAATAACCCGGTCCGCGCCGGCCCGCTACAATGTCGTCCGCAATCGGATAAGGCTCGTTCCCGTCCGCTTCCGTCTTTCGCGCCCCGCGCCCGCTTTTGCGCATGCGCGAACCCGCCCCGGTTCCCTCTTTTTGGCCGCGCCTTGTGGCGGGAGCCTTGCCGCGCGCCTGCCGCGCCATCCAGCCCAACACCCATGATCCGCTTCCAACAAGTTTCACTCATGCGCGGCGTCAAGCCCTTACTCGACAAGGTCGACCTGCTTCTGAACCCCGGCGACAAGATCGGCCTGATCGGCGCCAACGGCGCCGGCAAATCGAGCCTCTTCGGCCTGCTGCGCGGCACGCTGCACGCGGACCAGGGCGACCTGGACTATCCCGCGAGCTGGCGCGTGGCCCACGTGGCGCAGGAAACGCCCGCGCTGGACCGGCCCGCCATCGAATACGCCATCGACGGCGACGTCACGCTGCGCAAGCTGGAGGCCGAACTCGCGGCGCTCGAAGCCGAACCCGAAAGCGCCGAGAACGGCCTGCGCATGGGCGACATCTACGCCGCCCTGGCCGACGCAGACGCCTACACAGTCCACTCCCGCGCCGAACAGCTGCTGACCGGGCTGGGCTTCTCGCAAGCGCAGATGCACCTGCCGCTCACCAGCTTTTCCGGGGGCTGGCGCATGCGCCTGAACCTGGCGCAGGCGCTGATGTGCCCGTCCGACCTGCTGCTGCTCGACGAGCCCACCAACCACCTGGATCTGGACGCGATCATCTGGCTGGAGGACTGGCTCAAGCGCTACCCGGGCACGCTCATCGTCATCTCGCACGACCGCGACTTCCTGGACGGCGTCGTCAACGTGATCGTGCATATCGACGAACGCAAGCTCAAGCGCTACTCGGGCAACTATTCGTCCTTTGAACGTCAGCGCGCGGCCCAGCTGGAATTGGCGCAGGGCATGATCGAAAAGCAGATGCGCCAGCGCTCGCACCTGCAATCCTTCATCGACCGCTTCAAGGCGCAGGCCAGCAAGGCGCGCCAGGCGCAGAGCCGCATCAAGGCCCTGGCCCGCATGGAAGAAGTGGCGCCGCTACGCGCGGCCGCCGAGTTCTCGTTCGAATTCCGCGAACCGCTGCGCGCGCCCAATCCCCTGCTGACGATGGACAAGGTCAGCGCCGGCTATCGCATCGAGGACGAGGCCACCCAAGACGTATCCGACAAGATCATCGTGTCGGGCATCAATTTTTCGCTGCAGGCGGGCCAGCGGATCGGCCTGCTGGGGATCAACGGCGCGGGCAAGTCGACCTTCATCAAGACCATCGCCGGCGAACTCGATTCGCTGGCCGGCGAAACGCAATTCAACAAGGGCCTGTCCATCGGCTACTTCGCCCAGCATCAGGTCGAGATGCTGCGCCATGACGAATCGCCCCTGTGGCACATGACGAAGGCCGCGCCCACCGTGCGCGAACAGGAGCTGCGCAACTTCCTGGGCAGCTTCAACTTCAACGGCAACATGGCGACCAGTTCGATCGCGCCGTTCTCCGGCGGTGAAAAGGCGCGCCTGGCGCTGGCTCTCATCGTGTGGCAGCGCCCCAACTTGCTGCTGCTGGACGAGCCCACCAATCACCTGGACCTGGAAACGCGCGAGGCCCTGACCACGGCGCTGGCGCAGTTCGAGGGCACGCTGGTGCTGGTGTCGCACGACCGCCATCTGCTGCGGGCCACCACCGACCAGTTCATCATCGTGGCCGACGGCAAGGTCAGTCCGTTCGACGGCGACCTGGACGACTACAAGGACTGGCTCTACAAGACCAAGCTGGCGGCCAAGGCGGCCTGAGCGCTCCACGCGGCACCAAGCACGCCGCCGCGCGCCCGGACGCGTTACAATCGCGCCGAATTGCCTGCATCCAGCCTCAACCTGGGCCCGCGCGGCACCTTCAACCACGTCCCGCTGTATGCGGGACGCGTTTTTTAGCGCCATCGATGCCTATCAAAGACCAACTATTTCTTGCCAGCCAGTATCTCGCTCCGCACCACCTGGTGTCGCGCTTTTTCGGATACGCGTCGGACTGCCGCGAACCCGCGGTGAAGAACTGGATGATCTCGCGCTTTGTCCGCAAGTACGGCGTGAACATGAGCGAGGCCCTGCAAGAAGACCCATTGGCCTATGACTGCTTCAATGATTTCTTCACGCGCGCGCTGAAAGACGGCGCGCGTCCGCTGGACGACGAGCCCGGCTCGGTGGTCTGTCCCGCCGATGGCGCCATCAGCCAGATGGGCGCGATCGAACAGGGCCGCATCTTCCAGGCCAAGGGCCACAACTACGGCCTCGTGGACCTGCTGGGCGGCGATGCCGAACGCGCCGCGCCGTTCCAGGGCGGCCAGTTCGCCACCATCTATCTTTCGCCCAAGGACTATCACCGCGTCCACATGCCCGCCGCCGGCACGCTGCGCGAGATGATCCACGTGCCCGGCCGCCTGTTCTCGGTCAACCCGCTGACGGCGCGCAACGTGCCGCGGCTGTTTGCGCGCAATGAACGCGTGGTCTGCATCTTCGACACGGAACACGGTCCGATGGCGGTGGTGCTGGTGGGCGCGATGATCGTGGCCTCGATCGAAACCGTGTGGGCCGGCCTGGTGACGCCGCACAAGCGCCGCATCCGGTCCGTCCGCTACGACCCCGCGGCGCGCGCGCCCATCCATCTTGAAAAAGGCGCCGAAATGGGCCGCTTCAAGCTCGGCTCCACGGCCATCGTGCTGTTCGGACCCGACAAGGTCCGCTGGGCCGACACGCCGTCGGTGCTGGGCCCCGTGCGCATGGGTGAACTGCTGGCGCTGCCCGTCCAGGGCTGACCGCGCGCTGGCGGCCGCGCCTGGCCGCCACGACGCACGCTCCTTCGCCTGGAGCGAACATGCAATTCGATATTTATTCGCTTTATGCGATGAATCCGGGTTGCTAGATTACGGGCTTTTACCGGCCCGCCATGTCTACCACCGCCCTGCCCGCCCCCGCCCGCGCCGCGGCCCGCCCTCTGCCCCGCGCGCTTGGCCGCATCCTGTCCCTGGACGACTTCGAGGCCGCCGCCAGACGGCGCCTGCCGCGCCCGATCTTCGGCTACATCGCCGGGGCGGCGGAAGACAACCAATCCCTCGCCGGCAACCGCGCGGCGTTCGCGCAGATCGCGTTCACGCCGCGCGTCCTGGTCGATGTGTCGCGCCGCACGCAGCAGACCGAACTGTTCGGCCGCACGTACGCATCGCCCTTCGGCATTGCGCCCATGGGCATCAGTGCGCTGTCGGCCTATCGCGGCGACATCGTGCTGGCGCGCGCGGCCCGTGAAGAGAACGTGCCCGCCATCCTGAGCGGCACGTCGCTGATCCCCCTTGAAGCCGTCATCGATGAGGCCCCGGGCACCTGGTTCCAGGCATACCTGCCGGGCGATCCCGCCAAGATTGACGCGCTGATCGAACGCGCCCGCCGCGCCGGCTACGAGACCCTGGTGCTGACCGTGGACATCCCCGTGTCGGCCAACCGCGAAAACAACGTGCGCACCGGCTTTTCCACGCCGCTCAAGCCCAGCCTGCGCCTTGCGCTGGACGGCCTGGCGCGGCCGCGCTGGCTCGCGGGCACCTTTCTGCGTACGCTGCTGGCGCATGGCATGCCGCACTTCGAGAACTCTTTTGCCACGCGCGGCGCGCCCATCGTGTCCGCGTCGGTGCTGCGCGACTTCACCGCGCGCGACCACCTGAACTGGGAGCACGTGGCGCGCATCCGCCGCGCCTGGCCCGGCGCCCTGATCATCAAGGGCATCCTGCATCCGCGCGACGCGGCGCTGGCGCGCCAGCATGGCGCGGACGGGATCATCGTGTCCAACCACGGCGCGCGCCAGCTCGACGGCGCGATCTCGCCGCTGCGCGTGCTGCCCGCCGTGGTCGCGCAGGGCGGCGCGATGACGGTCATGATGGACAGCGGGGTGCGGCGCGGCGGCGATGTGCTCAAGGCGCTGGCCCTGGGCGCGCGCTGCGTGTTCGTGGGACGCCCGTTCAACTACGCGGCGGCGGTGGGCGGCCAGCAAGGCGTGGCGCACGCCATCGGCCTGTTGCGCGCCGAGGTCGACCGCAACATGGCGATGCTGGGCATCAACCGCCTGAGCGAAATGGACGCCAGCCTCATCTGCCGGGAAGGCGAGCTTCCCGCCTGAAGGCGCGGCGGCGGGCGCAGGCGCGGGGCCCCGGTGTGCCCGGCGGCCCGCGGGGCATAGAATGGCGGTTCCTCCGTTACCCGCGCGCCCGCTCCGGCGCGACCGCCTCCTTCCGTGTCCCTGCGCCAATCCTCATTTTTCCTGCGCTTTCTGACCCTGGGCGCCCTGGCCCATGTGTATGTGGGCGCCCGCCTGATTCCGGACCTGCAGCTTGGCGGCCAAGGCGCCGCCGCCGCCATCCTGGCGCTCGTGCTGTCGTGCGTGCTCATCCCGATGGGCATGCTGGCGCGCTCGTCGGTCCATCCGCCCTGGGGCGACCGCATTGCCTGGGTGGGCCTGCTGGCCATGGGGCTGTTCTCGTCGCTCTTCGTACTGACCGTCCTACGCGACGGCGCGATGCTGCTGCTGTGGCTGGGCAACCTGGCGGCCGGCGCGGCCATGCCCTGGACGGCCCTGCGCGGCGCCAGCGCGTGGGTGGTCATCGGCCTGGCGCTGGCGGGAACGCTCGCGGGCTTCTACAACGCCCGCCGCCGCGCGCGCGTTGTCGACGTCGACGTGCCGATCGCGGGACTGCCGCAAGACCTGGACGGCTTCACCATCGTGCAGATCAGCGACATCCATGTCGGTCCGACCATCAAGCGCCGCTACGTCCAGGCCATCGTGGATGCGGTCAACGCGCAGTTGCCGGACATGATCGCCATCACGGGCGATGTGGTCGACGGCAGCGTCGAGCAGCTCGCCGCCCAGGCGCGTCCCCTGGGTGATCTGCGCGCGCCGCACGGCGTCTACCTGGTCACCGGCAACCATGAATACTATTCCGGCGCCGGCCCCTGGATCGCCGAGTTCCGCCGACTTGGCCTGCGCGTGCTGCTCAATGAACACGCCGTGATCCATCCGTCGGGCCTGCCCGTGGTGGTGGCCGGCATCACGGACTACAGCGCCGGCGCCTATGACCCGCACCAGCGCAGCAATCCCACGGCGGCGCTGGCGGGCGCCCCGGCCGACGCGTTTCCGCGGATCCTGCTCGCGCACCAACCGCGCAGCGCCGCCGCGGCCGAGCCGGTGGGCTACACCCTCCAGTTGTCCGGCCATACGCATGGCGGCCAATTCTTTCCGTGGGGATTCTTCGTGCGGTTCCAGCAGCCTTTCACGGCCGGGCTGCACCGGCTGGGGCGGATGTGGGTCTATACCAGCCGCGGCACCGGCTACTGGGGGCCGCCCAAGCGCCTGTGGGCGCCGTCGGAAATCACGCGGCTGCGCCTGCGCGGGGCCCCAGCCCGGTGATGTGTCGCGCGGGCGGCCTTCAGGCCGCCTCGGGCAGCGGACCGCGTTCCAGGTAGCTGGTCAGGGCGATATCGCTGGTGGTGTTGGAGATGCCTTCGATCTGATGGATGCGCGCCAACAGCAGCTCCAGGGCCTGCGTGTCGCGCACGCGCACCTTGAGCAGCATGGCGCTCTTGCCGGTGATGGTGTGGATTTCCTCGACCTCGTTCAGCTCGGCCAGGCCCAGCACCTGCTGCGTGATGGTCCAGTTGATGGTGTCCACGTGCACAAAGGCCAGCAAGGGCCGGCCCATCTTCGCGCCGTCCAGCTTGGCGGTAATGCCCTTGATCAGGCCGTCGCGCTTGAGCCGCTTGACCCGCTCGTGCACCGCGGGCGCCGACAGGTTGAGCTGCTTGCCCAGTTCCGCATAGCTGGGCGTGGCGTCGTGGGCCAGCAGCGTCAAGAGTTTCCGGTCGCGGTCGTCGAGGTCAGACATGGGAATCAGGTTCGGCCTGCGACGCAGGCCGCCCTTTGATGGAATAAGGGTTGATCGGTGCAAACCCGGATTTTATTCCGTTTGCCCAATCATTCCGTATACCGCTTATTCCGCTGATTCCGCTTGTCCGCTCACCAAGGAAAGGAAATCAGATCCCCGTAGAGCCGCTTGAGCGTGGCCTTCACCTCGGGCGAGTTCTGATAGATGGCGATGAACTTCAGCAGGCGCGGATCCTGCGCCTTTTCCGGCTTGGCGACCCAGCGGATGGCGTAGCGGCGGATGCTGTCCGGGTCCGTATTGTCGAAGGCCAGGCCGTCCTTTTCGTTCAGGCCCGCCTGCTTGGCAAACGTCGTGTAGGTCACCGAGGCCGTCACGTCATCGAACGTACGGGCCGATTGCGACCCTTCGATCTGCACGAACTTGAGCCGCTTCGGGTTGGCCACCACGTCCTGCAGGGTGGCCTGGTGCGCCACGCCCGGCTTGAGCGTGATGAGCCCCATCGTTTGGAGCAGCAGCAAGGCGCGGCCGGTGTTGACCGGGTCGTTGGGCACCGCGATCGTCGCGCCCTCGGGCACCGGATCGCCCTTCTTCAATTTCTTGGAAAACAGTCCGATGGTGGTCGAATAGCCATACGCGATGGGCTGCAGGTTGGCGCCGCGCCGCTGATTGAAGAGTTCGAGAAATGGCGCGTGCTGGAAGAAATTGGCATCCACCGAGCCGTCGGCCACGGCGATGTTGGGCAGCACCCAGTCGTTGAACTCCACCAGCTTGACGTCCAGCCCTTCCTTTTTTGCCTGGGCGATCGCCAGTTCGGTGGCTTCATTGGCGACGCTGGCGATGACGCCGATGCGCAGCGGCTGTTCCTGCGCCGCCGCAGGCGCGACCATGGCCAATCCCAGGGCGGCCACGATGGCCCCGCGCGTCAGTTTCTCAAGCAATTGGTGCAAAAGCATGTCGGCCATCCACAGATTCGGAACGCCGGACGACGGTCCGGCACAGGCGCTATTGTGCAGCACCCCGCCCGCCGCCTCCGGAAAAGCCTTGGTCATGCAATGGCAATGCCAAGCCGCGCCGGTGGCGCTAAGATGGCTGCAAAGACCGGGCCGCCATCCATGGCCAGACATGGCCGCCGAACGCCTTCGGGAGACGCTCATGAGTGCGGTAATGCCCCCTCAGACCGGCGCGCAGTCCGCTGCCAGCCGCCGGGACCATATCGAAGACCAGCTGGGCGCGCACAATTACCACCCGCTGGACGTCGTGCTTTCGCGGGCAAGCGGCGTGTGGGTGTATGACGTCGACGGCCGCAAGTACCTGGACTGCCTGGCCGCCTATTCCGCGGTCAACCAGGGCCATTGCCATCCGCGCATCCTGGCCGCGATGGTGGAACAGGCGGGCAAGCTCACGCTGACCTCCCGCGCGTTCCGCCATGACCAGATGGCGGGCTTCTACGAGGACCTGGCGCGCCTGACCGGCGCCCACAAGATCCTGCCCATGAACAGCGGCGCGGAGGCCGTGGAGACCGCCATCAAGGCTGTGCGCAAATGGGGCTACGAGGTGCGCGGGGTGCCCGAGGGCCAGGCCGAAATCATCGTCTGCGCCAACAACTTCCACGGGCGCACGCTGGGCATCGTCGGGTTTTCGACCGACCCCGACGCTTATGGCCACTACGGCCCCTTCGCGCCAGGCTTCAAGATCGTGCCCTTTGGCGATTTTGAAGCCTTCGACGCCGCCATCACCGACCGCACGGTGGCCTTCCTGGTCGAGCCGATCCAGGGCGAAGCCGGCGTCGTGCTGCCGCCGCCCGGCTACTTCGCCCGCGTGCGGCAGCGCTGCACGGAAAAAGGCATCACCCTGATCCTCGATGAAATCCAGACCGGACTGGGCCGCACGGGCAAGCTGCTGGCCGAGGAACACGAAGGCATCGAGGCCGACGTCACGCTCATCGGCAAGGCATTGTCGGGCGGCTTTTATCCCGTGTCCGCCGTCCTGTCCAACGCCGACGTGCTGGGCGTGTTCCAGCCCGGCCAGCACGGCAGCACCTTCGGCGGCAATCCGCTGGCCTGCGCCATCGCGCGCGCCGCGCTGCGCGTGCTGACCGAGGAAGGCATGATCGACAACGCGGCCACGGTCGGCGCCCATTTCCTGGCGCGGCTGCGCGACCTGCCCGGCCCCGTGCGCGAAGTGCGCGGACGCGGCCTGATGCTGGCCGTCGAACTGGAGCCGGACGCGGGCGGCGCCCGCCTGTGGTGCGAACGCCTGCAGGCGCGGGGCTTGCTGGTCAAGGACACGCACGGCCACACGCTGCGGCTATCCCCGCCCCTGGTCGTCACCCGCGACGAAGTCGACTGGGCCTGCGACCAACTGGCGGCGGTGCTGTCCGCCGCCTGATTCCCCCCATCACGACACCCCTTGAACCGCAACACCGGAGCCCACGACTTGACCAACACCCCCGCCTTGCCCGCCGACGTCACCCTGATTGGCGCGCCCACCGACATCGGCGCCGGCGCGCGCGGCGCCTCGATGGGCCCGGAAGCCCTGCGCGTCGCGAACCTCGGGCCGGTCATCGAGGCCCTGGGCTACCAGGTCCGCGACCGCGGCAACCTGTACGGCCCGGCCAACCCCTGGCTGCCGCCCGTGGACGGCTACCGCCACCTTGCGGAAGTGGCCGCCTGGAACCAGGCCGTGCACGACGCCGTCCACGAGGAGCTGGCCCACGGCCGCCTGCCCGTGCTGCTGGGGGGCGACCATAGCCTGGGCATCGGCTCGATCAGCGCCGTGGCGCGCCATTGCCGCGCCACGGGCAAGAAGCTGCGCATCCTGTGGCTGGACGCCCACGCCGACTTCAACACCAACACGCTCACGCCCACCGGCAACCTGCACGGCATGCCGGTGGCCTGCCTGTGCGGCAACGGACCCGCGCCCCTGACCGGCATGTCGGGCGTCTGCCCGGACATCGACCCGGCCTGCATGCGCCAGATCGGCATCCGCAGCGTCGACCCGGGCGAAAAGCGGCTGCTGCACGACGCCGGCATGGAGGTCTTCGACATGCGTTACCTGGACGAAATGGGCATGCGCGCCACCATGCAGGCCGCGCTGGCCGGCCTGGACGCCCAGACCCACCTGCATGTGAGCTTCGACGTGGACTTCCTGGACCCCGAAATCGCGCCGGGCGTGGGCACCACGGTCATGGGCGGCCCCACGTACCGCGAGGCCCAGCTCTGCATGGAGATGATCGCCGACACCGGCCTCATGCGCTCGCTCGACGTGGTCGAGCTCAACCCCGCGCTGGATGTGCGCAACCGCACTGCCGAACTGGCCGTGGACCTGATCGAAAGCCTGTTCGGCAAGTCGACGCTGGTGCGCCGCGGCGCCTAGCGCGCGGCCATGTTGCGCGGGGCCGCCCGCTCAGCCTTCGCGGTCGCGCCGGATGGCCTCGGCCGCCGCCTGCATGTGAACCAGTTTTGCCTCATGCTGGCCCCACACGCGCGGCGTGGGTCCGGCCAGGCATAGCGCATACCATTCCCCGCCCAGGTCGAGCGCCACGGCCAGGCCGGTCAGGTCCACCACGCTCTCCCCCACGTTCGACGCCCACCCCCGTTCGGCCGCGCGCGCCACGTCGGCCAGCAGCGCGTCACGCGTCGTCAACGTGCTGTCCGTGTAGCGCGTGTACTGCGCCACCGCCAGCACGTGCTCGCGCTCGGCGGCCGGCAGGCGGGCCAGGATGGCCTTGGCGACGGAACTGGTGTGCAGCGGCCGCCGCTCGCCCGGCCGGGCCGCGTAATGCACGGGCTGCGTGGATTCCACCACGTCCAGAAAGACCACCGCGCCGTCCTGGATCTTTCCCAGCATCACGGTTTCGTCGACGGCGTCGCGCAGGACGAGCAGGCGCGGGCGCACCCGCTCCAGCCAGGGATCGCCCGCCAGGATCTGCCCGGCCAGCGCGTGCAGCTTGGCGGTCGGGTAGTAGCCCGCGCGGCGCCGCACTTCGTACAGGTAGCCGCGCGCGACCAGCGTGCGCACCAGCGCCAGACAACTGGACATCGGCGCGCCCAGGCCCTGGGCCAGCTCCGTCAGCGGCATCGGACGGCGCGTGTGCGCAAACAGCTCGATCAATTCCAGCGTCCGCGCGACTAGCTTGACTTCCACTGCGTCGGCCCTCCTTCGTGGCGTCCGATTTCCCGCGTCCGGACCAAGGGACTACGGGACTACGGGGGCTAGGGAACTAAGGAACTAAGGTGTTCCACCGTGTTGACTTTTCATGGTCGGGTACATAAATTCTTGCACAGGAATTTACATTCACCAATAAGAAATAAATTTCAGCCGGCTGGAGACCGGCGCCGCCTTCCGTGTTGCCGCGTCATCCATCACATTCAATAAAAACGGCCCGTCCACGGGCTGGGAGACAGACAGATGCGTATCAAACCCGTGTTGGCGGCCCTTGCCGCCGCCCTGGCCGCCTGCGCGGCCCAAGCCCAGTCCGACGTCGTGCGGCTGGGGGTATCCAACGACCGCTCCGGCATCTATTCCGACCTGGGCGGCCTGGGCTCCGAAATGGCCGTGCGCATGGCCGTGGAAGACTTCGGCGGCAAAGTGGCCGGCAAGACCGTGGAGGTCGTCGGCGCGGACAACCAGAACAAGGCCGACGTCGCGTCCGCGCTGGTGCGCCGCTGGTTCGATACGCAGGGCGTGGTGGCGGTCGTTGACGGCGGCGCCAGCTCGGCCGGGCTTGCCGCCCAGGGCGTGGCGCGCGAAAAAGGCGGCACCGCCCTCATCAGCGGCGGCTTTGCCGGCGACTTCAGCGGCAAGCAGTGCAGCAACCTCAGCACCCAGTGGGCGCCCGACACCTATGCGCTGGCCAACGCCGTGGTCAAGAGCGTCGTCGAAAGCGGCGGCAAGAGCTGGTATTTCATCACCACCGATTACGTGTTCGGCAAATCGCTGGAGAGCAACGCGTCGCGCTTTGTCGAGGGCGCGGGCGGCAAGGTCGTGGGCAGCACGCGCCATCCCCTGGGCGCCCTGGACTTCGCCTCGTTCCTGATCCAGGCACAGTCCTCCAAGTCCGACGTGGTCGGGCTGGCCAGCGCCGGCGGCGACCTGGTCAATCTCATCAAGCAGGCGCAGGAGTTCGGCCTGGGCGGCGGCAAGCAGCGCATGCTGACGTTTCTCACCTTCATCAACGACGTGCACGCCATGGGGCTGCCCGTCGCCCAGGGCCTGGCCTTTCCCACGGGCTTTTACTGGGACGCCGACGAGGACACGCGCGCCTGGACCCAGCGCTGGCAAAAGAAGATGGGCGTCACGCGCGCGCCGTCGATCGTCCAGGCCCTGAGCTACGTCGCCACCACCCATTACCTGCAGGCCGCGCAGGCCGCGGGCACCTTCGACGGGGCGGCGGTCAACCAGAAGATGCGCGAGTTGCCCATCACGACCAAACTGATCAAGAATGCCCGGGTGCGCCCCGAAGATGGCCGCGTCATCATGGACCTGTATCTGGTTGAAGTGAAAAAGCCCGCCGACGCCAAGCATCCGAACGATTACTACCGCATCCTGTCCACGGTGCCGGGCGAAAAGGTCTTCGTGTCGCTCGCCGACAGCGAGTGCCCCCTGGTCAAGAAATAGATCCCGCCGGCGCGCCGGGCTCGCGTCCGGCCGCAAGGCGCAGCGAACATACAAAGGAGACATCCATGAAGTGCTATTGCGTCGTCAATTTCCGCGAACCCCTGCAGGAAATGGACCAGCCCACGCCCACCCCGCAAGGGTCGCAAGTGCTGCTGAAGGTGCGCGCGGCCGGCGTATGCCACAGCGACATCCACTTGTGGGAAGGCGGCTATGACCTCGGCCAGGGCCGCACCTTGTCGCTCAAGGACCGCGGCGTGTCCCTGCCCCTGACCATGGGCCACGAAACGGTGGGCGCCGTCGTGGCGGCCGGGCCCGACGCGCAGGGACTCGCCCCCGACCGCAACTATCTCGTGTATCCGTGGATCGGCTGCGGCAAGTGCCCGTCGTGCATCGCCGGCATGGAAAACCACTGCACCGCGCCGGCCTGCCTGGGCGTGCACCGCGCGGGCGGCTACGCCGACCACATCCTGGTGCCGCACCCCCGCTATCTCATCGACATCGGCGACCTCGAACCGGCGCAGATCGCGCCCTATGCCTGCTCGGGCCTGACCACCTACTCCGCGCTGAAAAAGATCGGCGCCGACGTCTACCGCGAACATCCCGTCGTGATCTTCGGCGCGGGCGGACTCGGCCTCATGAGCCTGACCCTCATCAAGGCGCTGGGCGGCGCGGGCGCCATCGTGGTCGACATCGACCCCGCCAAGCGCCAGGCGGCGCTGGACGCGGGCGCGCTGGCCGCCATCGACGGCGCCGCGCCCGACGCGGCGCAACAGATCATCCAGGCGGCCGGCGGCAAGCCCGTGCAGGCCGCGATCGACCTGGTGGGCGCGCCCGCCACCACGTCGCTGGCCTTCGATTTCCTGACCAAGGGCGGCAAGCTCATCATCGTGGGCCTTTTCGGCGGCGGATCCACCTGGCCCATCGCGCTGATCCCGATGAAGGCCCTATCCATCATCGGCAGCTACGTGGGCAACCTGGCCGAGCTGAAGGAGCTGATGGAACTGGTGCGGGCCGGTAAGGTGCCGCCGATGCCAGTCCACCGCCATGCGCTGGCCGAAGCGGACAGCGTGCTGGCCTCGTTGCGCGCCGGCAAGGTCGTGGGCCGGGCCGTGCTGACGGTGGATTGATCTGGCGGCAGTGGATCGCGCGGGCGCGCTCGGGACCCCGGCGCGCGCCCACGATTACGCTGGCCGCAGCCGCGGGTCGTAGATGAAGCGTTCCCGCCGCACCACCACGATCTGCTCCGCATCGGGATGCGCGGGATTGATCAGGAAATTGCAGTCCGGCACGCCCCGGTACGGCACGATGGCGCTGGGCAGTTCAAGCAGGGCCGACACGCCGGATGCCACCCAGTTGTCGCCGACCGCCTGCGAGGCCTCGGCGAACGGCACCGCATCCCAGAACGGATAGTCTTCCTGCAACTGGGTCAGCGATAGCGCCTGGCGCCCCTCGAACAGCGCGTGGGGCACCGCCAGTTCGATCAGGTAGCGGTTGGCGTGTTCGGACGCGCGCGCCGCAAAGTGCACCACCGTCTCCAGCACCGCCAGCGCCACGCTCGCGGACGCATACACCACCGGCGTTCCCGGGCTGTTGTAACGTCCGCCCACGGCGGCGGCCCCCGCGCCGCTCAGGTCATCCGCCCGGTACTTGCCCGCCGTCGTGCCGATGCGCCACAACGAGACGAAGTCCGTCATGCGTAAACGCCGGCGGCGGCACGGGCCAGCGTGTCTTCGACGATGCGGCTGCTGGCGTCGGAGGTCAGCAGGGACAGCGGCTTGACGTTGCCCAGGGCGGGCACGGGCGTGTTCAGCCAGAGCACGGCTTCTTCATCGCTGCCCAGCACCTGGCGGGCGACGCGCACGACGCGGGCGACGCGGGCCAGGCGGTCGGATTCGCCCAGCGGCAGCGCCTGCCCTTCACGCGTCCAGCGCGACAACGATGCCGCCTTGACCTCGGTGATGGCCATGATTTCAGATTTGGGAACCTGCAGGTAGTCGGCCGCGTCGTCCACCATCTGCGCGGGCAGGCCGCGCCGCACATCGCGCGCCATGTCGATGAGCGGGCTGTCAATCAGGCCGCGAAAAAGCTGCTTGGCGCGGGCCGTGGGATGGCGCGGCGGACGCTTGGCGCTGGCGCCGCGCTTGGCGGGGGACTTGTCGGCAAGGGCGATGGTCATGGGGGGCTCCTGACGCCGCGAAGGGGACTGCCGGCCCGGGCAGGCGGACGATCCACCAGCGGCTGGGTTTCCATATTGAATTTATAATATCCCATTTGGAAATCCCTGGGCAAGGCCGGGTTGCGCTGGCCCAGGGGCGCATCAAGGGTCCACCAAGGCCGCATCAGGGGTCCACCAATGCCCATTCAAGACCCGCCGCCGCCCCCGCCATGCGCCCTGTCCGGCCCGACGTTCGGGCAGACATTCGGGCAGCCATTCGGCCCGAGGTTTCGGCCTATCATAGGCGGCGGCAAATTTCCCCCTCGCATCTCTTACAAGGACTGGCAATGACGGACCGGCAGCTCACGATACTCGCGGCGTTGAATCTCATGGTGGCGGTGGGCGCCGGCGCGTTCGGCGCGCACGGGCTCAAGCGGCTGCTGACGCCGGACCTCCTGGCCGTCTGGCAGACCGGCGTGATGTACCACCTGGTCCACGCCCTCGGCCTGTTCATCATCGCGCTGCTGGGCACGCGCTTCGGCTCGCCGCTGCTGTCGGCCGCGGGGCTCGTGATGTTCGTGGGCATCGTGCTGTTTTCCGGCAGCCTGTACGTGCTGTCGCTGACCGGCGTCCGCTGGCTGGGCGCCGTGACGCCATTCGGGGGGACCGCCTTCCTGGCCGCCTGGGCCATGGTCGCGCTGGCCGCCTATCGCGCCCAGGGCTAAGGCCGCTTTCCCGCTTTCCCTCCCCCCGGCGGCAGGAACCGCCGACTTTGCAGGCTTCAGATGTCCCCCTCCACCGCATTACCCGCCGTCCGTGAACACTCCGCCGCCGCTGGCATCGCCTGCGTGGCGGGCGGCATCTTCTTTCTGACGCTCAGCGACGCCAACGCCAAGTGGCTGGGCGCCCACTACAACCCGCTGCAGATCCTGTTCCTGCGGGCGCTGATCGCATTGCCGTTCGTGACCGCGCTGGCGCTCTGGCTGGGCGGACGCCGCGTGCTGCGCACGACGCACCCCGGCCTGCACCTGACGCGCGGCGCCATCAATGTGGTGTCGGCCTGTTGCTTCTACCTGAGCCTGCAGGCGCTGCCGCTTGCCGAGGCCACGGCCATCGCGTTCGCCGCGCCGCTCTTCGTCACGGCCTTGTCGGTGCTGATCCTGAAAGAACGCGTGGATGGAAAGCGATGGCTGGCCGTGCTGGCCGGCTTTGCCGGCGTGCTCATCGTGGTACGGCCGGGCACGCAGGCGTTCCAGGCGGCGACGCTGCTGCCCCTGACCACCGCCCTGCTCTACGCGGTCATGATGATCACGGCGCGCGGCATCAACCGCGCCGAAGGCATGCTGACCACCACCTTCTACATCGTGCTGGGTCAGTTGGTGTGCAGCGCGGTCGGGCTGCCGTGGGTCTGGCGCGCGCCGGCCGTCGAAGACCTGCCGTATTTCGGCGCGGTCGCGCTGTTCAGCACGCTGGGACTGGCGCTGATCACGCAGGGATTCCGCATCGGCCCCGCGTCGGTCGTGGCACCCTTCGACTACACGGGCCTGGTCTGGGCCACCATCCTGGGATGGATCTTCTGGCGCGAAGCGCCCGATGCCTATGCCTACCTGGGCGCCCTCTTCATTGCGGGCAGCGGCGTGTACATCGCCGTGCGCGAGGCGCGGGGCAAGTCGCGCCGCCGGGCCGCAAGCTGACGCCGCGGGCCGCCCGCCCGCGCTATTCGCTGGGCGGGGGAAAATGCCGCTGCAACACACTGGCCACGTTCGGTTCCAGCGCGGCTTCGCGGGCCACCGCCATCAGGGCCGGGCACATGGCGCTGAACCAGGACGGCCCCGGGCGCCAGTGCGTCATGACGGTCACATACAGGTCCAGCGCCGAAAACCGCCGGCCCAGCATGTGCGGCGTGCCGGCCTGCCGTTCCAGTTCCTGCCACAGCACGGCGCGTCGCGTGTGCACGCGCTCGCGCAGCAGGTCCACCGCCGGGCCCGGCGTCGTCCACTGCGAAGGATCGTCGCCGTACGTGAAGGTGGGATAGATCGCCGCCACGATGCGCATCAACAGATTCAGGAAGCGCGCCCGTTCCGGCTGCCCCGGCGCGGGCGCAAGACCCGCCTCGGGCGCCACGTCGTTCAGGTGCAGGATCATCGCCGCGCTTTCCGTCAACACCTCGCCGTCGGGCAGGACCAGCGTGGGCACCTGGCCCAACGGATTGAGCCGCAACAGGCGGTTGCGCTCGGGACCGGGCTTCAGGTAGGGCACGCTCGTCAGCGTGTGGGGCACGTTGGCCAGCACCAGCGCCATTTCGATGATGGCGGAGCCGCAGCCCGCGGAACCGATGAGTTCGTAGGTTTTCATGACGGTCACCCTCCCGTTTCGGCGGGCGCCAACCGCAGCAATTCACCCGGCGAAGCATCCGTCAGCACATACACATAGCCGTCGGGCCCCTGCCGCACGTCGCGTATGCGGCGCTTGCGGTCGTCGAGCAGCGTTTCCTTTTCGATCACGCGGTTGCCATCGACGGTCAGGCGGATCAGGTTCTGGTTGCCCAGCGCGCCGATGAACACCGAATTGCGCCACGCCGGAAACCGGTCCGCGTCATAGAAGGCCATGCCGCTGATGGCGGGCGACTTCGGCCACCAGAAGACCGGCGGCTCCATGCCCGGCAAGGTCTCGCCCTTGGCCTCGGGAATGGCCAGCCCCGAATAGTTGATGCCGTGGGTCGCCAGCGGCCAGCCATAGTTCTTGCCCGGCTGCACCACGTTGATCTCGTCGCCGCCGCGCGGCCCGTGTTCGTTTTCCCAGAGTTCGCCCGTCCACGGATTGAGCGCCATGCCCTGCGGATTGCGATGCCCGTACGACCAGATTTCCGGCCGCGCGCCCTGCCGGCCGACGAAGGGATTGTCCGCGGGCACGGTGCCATCGACCTTGAGCCGGACGACCTTGCCCTGCAGCTTGTCCAGGTCCTGCGCGGTGGGACGCTGGTTGTTCTCGCCCAACGCGATGTAGAGATGACCCTTGCCGTCGAATACCAGGCGCGCCCCGAAATGCTGGCCGGACGACAGCTTGGGTTCCTGGCGGAACAACACGCGAAAATCCTCCAGGCCGCTGGCGTCATCGGACAGGCGCCCACGTCCCACGGCCGTCCCGCTCTTGCCGCCGTCCGCTTCCGCATAGGCCAGATAGACATAGCGGTCGGTCGCGAAGTCCGGCGACAGCGCCACATCGAGCAGGCCGCCCTGCCCGCGCGCGGCCACCTTGGGCACGCCGGCCAGGGGCTTGGACAGCCCGCCGGGCGTGCGCAGCAGCCGCAGGTTGCCGGGGCGTTCGGTAATGAGAATGCCGCCGTCGGGCAGGAAGGCCATCGACCAGGGATGGTCCAGGCCGCCCACCACGGGCGTCACCCGCGCCGGCGCCGAGGGCGGTTCCTGCGCGGCGCGCGCAATCGCGGGCGCGACGGCACAGGCCAGCGTCAAGGACAGGAAAAAGGGAATCGCGCGCGTGCTCGCGGCGGTGCGTGACGGCATGGACATCTCCGGCGGCGACAGGTTGGAATGCGGGCGCGGAAGGCATGACAGAGAGGCGCGGGGTGCCGGCGAATGGCGCGCCCGCTTGGCGTACCATAGCGCCCAGCGACGGGAGCTCTCCCGTCCTTCCTGTCAGGAGACTCCATCACATGAAACTGTACTACATGCCCGGCGCGTGCTCGCTCGCTTCCCACATCGTTCTGGAGTGGATCGGCAAGCCGTACGAAACGCACAAGCTCAGCCGCGACGCCCTCAAAAGCCCCGAGTTTCTGCAGATCAACCCGCTGGGCGCCGTGCCTGCGCTGACGGTCGACGACTGGACCCTCACGCAGAACGTCTCCATCCTGGAATACCTGGCCGAACAGGCTCCGGAAAGCCAGCTGCTCGGCGACGGCACCCCGCGTTCGCGCGCCGAAGTGCGCCGCTGGGTCGGCTTCATCAACTCCGACCTCCACAAGACCTTCTCGCTGCTGTTCGGCGCGCAACGCTACCTGCAGGACGAAAGCGCGCAGAAGGAACTGGCGGCGTCCGCCTCGGCGCTGCTGACGAAGCTGTTTGCGCAACTGGACGCGCAACTGGCCGGCAAGTCCTATCTCGTGGGCAGCGCGCCGTCGATCGCCGATGCCTACCTGTACGTGGTGCTGCGCTGGGCGCGCGCCAAGGAAGTGAACCTGTCGGGCCTGGACAACCTGTCCACGTTCCATGCGCGCATGGAGGCCGACGCCGGCGTCAAGGCTGCCCTGCAGGCCGAAGGGCTGTAACGCACCGCGCTGCCCGGCCGCCTCATCCCGGCGTCACTCATCCCGGCGTCACTCCTCCCGGCGCCACTTATCCCGGCGCCACGCCGGGCAGCACCTGACCTTCCAGCGTCTTCTTCACCGCCGCCAGGAAGCGCCGCGCCAGCAAGGGCGGCGCGGTCAGGTTGGAATGGGTCGCCCAGATTTCGACGCTGGCCTCGGGCTTGATCGGGCGCAGCGCCATGTGCGCGGCCTGGTCCGGCGTCACGCACCACGCGTCCACCAGCGCCGGCCCCAATCCCTGCTGCACGAACGAACAGGCCGTCACGGGAGAATGCACCTCGATGGCGGCCGCGCAGCGCGGTCCATCGCCAAAGAAAGACTGCAGCGCGCGCCCCAGCGGCGTGTCGCGCGGGTAGCCGATCCACGCCGCCGACGAGAAATCCTCCGGCAGGATCGCATCGTGGCTGGCCAGCGGATGGCCGGGCGGCAGCACGCAGATCACGGGCACCTGCGCGAGACGGACGGAGGTCAGGTTCGGATGGTCGGGCGGCTGCATGGAAATGCCGATGTCCGCCTGGCCGGATAGAAAGTACGCCGCCAGTTCGTCGAAGGTCACGCTGCGGTAATCCACCCGCGCGCCGGCATTGCGGCCACGGAAGCGCTCCAGCGCCATGGGGATGAGGCGCTGGCCGAAGCTGGCGCTGGCCACGATTTTCAGCATCCCCGCGCCCGACTGGCCCAGGCTGGCGGCCAGGTCGTTCACGCGCTGGATGCCGCCGTACACCTGCTCGACCTCGGCATACAGGCGCCGCGCCTCGGCCGTCGGCGACAGCCGGCTCTTCACGCGCTCGAACAGGCGATAGCCCAGGCGGGTCTCCGTCAGGGCCAGCACCCGGCTCACCGCCGGCTGCGACACATGCAGCATGCGCCCCGCCCCGCTGATCGACCCGGCCATCATGATGGCGCGGAACACCTCGATCTGGCGCAGGTTCAGCGGCCGCCCCGCACTCGGACCCACCTCGTCGGCATACGCATCCGCTTCCATTTCTTCCCCTTTTCCAATAACGGGGGATTATAGGTTTGAGACATTTTTCGATGACGCAGTGCCGCATGGCCGGGTGTAATCTGCCCGCTCCACAAAACAACATCAGGGGAAATCCACCATGCGCAACAAGTTCTTCCGCAGCCTTTCCGTGGCGGCGCTCAGCGTCGCCCTGTTCGGCACGGCCTCGGCGGCCGGCTATCCCGACAAGCCCATCACCTTCGTGGTCCCGTCCGCCGCGGGCGATCGCCCGACGTGCTGTCGCGCCTGATCACCACCCAGATCGCCCGCGACACGGGCGCCACCATGGTCATCGAAAACCGCCCCGGCGCCGCCGGCAACATCGGCATCGCGCTGATCAAGCGCGCCGCGCCCGATGGCTACACCGTGGGCTACGGCAACATCAACACGCTGGCCGTGAACCGCTCGCTCTTCAAGCGCCTGCCCTACGACGTCGACAAAGACCTGACCCCGGTCGCCCACATGTTCGATCTCTACAACGCGCTGATCGTCCCGGTCGACTCCCCCGTCAAGAGCGTCCAGGACCTGATCGATCGCGCTCGCAAGGAACCGGGCCGCCTGTCGTACGGCGCGTCGGGCGTGGGCACGACGGGCCACATGGGCGGCGAGCTCTTCAAGAGCATGGCCAAGGTGGACGTGATGTTCATCCCCTACAACGGCGGCCCGGCCGCCATCCAGGACCTGCTCGGCGGCCGCCTGGACTACCTGTTCGTCAACACCTCGGAGGCCGCGCCGCTGGTCAAGAGCGGCAAGGTCCGCGCCATCGGCGTCAGCAGCCTGAAGCGCCTGCCGATGATGCCCGACGTGCCCACGCTGGACGAAGCCGGCCTGAAGGGCTATGAAACCGTCGCCTGGGGCGGCGTGGTGGCGCCCAAGGGCACGCCCGACGACGTGGTGGCCTCGCTGAACGCCGCCGTCCAGAAGGCGCTGCAGGCGCCGGAAGTGCGCCAGGGCCTGGCCACGCTGGGCGCCGAACCGGCCACCGGCTCCCCCGCCGACTTCAAGAAGCTGATCGATCGTGAAACCGCCAAATGGCAGCAGATCATCGACACGGCCGGCATCGATAAGCTCGACTGAGCCAGCGTCATGACGGCAGACACCTTGCAGGCTGACTTCATCGTCGCGGGCGCAACGCTCATCGACGGATCGGGCGGGCCCGCGCGCCAGGGCGACCTGGCCGTGCGCGGCGGGCGCATCGCGGCGGTGGGCGGCTTCGCCCACCCGGACGGAGTGCCCGTCATCGACGGGCGGGGCCAGGTCCTGGCGCCGGGTTTCATCGACTCGCACACCCACGACGATGGTTACCTCCTGGCCCATCCCGACATGCGGCCCAAGGTGTCGCAGGGCATCACCACCGTCGTCACCGGCAACTGCGGGATCAGCCTGGCGCCCCTGTCCCGCACCCAGATCCCGCAGCCGCTGGACCTGCTGGGGCCGCCGGAGCTGTTCCGCTTTGACACCTTCCGCGCCTGGATGGACGCGCTGCGGGCCACGCCCGCGGCCGTCAACGTGATTCCGCTGGTGGGCCACACCACGTTGCGCGTCGCCGTCATGGACGACACCGCGCGCGCGGCCAACGGCGCCGAACGGGCCGCCATGCGCGCGCTGCTGCAGGAAGCGCTGGATGCCGGCGCGTTCGGCGTGTCCACGGGCACGTTCTATCCGCCGGCCAGCGCCGCGCCCACCGACGAGATCGTCGACGTGTGCCTGCCGCTGCGCGGCCGCGCCGGCATCTACGCCACCCACCTGCGCGACGAGGCCGACCACATCGTGCCCGCCATGGAAGAGGCGCTGCACATCGGCCGCGAGATCGACTGCCGCGTCGTCTTCTCGCACCACAAGCTGGCGGGCGAACGCAACCACGGCCGCACCCGCGAAACGCTGGACCTCATCAGCCGCGCGGCGGCCTCGCAGCCCGTCTGCCTGGACTGCCATCCCTACCCCGCCACGTCGACCATGCTGCGGCTGGACCGCGCGCGGCTCGCCAGCCGCACGATGATCACGTGGTCCAAGGGCTACCCGGACGCAACCGGCCGCGACTTCAGCGACGTCATGGCCGAGCTGGGCCTGGACGACGAGGCGGCCGTCGCCAGGCTGGCGCCCGCCGGCGCCATCTACTTCCTGATGGACCCGGCCGACGTCAAGCGCATCTTTGCCCATCCGCTGACCATGGTCGGCTCGGACGGCCTGCCCTTCGATCCCCATCCGCACCCGCGCCAATGGGGCACCTTCACCAACGTGCTGCGCACCCTCGTGCGCGAGCAGCAACTGCTGACGCTCGAATCCGCCATCCACAAAATGACCGGGCTGGCGGCCGCCCAATACGGTGTCGCCGGGCGCGGCCTGCTGCGAGAGGGGTATCATGCCGATCTGGTGCTGTTCGATCCCGCCACCGTCACTGACGCGGCCACTTTTTCAGCTCCCATTCAGGCAAGCCGGGGCATCCACGCCGTGTGGGTCAATGGCAGGCAAGTCTGGGACGGGGAACGGACGGGCGCCGAACGCCCGGGCCAGGTCCTGACGCCCGGTGATGCATGAGCACGGAGTACATAAAGTGAAGACGTTTTCCCAGGGCTGCTACCTGGGTGTATTGGGCGGGATGGGGCCCATGGCCGGCGCGGCCTTTGCCCTCCGCCTGGCGGCGCTGACCCCCGCCACGATCGACCAGCAACACATTCCCACGCTGTTGCGCAACGATCCCCGCATTCCCGACCGCTCCAGCGCCTACATGGCGGGCGGCGAGAACCCCCTGCCCCACATGGTGGACGGCGTGCGCTTCCTGGAGCAGGCCGGCGCCCAGCTCATCGCCATCCCGTGCAACACGGCCCATCTGTGGTTCGACGAGATCGCCGCTTCGACGCCGCTGCCGGTGCTGCACATCATCGAAGCCGTCATCGAAGACCTGCGCCGCCTGGGCCTGCCCAGCGGCCGCATCGGCCTGATGGGCACCGCCGCCACGCTCAAGCTCGGCCTCTACCAGCGCCACCTTCTGGCCCAGGGCTACGAATGCATCGTGCCCGATGACGACGAAGTCGAACGCTACTGCATGGGCTCGATCCGCGCCGTCAAAGGCAACCAGCTCGAAGACGCCTTCGCGCCCGCCGCCGAATGCATCGCCCGCCTGAAGGCGCGCGGCGCCGACGCCGTGGTGCTGGGCTGCACCGAGCTGCCCCTCGCCGTCCCGCACGCCCTGCGCGCCAGCCTGGGCGTGACGCTGACCGACTCCATCGACGCCCTAGCCCGCGCCGCGATCGCGCATTACCAGGCCGACCAGCCGGAACAACGCATCGCGGCCTGAAGACGGCGCAATGCCGCCGTCTGGCGAGCCATACGAAAAAAAAGGCGCATCTTCCGATGCGCCTGCTTCCTTCGCGGGGAAGACGTCAACCGCCCAGATACGCCTTGCGGACCTGGTCGTTGACCAGCAAATTCGCGCCGGTGTCCTGCAACACCACGCGCCCGTTCTCCAGCACGTAGCCGCGGTCGGCCACGCCCAATGCCTTGTTCGCGTTCTGCTCGACCAGGAACACGGTCACGCCCTGTTCGCGGATCTCGCGGATGATGTCGAAGATCTGCGCAATGACCAGCGGCGCCAGGCCCAGCGTGGGCTCGTCGAGCAGCAACAGGCGCGGACGGGTCATCAGCGCACGGCCGATCGCCAGCATCTGCTGTTCGCCGCCCGACATCAGGCCCGCGCGCTGGCTGGCACGCTCTTTCAAGCGCGGAAACAGGCCATAGACATGGTCGATGCCCGCCTGGATCTCGTCGCGCTTGGCGAAAAAGCCCCCCATCATCAGGTTCTCGGCGACCGTCAGGTCCTTGAACACGCGCCGGCCTTCAGGCGAAATGGCGATGCCACTGCGCATGATGTGGTGCGTTTCCTTGTGGGTGATGTCCTCGCCCTCGAACGTGATCTTGCCCTCGCGGGCCCGGGGGTTGCCGCAGACCGTCATCAGCAGCGTCGTCTTGCCCGCGCCGTTGGCGCCGATCAGCGTGACGATCTCGCCCTTGTTGACCTCTACCGACACGCCATTGAGCGCCTGGATGGCGCCATAGTAGGTGTGTATGTTTTCCAGCTTGAGCATCATTCCTCCCCCAGATACGCCTTGATGACGCGCTCGTCGTTGCGCACCTGGTCGGGGGTGCCGGTCGTGATGGGCTTGCCATGTTCCATGACCAGGATGCGGTCCGAAATGCCCATGATCAGGCTCATGTCGTGTTCGATCAGCAGCACCGCGACGCCGAACTCGCGCCGCAACTGGTCGATCAGCGATTGCAGGTCCCGCTTTTCCTGGGGATTCAGGCCGGCCGCCGGTTCGTCCAGCATCAGCAGCCGCGGCTTGGTGATCATGCAGCGCGCGATCTCCAGGCGCCGCTGGTGGCCGTACGCCAGGTTGCCGGCTTCGCGGTTGGCGAACTCGCGCAGGCCCATGAAATCGAGCCATTGCGCCGCGCGCGACAGCGCCTCGGCTTCGGACTGCCGGTAGCCCTTGAGCTTGAGCAGGCCGGGCAGCAGCCGCGCCTCCACCTGCGTGTGCTGCGCGACCAGCAGGTTCTCCAGCACGGTGAGCTGCTTGAACAGGCGCACGTTCTGGAACGTGCGCACCAGGCCGTGGCGCGCCACCTTGTGGCTGGCCAGCCCCGTGATGGGCTTGCCGTCCATGATGATTTCGCCCGCCGTGGGCGCGTAGAACCCGCCCACGCAGTTGAACACGGTGGTCTTGCCGGCGCCGTTGGGGCCGATGATGGCGAACACCTCGTCGGACTTGACCTCGAAGGCCACGCTATCGACGGCCAGCAGGCCGCCGAACCGCATGGTCAGGCCGGATACTTTCAGCAATGCCTCGCTCATTTAGACAGCTCCACGTGGGGACGCTTCATGGGCAACAACCCCTGCGGACGCCACATCATCATCAACACCATCACCAGGCCGAACATCAGCATCCGGTACTCGGCGAACTCGCGCGCCAGCTCGGGCAGCACGGTCAGCAGGATGGCCGCAAGGATCACGCCCACCTGCGACCCCATGCCGCCCAGCACCACGATGGCCAGGATCAGCGCGGACTCGATGAAGGTGAAGGATTCCGGATTGACCATGCCCTGGCGCGCGGCAAAGAACGCGCCGCCAAAGCCCGCGAACATGGCGCCCAGCGTGAACGCGGACAGCTTGATGCGCGTGGGGTTCAGGCCCAGCGAGCGGCAGGCGATCTCGTCCTCGCGCAGCGCCTCCCAGGCGCGGCCCACCGGCATGCGGATCAGGCGCGTGGACACGAACAGCGTCACCAGCGCCAGCAACAGCGCCATCATGTACAGGTAGATCACCAAGTCCTGGTTCTGGAACGTCAGCCCGAAGAAGTCATGGAACGTCTGGTCACCCTCGGTGCTGGCGCGGCGCGTCATTTCCAGGCCGAAGAACGTGGGCTTGGGAATGCCGGAGATGCCGTCCGGGCCGCCCGTCACCGTATTCAGGTTGATGAGCAGCAGGCGGATGATTTCACCGAAGCCCAGCGTCACGATGGCCAGATAGTCGCCGCGCAGCCGCAGCACGGGAAAGCCCAGGACAAAGCCAAACAGCGCGGACATCGCGCCCGCGAACGGCAGCGCCTCCCAGAAGCTCCAGCCGCCCCAGTGATACAGCAAGGCGTAGGTATAGGCGCCCACCGCATAAAAGCCCACGAACCCCAGGTCGAGCAGGCCGGCGAAACCGACCACGATGTTCAGGCCCAGGCCCAGCATGACGTAGATCAGCACCAGCGTGGCGATGTCGACCGAACTGCGGCCCGCGAAGAACGGCCAGATCACCGCGATGGCCAACAGCAGGAACATCAGCGGCTTGTGGGTCTTGGCGGGCGCCGCCGACAAGGTCGGCAGCCCGGTCTTGAGCTTTTGGAATGGAATGGCGATCCAGGGCCGCAGTAGCTGGAATACGAACACCGCCGCGGCGGCAAGCGCCACCAGCGACCAGTTCGATTCCATGGAGGTGCGGGCCCCCTGGCGGATGAGCTGCAGGCCAAAGACCGGCGTGACGATGACCGCCGTCAACACGGCGGCCACGGTGGCGTTTTTGAGATTGTTGTTCGACATCAGACTTTTTCCACCTCAGGTTTGCCCAGCAGCCCGGTGGGACGGAACAGCAGAATCAGGACCAGCAGCGAGAACGCCACGATGTCCTTGTACTGTGACGAGATATAGGCGGCCGCGAAGGTTTCGGCCAGGCCCAGCAACACGCCGCCCAGCATGGCGCCGGGGATGCTGCCGATGCCGCCCAGCACCGCGGCCGTGAAGGCCTTGATGCCGGCCAGAAAGCCGATGAAGGGATTGAGCTTGCCGATGGTGATGGCGATCAGCACGCCACCCACCGCCGCCAGGATCGCGCCCATCACGAACGTGAACGAGATCACGCGGTTGGTGTCGATGCCCAGCAGGTTGGCCATGTGCATGTCCTGCGAGCAGGCGCGCGACGCGCGTCCCATGCGGGAATACTTGATGAACAGCGTCAGCGCCACCATCAGCACCACCGTCACGACGATGATCATGATGCGCGAGTACGGCACCGTCACGTCGAAATCGGTACCCATCTGGAACTGCACGGCGCCGGACACCAGCGCGGGCACGGCCATGTCGCGTGCGCCCTGGCCGAGCGCCACCCAATTCTGCAGGAAGATCGACATGCCGATGGCGGAGATCAGCGCCACCAGGCGGGGGCTGCCGCGCACCGGCCGGTACGCAACGCGTTCGACCGAAAAACCGTAGATGCCGGTGACGGCGATGGCCACGAGCAGCATGGTGGCAATGATGAACGGCATGGGCAGGCCGCTGCCGGTGCCGATGGCCGTCAAGGTGACCAGGCCCACGTAGGCGCCGATCATGTAGATTTCGCCGTGGGCGAAGTTGATCATACCGATGATGCCGTAGACCATTGTGTAGCCGATGGCGATCAGCGCATAGATCGCTCCCAGGGACAATCCGTTGAAGAATTGCTGGGTAAGTTGGGGTATGAGGTCAGACATGATTCTCTTGCTCCAAATGGTTCCGGCCCCGGTAGTGAGACCCGGAGCCGGAAACCTGGGCGTATTTCATAAGGGCCTGTGATCGCCGCCTTGCCGGCCGCACAGCGCTTTTGGCGCATCGCTACGCGGATTACGGCAAGACGGAGACGACAGGCCCTACACGCCGGCAACGCGCCGGCGGGATCGCGTGTTTACAGCTGGGTCTTCTTTCCGTTCTTGTCCCACTTGTAGACGGCGAACTCGAAGTCCTTCAGGTCGCCCTTGGCATCGTATTCGACCTTGCCGATGCCGGTGTTGAAGGTGGTCTTGTGCATGTAGTCCGCGACCTTGGCCGGGTCTTCGCCAACGGCGTTGATGCTGTCGACAAGGATCTGGACCGCGGCGTAGGCCGGCATCTGGAAGGCGCCGTCCGGATCGCGCTTGGCGTCCTTGAAGGCCTTGACGATGGCTTCATTGCCCGGCAGCTTGGTGAAGTCAGCCGGCAGCGTGACCAGCAGGCCATCGATGGCGGGGCCGGCGATGGCCACCAGATCCTGGTTGGCCGTGCCTTCCGGGCCCATGAACTGGACGGTCAGGCCCTGTTCACGCGACTGGCGCAGCAGCAGGCCCAGTTCGGGGTGGTAGCCGCCGAAATAGACCAGGTCCACGCCCGCGGACTTCAGTTTGGTGATGATGGCCGAGTAATCGCTGTCGCCGACGTTGATGCCTTCGAACAGCGCGACGTTGACGTTCTGCTTGGCAAGCGCGTCCTTGACCTGGGTGGCCACGCCCGAACCGTAGGTCTGCTTGTCGTGCAGGACGGCGACCTTCTTGGGCTTGAGCGTCTTGGCGATGTAGTTGGCGGCGTACGGACCTTGCTGGTCGTCGCGGCCGATGGTGCGGAAGAAGAAGTGCGGCTTGATGGTGTCGGTGACCAGCGGCGACGTGGCGCCCGGGGTGATGCCGACGATGCCCTCTTCTTCATAGACCTTCACGGCGGCGACCGTCACGCCCGAGCACGCATGGGCCACGGCGAACTTGGCGCCGGAATTGACCACGCGGTTGGCCGCGGGCACGGCCTGCTTGGGTTCGCAGCCGTCGTCGATCAGGATGGGTTCGAGCTTCTTGCCCTTGACGCCGCCCTTGGCATTGATGGTCTCGATGGCGGTCAGCGCGCCGGCCTGGATCTGGTCGCCGTATTGGGTGTTGGGACCGGTCATGGGCTGGGGAATGCCGATCTTGATCGTATCGGCGGCGTGCGCGGCGCCAGCCAAGGCAAGTGCCCCAAGCGCCATGGCTACCGGGGTAAGGCGATTCAGAAACTTCATGCGGAGTTCTCCAGCGAGGTTTTGAGCGGCTCTGTCCAACACGGGTTATCGGGAGAGTACCCCTTTGTCCGCATTGCCCGTCGCCGGCTTCTTGGGCAAAAACACGATGTGGGCGGTATTCTGAAAGCAAGCCGTCATACTGTCACTGCGTGTAATCCCCAATATTTTGTCAGGGCCTTTTATTCGGGACGGATAGCGGGCGCAAGTCCGTGAATTCCTTGGATAAATCGCAAAAATTCCTGCGTCGATGACTGGTGAAAAAACGATATTTATGCTTGCGTCTTCCGCTTGTGCCAGGGATGGACGGATAAATATACGTAGCTATACGTAGTTATACGCAGCGATTAATACGTCGTTTAATCTCGCATTTAAATACAGTACTTACGCGGGTCTTACACAGCCCTTGCACAACGTGCTGCATCGCACCTGATTAATGCACACGTTAATAATGCAATGCATTCGCGGCGCACCAATATAAAAACGCGCGCCCCGGCATGAAAACATGCCATGGGCGCGCGCATGAACGGCGCCAGACGATGCGCAAGCCTAGGCGTTCGCAGGCCGCGCCAGATTCCACATCAGCGCGCGGAACGGCGCCAGCATGCTGATATTGACCGCCAGCTTGATCGCCAAGTCGCCCAGCATCCACGTCACCCAGGGCGCCCCGCTCGCCGCGAACGCCACGCTGAAGAACACCGCCGTGTCCAGGATCGCGCCCAGCACGCCCGACGCCAGCGGCGCGCGCCACCAGCGCTGGTCGCGCAACCGGTCGAACACCTGGATGTCGACGAGCTGCGCACACAGATAGGCCAGGCCCGAGGCCAGCGCGATGCGCGGCGACGCCACCCAGACCGACACCACCAGCGCGGCCGCAAAGCCGAACCACACCACCCGGCGGGCCGCGGCCGGCCCGAACCGGCGATTCAGCACGTCGGTGACCAGGAACGCCACGGGATATGACAGCCCGCCCCAGGTCAGCCAATCATTGAGCGGCACCTGGACCAGGATGTTGGAGCCCACCACCACGGCCAGCATGCACAGCACCGAGACCCCGAACTGGGTACGGGTCATGGCGGGAAAGCGCGCAACGTCCGCGGTCATTTGCCCGCCCCCCCGGCCAGCGCCGTCCACGCCGCCACGCGGACCGCCAAAGTGTCGTCTTGCCGCGACTGACGCGCGCAAGCCACACCGTCTTCGATGTTCCGTGCAGTGACCGCGAACCTGCGCGCGCGCGAGCGCGCAAGCGCGCTGCCGCAAGCCGCGGCGACAGGCCGGCCGGCCGCCGTCCAGGCGCCCCGGGCATCCTGGTTTATGTCAATGACATGACGGTCATTGGCGGCGCATACTCTGCCGGGCCGGCCCGCCGCCCGACGGGCCGGGGCGTCGCCGATGCCGCGGTTGCCGCCCTTGCCGATGAACGCAATCGAAAGTTCGTTTTTCATAGGCGGCGATTGTAATCGGTCCAATTCCCGGGCAAAGCGGATACAAAATGTTCGTTCGCGCCTGAAACGCGCAATTTGACAGGCGTTTGTAGGGATGTGAAAGTCACGGTTTTGTCACAAACAATTCATAAGGTGTCGTGTTTCATGCGGCCGGACACCCCGTTCGCAACACGCCCAACTGGAGAACCCATTTATGCGATCCCACCGTATTGCCCTGACATTTGCCGCCATCATGACGGCTTTCGCCGGCGCTTCCGCGCATGCGGCCACCGAGATCCAGTTCTGGCATTCGATGGAAGGCGCCCTGGGCGACCGCGTCAATGGCCTGGTCGATGAATTCAACAAGAAAAACCCCGACTACCAGGTCAAGGCCATCTACAAGGGCAACTACGGTGAATCCATGAACGCCGGCATCGCCGCGTTCCGCGCCGGCAACGCCCCGGACATCCTGCAGGTCTTCGAAGTCGGCACCGCCACCATGATGTACGCCAAGGGCGCCATCAAGCCGGTGCAGCAGATGTCCGAAGAAGCCGGCAACCCGATCGACCCGAAGGAATTCATTGGCGCCGTGGCCGGTTATTACTCGTCGGCCGACGGCAAGCTGGTGTCGATGCCCTTCAACAGTTCGACCGTGGTCTTCTACTACAACAAGGACGCCTTCAAGAAGGCCGGCCTGGACGCCGACAATCCCCCCAAGACCTGGGAAGAGCTGGCCGCCGCCGGCCAGAAGCTGAAGGCCGCGGGCCAGGAATGCGGCTACACCACGTCCTGGCCGTCGTGGACCCAGCTCGAGACCTTCTCGGCCTGGCATAACGTGCCGTACGCCACCAAGGACAACGGCTTCGGCGGCCTGGATGCGCGCATCGCCATCAACACCCCGCTGCACGTGCGCCACCTGGAAAACCTCGCCAAGCTGGGCAAGGAAGGCATCTTCATGTACGGCGGCCGCGGCGACGAGCCCAACTCGCTCTTCATCAGCGGCAAGTGCGCCATGATCACCGGCTCGTCCGGCCTGCGCGCCAACATCGCCAAGAACGCGAAGTTCGAATTCGGCACCTCCACGCTGCCCTACTACGCCGACGTCAAGGGCGCGCCGCAGAACACCATCATCGGCGGCGCTTCGCTGTGGGTCTTCGCCAACAAGAAGCCCGAGGTCTACAAGGGCGTGACCGAATTCTTCAAGTTCCTGGCCAGCCCGGAAATCGCCGCCCGCTGGCACCAGCAGACCGGCTACGTGCCCGTCACCAAGGCCGCCTACGAGCTGACCAAGAAGGAAGGCTTCTACGACAAGAACCCGGGCACCGAAGTCGGCGTCAAGCAGCTCAACGTCGAAACCACCGCCCAATCGCGCGGCCTGCGCCTGGGCTTCCTGCCGCAGATCCGCGAAATCGAAGACGCCGAAATCGAACGCATCGTTTCGGGCAAGGTCTCGGCCAAGGACGGCGCCGAGAACATCGTCAAGCGCGGCAACGAGTTGCTGGAAAAGTTCGAGAAGAGTGTAAAGTAACGCCCTTTCGCGCGATCTGACCGCCGCCTTGTCAATCGGCATTTTCCATGTCGCGACAAGGACTTACGAGGCTTAAAGCCCTGGTTTTTTTAGGGCTTTAAGCCTATCGTGTTTTTATGAGTGCCGGTGCTTTTCGGGCTCCGGGCGCCTCGCGCGGCACGCGCGCTGGCGGTTTCAGGCGGCGGTTATTCCAACCGCCGCTTTTCTGTACCTTGGGTTCCCCCTATGGAAAAACGCGTTGTATTCGGGCACAAGACCTTGCCCTATCTGCTGCTACTGCCGCAGTTGATCATTACCGTGGTGTTCTTCTTCCTGCCCGCCGGACAAGCCATGTGGCAGTCCATGCGCCTTGAAGACCCCTTCGGCCTTTCCTCGCAGTTCGTTGGCCTGGACAACTTCGTCGAACTGTTCTCGCAACAGAGCTACCTCGATTCCTTCCGCGTCACCGCCGTGTTTTCGGTGCTGGTGGCCGGCGTCGGCCTTGGCGTGTCCCTGGTGCTGGCCGTGATGGCCGACCGCGTGATCCGCGGCGCCGGACTCTACAAGACCCTCCTCATCTGGCCCTACGCCGTCGCGCCCGCCGTGGTCGGCGTGCTGTGGCTGTTCCTGTTCTCGCCTTCCGTCGGCATCCTGGCCGTAGCCCTGCGCAAGTCGGGCGTGGACTGGAACCCCCGCCTGGACGGCAACCAGGCCATGATCCTGGTGATCATCGCGGCCGTCTGGAAGCAGGTCTCCTACAACTTCCTGTTCTTCCTGGCCGGCCTGCAATCGATTCCGCGCTCGCTGATCGAAGCCGCCGCGATCGACGGCGCCAGCCCGGCGCGCCGCTTCTGGACCATCGTCTTCCCGCTGCTGTCGCCCACCACGTTCTTCCTGCTGGTGGTCAACATCATCTACGCCTTCTTCGATACCTTCGCCGTGATCGACACGACGACGCAAGGCGGCCCGGGCACGGCGACCTCGATCCTGGTCTACAAGGTGTACAGCGACGGCTTCCGCGGCCTGGACCTCGGTTCGTCCGCCGCCCAGTCCGTCGTCCTGATGTTCATTGTGGTTGCCTTGACGGTCGTGCAGTTCCGCTACGTCGACCGCAAAGTGCAGTATTGATTTTGTCCGAGGCTGATAACAATGGTTGAACGCCGTCCCTGGCTGGATATTCTGGCCCACGTCATTCTGCTTTGCGGCGTGGCGATGGTGGCATTTCCGCTCTACGTCACTTTCGTCGCGTCCACCCAGACCGCGCAGGAAGTCGCTCAGGCGCCGATGTCCCTGATCCCCGGTCCGCACTTCGTGGACAACTACATGAAAGCCCTGTTCGGCGGATCGTCCGGCGGTTCGTCGGGCGCGCCCGTCGGCCGCATGATGTACGTGAGCCTGATCATGGCGCTGGCGATCTCGCTCGGCAAGATCGCCATCTCGCTGCTGTCGGCATTCGCGGTCGTGTACTTCCGCTTTCCCGGCCGCATGTTCTTTTTCTGGATGATTTTCGTCACGCTGATGCTGCCGGTCGAAGTCCGCATCGCGCCCACCTACAAGGTCGTGGCCGATCTGGGGCTGCTCAACAGCTACGCGGGCCTGACGCTGCCGCTCATCGCGTCGGCCACGGCGACGTTCCTGTTCCGCCAGTTCTTCCTGACGGTGCCGGACGAGCTGATCGAGGCCGCGCGCATCGACGGCGCGGGGCCCGTGCGGTTCTTCCGCGACGTGCTGCTGCCGCTGTCCAAGACCAGCATCGCCGCCCTGTTCGTGATCCAGTTCATCTACGGCTGGAACCAATACCTGTGGCCGCTGCTCGTCACCACCCAGGAAGACATGTACCCCGTCGTCATCGGCATCAAGCGGATGATCAGCGGCGGCGACAGCGTGACCGAATGGAACATCACCATGGCCACCGCCATGCTCGCCATGATCCCGCCGGCGCTGGTCGTCATCCTGATGCAGAAATGGTTCGTCAAGGGCTTGGTCGACACTGAGAAATGACCCCCACGCCGCGCCCATCCGAACACGACTCCGAACACGAATAACTCATGGCTACTCTCAGCTTCCGCAACGTCAAGAAAACCTATGCCGGCAACGTGCCGGTCATCCATGGCATCGACATGGACGTCAAGGACGGTGAATTCATCGTCATCGTCGGCCCGTCGGGCTGCGGCAAATCCACGCTGATGCGCATGGTCGCCGGCCTGGAGACCGTCACCAGCGGCGAAATCGTCATCGATGACAAGGTGGTCAACACCCTGGAACCGGCCGAACGCGACATCGCAATGGTGTTCCAGAACTACGCGCTCTACCCGCACATGACCGTGTTCGAGAACATGGCGTACGGCTTGAAGATCCGCAAGTTCTCCAAGGACGAGATCAAAAAGCGCGTCGACATCGCCGCGCAGATCCTCGAACTGGGCCACCTGCTGGACCGCCGTCCGCGCGCCCTCTCGGGCGGCCAGCGCCAGCGCGTCGCCATGGGCCGCGCCATCGTGCGCGAACCCAAGGTGTTCCTGTTCGACGAGCCCCTGTCCAACCTGGACGCCAAGCTGCGCGTGGCGATGCGCCTCGAAATCATGAAGCTGCATCGCCGCCTGGGCACCACCAGCCTGTACGTCACGCACGACCAGGTCGAGGCCATGACGCTGGCGCATCGCATGATCGTCATGTACCAGGGCGTGCCCGAGCAGATCGGCACCCCCATGGAAGTCTTCGAAAAGCCCGCCTCCACGTTCGTGGCCGGCTTCATCGGCTCGCCCCCGATGAACCTCATGGAAGTGCAGGTGGCCGGCGACGGCACGGTCAAGACGGCCGACGGCAACGATCTCGAAATCTCGCCGCTGCAGGTGCCTTCGCAGGTGCGCGGCCGCAAGGTCATCATGGGCATGCGTCCCGAGCACATGCTGCTCAATACGCAGGGCATTCCCGCCGAAGTCGAAATGGTCGAAACCCTGGGCTCGGAACAGCTCGTCCACTGCCGCTGCGGCAAGAGCACGCTGGTGGTGCGCTGCACGACGCGCCAGTTGTCCGAGTCGTCCGCCAAGGTCGGCGCCCGCGTCAATGTCGGCCCCGACGGCCGCCATCCCCTGCACTGGTTCGAGGCCGACACGGGCCGCCGCGTGCAAGGCTTGTAAGCCGGCAGCGAGACGCCGCGCTTCTTTGCCGCACAAAAAAACCGGGCCGCAAGCGAAACGCTTGCGGCCCGGTTTTTATTCGGGCGCCAGGCAGGCGCCGCCCGTGCACGGGACGGGCCCCGCAGGACCCGTCGCGCCGCGGTTTACTTGTAGACGGTCTTGGAGCCGTCCTTGTGCCAGACGAACACGTCGAACTGGAAGTTCGTCAGGTCGCCCTGCTTGTTCCACGACACCTTGCCGATCGGCGTGTCGAAGGTGTTCGAATGCAGGTACTTCGCGACCTTGGTGGGATCGTCCGAGCCCGCGCCCTTGATGCCGTCCGCGATGAGCTGGGTGGCCGTGTAGGCGGTCATCTGGAACGCGCCGCCGGCATTGCGCTTCTTGGCTTCAAACGCCTTCACGATGTCGGCGTTGGCGGCGTTCTGGGTAAAGTCCGCCGGCAGCGTCAGCAGCATGCCTTCGACGGCGTCGCCCGCGATGGCATTGATGTCCGGGTTGCCGGTGCCTTCCGGCCCCATCCACTTGGCCTTCACGCCCTGCTCGGCCGACTGGCGCAGCAGCAGCCCCATCTCGGGGTGATAGCCGCCGTAATAGACGAAGTCCACGCCCTGGCTCTTGAGCTTGGTGATGACCGCCGAATAGTCGCTGTCGCCGGCGTTGATGCCTTCGAAGACGGCAACGGTCACGCCGCCCTTCTCGAGGTCGTTCTTGACCGCGGTGGCGATGCCCTGGCCATACGACTGCTTGTCGTGCAGCACGGCGACCTTCTTGGGCTTGATCTTTTCGAGGATGAACTTGGCGGCGGCGGGGCCTTGCTGGTCGTCGCGCCCGATGGTGCGGAAGATGAACTCGTAGTTTTTGCCGTCGGTCACGGCCGGCGACGTGGCGGACGGGGTGATCATCACCACGCCTTCGTTGTTGTAGATGTCGGCGGCGGCGATCGTCGCGCCCGAGCACACGTGGCCCACCACGAAACCGATCTTGCTGTTGACCACGCGATTGGCGGCGACGGGACCCTGCTTGGGCTCGCAGCCGTCGTCGATCACCACGGTTTCCAGCTTCTTGCCATTGACGCCGCCGGCGGCATTGATGCGCTCGACCGCGGTATCGACCCCTTCACGGACCATATCGCCATACTGCGTGACCGCGCCGGTGGTGGGGCCGACGACGCCGATCTTGATGGTCTGGGCGTGCGCGGCCGCGCCAAACGCCAAACCAGCGGCGACGCCCAGCGCTGCAATGACCGGGGTCAGACGGAATACTGGCTTCATGAGTGGACTCCTCGAATGACTTGTAATCGTTGATCCGTCAACGAGCGGACGGCCGGATATCGTTGATGTCGCGCCCGAGACAGTGCATTTGCACGGCAAGCATACACTGAAATATCGCGGCTTTTGGCCGGTTCCGGGGCGGTTTTGCCGCCGTTTCGTATTGCGCCGCGGCATCGCCGCCACGCCCCGCTTTATTCCGAACGCCGTATATGCAAAAGACGATTAATTCGTTTGAGTTACTAAAGCGCGGCGGCATCATGTGCCGCATGAGACTCCAACCGATAATCGTCCCGGGCTGGAAAAACTCCGGCCCCGATCACTGGCAATCCCGTTGGCAGGCCGTCATGCCCCATGCCCGGCGCATCGAGCAGCACGATTGGGACAACCCGTGCGCCGCCGATTGGATTTCCAGCCTGACCGCCAGCGTCGACGAAGCACGCAGCCCGGTGCTGCTCATCGCGCACAGCCTCGGCTGCCTGATCAGCGCCGCCCTGCCCGTGCCGCTTCGGGCCAAGGTCGCCGGCGCGCTGCTCGTCGCGCCCGCGGACGTCGAACGTCCCGACACCCCGCCATGCCTGCGCGGCTTCGCCCCGGTTCCCCGCCAGCCCCTGCCGTTCCAGAGCGTGGTGGTCGCCAGCGATAACGATCCCTACTGCTCGCTGGACCGCGCCATGGCTTTCGCCGCCGACTGGGGTAGCCGCATCGTCGTCATCCCGGGCGCCGGCCACCTCAATGCGGACAGCGGCCTTGCCGACTGGCCGCAAGGATTGAAACTGCTGGGCGCCCTGCGGCGAAGAGCCTCCTGGCGTATCCCCCCGCCCCCCAAACGCATCCCGCCCATTCCGGTGTACGGACTGTAAGCGGTTCTCCCGGCGTCGTGCATGCCACGCGACGGCGTCGCCCAGCCGCCGCCAGGCCATACATATCCCAGCGCCCTCGCGCTTACTGGGGCATTTTCGCCACGCAATTGCATACGTTTACACATTTATTCGCAGATACCCTTCAAATCGATTCTGCGCTTCGATATTCGTTAATAAACGCTAGCGATTATCTTTATTCGGCCAAATGAAATGTCCGAATCTGGGCATCATTGAAGTGATTTGTCGAATTTTGCGCCAATGCAGTTACAAGTAGTTGTTATGCTGGCGCCCGCATTGACCGCGTAGAAGCGAATTTGCTGCTATTGAAGGCCCAATCCGGGCGATTACCGCACTCGCAGCAGAACCCGATTCGGTCGAATTCGATACATATAGTAAAATCGCCTTCTATTTATCCAAATGTCACGGCGTCCGGGCCGCAACACTACCCCGCTTTGCTTGGTATTTAGGTGCGAGCGGCGCAGTCCCACCCCCGGCGCAAGACCGGCATCAAAAATGAATCAGCAGAGCATTACCCTCGCGCCCCGGCTACGGCGCAACTCCCCGCTCCACGGCGACTCCACGCTGCTACCGCATTCCGGACTGGATCGTCCCGTCATCCCCGGCTGAACGGCCCGCGATTGACTGTCGTCGTGGGCTTTCGCCTTTCCGCCAGCCGAGGCGCGCATGACGCGCGCCCCCTGATCGGCGCCCCTGCGATCCCCGTATCCGCTCCACCGCCATTGCTTACTCACCCGCCGCCGCGCTGCGGGGCTTGAAGGACTTCGCATGCGTAAACGCGTCGCCATCATCGGACTTTCGTTCCGGTTTCCCAGCACCACCAATGACAGCTATTGGCCGGCCCTCCTGGAAGGCCGCGATCTGGTGACCCGTGTCGAAAAAGACCGCTGGTCGGCCGACGCCTACCTGCATCCCGCGAAGGACCATCCCGGCACCGCCTACACGTTTGCCGCCGGCTCCATCGGCGACGTTTCCGGATTCGACGCGGCGTTTTTTGGCATTTCTCCGCGCGAAGCCGCGCTCATGGATCCTCAGCAGCGGCTGTTGCTGGAAATGAGCTGGGAAGCGCTGGAGCACGCCGGCATCCCGTCTTCCACCCTGCGCGGCTCCGATTGCGGCGTCTACATCGGCATCGCCAGCAGCGACTACGCCTATCGCCTGGCCGAGGACCTGGGCGCCGTCGACGCGTCGATGGCCACCGGCAACACCGCCAGCATCGCCGCAAACCGCCTGTCCTATTTCTTAGACCTGCGCGGTCCCAGCATCGCCATGGACACCGCGTGCTCGTCCTCGCTGGTCGCCTTTCACCAGGCGTGCCGGGCCATCCTGTCGGGCGAATGCACGCAGGCCTTGGCGGGCGGCGTCAGCCTGCACCTGCATCCCTACGGGTTCATCACCTTCTCCAAGGCGTCCATGCTGTCCCCGCGCGGCCGCTGCAACGTCTTTGACGCCTCCGGCGACGGCTATGTCCGCTCCGAAGGCGGCGGCATGTTCCTGCTGAAGGATTACGACCAGGCGGTCGCCGACGGCGACAACATCCTGGCGGTGGTGGCAGGCACGGCCGTCAACACCGACGGCCGAAAATCCGGCCTGACCGTGCCCAGCGTCGAGGCCCAGGCCGCGCTGATGCGCCAGGTCTACGAACAGGCCGGCATTGCCCCGTCCGAAATCGACTACCTGGAAGCCCACGGCACCGGCACGGCTGTCGGCGATCCCATCGAAACCCGCGCCATCGGCCTGGCCCTGGCGCAGCAGCGAGACAAGGGAGCCCCCCTGCCGATCGGTTCGGTGAAAAGCAACCTGGGCCACCTGGAGGCGGCCTCCGGGGTCGCCGGGCTGGTCAAGGCGCTGCACGTCCTGCAGCACCGCGAGGTGCCCGCCACCATCGGCATCAGAACCCTCAACCCCAAGATCGAGTTCCAGAACTGGAACCTGGACGTCGTCACGCAGAACCGCAAACTGCGTCCCACCGGAAAGCTGGTGGTCGGGGTCAACTCGTTTGGCTTTGGCGGCGCCAACGCGCACGTCATCCTGGAAAGCGCGCCGCCGCGCAGCCCCGCCGCCGAAGGCAAGATCGTCAAGACCGCCCCGATCCCCGTGCTGGTATCGGGCAAGTCCATACCCGCCTTGAAGGCCGCGGCCGGCCAGATGGCCGGCGTCCTGCGCGGACAGCCCGCAAGGTTCCTGTACAACGCCGCCTACCATGCGGCCATGCGGCGCGATTGGCACGGCGAACGCGCCGTCGTGTTCGGCACGCAGTGCGATACGGTCGCCGAAGCCCTCCAGCAATTCGCCGACAGCGGCGATCCCAAGGCGGGCGTGGTAACCGGCAGCGCGCTGGCGCACGCGCGCGGCCCGGTGTTCGTCTACTCCGGCAACGGCTCGCAATGGGCCAACATGGGACGCCGCCTGCTGGCCGACCCGGTGTTTGCCACCGCGATCGACGACGTGGACGCGCAATTCGCGCAGTACGCCGACTTCTCGTTGCGCGCGGAACTGGCCGGCGAAAATGGCGATCATCGCTACCAGCGCACCGAATTCGCCCAGCCCGCCCTGTTTGCGCTGCAGGTCGGCATCACCCGGATGCTGGCGCAGCGCGGCGTCGTCCCGGTGGCCGTCATCGGCCACAGCGTCGGTGAAGTCGCGGCCGCCTGGGCTTGCGGCGCCCTGACGCTGCCCGATGCGGTTCGCGTCATCTTCCAGCGCAGCCGCCTTCAAGGGCAGACCAAGGGCCTGGGCCGCATGACCGCCGTGGGCATCAGCGGCGAGCAGGCGCTTGCCCTGATCGCCGAGCATGGACTGGCCCAGCACGTATGCGTAGCGGGCTTCAACAGCAGCCGTGGCGCCACGGTGGCGGGCGCGCCCGACTCCCTGGCCGTGCTTGAGGCCGCGCTGGCGGAACAATCCGTGTTCTACCGCCGCCTGGACCTGGACTACGCTTTTCACAGCCCCGCGATGGACGCCATCGAGGCAGGCATCCGCGAATCGCTCGCCGACATCCGGCCGCGCACGAGCGACGTACCGTTTTATTCCACCGTCACGGGCACGCCGCTCGACGGGGCCGCACTGGATGCCGCCTATTGGTGGCGCAACGTGCGCGAGGCCGTTCGATTCGAACAGTCCGCCAATCAACTGGCCGCCGACGGCAACAACATCTACATCGAAATCGGCCCGCACCCCGTGCTGCGTTCGTACCTGAACGACACGCTCAAGACGGCCGACATGCCGGGCAGCGTGCTGAGTACCGCCACGCGCGGCGCCGACGATCCGGAGAAGATCTGGGGCGCCGCCGGACAGGTCATCGTGGCCGGTGGCCAGCTCGACATGGCCTCGCTCTTTCCGTGGGCCGCGCCCGCGGTGGATCTGCCGACCTACCCCTGGCAACGCGAACGCCATTGGCACCCGACCACGCCGGAATCGCTCGGCCTGCTTACGCGCCGCCTGGTGCACCCCCTGCTGGGCTACGCCATGCATCAGCATGAGCACACCTGGGAAAACCAGCTCGACACGCAGTCGCACCCCTTGCTGGCCGACCACGTCGTCGGCGACGCCGTGGTGTTTCCGGCCACCGGCTTTGCCGAGGTCGCACTGGCCGCCGCGCTGCGCTGGCAAGGCGGCAGCGCCGACTGCGCCGAATTCGAAGAGCTGGAGATCCACAGCCCGCTGCTGCTCGGCGCCGCCCCCAGCAAGGTGCTGCGCATGCAGCTCGACAACAGCGACGGCCGCTTCCGCATCAACGCCAAGGACATCGGCAGCACCGAGCCGTGGGTCAGGCACGCCAGCGGCCGACTGCTGCGCGAACCCCGCCTGGCTCGCCTGACGCAGCCCGCGCTGACCCTGCCGGCACGCGCGCCCGACTTCACTCGCGAAAGCCACAACGCGCTGACGTGCGCGGTGGGCCTGGACTACGGTCCGGCCTTCCAGGCCGTCAAGCATGGCTGGATGGAATCCGAGACCAGCGTGCTGGCCGTGCTGGAGGCCGACGCCTGCCTGGACGCCGAGCTGGACGCCACGCACTTGCACCCCGCCCTGCTGGACTGTGCCTTCCAGCTCATCATCCAGTTGCTCAAGAAAGACGCGGCCATGGGCCAGGGCATCGCCTATGTGCCGTCCAAGATCGGGCGCCTGAGCCTGCGCGCCAAGGCTGGCCAGCCGACCGCCGCGCGCGTGCGGCTGGAGCGCCGCGCCCCGCATTCGCTCACGGCCACCTTCGAGCTGTACAACGCCCAGGGCGAGCAGATCGCCGCCGTCGAACAAGCCCGCTTCCGAAGCATCCGCTTGCGCAAGGCGGCGGCCGACCACCTGAGCTTTCTGGACACGGTCGCCGTTCCGCGCCCGCATGCCCCCTTTGGCGCCAACCCGATCGACCACGGCGCCTTGCGCACGGCGCTAGCCAAGGCGATCGACCAATGCAGGACGGGCGGCGCGCATGCGCGCTACGCGGAAGAAGTCGACCCGCTGCTGGAAAGCCTGTGCGACAGCTTCGCGTTGGACGCCCTGCGCGCCCTTGCACCGGACGGACGGCAGATTCCGCAGGCCCTGCTGGCTGACATGGGCCGACACACGCCCGGCGCCGCGCCGCTGCTGCAATATCTCGTGGACAGGCTGTCCGCTGCCGGCCATGCCGACTCGCAGGCGTCGGGCATCGCCGTATCCGCCGACCCCGATGCCGACAGCGGCGCGACCGATATCTGGAACACCTTGCTGCGCGAGTACCCGGACTACGCGCAGATCGTCCACGCCGTCGGCCGCATCGGCCTGCACTTGCCCGCGCTACTGCGCGGCGAGGCGTCGGTGGAAGAGATCTGCCCGCGCGCGACCTCCCCGGCCACCATCACCCGCAGCCTGCTTGGCACGGCCAGCGGCCAGACCCTGGGCATCGCACTGCGCAACGTGCTGGAAGCCGCTCAGGCGGCGCGCCTGCCGGGGCAGCGCCTTGCCGTGATGGAGATCGGCCAGGCCACGCCGCTGTTCAACTTCAGCTGCTGCGATGCGCTCGACTTCGACGTGGCGGACTACACCTACGCGTCGACCGACGCGGACGCCCTGGATCACGTCGCCGCCCAACAGGCCGAGCGCTATCCCCACGCCCGCACCGAAAGCGTCACCGAGAACGGCGCCGCGCCCGTCGCGCGCCACGATCTGGTCATCTTCCACTGCGACTTCAACACCCTGGACGCCGCCCGCAACGCGCTCCGGCACGCCCGCGGCAGCCTGCGCGATGGCGGCCTGCTGCTGTTCTGCGCCGCGCACCCGGCCGCCTGGGCCGACTTCGTCTTCGGCGCGCGTGCGCAGTGGTGGCAGCGCGGCGAGCACGGCGAACGGCTTTCCACCCAGCAGCCCGCGGCCTTCTGGCAAGAGGAATTGCAGGGCTTGGGCCTGCAATGCGCAGACGTGCTCGATTTTGCGCAGGCCCCGGCGACCGGCGCCTATGTCCTGACCGCCCGCCTGAATGCCGACGCCTGCGCCGAACCCGCCGCGGCCGCGGCCGAGCCGGCGCGTTGGCTGATTCTTGGCGACAAGAACCCCGAGCATGGCTTGAACCTTGCGCATTCGCTCAAGGACGCCCTGGCCGCCGCGGGCCACAAGGTCCGGCTGGAAGCCAATGTCGCACCCCAGGCCCTTGACGCCCTGCTGGCCGGCGACGCCTCGGGTCCGGTGCAGCACATCGTGCACCTGGACGGCCTCGCCTGGGCCGACGCGCACGAGAAGCCCGACGAACTGCTCGCCAAGCAGACGCGCCGCTGCGCCGTGGCTGCCGCCGCCATCCAGGCGTGCGAACGCACGCAAGTGCCCGCCACCCTGTGGCTCATCACCGCCGACGCCGCGCAGTACCTGCGCCAAGCGCCGCAAACCGCGGGCATGCACGCCCTGAACGACGCCTCGCTGTGGGGCTACGGCCGCACCCTGGCCAATGAAGCATCCAATTTCCGCGTCCGCATGGTCGACCTGCCGCTGGCCGTGGCGGGCCAGATGGCCGACGCCCTGACGCGCGAACTGACGACCCCGGACAACGAGGACGAAATCCTTCTTGCACCGGGCGGCGAGCGCTATGCCCCCCGCATGCGCATCACCCCACGCCCTGCGATTGCCCAGCCCTCCGAAGGCCAGGCCGTGCGCCTGGGCTTCGAATTCCCGGGCCAGTTGCGCAACCTGCGCTGGGAATCCTGCGCGGCGCCCGCCCCGGTCAACGACGAGCTCGAAGTGCGCATCGAAGCCACCGGCTTGAACTTCCGCGACGTCATGTACGCGCTGGGCCTGCTGTCCGACGAAGCCATCGAAAACGGCTTCGCCGGTCCCACCCTGGGCCTGGAATTCTCCGGCACGATCACCCGCGTCGGCCCCGACGCAGGCGGCTACCAGGTGGGCGACGCTGTCGTCGGCTTCGGCCCCGCCAGCTTCGGTGACCGCGTGCTGACGCGGCCCAATGCCATCTCCCACATCCCCGACGGCTTTTCGTTCGAAGCCGCGGCCACGATCCCCAGCACCTTCTTCACCGTCTATTACGCGCTGCACCACCTGGCGCGCCTCGAAGAAGGCGAGAAAATCCTGATCCACGGCGCCGCGGGCGGTGTCGGCATTGCCGCCATCCAATTCGCCCAATGTCTCGGCGCCGAGATCTACGCCACGGCCGGTTCCGACGAAAAGCGCGATCTGCTGCGCCTCTTGGGCGTGCAGCACATCTACGATTCGCGCTCGCTGTCCTACGCCGACGAAATCCTCGCCGACACCGGCGGACGCGGCGTCGACGTCGTGTTGAACTCGCTGGCGGGCGAAGCCATCAACCGCAATCTGCGCGTGCTCAAGCCTTTCGGCCGCTTCCTGGAACTAGGCAAGCGCGATTTCTACGAGAACACCCGCATCGGATTGCGTCCGTTCCGCAACAACATCAGCTACTTCGGCATCGACGCCGACCAGTTGATGAACGAGCGGCCCGACCTGACCCAGCGCCTGTTCGGGCAGATGATGGACCTGTTCCGCCAGGGCGCGCTGCATCCGCTGCCGTATGCCGTCTTCGACGCCAACGACATCGTCGACGCCTTCCGCTACATGCAGCAGGCCCGCCAGATCGGCAAGATCGTCGTCACCTATCGCAATGGCATCAGCGGCGTCCATCACCCACACGCCCGGACCGCACCCGGCCTGACGCTGCCCGCCGAAGCGACCTACCTCGTCACCGGCGGCCTCGGCGGCTTTGGCCTGCGCACCGCGCAATGGCTGGCTGACCGCGGCGCGCGCAACCTGATCCTCATCAGCCGCAGCGGGCCCGCCACCGAGTCGGCCCAGGCCGCCATCTCCGCGTTCGAAGCCCGCGGCGTACGCGTCCACGCCGCCGCCTGCGACGTCACCGACCGCGCGGCGCTCGCGCGCCTGTTGCAGGAAACGGCGCAAACACTGCCGCCCCTCAAGGGCGTAGTCCACGCCGCCGTGGTCATCGACGACGGACTGGCGCGCAACGCCACCTCGGAACAGATCCAGCGCACACTGGCCGCGAAAGTGCTCGGGGCCCAACACCTGCACGAGCTCACCCGCACGCAGGCCTTGGACCTCTTCATCTGCTATTCGTCAGCCACGACGCTGTTCGGCAACCCCGGCCAAAGCAACTATGTCGCCGCCAACGCCTGGCTGGAACGCCTGGCCGCGCAACGCCGCGCCGAAGGCCTGCCCGCCACCTGCGTGCGCTGGGGCGCCATCGATGACGTCGGCTTCCTCGCTCGCAACGAAAAAATCAAGAACGCCCTCCAAAGCCGCATGGGCGGCGGCGCCCTGGCCTCCCAGGTCGCGCTGGACGCGTTGGACGCCATGCTGGCGGCAGACGCGTCCGGCCTGGGCGTGCTGGAGCTGGATTGGCGCGCCCTCAGCCGCTTCCTGCCCTCCGCCGGCCTGCCCAAATTCTCCGACATCGCCCGCCACGCCGGCGATGCCGCAGACGACGAGACCGGCTCGGACGACATCGCCCACCTGATCGCCACCCTGGACGACGAGGCGCTGCACGACCGCTTCGTCGAAATGCTCCAGGCCGAGATCGGCGAAATCCTGCGCGTCGCACCCGACAAGATCGAACCCAACCGCTCGGTCTACGACCTGGGCCTGGACTCGCTCATGGGCGTGGAACTGGTCGTCGCGCTTGAAAACCGCTTCGGCATCCGCCTGCCCGTCATGGCGCTCAACGAAAGCCCCACCCCCGCCAAGCTCGCCCAGAAGCTCGTCGTGCTGCTGCGCGACGAACACGACAGCGCCGACGACGACACCGTCGCAGCCAGCGTGCATCAAGTCGTCGCGAGCCACGCCGCGGAGGTCACCTCCATCTCGGTCTCGGAGTTCGTCGACGAGCTCAAGCTCAACGGCAGCTTCTCCAAGCAACGCATGATCCAGTAGACAGAATTGAGCACCGCAAAAAAGCTGCCCGGCCTTGCCGCCGGCATCAAGGACAAACTCATCCAGCAGGCGCTCGAGCGCAAACTGCGCGCAGCCGCCAGCACAGGCGGCCAGGCGCTGTCGCGCCCCGCGGAGAAAAAGGCCGAGATTCCGGAAGAGCATTACCGCTTTCATCTCCATCCGGGATACCAGCAACTGCGCATCATCAACGACGGCGCCAGCCGCCTGGGCGTCAAGAACCCCTTCTTCAAGCTGCACGACGGCACCGCCGGCGCCAGCACCCAGATCAGCGGCACCGGCTACATCAACTACGCCAGCTATAACTACCTGGACATGTCAGGCGACCCGGTCGTCGCCGCCGCAGCCAAGGCAGCGATCGACCGTTATGGCACGTCCGTATCGGCCAGCCGCCTGGTCTCCGGCGAACGTCCCATCCACCGCGAGCTCGAAACCGAAATCGCCGCGCTGTACGGCGTGGACGATGCGATCACCTTCGTCAGCGGTCACGCCACCAACGTCTCGACCATCGGCTACCTCTTCGGCCCGCGCGACCTGGTCCTGCACGATGAACTGATCCACAACAGCGTACTGCAAGGCATCCAGCTATCCGGCGCACGCCGCCTGCCCTTCCCTCACAACGACTGGGAAGCGCTGGACACGATCCTGAATGAACAACGCCACCAGTTCGAACGCGTCCTGATCGTGCTGGAAGGCATCTACAGCATGGACGGGGATTACCCCGACTTGCCCCGCTTCATCGAAGTGAAGCGCCGGCACCGCGCCTTCCTGATGGTCGACGAGGCCCATTCGCTGGGTGTCATGGGCGCGCGTGGCTACGGGATTCGGGAACATTTCGACCTGGATGGCAAGGACGTCGATATCTGGATGGGGACGTTGAGCAAGACCCTGGCCGGGTGCGGCGGGTATATCGCGGGCGAAACGGCGCTGGTGGAGCATTTGAAGTTCCTGGCGCCGGGGTTCCTGTACAGCGTAGGGATGCCGCCGAGCGTCGCGGCAGCGTCTCTGGCCGCGTTGCGCCGGATGAAGGAAGTACCCGAGCGCGTCGCGGCGCTGCAGGCGCGTGGGCGGTTCTTTCTGGAGCAGGCGAAGGCTGCGGGGATTGATACGGGGACGAGTACCGGGTTGGCAGTCGTGCCGGCGATTATGGGGAGTTCGTTGAAGGCAACGCGCCTCTCCGCGGCGCTCTTCAACGCGGGAATAAATGCGCAACCGATTCTGTACCCCGCCGTGCCGGAAAAGGCCGCACGAATAAGGTTTTTTATCTCCTGCACCCATTCGGAAGCCGAAATTCAAAAAACGGTTCAAGCACTTGCTCGCTCACTTTAATCTTTCGATCAATCCCCTCGCCGCCAACCGCCGATTTCGATAACTGCCTTGTGACAATTGGAACCTATTCTCGTCGCTTGTCTCAACTGCCGGGCATTGAAGCCCTTCTAGGCGAGCGTCTCGTATATTTGCGCCCAGGACAGCCTCCGCACTCCAAATCTATCAGCGCGCTTGCAGGCTGGGGATTTCGCCCATCAACAAAACGGCCTCGCGACATCGCTGCGACGCACGGTCTGCCCTTCATCGGACTTGAAGACGGTTTTCTACGTTCGTATGGCGCTGGCCCCGGATATCCGACGCTCTCCGTGGTCGTGGATAATTGTGGCATTTATTACGCAGCAGACCGGGAGTCTCAGCTCGAAACCTTGCTGTCCTCCGACAGCAACCTTTTGACCGGCAAAGGTTCGGAGTACTCGCGAGCACGAGACCTGATTCTTTCCAAAGGCCTAAGCAAATACAACCTAGCGCCCAATATCGACACTCTGCCCGGCCCGGCAAGCGCCTTCAAGGTACTGGTCGTCGATCAGACCTTCGGAGACGCGAGTGTTGGATTTGGTCTCTCCAGCACCGAGGCGTTCAGTCAAATGCTTCAGTGCGCCAGAGAAGAAAACCAAGGCGCGACGGTATATGTAAAAACACATCCTGAAGTAAGCCAAGGCTTGAAAAAAGGGTATCTCTCGGACACCCGAGAAGACAGCAAAACCATTTTGCTGCGCGATCCGATTTCGCCCAGCAGCCTTCTACGACAGGTCGACCGCGTCTATGTAGTGACATCACACATGGGGTTTGAAGCGCTACTTCATGGTATACCCGTGACATGTTTCGGCATGCCTTGGTATGCCGGTTGGGGAGCAACAGTCGATCGTCTGAAATGCGATAGGCGCAATCGCACACGTAATACTGATGAGCTATTTGCGGCTGCTTATCTGCACTACACTCGCTACCTCAATCCTGAAACCCTTGAGCCGGGCTCCATTTTCGACGTGATGGATTGGCTTGATCTTCAGCGCCGCATGCAGCGTGCCATGACTGGTCGAAGCATTGCGGTTGGCTATCGGCGTTGGAAGGCGGAAAACATCAAACCATTTCTCGGTCCGGATCCAAAAAAAATACATTTTGTTCCGCACATCGAGGCGGCGAAGGAACTGACTCCAAATCCGAAAGACCGAATAATAGTATGGGGTGCATCACCATCCCCCGCCATCGCAGATCTGGCGCAGAGCTCGGGCGCCACCTTGCTTCGCATGGAAGACGGATTCATTCGATCCGTCGGTTTAGGCTCGGATTTCGTCCCGCCGCACGCCCTGGTCCTGGACGCACATGGACTTTATTTCGACGCAAGACAGGCCCACGACCTGGAAACATTACTCAATACTCGCAAATTCACATTGCGCGATAACGAACGGGCGACGAGGGTACGTAGCCTGATTGTCGAGAACGCGTTAACTAAATACAACATAGAACCGACCCAAGCTCCCAACTGGAGCACGTGCCACCGCCATGTGGTCCTGGTGCCAGGCCAGGTAGAAGATGACGCGTCAATCCGCTACGGATGCGGGCCGGTTCACGACAACCTGTCACTCATCAGGGCGGCCCGGCAAGCGCGCCCAGATTCTTACATCGTCTACAAACCACATCCCGATGTTGCAGTGAGGAACCGCAAAGGCAAAGTGCATATCGACGACGCGCTGCGCTATGTAGACCATATAGAAACGGAAGTTTCCATAATAAGTTGCCTAGACGCGTGTGATGAAGTGCATACGATGACCTCGCTTAGCGGATTCGACGCGTTGTTACGCGGCAAGCCTGTAGTTGTCTATGGGATGCCGTTCTATTCTGGCTGGGGGCTCACACAAGACCGAATGACAGTGCCTCGTCGAAAGCGCAAGCTAACGTTGAACGAGCTTGTCGCGGGTGTAATGCTTCACTACCCTATTTATTGGGATTGGACGCTGAACGGCTACACGACCTGCGAAGCATCACTACGCCGGATAATCGTTCAACGGACGAAAATTATCGAGTCGGGAAATCTCCGTTCGGTACGAAAGAACTACTTTCAGCGGCAGTTGCATAAAGTTCGTCTTTGGGCAAAAGCTGGATTTGCATTGAAGCGATGAACGCCAAACAACGGTTTCTTTTCCTGCAGGGCGTCTGTTCTCCCTTCTTTCCGACCCTTGCCAAAGGACTAAGGCAAGAAGGAATGAAGGTCCGAAAAGTCAACTTCTCCGTGGGAGACAGAATCTATTGGCGGCAAGGCGATGCGATCTCGTATCGGGGCTCCATGGACCAGCTGCCGCAATTTTACAGGGGAGAGTTCGACAGGCATGGCATAACCGACGTGGTCCTTTTTGGCGACTGCCGCCCAGTTCATCGCCCCGCCATCGAACTTGCCAGGGACTCGGGGATTCGGGTCCATGTGTTCGAAGAAGGCTACTTCCGTCCTTACTGGGTGACACTGGAGCGCGGAGGAGTCAATGGCTATTCTGCTCTGCCCCGAGACCCCGACTACTACCGGAAACGAGCGAAAGAACTGCCAAACTACGACAATGGGACCTCCTTTACTTCGCCGTTTTGGAAGCGTGCAGCCTATGACGTGGGATACAACTTCTGGGCAGGCCTCAATCCGATTCTTCACCGGGGGGTCAAAAGCCATGTCCCATATAGCCCGGCCACGGAGTATGCAAGTTACCTGCGAAAGGGCATAGGCACTCACATAAGCCGACGACGCGCAAAAGCAATACAAACGATGGTTACGCTGGACGGCCAAACTCCACCGTACTATCTATTTCCATTGCAACTCACCACCGATTCGCAAATTATCCACCACTCCGACTTTTCCAGCATGAGTCAGGCCCTGGATACGGTGATTCGATCCTTTGCGCGCCACGCTCCGGAACAGAGTCTATTACTGATAAAGGCCCACCCTCTTGATCCAGGACTAGTCAATTACTCAAGACTTATTCGTCGATTAAGTAGGCAACTAATGCTAGGGAACCGTGTAGTTTACATAGACGGCGGGCACCTGCCCTCATTGATCAATCGCTGTACAGCGGTAATCACAATAAACAGTACGGTTGGTGCGTCAGCTCTCATACACGGCAAGCCCACGAAGGCCCTTGGGCGAGCGATATATGACATGCCTGGTCTAACAGATCAGAAGGTATTGGATGAGTTCTGGAAACATCAGGACAAGCCGGACGTACATCTGTTCAGAAAATTCCGGAACGTAGTCATACACGACACTCAAATAAACGGCGGGTTTTATTGCAAATCGGGAATCGACCTGTCGGTCACCAATTCGCTCAGAAGGCTCTTGGTTTGAATAACATTAGATGCCAAAAGAGGTCAGAATCGCTCGACAGCTCCAGTCAAATTGGATTAACGCTCTAAGTCATTCCAATGGCCAAGCACATGGATGGCGACAGTCCCCACTGCCTAACCACGTCACTCGGAATACCGATTGAATAGACTGAATTATTTTTTTCGTTATTGGATACGGGCCGGATGCCGCTGGCATTCGCCGTATCATAAAATCGCCTTTGAGCTAGCCACCCGCGCCAATAAAGACACCATTCACCGAATACTTGATTGCGGTTTGATTACCAGAGCGGCAGCGCTGTATCAAGAAAATCCCAAGCTGTTCACGGAGGCTGCACGGGGAAAGCTGGAGTATCTTCGCGGCAATCACGATACTGCAGAGAAACTCCTGGAATCCGCATTACGGTCTTCAATATCAACGGAGCGCCAGCGCGCGGTAAAGCTACTGACCCGCCTGTCGCCTTCCCGTGTCATCGCTTCCGCAAAAAACTCGGGCCAAACTCGGCTCGAGCAATGCCTGCGCATGGCAACGCAGACTAAAAGCTGCGCGCACCCAGACTTGCAAAGTCCGACCGGGGATGAGCATCTGCTAATTGCAAACAACGCGGCGTCCTATCCGGAAAAGCTTCAATATCTGAATGCCTATTGGAAGGAGATGGGATTATCGGCAGTCAGTGGAGCCGATACCGAAAGCAATTTCGACATCCTCGCATTGAGCCCGGAGTCCGCGACGAATTCAGAGCTATCCGCCGATAAAGCGGCAGTCTCGGTAGTTATGACGGTATATAACGGTGGAAAATACTTACGTTCATCGATGCTCTCAATACTACGACAAATGAGTGTCCGCAGCGAGATCGTTATCGTTGATGACGCGAGCACCGACGGTACTTGGGACATTATCCTCAACCTGTCTCGGGATTACCCCGGTCGGGTGATTTCGAGACGGCTTGCCCGCAATGTGGGCACATACGCCGCGAAGAATATTGCCCTGAGACTATGCACCAGGGAGTACATTGCATTCCAGGACGCGGACGATTGGTCGCACCCGGCGCGACTGATAAGCGCTATCACTTGGCTGTCTCTCAGCAAGCAGCACGTTGCTGCGACGTCGCGATATGTCAGAATGGATCAGGAAGGCCGCTTCTTTTCGCCAAATATATGGCCCCTGCGGCAGTGGTCGCCAAATACCCTGGTATTCCGTCGCGCACCGACGCTAGAAATGATCGGGCAGTTTGACCAGATCCGTTTTGGAGCCGATACGGACTTCTTCGAACGCATCCGAGCCTATTTTGGCGACAATCGCGTACTTTTTCAAAAGCAGGTCATGCTTATTGCAATGGGGCTCCCTTCTTCGCTCATGCACGACCCAGCTACCGGGTTGGATGGAAATGGTCATTCAATGAAGCGGGTGACTTACAGAGACGTCAGTGCGGAACGAATTCTAGGGATGGCTCGAGACGGCTCGCATCCGCACCTGCCCGAAGCAAATTGACACGCGCCCTTGTGGCACGTGACTCTAAAAGTCGCTCATCGCATACCTTTACGCATTCCACCAACAATGGACGATCCAGGGCAACGACGCGATGGAATCGCATCGCGCGGGGGGACGTCACTGCGCATCCCCCTCCAGCGCTGGTCTATCCATCTTCTGGGGGGCCTACACCCTACCGAGTGCCAGTTGGACGTGCAACGATCCAGCAACCTGACTGATGTGCGCGCTCTTCGCTCTAGACCTTGCGGCACGGCTGTACATATTCCACAACGTATAGTCATGATAAATGGCAGCGCACGCTGCGGCGAACTCAGTTGGCGTATGCACCTGGATGCCCGCTGTTGACAGATCCTCTGAATGAGATTGAGGCATGGGACGATACACAGTCGGCACCCCAAGCCCCCCCGCTTCGACAGGGATCATTTCGTAAGTGGCATGAGGCGTAAGGCAACAAACGATCCGTCTCGCTGCAAGCCATTCCTCCCATGGTCTGCCATGTGTGTAAGGCAATACGGTCAGTCCCAGATCCCTGTCGATTTTTCCACCGTACTGACGGACGGCATACAACGGTACGCCAGGCAATGCCTTGCGCAAAGCAAGTATCCAATCCTCGACCTCGCCGTCGACCAAGCTTCTATTCAATAGCTTTTGCAGATCGCCAAGGAATATTCCCTCAGTCGAGGCGAAACTAGCTTGCACACCCTCACTGAAATCGATGGATTTCGGAATACATATTAAGTTTGTCCTGACGTCCTGAAAATCCGGCTCGTTCAGAGCTGCGTAGGTAAATAGACAAGCCTTTACCCGGCTTCCATACGCCGAATTCCACCCCCTCAATTTTTCTCTTATCCAGCGAGTGCGGGATGCCATTCGGTTGTACGACAAATTTACATAAACCTGCTTGTCAGCCTTGGCAGCCAGGTTGATAAGCTTTTCCACCGGCGCGAAATCAGGTCGCTCGGGGTCTCCAGGATAAATCCAAACGATATCTGCTGGCTTGATCTGTTCTGATATCGCCCCGAATTCTTGAGAGATTTCGACGTCAATGACACGATGGCCCAGGGCGCGCAACGCCTGGGTAATCAGGCCGCCAGACTTAAGGATTCCGCCCTTCTTCCAGCGGACCGCGTCGACGCGTCCAACATACGCGATGGTATACGACGATCTTAGATATACCGGGGTCGGCGCCTCTGCGCGCCAATCACTCCAATTTTTGACGCATTGATTTTGTATCTCCCTGGTGTCAGCACGAGATCCGGTCTTTTGCATGGATTCACGATGAATGGGCTTGTCATCAGGAATGTCGAGCGGTATGGCTTCGGACGCATCGTGTTTGATCACAACAAAGGGAACGCGCTGTCGCTGGCCAAGCAAAGCGAAATAGACATCGGCCATGTTGGGCGTCAGAAAGTCGCTGTACTTTACGTCGATAGTGTCTGTGTGAAACGACGAGCAGCCCGTTCCGAGGATGTGTACCGGCAGATCTTCGGGGCGGCCGGACCTGAAGGAAAAGACACGACGCGACTCGGGGCTGTAATAGTCGTTGAAAGGCTTTTTCAGCAGAGAGCCGTGCCAGCCCACTACCGCCTTTCGACCGTACTTCTCTATAGCATCGATGCAGTGCTGCACATAATAAGGCGGATAGTCGATATCATCGTCACATGTAAAGAAGTAACCGGAGAAGTTGTCAATATCGTAGAATTTTCCCCGGTCCCCCACATCCCCCTGCTTATGGATCACGGTGATCTTCTCCCGCCGGAGAAAGTTGGGTACCTCGGCGTAATCGTTCAGGTAGACCAAAAGCTCATCTGCCTGATCGTACAAACACTCGATCACTCGGGACAGCGCCGTGCGCCTCACTTCAATTGAAGCAATTCCAATGCGGACTCGATCTCGGTAGCTCGCTTCATTAAATACTTGCCCGCGCTGCGGCGCAGGACCAACCAAGAGCTCCCTGGGATTCTCCGTGCCGGACTCAGGCACAGGCAAAGGGCTCCTTAAAGAGTTGGCATTCAATTTCTTGAAGTCCTGCACCTCGCGAACAACTCGCGCCTCCATGCGCTTTTCAAACGAAGGCCATGTTTCGTAAGGCTTTAGAAATCCAAACGTCAACGGGGAGAGTACTTTCCGGATCTTCCCAAATGTGGCTCTCACGCCCGTCGTATAAAGAACATTCAGACGTCGCGCCGCGTATCTCGCCCGCGTGCGTTCCGTCTGCACGGCTACGATCAAACGATTGACTTCGCTTTGCAGACGCTCGGTCTCTGCATGTGCACGTTCGAGTTCCTTCTCCTTGCGTATTGACTCCTGCCTGCTCTCCAGGCGAAGCCCCTCCAATTCCTTTGTAAGACCACTGTCCCGAGCCGATGCCGCTGTCAAGCTCGCAAGCCCTTCCTGCAAGGACTTCAGGCCAAGCTCAACGGAGTCAGTTAACTCGCATACTGAACTGCCTTGCTCTCTAAGCAAGGCGTGCGTCGTAGACAAATCAACCTTGCCAACCTCAGCAATTTCATTGCTGACAGTTTCCGAAATCTCAGAGAGCCGTAGGTCCAACTCTGAGATGCGGACGTCAAAACGGTCGGCAATTCCTCTCAAAGATTTTTGGCTGCTGTCCAGAAATTCTTGTTGTCGAGCACTCTCCTCGGCAAGCCGGCTTCGATCCTCGAAGAGAACTTCTTCGGCGATCATACGACCGGCTTCCAAAATCTTATTGAGCAGTTCGTCCGTCAAGCTGGACCGAGCCTCTCGATCCAGCTCTAATTCCCGCATGAGCACTCGAAATTTATGCTCAAGTATTTCGGAAAGCAGTTGTATTCTCTGACTTTGTTCCCCCCCTGCACTAGCGACAGCGGTTTTCATATCGCTTGCTAGGGCATTGAGATTCTCCGACATCAAGCTCTTGTGATCCGGCAACGAACCTATCAATGACTTCTGTCGGGACTCCAAAGCGCTACTGAGCTTTTCGAACTCGGCAGTCGACAGCACGCCACGCAGGCTCGATTCAATCCTGGCTAAATAGCTCTGCAGCGTCCTTCTATTGTGATCGACATCGCGCCTAATATAAAAAAGCGAACGCTCCTGGACTGCACCAAGCTTTTCACGATGCACGAAAAAATACGTGGGAGTGATGCCTCGAATTGAAACTGGCACATAATCCCGAGCTGCCAAAAACTGGGATATCTCTCCGAATGCGGCGTTTGTCTGCCCCTCGACAATTAGTGTAGGAGCATCTCTATCCAGAATTTGGATCGCTCCTTGAAGCACTTCAAGCTCGAAGCCCTCTACGTCAATCTTTATCAACGCCACTTTGCTGCTCTTTTCATAGAGCATAGAGTCGAGCGTCACGAGTTGAATCGTCCCGCTATCGTCAAGGGAAAAACTGGATGCACCGAGATTTCCCGGTACAACGTTCATAAGCCCACGACTCTGCCGCGCGCCAACTGCCAATCGGTGGCAGGATACCAATGCCTCGGCTCGATTCAATTGGACATTCCGAACCAACTGCGCGAATGCATCACCCGCCGGCTCGAACGCTTCGACCTCTCTATTCAGAATCAGCGAAAAGAACAGCGTGTGATTGCCAATATTGGCACCGACATCCACAAAAATCCCTTCGCCCAGGGAGAGTCCGGATATCTCCTCTAAAACGTCCAGCTCATAAAACGCCTTAGAGTCAATTATCTTCTTTGAAATATAATCCGTAGCGTCTTGAAAATGGAAGGTGACAGACCTGCCCGCGTACGCGATGCCAAAGAGATTGCCGGAGTTGTTCATTTCTCGTTGTTTTGATCGAAATATTTATGGGTTTTTGGGTTTGGTGGATTAAAGACTCTGATAGGCTGCGATGCCTTTTTCGACGTCTTCATACTGCTCCACCACACCTCCATTTTTGAGAAGCACCACGTAATCACACATCTTCCTGACCTGCCCCATTCCGTGGGTAACGAGAATGAGATTCGACGTTCCAGTTCTCTCAGAAAATAGATGTTGCGCCTTCTCGCGAAAGTGCGCATCCCCAACGGATATGGCTTCGTCTACAAGGTAATAATCAAAATTAAAAGCCAGACTAAGGCCGAAAGCCACACGGCCACGCATGCCTGAAGAATAGGTATTAACTGGCAAATCAAAATATTCGCCAATATCCGCAAATTCTTCGACGAATTTTACGACTCTACGAAGACTGTCTCCGTATGTCCCTTGCACACGAGCAACAAACTTGACGTTTTGCCGACCGGTTAAGGAACCCTGAAATCCACCAGACAAGCCCACCGGCCAAGAGATAGATTTAGTGCTGACGATTCTTCCGCTATCTGGAACGTCCTGCCCCCCCAGAAGCCGCATTAACGTGGACTTACCCGCACCGTTCCGCCCTATTAGCGCAATGTTCTTATTGGACGGCAGCGACAGACTCAAATTGCGAAAGACGAACTTTCTACCTTTATTGGTCAAATACGACTTCGTTACATTATCGATCTGGATCATACCGCCACCAAATTCAAACGCCGCACGCGGTAAAGAGCCAGCCCGACAAATAAAGTCGACAAAGCAACGAAGGAGGCATACCACATGCTGATGCCGGCAACTTGAGGATAGTGCTGAAAAACATTGGCTCGCAAAGAGTCAATCAGATGAAGGTAGGGATTCCAAAGCATAAAGTGCTGAAATTTCTCGGGAATTAGCCAAAGAGGAATAATTATTCCAGACAAAAAATACAGCGGCATATATGAAAGCCGGATAAAAGTCTTACTCTCCGGAAGAGCCTCGGCCACAATACAAAAAATCAACCCCAGGCCGAATGACAAGATCGTGCCTACAAAGAGGACCAACCCCCATTGGATTGGACGATAAATCGAAACATCACTTCCACCCCACAGGCCCAACCCAAACAATATCATTCCATAGACGCAAGCCATCAGCGCACATTCAACGACAACCCGCGCAACTATGGTGTCAATTGGCTTAATCTGTCGATACGCAAATAGGCCTTTGTTCGCATTTACCGCTTCCATTCCTTTAAGTGCGATATTTTTGAACAAAATGAATGGGATGATTCCCGAAACAAGGAAAACCGAAAGATCCAGGCCGCTATTGGCGCGTCCACGCAAAAGCGCGTAAATCGCCATGAGCGCCACTATATGGGCCAAAGGCTCGAATATCAGCCAAAACGCGCCATACCGATGAGTGCCAAAGCGCCCGCGCATCTCTCGCAAGACCAAGGCGAATATGACGGCCCGAACAATACCGGCCGGAGTGCGCCGCGTGATTTCCGCGGCTCCAATCCGCTCATTAGAAGTTCTCAATGGTGCGTCCTAATACCAGCACTTGCACAATCGGCGAAATGATTTTCTGCCATTCATGCACCGCGGCGTTGGTGACAAAAATCGCATCTTCTGGATGAACAAGAAATTGGCGCGCAAGGAACATTGATGCCGGCTCCTTCAAGTTCAACCTGAACACTTGGGCGACTGGTTCACCGCCGTTTTGGTCATTTCGCTCTTCATCGAGACGAAAGACAAAAACGCCGGCCGCATCCGCCTTGATTTCACTGAGTCCTTTCACACTTCCCAGCACTTCGAGCAGACTGGGATTGTTGGAGGGCAGATCATGTAGTCCTGGATCGCCTACAGCTCCCATCGCCACGAAGCGCTTGCGCGCTCGCTCCAGCACCACCTCGGCCCCGGGAGGCAAGACCTGATTGTTTCCGGCGAGCAATTCTTGGTAATTGAACTGGTAGGACTTTTGCCCGGTGCGAACAATTACCTTGATCAAATGTGGTTCCAGGAGCGGCCCTCCAGCCCTATTGATCGCATCCAACAGCGTTAGAGGTCCCTGAAGCGCCGAAAAGCGTCCCGGACTCTTGACGGCTCCGGCGACCAATACCGACCCGGACAAATCTCCGGTCAGCGTTGCCTGGACCTGAACATCACTAGTTATCCCTTTCAGTTTCTTGCGAATGAGCCGCTCAACTTCCTCAAGGGTTTTGCCGGTCACCCGTTCGCGACCCACATACGGGAGGGAAACGGTTCCCTTGCTATCGACGCGGATGTTCTCGAAGATTGTTCCTCCGGTCGCCAACGGGGCAAAGATTGCACCATCCATGGCCGAATCGGCGATCATGATCCGGAGCACGTCGCCTGGAACCAGACTGATGTCAGGAACTGAAGGTAGCGCGACTGTGCTGACGACCTCCGGTTCCGGCGGACGCATATATGGGCTAATGGTCTCCGCCGTCAGATCGACCAAAACATAGTTCTGATCTTGGTCGTTGTTCATGATCGCGAACCGTGAAGGTCCGGCGGACGATAGGAGGCTTCCGCAACCACCCAAAATCAAAGGCAGGATAACCGCAGTCGCACGAACGGATGAAAGCCGAAGTTTCATATTATTTTGGGAACAAGAACATTAGTCTCGATGATCTTCGATCGTCGCAATCACGAATCGAGCGATACCATAGAACAGAAGCAAACCCATAAACAGGGTAATTAGGTTGTATATCCGATCCGGATAAAGTGCCCGATCCGGCTTATTGGGAGACACGACTGTGACGAGACTTCGGAGCTTTTTGCTCGCCTCAATGCGCGCCGACTCCACAGAACTGACTGCAAATTTGTACGCTTCTTCTGCAATAGCGGCATCGATGGTCAGATTGCGATATCGGGACGCAACCACATTTAACTTGTCGCCTCCTTTCTGCGAAACCAAACGTTGAATCTCAGAGGCCAATTGTTGTTCAAGGGCATGAATGCGATTCCGCTGTTGCCGAACTTGCGGGGTATCGGCATTCAACGTTGCGGCGAGGCTTTTTAAAGTCGTTCGCTCTTTCGTCAGACTGGCCTCCAGTTCCGCAATAATTTCGGCCCTGGCCTTAGCCGTTGCCTCTGCGTCGAGCAGATTATTGGAACTTTGGAATACCAGCATATCCTCACGCCGATCTTCATATACGGTGCGAGCTTTGGCCAACTCGCTCTGCGCGAAGGTCATCTGCTCGCGCGCCATACGATGGGACAATTCATTCACAAAACGCTCGCTTTCGCTGAGCATTACTTTCAGCACTCTCTCGGCAAACTGCGGATCAAATGCTTCGACACTCACACTGAGCAAGCCCGTTTGTTCGTCGAAGTGCGCTGTCACAACGCGGCGATAGTAGTCGAGCAGATCCTCTTGCCGCGAACTGTTCGCTAAAAAATACAAAGGATCGCGCCAGTGGCCCGAGTAGTGTTCTGCCCAATTCAGCTTGGTCTGGAGGACCCTGAGCATATCCTGCGACGTGAGGAATTCGCGAAGATACAAGGTTTCCTCCCGTGATGTGGGATTCAATCCGCTCAGCATCACGGCCAATCCGGGGATCTGTGGCGCCTCATTGTTGCCGACCTGCCGAACCGCAACCTGCGCGGTGCTCACATACCGATCCATGGCGAAAAAGCTGTAATAAACTACCGCCGCAAGCATTGGAATGCCTACCAACCACCAAAACAGGCGTCTGGATTTTAGTTTTTCAAAATTGATCATCTAAGCGTTGAAGTTCCAATTAAGCATAATCGCGGTATTTCTCAGAAGCCTGCCGTCGCGGCAAGGCATCTCCTGGGCGCGGGAATTGTACGGTATTTGAAAGTGCCCAATGGTGTGGCTAACTCTCCATGCATGACATTCTCGGATTGCCTGGCGCTTCGCTCGGCCGCGCCTGATTTTTTTCCGTTGTGCGCACAGTCAATAGCCCTGAGGTTCGCAACCACAAGCGGCTAAGCGCGGAAACCTGCTCTGGCTGCACGGGCGCACCGGCGCGCACAGCCGTTTGCCACAAGACATAATCGGTCGTCCCCTCAAGCTCCCCGAGCGCGCGATAAACATTCGGCATGATCGGCACGTGATCGCCGAAAATACATAGGGACGCAGGCCGTCTGCGCTTGATCAGAGCGTCTCTGACCATGCCGAACATGGCGTCGGCATTACGAAGATGCCGCGCGTACGAGACCAACTCCTCGCACTCCTTCGGCATGCGTCCAGTCAGCACGTCTCCAACGTCGGTTTCACTCACGGTTTCCCAATGCAGCGGACCGTGATTTTCCATAGTGATAACGTGCACATAGAGGGGCCGCTCTGAACCTTGCAGAATGCCGTTGACAAAATCAGCCAACGCTCTATCCCCGACGTATGGACCATCTTTCGGCAATGCCGCGAACGCTTCGCCACCAATAAATTCATCAAATCCCAACGCAGGCAAGACCTCATTTCGCCCGTAAAAGCCACGATGATATGGATGCACGCAGACGGTGCGGTATCCGAGGGATTTAAGGTACGACGCGATGGTGGGAAAGCCTCGCTTTGCCAATCTGCGATAGGGGTTGTACTGGTGAATCCCTAAATCGCCCTGTTCCATGCCTGCCAAAAAGGCAAATTCGGTACGTACGGTGTTTGCGCCCCAAGCGGCGACTTTCAATTGTCCATGCGCGACGGCTTCGGACTTGAGCAGGTCGAAGTTGGCCAGTATGTCCGCGCGCAACAGTTTGGAATAGGCCCGCCGCGCATCGAAAAACGACTCGCTTTGAATCGCAACCAAATCGGGCATTGGATCAGGAAGAACCTCTGGCAGCCTGGCGCCAGAAAACGGAGCGCTGGCTCGAAGATCATCCGCAGTCTGCCGTTCGCAGAGACCGTACGACCATAGCGCCGCGACCAAGCCGAGGCGGCGCAGGTCTACGGAAGCATCAAGGCACACCGTATTACGCATTCCAGCAAAGGCAGCTAGGGCGATACCGGCCATGGCGAGCCCCAGAGCATGTACGAAGAACGGCACCATGGGCGCCGTGGGATCGAACATGTGCTCTTGCGGCAACTCTGCGAACGACACCAACCATATTCCGGCGCCGGCCGTGACCGAGTCCTCGAGCACCAATCCCGCCCATAGCGCTGCGCCGTACCCTCCCCCCGCAGCCAACGCACGAGTCACGCCGAAAAACGGCAAGTACAGCCTCGGATGCCGGATCGCGTCCGTGAAGTATTCAAAGTCCGGATAGACAAATGGCTCGCGCAGCGCGCGATATTTTGCGTTGCTGACCAAGACGATGAGCAGTTGAACGGCCAACACATTGAAGACCCCAAAGTATGGCCGCCTGAACAGTGCCAACTCCAACGCAAACGCCAGCGTCCACACCCCCACATGCACGCCGATCGCGGCCGCAGGCCGGCGCCATGGGGCGACCGGACGCGGCGTCAGCAACGTCTCGACTACCCACGACAGCACCAACCCAATCAAATACGGCGGCAACAGCGGTACCCAGAAAGCCTCAATCACCGTAACCCAGCCTTTTCAGGATCCATCCAGACACCGCGGGATGGATCACCGACAGCAAAAAGCATCCCAGATTCAAGGGAAACGGGAAGCTGATCCGGGCACGGTTCACCTGCAGTCCACGTCGGATGACTCGGGCTGCCTTTTCCGGCTTCCACAGGAATGGTTTGGGGCCGGGCATGTCGAAGCACATTTGGGACTCGACATACCCCGGCATGATGACGTTGAACCGTATACCTTCAGCGGCCAACGCATCGCGCATGGCCTCGCCGTAGACTTTTACGGCAGCCTTGCTGGCGCTGTAGCTCGGGGTTTCCGGCAGGCCGCGCCAGGCGGCCAGCGAACTGACCAGTGCGATCTGGCCGTGACCGCGCGCTCGCATGGAGGGCAACACGCCGTGCACGGTGGCGAACACGGCCTTGACGTTGACGTCGAGCAGGCGGTGCACGTCCTGCCACGCTTCGCCCTGTTGTTGCTCGCCGGTATTGATGTTGACGCCCGCATTGGCGATGACGAGTTCCGGCATGTCGGCTTCGCACGCGGCCGACAACCACGTCATTAGCGCCTCGTGGTCGCGCACGTCGAGTTCGTGCGTGACGACACGCGCGCCGTGCGCTTGGCAGGCTGCACTCAACTCACTCAGCCGCGCAGCATTGCGGCCCTGCAAGATAAGCGTCCGGGTGCCGCCGGCCGCGTACTCCAACGCCAAGGCCCCGCCTATGCCGCCTGTCGCTCCAGTAATCAGCACACAACTCGGGAAACCAGGTTCACGGACTTCACTGCCACTGCTACTGCTACTCATGACCTGCCTGGTTGGGGATGGAGGGGCCGCGACGGATGACGGCGCAGCGCGGCCGTGGCGGCGCTTGTGCCGGCTCGCATGTCCGTCAGATACCGGGCGAAGGCGCGCGGCGACAGGCGGGACTGGGCGCTAGAGGATGGAACGGCTTGGGGGGGTAGGTCTTTGGCTTGCTGCGACAGGATGCACAGCGACGCGCGGAGCCAACGCAACGAATGCGCGGAGCAAGAGATGGTGGCAGAAGATGGCGTCTGGGGCGTTAACTGTGGCACGTCGCATAGACATGGCCGCCTCTCGGCGGCCATTGTCAGTGTTCACAAAGTCCGGTCGTCGCCCTTGACGGGTGCGACGGCCGGCTATTGTAAGCGAACTACGAATTGAATTTACTGCAGCAGGCTGCGCAGCATCCACGCGTTCTTTTCATGCACGTCCAGACGCTGCGTGAGCAGGTCGGCCGTGGGCTGGTCGTTGGCGGCGTCGGCCTTTTCGAAGGCGGCGCGGGCGGTCTTGGCGACCGATTCATTGCCGTCGACCAGCAGGCGCACCATTTCCAGCGCGTCCGGCACGGAGTCCGGCTCGGCGATGGACGACAGCTTGGCGTATTCGCGGTAGGTGCCCGGCGCATAGTGGCCCAGGGCGCGGATGCGCTCGGCGATGCTGTCCAGCGCGTTCCATTCTTCGGTGTACTGCGTCATGAACATCAGATGCAGCGTGTTGAACATGGGACCGGTGACGTTCCAGTGGAAGTTGTGCGTCATCAGGTACAGCGTGTACGAATCAGCCAGCAGCTTGGACAGTTCGCCTGCGACCGCGGCGCGGTCCTTGTCCGAAATACCGATGTTGATGCGCGGAACGCTCGAGGTCTTCTTGGTGGACTTGGCCATTGCTAGCTCCTATGGAAAAAGGCGGGAATAAGAATACCACTGCAAACACGACAGAACGGGCGTTGTCGCGGGCCCGATCTCAAGATGGCCTGCGACCGTTTGACGCGGCGCAAAAAACCATCGCGTTGACGAATATGGGTGCGGGCGCGGGTGCGGGCACGCTCGGTCAGTCCTGCATGGCCGCGGCTTCGCCAGCCAGCATCTTCACACCCGGCAGCTCGCATTCGTAGACGGCCTGCGCCAGCGCCTCGATCGCGGCCAGGCGCGGGAAGCTGCGGCGCCAGGCAAGCACCACGCGGCGTTCGGGCACCTGGCCGTCGAAAGGCAGGTACCGCAGCAGGCTGTTGGCGGGCGGATGTTCGGGCACGGCGGTGACCGGCAGCACGGTGACGCCGATGCCGGCGGCGACCATGTGGCGGATGGTTTCCAGGGAGGAGCCTTCGAAGGTGCGCTGGATGCCGTCGCTGGCGGCCGAAAAGCGCGACAGCTCGGGACAGACCTCCAGGACCTGGTCGCGGAAGCAATGCCCGCTGCCCAGCAGCAGCATGGTCTGCTGTTTCAGGTCCTGCGCGTCGATGGACTTGCGTTGGGCCAGTTCATGGTCGTTGGGCACGGCGACGACGAAGGGTTCGTCGTAGAGCGGCTGCATGACCAAGCCGGCTTCGGGCAGCGGCAAGGCCATGATGGCGCAGTCGATTTCGCCCTGGCGCAGCAGTTCCACGAGACGGACGGTGAAGTTCTCTTGCAGCAGCAGCGGCATCTGCGGCGTGCGGCTGATTTGCACGGGCACCAGCTTGGGCAGCAGGTAGGGCCCGATGGTGTGGATGACGCCGACGCGCAGCGGGCCGGCCAGCGGGTCGTGGCCCTGCCTGGCGATTTCCTTGATGCTGGCGCTCTCCTCCAGCACCTTCTGCGCCTGCGCGACGATGCGCTGGCCGATGGGCGTTACGCCGACCTCGGAGCCGCCGCGTTCGAACAGCGTCACGCCCAGTTCGTCCTCCAGCTTGCGGATGGCGACCGACAACGTCGGCTGGCTGACGAAACAGGCTTCGGCCGCGCGGCCAAAATGCCGCTCGCGGGCGACGGCGACGATGTACTTCAGTTCGGTGAGAGTCATGGTGGACTGCGCCCCCGGGGTTACGCGCCGGCCCCGTGGCCGGTGCTTGAGGATTCAAGATGGTGGTCGGGCCGCATGATCAGGTCCGCAGGAAGTCTTCGCGGCCGCGCATCCAGCGGGCCAGATGCGCCTCGACGGCGGCGGGATGTTCGGCGCGCAGCCAAACGGCGGCGTCGCGCGCGTCTTCGGCGATCGCGGCGTCCGTTTCCAGGTCGGCAAAGCGCAGCAGCGCCATGCCCGACTGGCGCGTGCCCAGGAATTCTCCCGGGCCGCGCTGCTCCAGGTCGCGCCGCGCAATCTCGAAGCCGTCCGAGGTTTCGAACATGGCGCGCAGGCGTTCGCGCGCGACCTGGGACAGCGGCGTCTGGTAGAGCAGGACGCAGACAGACTCTGCCGTGCCGCGCCCTACCCGGCCACGCAGCTGATGCAGTTGAGCCAGGCCGAAACGCTCGGCGTGTTCGATCACCATCAGCGAGGCGTTCGGGACGTCCACGCCGACTTCGATGACGGTGGTGGCGACGAGCAGGTCGATGTCGCCGTCGCGAAAGGCCTGCATGACCGCGGCCTTCTCGGCCTGCGGCAGGCGGCCGTGCACGAGGCCGATCCGCAGGTCCGGCAGGTCGGTCCGCATGCCTTCGTAGGTGTCGACGGCGGTTTGAAGTTCGAGGGCCTCGCTCTCCTCGACCAGCGGACAGACCCAATAGGCCTGCTGCCCGCCGCGAGCGGCCTGGGCGATGTGGGCGATGACTTCTTCGCGGCGCGCGTCGGAGACCAGCTTGGTGACCACGGGGCTGCGTCCGGGCGGCAATTCGTCGATCACGGAGACGTCCAGGTCGGCGAAGAAGGTCATGGCCAGGGTGCGAGGGATGGGCGTGGCGCTCATGTTGAGCTGATGCGGCACGATGCGGCCGCGCACGGTCTCGCCTTTGCGCGTCAGCGCGAGGCGCTGGCCGACGCCGAAGCGATGCTGTTCGTCCACGATGGACAGGCCAAGCCGATGGAATTCGACATGGTCCTGGATCAGGGCCTGGGTGCCCACCACGAGCTGCACGCTGCCGTCGGCAGCCGCGGCGGCGGCTTCGCGCCGGGCCTTGGCGGTGAGACTGCCGCTCAGCCAGGCGACGTTCACGCCCAGCGGCTGCAACCAGGACACGAGTTTGCGGAAGTGCTGCTCGGCCAGGATTTCGGTGGGCGCCATCAGCGCGACCTGCGCGCCGCCCGCGATGGCCTGCGCGGCCGCGATGGCCGCCACCACGGTCTTGCCGCTGCCCACGTCGCCCTGCAGGAGGCGATGCATGGGATACGGCTTGGCAAGGTCCGCGGAAATCTCCTGCACGACGCGCTGCTGCGCGCCCGTCAGCTTGAACGGCAGGGCCTCGTACAGCCGGGCGACCAGGCCGCCGCCCCCCGTCTGCGCGGGCAGCGCCTCTGCTTCCTTGATGCGGCGCGCCGCGCGCGCGGCCGCCAGCGAAAGCTGCTGCGCGAGCAATTCGTCGAACTTGATCCGGCGCCATGCGGGGTGCACGCGGTCGAGCAAGGCCTGTTCCGATTCGCCCTGCGCTGGGGTGTGCAATGCGCGGATCGCGGGTTCGAAAGGCGGCAGGTCGTAGCGTGCGCGCGCCTCGTCGGGCAGCGTGTCGGACAGGTCCGCCCGGTCCAGCGCCTGCGCGATGGCGCGGCGCAGGGTCGGCTGGGGCAGCCCTTCGGTGGTGGGATAGACGGGCGTCAGCGCGGTCGGCAGCGGCGAGTCCGCGCTGGTCAGCCGCGGATGGACCATTTCGCGGCCGAAGAGGCCGCCGCGCACTTCGCCGCGGGCGCGCAGCCGCTTGCCCACGGTGACTTGCTTCTGTTGGCTGGGATAGAAGTTCAGCCAGCGCAATTGCAGTTCGCCGCTGTCGTCCGCCAGCGTGGCGGTGAGCTGGCGCCGGGGCCGGTACAGGACCTCGGACTTGGTGATTTCGCCTTCGACCTGGCCGGCAAAGCCGGGCCGCAACGCGCTGATGGGGATGACGCGGGTTTCGTCTTCGTAGCGCAGCGGCAGGTGCAGCACGAAGTCCTCGGGCAGCACCAGGCCCAGGTTACGAAGCTTGCGCTCCGTATCCGTCATCGGTTTGCCGGCGCCGTTCTTGTCGGCGCCGGTGCGTTTGGAGGCCACTGCTGCGGCCGGCATGTAGGAACGAACCCCTGGAATGAAACGTCCGGGCGCGTCTTACAGGACCATGATGGCTTCGACTTCGAACTGCGCACCCTTGGGCAGGCTGGCCACGCCGATGGTGGAGCGCGCCGGGAACGGCTGAGGGATGATCTCGGCCATGATGGCGTTGGCCGCCGTGAACTTGCCCAGGTCGGTCAAAAACAGCGTGAGCTTGACCACGTTGTCCAGCGTACCGCCTGCTGCCTTGATGACCTCCTGCATGTTGGCGAAAGCCTGACGCACCTGGGCGTCGAAGTTTTCGGATACCAGGTCGCCGGTGCCCGGCTCCAGGCCGATCTGGCCCGAGAGATAGACGGTCTTGGTGCCGCTGACGGCAACCGCTTGCGAGTAAGGGCCGACGGCAGCGGGCGCGGCGTCGGTATGAATGATTTGCTTGCTCATGGGCGGAATCCTTCTGGTGACGGATAGAAGCTACAACTATCGGAGTTTAATCAGCAATAGACGTTTGCGAAAGTGGCGGTTCGCCGTATAGATGGGTTAGGACGGGTCGTGCGCCACGGGCCGATGGCCCGCGCCGCCGATGTCCCCCCGGTGCGCGATCAGCAGGTCGGCGAGCGCCTGCGCCGCCACGGACAGGCTGCGGCCCTTGCGCCGCACGAGGTACAGGGGCCGGGTCAGCGCGCGGCCCGCCAGCGGCACGACGCGCAGGTCGTCGCTGCGGAAATGGAACAGCGTCATGGCGGGCACGACGGATACGCCCAGGCCGGCGCGCACCAATCCGGTGACCGTGGCCAGGTGTTCCACCTCGAAGACCGGCAGCGGGGCCTCGGCGCCCAGCGCTTCGTCCAGATGTTTGCGCACACTGCTGCCGCGCGCAAGCTGGATCAGGGGATGGCGCAGGACGTCGCGCAGCCGCACCCGCGGTTGTTGCGCCAGGGGATGGTCCGCGCGGCAGACCAGGAAATAACGGTCGGCGTGCAGGAATTCGCTGTCCAGGTCCGTCATATCAGGGCGGCGCGAGGCCACGGCAAAGTCGACCACCCCGTTTTGCACCATGTCCAGGCAGGGATCGAGCAAGGCGTCGCGCAGGTCCAGCACGATGCCCGGATGCGCCTGCTTGAAGCGCGCCAGCAGGGTCGGCAGCCAGCCGGCCGCCAGCGACGGCAGCGCGGCCAGTGTCACCCTGCCCCGGCGGCGGTCGGCCAGGTCGCGCAGGTCGCCCAGGGCCAGGTCCATGTCCGCAAGCAGGCGGCGCGCCGAAGCGTCCAGCACCCGTCCTTCGGCGGTCAGTTCGACGTGGCGCGTGCTGCGGTCGAACAGCCGCAGGCCGGCGCTGTCTTCGAGCGATCGGATCAGCGCGCTGAACGCCGGTTGGGTCAGGTGGCAGCGCTGCGCGGCGCGGGTGAAGTGCTTTTCATCGGCTAGCGCCACGAAGGCACGCAATTGGCGGGAGGATAGATTCATGGCTTTCTTGGATTAATCGATCCGATTTTTCTATTTTACGGATGATCGCGGCTTGCCTATAGTCGTTCCAACCCTGAACGCGTCTGGACCCGCTCATGTCTCAACCTCCCCTGCTCATAGGCTGCGCCTCCGGATTCTCCGGCGACCGCAGCGACGGCGCCGCTGCCGTGGTCCGCACCCTTGCCGCTCGCGGCGGCGGCACCCTGATTTTCGAGACGCTGGCCGAGCGGACGCTGGCGCTGGCGCAACTGGCGCGCAATGACGATCCCAACCGCGGCTATGAGCCGCTGCTGGACGAGCTGGTCGGCCCGATACTGGCCGATTGCCTGCGCCATGGCATCAACATCGTCAGCAATTTCGGCGCGGCCAATCCGCCCGCCGCCGCAAGACGCATCGCCGAACTGGCGCGCGAACAGGGGCTGCCCGTCCCGCGCATCGCGGTCGTGCATGGCGACGCGCTCAATGGGCCCGAACATCGCGCCCTCCTCAAAGAGCGTCTGGGCGCCGCGCTGGACGGCCTGGACATCGTGAGCGCCACCGCCTATCTGGGCGCCGCGGAAATTGCGCAGGCCTTGTCCGCCGGCGCGCAGATCGTGGTGGCGGGGCGCGTGGCCGACCCGTCGCTAACCCTGGGACCGGCGCTGGCCCATTTCGGCTGGGATCCCGCCGACTGGCCGCGGCTGGGGCGCGCCACCATGGCGGGCCACATGCTCGAATGCGGCTTGCAGGTCACCGGGGGCTATTTCTGCGTGCCGGGGCTCAAGGAGGTGCCGGACGTGCACGCCGCGGGCTTTCCGATCGCGGAGATCCAGGCCGATGGCGAGTTCGTGATCGGCAAGGCCGAGGGCACGGGCGGCGCCGTCGACGCGCGCACCGTCAAGGAACAGCTGCTGTACGAAGTCCATGATCCCGCGCGCTATCTGACGCCGGACGTGGTGGCCGACCTGAGCCAGGCGCGCGTGGTCGAGCTGGGCGGCAACCGCGTCGCGGTCCACGGCATCACGGGCCATGCGCGGCCCGACGAATTGAAGGTCAACGTCTGCTATCGCGGCGGGTGGCTGGCCGAAGCCGAGATCTCGTACGCGGGCGTGCAGGCCGAGGCCCGCGCCCGGCTCGCCGCCGACATCGTGCAAAAGCGCCTGGGCGCCGATTACAAGTTGCGCGCCGACCTGATCGGCGCCATCAGCATCCTGGGCGACGACGCGGGCGCGATGCGGCGCGCCACGCCCGACAGCCACGCCCGCGACGTGCGGCTGCGGCTGGCGACGGAAAACGCCGACCGCGCCCAGGCCGAGCGCGTGCTGCGCGAAGTGACCGCGCTCTATACCTGCGGTCCGGCCGGCGGCGGCGGCGTGCGCACCGCCTTGCGCCCGCGCCTGAACATGATGTCCTGCACCATTCCCCGCGAGGCCGTCCGGAGCGGCTGGAATTTCCTGGAGGAAATCGCGCCATGACCCAGACTTTGCTCGCTGTGCCGTTGTACCGGTTGGCCCATGGCCGCTCCGGGGACAAGGGCGACATCTCGAACCTGAGCCTGATCGCCTGGGACGCCGAATGCTATGACGTGCTGGCCGAGCAGGTGACCGAATCGCGCGTGGCGCAATGGTTTGCCTATCGCCATCCGAAGCGGGTCACCCGCTACGCCCTGCCGATGCTGAACGCCATGAATTTCGTGCTGGAGGGCGTCCTGGACGGCGGCGTCAACGATGCCTTGAACCTCGACACGCACGGCAAGAGCCTGTCTTTCAGATTGCTGGACATGACGGTGGAGGTCAGCCCCGAGCTGGCGAGCCGGCTGCCAGACATACCCGGCGACCGCCCCGCGGCCGCCTGACTGCAGTTCCGATAAGAAAACACCACAGGAGACACACATGCGCATTGCTACCAAGGGCCGGCTGGCCCTGCTGCTGGCCGCCGCCCTGCCCCTTTCGGCCATGGCGCAATTCCCCGCCAAGCCCATCACCTTCATCGTGCCGTTCGCGGCGGGCAGCGCCACTGACCAGATCGGTCGGGCGGTCGGCCAGGGCGTCACGGACCAGACCGGCCAGGCCGTCGTCATCGAGAACAAGCCTGGCGCCAGCGCCATGATCGGCGCGGCGGCGGGCGCGCGCGCCACGCCGGACGGCTACACGGTGCTGATCACCACCAACACCACGCACGCCGCCAACGAACATCTGTACAAATCGCTGACCTACGATCCGGTCAAGGATTTTGCGCCCCTCACGCTGCTGGGCAAGGGCGGCCAGATCATGGTGGTCAATCCTAGTTCGTCTGCCAAGACGGTGGGCGAGTTCCTGGCCCTGGCCAAGCAGTCGCCGGGCAAGCTGAGCTTTGGCAGCGGCAGTTCCAGCAGCCGCATCGCGGGCGAGCTGCTGCAGCAGATGGCGAACGTGCAGTTGCTGCACGTGCCCTACAAGAGCAACCCGCTGGCCGTCACGGACCTGCTGGGCGGGCAGATCGACATGATGATCACCGATTCGGCCACCGGCCTGCCCCAGGTCAAGTCCGGCAAGCTGCGCGCGCTGGGCGTGACGGGCAAGGCACGCTCGCCGCTGGCGCCGGACGTGCCCACCATCGCCGAAGCCGGCGTGCCAGGCTACGAGATGGGCTATTGGTTCGCCGCCTATGCGCCGGCCGGCACGCCGCCCGATGTGGTCAAGCGTCTGAACGAATTGCTGGTCAACGCCACCAAGGGCAAGGCCGCCCAACAGTTCTACGCCCAGACCGGCACCGAGGCCGCCACGTCGACGCCGGACGAGCTGGCGAAGTTCCAACAGGCCGAATCCAGGAAGTGGGGCGACATCATCAAAAAGGCCGGCATCAAGCCGGAATGAACCCCGCGCCGTGCGCCAAAGGCGCACAAGGCAAAAGACAAATGGCAAAAGGCCCATCGCGGTTGCGATGGGCCTTTTTTTGCGGCTGTCGTTGCGGCTGTCGTTGCGAGTGTCGTCAGGACGTTGTCCGGCCGACGTAGCCGCAGCGGTTTATTTGTCCACGAAGGCGCGTTCGACGACGTAATCGCCCGGCTGACCCACGCCCGGCGACACCACGAAGCCGCGGCTGTCGAGCATGGCGCTGATGTCGGCCAGCATATGCGGGCTGCCGCAGATCATGGCGCGATCGGTTTCGGGGTTGATCTGCGGAATGCCGATATCGGCGCACAGCTTGCCGTTTTCGAGCAGTTCGGTGATTCGGCCCTGGTTGCGGAAGGGCTCGCGCGTGACCGTGGGGTAATAGACCAGCTTGTCGCGCACGACGTCGCCGAAGAACTCGTTGTTCGGCAGCTCGTTTTCGATGTAGTTGGCATAGGCCAGCTCGCTGACCCAGCGCACGCCGTGCACCAGGATGACCTTGTCGAAGCGTTCGTAGACGTCCGGGTCCTTGATGATGCTCATGAAGGGCGCGAGACCCGTGCCGGTGCCGAACAGGAACAAGTGCTTGCCGGGCTTGAGGTCGTCGACGACCAGCGTACCCACGGGCTTGCGGCTGACGAGGATGGTGTCGCCTTCTTTCAGGTGCTGCAGGCGCGAGGTAAGCGGACCGTTCTGCACCTTGATGCTGAGGAATTCAAGGTTTTCTTCGTAGTTGGCGCTGGCGATGCTGTAGGCCCGCAGCAGCGGCTTGCCTTCGACTTCGAGGCCAATCATCACGAAGTGGCCATTGTGGAACCGCAAGGCCGCGTCACGCGTCGTGGTGAAGGAGAACAGGGTGTCGTTCCAGTGGTGCACGCTAAGTACGCGCTCAGTGTTGAAAGCAGCCATGTCGTATTCAGTAAGTGCGGACAGTGGACGGGCGTGGCCCGGCTGGCGCCGCGAGGTCATTTCCCGGCCGCGAAAAAGGATGCGGCGGGCATTAGGGTTGACCCTATTCTACAGGGTCTCGATGATAACTGCTCTCATTATTCCGTAATACCCTTATTCCATCTTGATAGGAATCAAGGTCCTGAATCATCGGCTTACGGACAGTTGAACGGCGCATTGCTTCCTGTTATCGTCGCACTCTCACTTGATAATCATTTTCGTTAGCAGACCGTTTTGGCAACGGCGACGGGCAACCGGTTCCGCCTTGCGCCTTGCCGCCCCCTAGGCCATCTTCGATTCAGCCTGAGCTGGAGTTCCTTCATGACCAAGCGTCCCCAATTGAATTCGCTGCTGCGCGCCCTGGCGCTCGCCGGCGCCGCCGCCTTCACCGTTTCGGCCAACGCCGCGGAAGAAGTCAGCCTATACACCACCCGGGAACCCAAGCTGATCCAGCCGCTGCTGGACGCCTTCACCAAGGAAAGCGGCATCAAGGTCAACACCGTCTTCGTGAAGGACGGCCTGCTGGAGCGCGTCAAGGCTGAAGGCGCCAAGTCGCCCGCCGACGTGCTGATGACCGTGGACATCGGCAACCTGCTCGACCTCGTGGACGGCGGCGTCACGCAATCGGTCAAGTCGCAGACGCTGGAATCGGTCATCCCCGCCAACCTGCGCGGCGCCGACGGCAAGTGGTACGCGCTCTCGCTGCGCGACCGCGTGCTGTACGTGGAAAAGGACCTCAAGCTGGAGTCCTTCCGCTACGAAGACCTGGCCGATCCCAAATGGAAGGGCAAGGTCTGCATCCGTTCGGGCCAGCACCCCTACAACACCGCGCTGGTCGCCTCGATGATCGCGCACGACGGCGCCGAAGCCACCGAAAAATGGCTGCGCGGCGTCAAGGCCAACCTGGCCCGCAAGGCCGCCGGCGGCGACCGCGACGTGGCGCGCGACATCCTGGGCGGCATCTGCGACATCGGCCTGGCCAATGCCTACTACGTCGGCCACATGAAGAACGCCGAACCGGGCACCGACGCACGCAAGTGGGGCGACGCCATCAAGGTCATCCGCCCGACCTTCGCCAACGCCAAGAGCGGCGGCACGCACGTGAACATCAGCGGCGCGGCCGTGGCGGCGCATGCGCCCAACAAGGCCAACGCGGTCAAGCTGCTGGACTTCCTGGTGTCCGAGCCGGCGCAGGCCCTGTATGCGCAGGCCAACTATGAATACCCCGTCCGCAAGGGCGTGAAGCTGGATCCGGTCGTCGCGAGCTTCGGCGAACTGAAGGTCGATCCCCTGCCCCTGACCGAGATCGCCAAGCACCGCAAGCAAGCCAGCGAACTGGTGGACAAGGTCGGCTTCGACAACTGATAAGCTGCCGGGCAGCCATGCCCACGGGCATGGCGCAACCCTGCGGCAGTGACACGCAAGCGCCCCGGCAGCGGGGCCACGCGTAGGGCCTGTTCCCGCTTTTCGGGGGAACAGGCCTTGCCTTTGATGCAACCGACTTTGAAGCATGCATACAGATTCCTTGCCCCGGCCGCTGCGGCTGCGCTGGTCTGAACGCGGAACCGGCTGGCTGGCCGGCGCGGCCCTGATCGCGCTGGCGGTGCTTGCGCCGGTATTGACGCTGGGCTGGTGGGCGCTGGGCGGCAGCCTGGAACACTGGCAGCACCTGGCGAGCTACGTGCTGCCCCAAGCCCTGGCGAACACCGCCCTGCTGCTTGCCGGCGTCGGCATCGTGGTGACGCTGCTGGGCACGGGCGCCGCGTGGCTGGTCACGGCGTACGACTTTCCCACGCGCCGGATCCTCACCTGGGCCCTGCTGCTGCCGCTGGCGGTGCCCACCTACATCATCGCCTTCGCCTACCTGGACCTGCTGCATCCCATCGGCCCCATCCAGTCGGCGATCCGCGCGCTGCTGGGCTATGACAGCCCCCGCCAGTTCCGCCTGCCAGACCTGCGCTCGATCTACGGCGCGATCTTCGTGCTGGGCTTCGTGCTGTATCCCTATGTCTACCTGAGCACCCGCGTCATGTTCATGACGCAGGCGGCCAGTCTGCTCGAAGCGGCGCGCACGCTGGGCGCGGGCCGCGTCGCGGTGTTCTGCCGCGTCGCCCTGCCCCTGGCGCGGCCGGCCATCGTGGTCGGCGTGAGCCTTGCGCTGCTGGAGACGCTGAACGACATCGGCGCGTCCGAGTTCCTGGGCGTGCAGACGCTGACCGTCTCCGTCTACACCACCTGGGTCACGCGATCCGACCTGGCGGGCGCGGCGCAGATCGCGCTGACCATGCTGGCCATCGTCATCGGACTGATCCTGCTGGAACGCCATGGCCGCAAGCGGCAGCGCTATGCCAACACGCAGCGCATGCGGCCGATGCAGCCGCGCCGGCTGCACGGCGCGTCCGCCGCGGTCGCGGTCGTGCTGGGCTGGATTCCGGTGCTGCTGGGGTTCGCCGCGCCCGCGCTGTATCTCGTGGTGGAAACCTACAAGCGCCTGCACCTGGTGGGCGGCGTGTCCGACCAGTTGATCCGCGGCCTGAGCAACACCGTGATCGTCGCCTCCAGCGCCACGGTCGTGACCTTGCTGTGCGGCCTGATCGTCGCCTGGGCCGGCCGCAGCCTGCGCGAAAGCGCCAGCTTCAATCCGGGGCGCGCCTGCGCGCGCGTCGCCAGCCTGGGCTACGCCGTGCCCGGCACCGTCCTGGCCATTGGCCTGTTGACGCCGTTCGTGTGGATCGACACCGCGGTCGCGCGCATCTTCGGCGGCACCGGGCTGTTCCTGATGGGTTCCATGGGCGCGCTAGTGTGCGCGTATGCGATCCGCTTCCTGGCCATTTCGACCGGCGCGCTGGAAGCGGGGCTGGCGCGTATTCCGCCTTCGCTGGAGCAGGCTTCCCGCCTGCTGGGCGAGACCTCGGCCGGCACGTTGCGCCGCGTCCACTTGCCGCTGCTGCGTCCCGCGCTGGCCGCCAGCGCGCTGCTGGTGTTCGTCGATGCCATGAAGGAACTGCCCGCGACCCTGCTGCTGCGCCCCATGAACTTCGACACGCTCGCCACCTGGCTCTACGCGGAAGCCGCGCGCGGCACGTATGAGGAAGGCGCCGTGGCGGCCCTGGCCATCGTGCTGGCCGGTCTGTTGCCGGTCATCCTGCTGGCGCGCACCAATCTGAAAATGGGACATTGATCATCGTGCCCGATCTGCTTGAAATCGACCACATCTCCCTGGCCTACGACACGCCCGCCGGCCTGAAGCCGATCGTCCAGGACCTGTCGCTCGGCCTGCCCGCCGGCCACATCGGCTGCCTGCTGGGCGAATCGGGCTGCGGCAAGACCACGGTGCTGCGCGCGATCGCCGGCTTCGAGCCGGTGCGCGCGGGCCGCATCCTGCTGGACGGCGTCGTCATCTCTTCGCCCACCGAACAGGTCGCGCCGGAGCTGCGCCGCGTGGGCATGATGTTCCAGGACTATGCCTTGTTCCCGCACCTCACCGTCGCGCAGAACGTGGCGTTCGGACTGCGCAAGCTGCCGCGTCCCGATCGCGCGCGCCGCGTCGAGGAAATGCTGGAGCTGGTCGGCCTGGCCCATGCCGCGAACAGCTATCCGCACGAGATCTCCGGCGGCCAGCAGCAGCGCGTGGCGCTGGCCCGTGCGCTGGCGCCCTCGCCCGACCTGCTGCTGCTGGACGAACCGTTTTCCAACCTGGACGTGGACACGCGCGAGCGCCTGGCCTTCGAGGTACGCGAAATCCTGAAGACCACCGGCCACACCGCGATCCTGGTGACGCACAACCAGGCCGAGGCCTTCGCCATCGCCGACCGCATCGGCATCATGGCCAAGGGCCGCATTGCGCAATGGGACACGCCCTATAACCTGCACCATCATCCTGCCGACGCCTTCGTGCGCGACTTCATCCGTCGCGAGGCGCTGGAAGAGCAGCGGGAACAGGCGCTGGCGCGCGGCCGCTAGCCGCGCCACGGATGGGACCCTCGGCAGGACCCTCGGCCGTTGAGCGGCCGGGGCCCCGCCCGCCCATCAGTCCGCCGACAGCTTGACCTTTTGCGACAAGGCCTTGAAGGCCTCGTGCTGGCTTTGCGTCAGGCGCTCGACTTCCTGCGGCGTGGAGCCGTAGGGCATGAACCCGGCCTTTTCCAGCTTGTCCTTCACGTCCGGCATGGCGAGCGCCGCCTGAAAGGCATCGCTCAGCGCGCGGGTGACCTCGGGCGACATGCCGGCCGGCCCGTAGACCGCGAACCACGGATCCACCACGGCGCCCGAATAGCCCAGCTCGGCCAGCGTCGGCACGTCCGGCAGCGCCGGCGCACGCTTGCTGCCGGTGACGGCCAACGCGCGGACCTTGCCTGCCTGGATGTGCGGCAGCGATGCGGGCAGGTTGTCGAACATCACCGGCAGGTGCCCGCCCAGCAAGTCATTGAGCGCCTGCGCGCTGCCCTTGTAGGGCACGTGCTGCATGCCGGCCCCGGTCTGTTGGTCGAACATCACGCCTGCGAGGTGCATCGAGGTGCCCGTGCCCGGCGTGCCGTAGGAGGTGCCCGGATGCGTCTTGGCGTAGGCGATCAGGTCCTTGACGCTGTCCACCTTGACCGACGGCCCGACCTCCAGGACCACGGACGACGCCCCCAGCATGCTGATGCCGGTGAAATCCCGGGTCGGGTCGAAGGGCATCTTCGGATACACGAAGGGATTCAGCGCGTTCGTGGAGATGGCGCCAAAGCCGATCACATAGCCGTCCGGGGCCGCCTTGGCCACCGCGTCCATGCCGATATTGCCGCCCGCGCCGGGACGGTTCTCGACGATCACGGGCTGTCCGAGCTTCTCGGCCACTTTCTGGCCCGCGGTGCGCGCGACCAGATCGGTGGTCCCGCCGGCGGTGTACGGCACGATGAAGGTAATGGGCTTGGCCGGATAGCCCGCGGCGTGCGCCGGCGCGATCTGGCTCAGCGCCAGCGCGGCCAGGCCGCGCAGCGCATTCTTGGTGTGGCGATGCATGTTGTCTCCGTCCCGTTTGTCGTTATGCACGGGTAGCGCATCTTATCGCCGGACGGCCCGTTCGCACAGCGGCGAGCGCGGCTTGTTCCGCCAGGTATCAATTCATGTTCCGGCGCGGGCGTTTATCGCCGGCGCGCGCGCTCCTATAGTTCGTCTCACTGTCTGAGCGCGCAGGCACCCTTCACATGCCAGAACCGGAGTATTGAAATGTCCAACAAGACTGTAGTGATCACGGGCGCGTCCAGCGGGATCGGATTCGCCCTGGCGCAGGCCTATCTGCGCCGAGGCGACAACGTGGTGGGCAACGCCCGCAGCCAGGAAGGGCTCGCCGCGGCGGCCGACCGCCTGGGCAATCCCGCCAGTTTCCTTCCCGTCGCCGGCGACATCGCGCTCGCCGGCACCGCCCGCGAGATCGTGGGCCAGGCCATCGCGCGCTTTGGCCGGATCGATGTGCTGATCAACAACGCCGGCATCTTCATCCCCAAGCCCTTGGGCGAGTACACCGACGACGACCTGGACCGCATCATCGACACCAACCTGAAGGGCTTTTTCCATATCACCCAACAGGCGGCGGGCCACATGGCCGCGAACCGCGACGGCCACATCGTGAACATCACGGCCAGCATTGCCCTGCAGCCCAGCATGCGCGTGCCGGCGTTGCTGCCCGTGCTGATCAAGGGCGGCCTGAATCACGCGACGCGGGCGCTGGCAATCGAACTGTCGGACCGGAACATCCGCGTCAATGCGGTGGCGCCCGGCATCATCGAGACGCCGATGCACGATCCCGCCACGTTCAGCTTCCTGAACTCGCTGCAGCCCGCGGGCCGCATGGGCAAGGTAGACGACATCGTCGGGGCGGTCTTATACCTGACGGATTCGGCCTACACCACGGGCGCCATACTGCCCGTGGACGGCGGCGCCGCGGCCGGCCACTGGTAAACAACGAACCCATCACGAACCCATCACGACCCACTACAGCGGAACGCCTTCCCGGCGTTCCGCGCACAGGGATACCGCCATGTCCATTGAAGCCAGATTGGCCGAACTCGGCCTCAGCCTTCCTCCCGCGCCCCAGCCGCTGGGCCAATACACCGCCGCCAGCCAGGCGGGCGATCTGCTGTTCATCTCGGGGCAATTGCCGCTGCGCGACGGCCGCGTCGTGTGGCAGGGGCAAGTCGGCGCGGCCCTCACCGTCGACCAGGGCCGGCAAGCCGCGGAACTGGCGGCGCTGAATGTGCTGGCGCAGATACGCCAGCACGCCGGCAGTTTTGACCGGCTCGACCACATCGTCCGGGTGGAGGGCTACGTCGCCAGCGCGCCGGGGTTCTTCGACCAGCCCGCGGTGCTCGACGGCGCGTCCGGACTCTTTGCGCGCGTCCTGGGCGACAAGGCAGGCCATGCGCGTACCGCCAATTCGGTTTCGCAGCAGCCTGCCAATGCGTCGGTCATCCTGGTGGTGATCGCGCAATTGACGCGCGCCTGAGCGCGCTCAGCGCCCCAGCCTGTCGACCAGGAAGTCGACGAACGCCCGCACCCGGCGCGACACATGCCGGGCATGCGGGTACAGCAACACGAAGGGCCGGGTGCTGCCGCCATGGCGCTGCAGCACCTCGGTCAATCGGTTTGCGCGCAGGTCTTCCTCGACCACGAAACGGTAGGTCTGGAACAGCCCTGCCCCCGCCCGGGCCAGGGACACGCCGCCCAGTACGTCCTCGGCGGTGCCGTAGGGGCCTTCGGTCAGGATGTCGGCGGATTCGCCGTCGCGTTGAAACGTCCACGGTAGGCGGCGCCCGCTGCTGGGCCGGTCGAACTGGATGCAGTCGTGCGCGCCCAGGTCGTCCAGTGACTGGGGCGTACCGCGCCTGCGCAGGTAGTCGGGCGCGCCGACGACCACCAGCTCCGCGTCTTCCAGCTTGCGCGCGATAAGCGTGGAGTCGTCGGGCGCACGGCCGCGCACCGACAGGTCATAACCGTCGTCGGCGAAATCGACATTGCGGTTGCTGATGTGGACGTGGACGTCGACGTTGGGATACTGGTCGCGAAACGCCGGCAGCAGCGGCAGGACGCGGTAATGCGCATACGGCGTGGGCAGGCTGATGCGCAACCGCCCGGCCGCGCCCTGCCCGCCGACCTGGCGCTCCGCGTCGACCAGTTGCGCGATCGCGGGACGTACCTGTTCGAAATACGCCAGCCCTTCGTCGCTCAGGCGGATATGCCGGGTGCTGCGCACGAAGAGCCGTATGCCCAGCCGCGCCTCCAGCCGCGACACGCTGCGGCTGACGGCCGCGGGCGTGACGCCGGCAGCATTCGCCGCCGCGGTGAAGCTGCTCAATTCCGCGGCCAGGCAGAACATCTCGATGCTGCCCAATTGCAGGTCGTCGAAGTGGCGGGTCATGCGGGCTCCTGCAAATAGGCGGGCAGCGTTCCCTGCGGGTCACCCCAGCAGCACGTCGATGATGCGCTGGCCGATGTACTGGCCGTGAGTTTCCAGCGCGAAGTGACCCGTGTCCAGCAGTTCGACGACGGCATCCGGATTGTCGCGGCGGTACGCCTCGGCGCCAGGCGGGATGAAGAACGGATCGTTGCGGCCCCAGATCGCCAGCGTCGGCAGGCGCGATTGGCGGAAGAACGCCTGAAACGCCGGATACCGCTTCAGATTGTTCGCATAATCCAGGAAGAGATCGAGCTGGATGTCCTTGTTGCCGGGACGCTCGAGCAAAGCCGCGTCCAGGGTGTAGCCCTCCGGGGCGACGCTGTCGGGGTCGGCCACGCCGTGCACGTACTGCCACTTCGTGCCTTCCAGGTGCAGGATGGCGTCGTGGATGGTCTGGCGATTTTCGGGCGACGGGTCCTCCCAGTAGGCGCGGATCGGCGCCCAGGCATCGCCCAGGCCCTCAAGGTAGGCGTTGCCGTTCTGGGACACCAATCCCGTCACCCGCTCAGGGTGCGCGAGCGCCAGGCGCAGGCCGGTCGGCGCGCCGTAATCGAAGAAGTACATGGCGTACCGGGTCAGGCCGAGTTCGTCGACAAAGGCTTCCAGCGACTTGGCCAGGTTGTCGAACGTGTAGCGGTAGTCGCGTTCGGCTGGCACATCGGTGAAACCGAAGCCCGGCAGGTCGGGCGCGATGACGCGAAAGCGGCTGGCCAGTTGAGGGATCACATTGCGGAACTGGTGCGACGAGCTGGGAAATCCGTGCAGCAGCAGGAGTACGGGCGCTTGCGGGTCGCCCGCTTCGCGGTAGAAGAATCGCAGGCCATCGGCGTGGGCGTGGCGGTAGTGCACGGTGGGGGTGGCTTGGGCGGTCATATCGGGCTCCGGGATGGGGATAGGGAAAATCGGACGGTGTCGACGCGTCAGAACACAGTCTACGCGCCCTGCGTAACCTGTCAATAGCAGTTTTAAAGGTTACGAAATCGCCAACTGGCCGATTCCCCTGGCATGGGCCCCGCGCATGAAAAAACCCGGCAGGCGTGCCGGGTTTCGTATCTACCCCTACCGATCAGCGAGGCTTGGCGTTCGCGTCGGCCGCCTCGCGCTGCCGGAATGCCGCGACCTTGTGCCGGTTGCCGCACAACGCCATGCTGCACCAGCGCCGCTTGTGCGAACGCGTGCGGTCGTAGAACCAGAGCGAGCACGCCTCGCTTTCGCATTTGCGCACCAGCCCGAATTCGCCGTTAACCAGCAGGTCGGCGGCCGCCTCGGCGACGGGCAGCAACCATTGGGCCGGGGTCTTGGACGGGTAGCGGCGCGCCAGCGACAGGCCTGCGCCTTGCGTCTCGGACAATTCCAGGTGGCTTCCCCCGGCCGCCAGCGCGCGGTTGAGTTCAGAAAGCGCGAGCGGCGCGCCCGATTTGCGTTGCACCACCAGTTCGCGAACCGTTTCGCGCAGGCTGCGGGCGCTTTCCAGCAGGCCGGCCGGCGCGGCGCCCTGCCCGGCGGCCAGCCCGGACAGCGCAAGCCACGCCGACACGTCCGCGTCGGATTGCCAGCGGTCCAGCGGACCGGCGCCGCCTTGTTCGACGGTATTGATCATGTCCAGGGCGACATGGTCGCCCAGTTGCCTGAATTCGGGTGCGTGGGCTTCGGATGCGTGGACTTCGGGTGCGTGCGCGGCGTTCATGGTGACCTCCGAGGACAGTGTAACCCTCAAAAAAACACATTAAAAGTTACACCATCACCGGAGCGAGTGTCATGTCCGTCAGACGCGCGGTTCCGGCAGCGGGATGTATTCGGTCTCGTCGCCCGGCACGATCTGGTCAAAGCGCGTGCGCTGCCAGTCCTGCTTGGCCTGCTCGATGCGGTCCTTGCTGCTGGAAACGAAGTTCCACCACACGAAGCGCGGCCCATCCAGCGGTTCGCCGCCCAGCACGGCAAAGCGCGCAGCCGTTTTGGCGCGGATCTGCACGGGCTTGCCCGGCGCAAACACCACGAGGCGGCCGCTTTCGTAGACCTGGCCCTCGATCTCGACAGTGCCTTGCGCCAGATACGCGGCACGCTCTTCATGTTCGGCCGGCAGCACGGTGGTGGCCCCGGCCTGCAGTTGCAGGTCGCCATAGAACAGGGGCGACAGGGTCTTGACCGACGAGGTCTGTCCGAACAGCGAGCCCGCCACGACCTGGGCGCGCACGCCCTCGCCTTCGACGACCGGCTGCGCGTCCAGACCGTAGTGGGTGAAACCGGGGTCCGTTTCTTCATGGGCCTTGGGCAGGCCTACCCAGATCTGCAGGCCACAGAGCCGCTGCGGCGCAAGACGGCTTTCCGGGGAGGAACGCTCGGAGTGCACGATCCCGCGGCCCGCGGTCATCCAGTTCACCTCGCCGGGCAGGATGGTCTGGGTATTGCCCGCGCCATCGCGGTGCACCATGGAGCCTTCGTACAGATAGGTGACGGTGGACAGGCCGATGTGCGGGTGCGGCCGCACGTCGATGCCGCTGCCGACGTCGAAATCGGCCGGACCCATATGGTCCAGGAAGACGAACGGGCCCACGCTGCGGCGCTGCGCGGACGGAATGGCGCGGCGGACGGAAAACCCGCCCAGGTCGCTGGTGCGCGGCACCACGATGGTTTCGATCTGGCTTTCGCCGGCTTGGGACAAGGTCGACATGGTGCAATGCTCCGCATGAATTGGCCTGGGGCCATCTTAATGGCCTCGCGGCCGATACAGGGTGAAACCGGGCGGATTACGACATCCGCCCGGCGTTTGGCCTCAGGCCAGGTCGAACACCAGCACTTCGGCGTTCTTGCCGCCCGACAGCTCGACGCTGCTGTCGCCGGTGATGGCCACGGCGTCGCCGGCGGCCAGCTCGACGCCGTTGACGGTCAGGCTGCCGCGGGCCACATGGACCCAGGCGCGGCGCCCGGCACCCAGCGTCAGCGCGGCCGACTCGTCACCGTCGAACAGGCCCGCATACAGCCGGGCATCCTGATGGATCTTCATCGACCCGTCGGCGCCGTCGCCCGTCACCAGGGCTTGCAGCCGGCCGCGCTTTTGCGCGTCGCTGAACGCGCGCTCTTCGTACTCGGGCGCAATCCCGGTCACGTCCGGCTCGATCCAGATCTGCAGCATGTGCGTTTCGGCGTCCGGCAGCGGGTTGAACTCGGAGTGCATGACGCCGCGGCCGGCGCTCATGCGCTGAACGTTACCCGGGCGGATGGTGGAGCCGCTGCCCATGCTGTCCTTGTGGGCGATGGCGCCGTCGAGCACGTAGGTGATGATCTCCATGTCCCGGTGGCCGTGGGTCCCGAAGCCGCGTCCGGCCGCGATGCGGTCATCGTTGATCACGCGCAGCGCGCCGAAGCCCATGTGAGCCGGGTCGTAGTAGTTGGCAAACGAGAAAGTGTGGAACGAATCGAGCCATCCATGGTTGGCGTGACCCCGTTCGGCAGCGCGGCGGATCGTAAGCATGTTGAACTCCTGTTTCAATAATATGAATGATTAGGGCTGCAACTCGTCTGGCTCTTTGCCGGTCCGTTTGGCTGCAACCCCGGCATGAGTGATATTCTGCGCGTGCTCCGGGCTGCGTTTGGCGCTATATTTTGATGACTTCGTTCAAATTATTTGAATGCCAATTTCCGCCGCGATTTCCATGCAACCGATTACCCCCGAACTCCTCATCCTGGTCGACGCCATCGCGCGCCACGGCAGCTTCGCCAAGGCGGCGCGCGAACTGGGCAAGGTGCCCTCCGCCGTCACCTATTCCATCCGCAAACTGGAGGACGGCCTGGACGTGCTGCTGTTCGACCGCTCGGGACACCGGGCGCTGCTGACGCCGGCGGGCGAGGCGCTGCTCAAGGACGGACGGCACCTGCTGCAGTCGCTGGACGAGCTGGCCAGCCGCGTCAAGCGCATCGCCACGGGCTGGGAAGTGCAATTGCGCATCGCCGTCAGCGCGGTGCTGCCGTGGCGGCCCATCTATGACCTCATCGACGAATTCCATGCGGTGGGCAGCGCCACCACACTGCGCTTTTCCACCGAGGTGCTGAGCGGAAACTGGGATGCGCTGACGTCGGGCCGCGCCGACCTCGTCATCGGCGCGGGCGCGGCGGGCGAACCCACCGGGCCGTATCGCACGCAGGCGATCGGCGTGATGCAGTTCGGCTTCTGCGTGGCGGCGAACCATCCGCTGGCGTCGCTGCCCCAACCGCTCAGTCGCGCCGACATCACGCGCTATTGCGCCGTGGTGATCGCCGATACCTCGCGCAACCTGCCGGTGCAGTCGCGGGGCATCCTGTCGGAACAACCGACGCTGGTGATGCCGTCGATGCAGGCCAAGATCGAGGCGCAGGTGCGCGGCCTGGGCTGCGGCTACCTGCCGCTGACGCTGGCGGCGCCTTACCTGGCGCAGGGACTGCTCGTGGTGTGCGAAACGGATGAAGGCATGTCCCTGACGGAACACGTCGCGTACGCCTGGCGGGCGGAGCCGCCGGGCGAAGCGATGAAGTGGTGGCTGCAGAAGCTGAAATCGCCGCGGCTGTGCGAAAGCCTGCTGGGTCTGTAGACAGGCGGGCACGCGAGCGGGAATGCACGGCGCGGGCCCGCGAGCCCGGCGCCGGGACGATTACTCGTCCTCGATCCCCAACTCGCGCAGCTTGCGCGTGATGGTGTTGCGGCCGATGCCCAGGCGCGACGCGGCTTCCACGCGCCGGCCGCGGCTGGCGTCCAGCGCACTTTGCAGCAGGATCTTCTCGAATTGGCGCGTCAGCGTGGCCATCACCGCGGGCTCGCCGCGTTCCAGCCGGTACTGCGCATCGCGCAACAAGGAATCCTGCCAGTTGCGGGGCGCGCCATCGTCCGCGCTGGCGGCGGCCGGCGCCCCCGCCGGAACGACCGTGCCCACCCCTGCCGTCGGCACGGCCGGCCGCAGCGGCGCGGCGCCCGCGGGCGGCTGGTGTTCCATCGCCCGGATCTCGGGCGGAAGGTCGATGCGGTCCACCGTCTGGCCGGGCGCCATCACCGTCAGCCAGTGGCAGAAGTTCTCGAGCTGGCGCACGTTGCCCGGAAAGTCGAACTTGGTCAGCACGGCCAGCGCCTCGGGCGTGAGGCGCTTGACCGGCACGCCCAGCGTGCGCGCGCTGGCCGTCAGGAAATGCTGCGCCAGCGCCGGGATATCCTCGACCCGCTCGCGCAGCGGCGGCAGGCGCAGCCGGATCACATTCAGGCGATGGAAAAGGTCTTCGCGGAACAGGCCCTGCTCGACCCGCTGTTCCAGCGGCTGGTGGGTGGCCGCCACGATGCGCACGTCCACGCGCACGGGCTGCGCGCCGCCGACGCGGTAAAAGCTGCCCTCGGCCAGCACGCGCAACAGGCGCGTCTGCAACTCGATCGGCATGTCGCCGATTTCGTCCAGGAACAAGGTGCCGCCATGCGCCTCTTCGAAGCGGCCGCGGCGCAGGTTGTTGGCGCCGGTGAACGCGCCGCGTTCATGGCCGAAGAGTTCGGCCTCCAGCAGGTCGCGCGGGATGGCCGCGGCGTTCAGCGCCACGAAGGGGCCGTTGGCGCGCACGCCGTGGCCGTGCAGCGCCCGGGCGACCAGTTCCTTGCCGGTGCCGGACTCGCCGGTGATCAGCACGGTGACCTTGGATTGCGCCAGGCGCCCGATGGCGCGGAAGACTTCCTGCATCGCGGTGGATGACGACTGCGTCATCATCCAGCGCTCGTTGTTTTGCCCTGCCTCGCCCTGCCCTTCGGGCGCTTCCGGCTGCGCGGACTCCTGCATGGCGCGCTGGATCAGCGCGACGGCTTCGTTCACGTCGAAGGGCTTGGCCAGGTAGTCGAACGCGCCGCCCTGGAAGGCGGACACGGTGCTGTCCAGGTCAGCAAAGGCGGTCATCACGATGACCGGCAGGCCCGGATGGCGCTCCTTCAGTTGGCGCAACAGCTCCAGGCCGTTGCCGCCAGGCATGCGGATATCGGACACCAGCGCGACGGGCGTTTCGCGCGAAAGCGCCTCCAGCACGTCGGCCGACTGGGAAAAGCTGCGGGTGGGGACGCCAGCGCGGGCCAGGGCCTTTTCGAGGACCCAGCGGATGGCCTGGTCGTCGTCGACGATCCATACGGGTTTCATCAGTTTGCGGGCTCCATCGGGAGGACCAGGCGAAACTCGGTGCGCCCCGGTCGGGATTCAAATTCGATGATGCCGCCGTGCTGCTGCACGAAATCCTGCGCCAGGCTCAGGCCCAGGCCGGTACCACCTGCCCTGGCCGTGACCAGCGGATGGAAAATGCGGTCGCGAATGTGGTCCGGCACGCCCGGACCGTTGTCGATGATGGACAGCACCAGCGCCAGGCGGTGCTGCCGGTGCGCCAGCATGACCTGACGCGCGACGCGCGTGCGCAGCGTGACCACGCCGGGCTCGGTCTGCGGGCCTTGCGGGCGCGCCACCAGTTCCTGCGCGGCGTTGCGCGCCACGTTGAGCACGGCCTGCATCAGGCGGGCGGCGTCGCCCTTCAAGTCGGGCACCGAGGCGTCGTAATCCCGCTGGATCGTGACGTCGTTGCGGAACTCGGCCTGGATGAGCGCGCAGACGCGCTCGCAGATTTCATGGATGTTCACCGGCCGCGCGTTCAGCGGCACACGTTGCGGACCGCTCAGGCGGTCCACCAGCGCCTGCAGGCGGTCGGCTTCGGAAATGATGACCTGGGTGTATTCGGCCAGGGCCGCGCTGGGCAGCTCGGCTTCCAGCAGTTGCGCGGCGCCGCGCAGGCCGCCCAGGGGATTCTTGACTTCATGCGCCAGATTGCGCAGCAATTCGCGGTGGGCTTCGATCTCGTCCACCAGCCGGTGGTTGCGATCGGCCAGGACGCGCTGCTCGATTTCGCGCGTCTCGATCAGCACCGGCCAACGCTGGCCGGTCAGGCCGACGGTCGTCACGGCGACTTCCACGGATTCGGCGGCGCGGCGCAGCGAGGCCAGTTGCCTCACGTCCGCGTACCGGCCGCCCGCGGCGCGGTCGATCGATGACTGGATATTCTCTGGATTGTCGAACAGGGTGGCGGCGGACTGCCCGCCCAGTTGCTTGCGCGAGCGGCCGAAAAGGTCCTCGGCGGCTGCGTTGGCGTATTCGATGTGGCCGCGCTCGTTGACCAGGAAAACTGACGTGGCTAGCAGATCGAGAGCTTCTACATTCATTTTCAACGTACCCGAATGGACAGGGGAAAGCGGAACGCGTCCGCGACGGGGGCGCCGGGCCGGCGCCCTGCCCGCCGGCGCGGGCCGGACAGGCAGTTCGTCGGACGGCGACCTGGTGGTGCGCATGGTGTGGGCCCTGGTGTCTGCCTACATCATCGCGCTCCCCCCAGCCACGGCCTCAATGCATCAGAGGCTGTAGTACATGTCGAATTCGACCGGGTGCGTCGTCATGCGCAGACGCGTCACATCGGCCATCTTCAGGTCGATGTAGGCGTTGATCATGTCGTTGCTGAACACGCCGCCTCGGGTCAGGAACTCGCGGTCCTTGTCCAGGGCTTCCAGCGCTTCTTCCAGCGAGGCGCAAACGGTCGGGATCTTCGCGTCTTCTTCCGGCGGCAGGTCGTACAGGTTCTTGTCGGCCGGATCGCCCGGGTGGATCTTGTTCTGGATGCCGTCCAGGCCGGCCATCATCAGGGCCGAGAACGCCAGGTACGGGTTGGCCAGGGGATCCGGGAAGCGCGTTTCGATACGGCGGCCCTTCGGGTTGCCCACGTAGGGAATGCGGATCGAGGCCGAGCGGTTGCGGGCCGAGTAGGCCAGCTTGACGGGCGCTTCGAAGTGCGGGACCAGGCGCTTATACGAGTTCGTGCCGGGGTTGGTGATGGCGTTCAGGGCACGCGCGTGCTTGATGATGCCGCCGATGTAGTACAGGGCGAATTCGGACAGGCCGGCGTAGCCGTTGCCCGCGAACAGGTTCTGGCCGTCCTTCCAGATGGACTGGTGGACGTGCATGCCGGAGCCGTTGTCGCCGACGACGGGCTTGGGCATGAACGTGGCGGTCTTGCCGTAGGCGTGGGCCACGTTGTGCACGATGTACTTGACGATCTGCGTCCAGTCGGCGCGCTGGACCAGCGTGCTGAACTTGGTGCCGATTTCGAGCTGGCCGGGGGCAGCCACTTCGTGGTGGTGCACTTCAACCGGCACGCCCATCTGTTCCATCAGCAGGCACATTTCCGAGCGCATGTCCTGGAACGAATCGACCGGCGGGACGGGGAAGTAGCCGCCCTTCACGCCCGGACGATGGCCGGTGTTGCCGCCTTCGAATTCCAGGCCGGTGGACCAGGGCGCTTCTTCGGACTTGATCTTGACGAAGGTGCCCGACATGTCGGTGTTCCAGGTCACGCCGTCGAACACGAAGAATTCGGGTTCCGGACCGAAGTAGGCGGTGTCGCCCAGGCCGGAGGACTTCAGGTAGGCTTCGGCGCGCTTGGCCAGCGAACGCGGGTCGCGGTCATAGCCCTTCAGGTCCGACGGTTCGACCACGTCGCACGACAGGATCAGGGTCGGCTCTTCGCGGAACGGATCCAGGTTCGCGGTGGAGCAGTCGGGGATGAGGAGCATGTCGGAGGCTTCGATGCCCTTCCAGCCCGGGATCGACGAACCGTCGAAAGCCTGCCCGCTTTCCAGCTTGTCTTCATCGATAGCAGTGGTGGGCACGGAAACGTGGTGCTCACGGCCAACCGTATCGGTAAAGCGGAAATCCACGAATTTCACTTCGTTATCGGCGATCTGTTTCAGGACGTCTTTCGGGCTTGCCATGTCATCTCCATTAGATAAAAGGGTCGAGGGCTTTGCCCGTCGACTGGCATAAAAGAAGGAAGCAATATGCGTGCCAGGTTTATCCCCCGGTATTCCCGGGGGGAGGCGGTGCGGGTTTGGGGAAATGTAGCACCGTTATGGTGCAAAAGATGGGGCACGATCGCCCCATCATGGTGCTTGCACCTTACAGGAACATTTCCTGCAGGTCATTGAGGAATCGCCAGCCCAAGGGCGTGGCCCGCAGGCGAGTGGGATCGGCGTCCAGCAGGCCCCGTTTCGAGGCTGCCTCCAATTGGTGCGCGATGACGGCAAGCGACAAGCCGGTGCGTTCATGGAAGGCGGTGGCCGCCACGCCTTCTTTCAGGCGCAGCGCATTGAGCATGAACTCGAACGGCAGCTCGTCCGGCCCGACCTGGCGGCTTTCGGCCAGATGGCTGCCGTCGCGCGCCATGGCCGCCTGCATCCAGGAGTCCGGGCTGCGCAGCCGGGCCTCGCGCACGATGCGGTCGTGAAACGACAGCTTGCCGTGCGCGCCGGGACCGATGCCCAGGTAGTCGCCGAATTCCCAGTAATTCATGTTGTGCCGGCAACGCGCGCCCGGCTTGGCGTAAGCCGACACCTCATAGCGCGCCAGCCCCGCCGCGGCCAGCTCCGCTTCCACCGCGTCCTGCATGGCGGCGCTGGTGTCGTCGTCGGGCAGGTCTTCGGGCGGGAACTTCGCGAAGACCGTATTGGGCTCCATGGTCAGGTGATACAGCGACAGATGCTCGGTGCCGAAGGCAATGGCCTGCCGCAGATCGGTCCTACAGGCGTCCAGCGTCTGGCCGGGCAAGGCGAACATCATGTCCAGGTTGACCCGCGGCGCGGCGCGCTGGGCCATGTCGATCGCGGCGCGGGCCTGGGCGGCGTCATGGATGCGGCCCAGCTTCTTGAGTTGCGCGTCGTCAAAGCTCTGGATGCCCAGCGAAAAGCGCGTGACGCCGCTGGCCGCGTAGTCCCTGAAGCGGTCCGCCTCGCCGGTGCCGGGGTTGGCCTCCATCGTGATCTCGGCGTCCGGCCACAGATTCAAATAGGCCCGAAGCATGGCCAGCAGTTCGTCCAGCCCGGCGGCGGACAGCAGGCTGGGCGTGCCGCCGCCAATGAAGACGGAAATCACCTGGCGGCCCCAGATCGACGGCAACGACTGCTCCAGGTCGCTGCGCAGGGCATCCAGATAAGCGCGTTCCGGGATTTCGCCCGGCGCGGCGTGTGAATTGAAGTCGCAATAAGGACACTTGCGCACGCACCAGGGCACGTGGACGTAGACCGACAGCGGCGGCAGGCTGGTCAGCGTGGCGCCCGCGGGCACGACCAGTCGCGACGCGGGTGCGCCCATGTCATTGCGGATGGGTATGGTGATGGACATGCAAAATTCCTGGCGCCCCGGGGGCGCCTTGGTCAGGCCTGGCTCAGCTTGCTGAGCAGCTCGCGCAGCGCCCGGGCGCGGTGGCTGACCCGGTTCTTTTCGTCGGGATCCAGCGACGCGGCGGTCAGCGCCATGTCGGGCAGGTAGAAATGCGGATCGTAGCCAAAGCCGTTGGCGCCTTCGGGCACGTCGATGATCTCGCCGTGCCACAGGCCTTCGCCGATGAGCGGGCGCGGATCGTTTTCGGATCGCACCAGGGCCAGAACGGCCACGTACCAGGCGCTGCGGTCGGCTACGTCCGCCAGGTTGCGCACCAGCAGCGCGTTGTTGGCCGCATCGGACTTTTCTCCGCCGTGCATCTTGGCATAGCGCGCCGAATAGACGCCGGGCGCCCCGTCCAACGCAGCCACGCACAGGCCGGAGTCATCGGCCAGCGCCGGCAGCCCGGTGAGGCGGCTGGCGTGGCGCGCCTTGGCCAGCGCGTTTTCGACGAACGTGACGTGCGGCTCTTCGGCTTCAGGCACGCCGAGGTCGCCTTGCGGAACCAGTTCAATGCCCAGGGGCGCGAACAAGGCGGAAAACTCACGCAGCTTGCCGGCATTGTTGGACGCCAGGACGACGCGGCGCAGGGTATCGGGAATCTTGGGGGAAGTCATAGCGCGGATTGTATAGGCCCCGGCCCCCTGCGGGAGCGCATTCCACGATGCAGGCGCGGATACCGCCGGGGACCGCAAATGCCAGTTGACACTTTTGTAACAGCGACTGAATATTGCACGTCACGATTCGGCGCAACAATGCGACGCGACAGCGCGGCGCAACAACGCAGACATATTTTGTCGTCAATATGACCCATCTTGTCACTGATCGTATCTCAATGCCCCGGCGATGAACTCACTTCACGCTTTGCCCAGGCCGGCCGCGTCCCGCGCGCTCCTCAACCCAGCCCACGGAGCGCCCGCCCATGCCAGCCTGGCCGGCATCCTGCGCGAAAGATTGTTGCGTCCGCGCTTCCAGCCGGTGGTCGACCTGTCGCACAGCCGCATCTATGGCCACGAGAGCCTGATCCGCGGCCCCGCCGACACTCCCCTGCACTTTCCCGATGCCCTGTTCGCCGAGGCGCGCCGCCAGGGGCTGCATCCGCAGCTCGAACTGGCCAGCTTCCGCGCCGGGGCGCGCGGGTTTGAACAGAACGACGCCGCCGGCAAGCTGTTCCTCAACCTGTCCGGATCGGCCCTGCTCCATTACTGGACGCTGTGGGGCCACGACATGCCGGCCCGGCTGCTCAAGGATTGCGCGCTCGAACCGGGCAGCATCATCGTCGAACTCACCGAACAGGATCCGCTGTCGGACCGCATGGGCGAGCTGCACGACGCATTCGCCTGCCTGCGCGAGGCCGGCATGCGCATCGCGCTCGACGACTACGGCGTCGGCAATTCCAATCTGCAACTCTGGGCTGAAACCCAGCCCGAGCTGGTCAAGATCGACCGTTACTTCTTTGACGGCATCGGCCACGACGAGCGCAAGCAGAACATGGTGCGCGCCATTCTGAAGGTCGCGCAGCACCTGGGCACCTCCGTCGTTGCCGAAGGCATCGAAACCGCCGCGGACCTGGCGGTGGTGCGCGAGCTGGACATCCGCTACGCGCAGGGCTGGTTCCTGGGCATGCCCGACGAGACGCTGTTGACCGAACTGACGCCGCCGCTGCGCGATTCGCTGCGCTCGCGCTCGTCGGCCCCGGTGTCGCAACGCTCGGCGGGCGGTACCGCGGCCAGCCTGCGGGTCGAGGCCCCGGCCGCCCTGCTGACCAAACACACCAACGACGACGTGCACCGGCTGTTCATCGAACACAAGAACCTGCACGCCGTGGCGGTGATCGACGGCGACAACCGGCCGGTCGGCATCATCAACCGGCGGGATTTCTCGGAACACTACGCCCAGCGCTACACGCGCGAGCTGTTCGGGCGCGATGCCTGCTCGACCTTCATGAATGCCGAGCCCGTGCTGGTGGACGTGAACGTGTCCATCGACCAGTTGAGCCATGTGCTGATCTCCGAAGACCAGCGCTACCTGATGGACGGGCTGATCATCACCCGCGAGGGCCGCTACGACGGCCTGGCCACGGGCGAGACGCTGGTGCGCTCGGTGACCGAAATGCGCATCGAGGCCGCCCGCTACGCCAATCCGCTCACGTCGCTGCCGGGCAACATTCCCATCAGCCGGCACATCGCCACGCTGCTGGAAGACGCCGCCGACTTCACCATCTGCTACGGCGACCTGAACAACTTCAAGCCGTTCAATGACGTCTACGGTTACTGGCGCGGCGACGACATGATCATGCTCACCGCCGAGGTTATCAAACGCCACTGCGATCCGCAGCGCGATTTCGTGGGACACGTGGGCGGCGACGACTTCGTCGTACTGCTGCGCAGCGCGGACTGGATGGCGCGCATCGAGCGCATCATCGCGGAGTTCAACGAGGCGGCGGTGGCCCTGTACGACGAACAGGGCCGCCGCAACGGCGGCATCGAGGCCGAGGACCGCTACGGCGTGCCGCGCTTCTTTCCCTTCGTGACGCTGGGCGTGGGCGCCCTGACCGTCACGCCCTCGCTATGCGAGCGCATCCGCCCGGAGGACATCGCGTCGGCTGCCGCGCATGTCAAGCACAAGGTCAAGCACGGGAACCTGTCGCTGGTGGCCGAGCGCTACGCCGGGGCCATCCTGCCGCAGCTCACCGGCTAAGGCCTGGACGCCGGCGGGCTGCGCCCCCTGGGCGATCTGGAACTTGGCCACGGCGCGGCGCAATCCCTGCGCCTGCGATTCCAGCGCGGCGGCGGCCGCCGCCGTCTGCTCGACCATGGCGGCGGTTTCCTGCGTGGAGCGCTCGATGTCGGCCACGGCATCGTTCACCGACGCAATGCCCGCAGCCTGTTCGGCCGTAGCGCTGGAAATCTCGGCCACGATCTGCGTGACGCTATCCACGGACGCGACCATGTCGCGCATGGTCTCGCCCGCCAGCTTCACGTGGCGCACGCCGGCGTCCACCCGCCCGGCCGAATCTTCGATCAGGCCCTTGATCTCGCGGGCCGCCTGCGCGCTGCGCTGGGCGAGCGACCGCACCTCGCCCGCCACCACGGCAAATCCCTTGCCCTGCTCGCCGGCGCGCGCCGCTTCCACCGCCGCGTTGAGCGCAAGAATGTTGGTCTGGAAGGCGATGCTGTCCACCACGCCCACGATCTCGCCGATACGCCGCGCGCTGTCGGCGATGCCCTGCATGCTGTGCACGACTTCATCGACCGCCTGGCCGCCGCGCTGCGCCAGTTGCGTGGCGCTCAGCGCCTGGCGGCTTGCCAGGTCGGCATTGCCGGCGGTCAGCTGCACGGTATGCGCAAGCTGCGTCATGTTGGCCGCCGCTTCCTGCAGCGACCCGGCCTGGCGCGCCGCGCGGTCCGACATGTCGGCGCCCCCGGCCGCGATCTCGCCGGACCCCGTGTGGATTTCCTCGACGCCCTGGCGCACCGATGCCACCGCGGCCGACAGCCCCGTCTGCATGCGCCGCATTGCGGAATACAGCACCCCGATCTCGTTGTCGCCGCGCAGGGCGATCGCGCCCGTCAGGTCCCCGTCCGCAATGCGGTCAAAGTGCGCCCCGGCCTCGTTGAGCGGGCGCAGGATGCTGCGGCGAAATGCCAGGCGGATCAACACCGCCAGGATCAGCACAAAACCCAGCACGCCCGCCGCGACCACGATCACCCGCTCCAGGGTGCGGCTTGCGCCCGCCACCGCCTGCTGGCCCTGCTCGCGGGCATAGGTTTGATAGGCCTCGGCCCGCTGGACGTAGGCCGCGCCGCTCGTGGGCAAGGCCTTGTCCGTCAGGCGGTTGACCTCGATGCCGTTCCAGCCCTGGATCGCCTTGTGCATCGGCGCCAGGGTCTGGTCCGCGAAGGCGGCATAGGCCGCCAGCACCTGCCCGAAAAGCGGCGCGCCCTGCGCACTGTCGTCCGGATTGGCGCGCAGCCGCGCCAGGCTGGCCGTGGCCTGCTTGAGCAAGGCGTCGGCCTGCGCGAGCGACGCGTTGCGCGCCTCTTCAAGGCCGCCCTCCATGGCGGTCTTGGCGTCCGTCAGGGCCGCGCGCGCCTGGAACAGCCGGCTGGTCATGTCCGCGAGGTCGCTGGCCCTTTCGATGCTGCCGCGGCCCAAGGCCTCGATATCCGCGCGGTTGTCGCGCAATACCGTGATGCCCGCCGCCGCGGCGACCGCGAACAGCACGACGAACAAGGCAAGAATGGCCGACAGCGCCGTCGTGACCCTCAGATTTTTCCGCATATGAATCCGTGTGTAGCCTCGCCGCCTGCGCGGCAGTGCTGCGGATTATGACCACCCAGTTTGGCAATTTCTTGACACAACCTCGGAACCGCATGTCGCACTGCCGTCATGAAGGCGCGCTTTTGCGATCAGGAACCCCGTATTAATGAATTGTGAATTGGCACGTCTGCCGCGTTGCGGCACATTCGATGCTGAATCGAACCATCCCACCCACCCGATAAGCAGCCCTATGCCCCAAGCCTCCCACGCCTACCAGGACATCCGTGAAGCCGTGCGCGACCTCTGCGCCCAGTTCCCTGCCGACTACTTCCGCAAGATCGACGAGGCGCGCGGCTACCCCGAGGATTTCGTCCGCGCCCTCACCGAAGCCGGCTGGCTGGCCGCCCTGATCCCGCAGGAATACGGCGGCTCGGGCCTGGGACTGACCGAGGCCTCGGTCATCATGGAAGAAATCAACCGCAGCGGCGGCAACTCCGGCGCCTGCCACGGCCAGATGTACAACATGGGCACGCTGCTGCGCCACGGCTCCGAAGCCCAGAAGCGCGAATACCTGCCCCGCATCGCCGCCGGCGAACTGCGCCTGCAGTCCATGGGCGTGACCGAACCTACCACTGGCACCGACACCACCAAGATCAAGACCACCGCGGTCAAGCGCGGCGACCGGTACGTCATCAACGGCCAGAAGGTCTGGATCTCGCGCGTGCAGCATTCGGACCTGATGATCCTGCTGGCGCGCACCACGCCGCTCGACCAGGTGACGCGCAAGTCCGAAGGCATGTCGATCTTCCTGGTCGACCTGCACCACGCGGTCAAGCACGGCATGTCGATCCGCCCCATCCCCAACATGGTCAACCACGAGACCAACGAGCTCTTCTTCGACAACCTGGAAATCCCCGAAGAAAACCTGATCGGCGAAGAAGGCAAGGGCTTCAAATACATCCTGGACGGCCTGAATGCCGAGCGCACGCTGATCGCCGCCGAGTGCATCGGCGATGGCTACTGGTTTGTCGACAAGGTCACCGCCTACGCCAAAGAGCGCGTGGTATTCGGCCGTCCCATCGGGCAGAACCAGGGCGTGCAGTTCCCCATCGCCCGCGCCCACATCAACGTCGAGGCCGCCAGCCTGATGCGCTACGAGGCCTGCCGCCTGTTCGACGCCCACGAGCCGTGCGGCGCCCAGGCCAACATGGCCAAGCTGCTGGCCGCCGACGCGTCCTGGGAAGCGGCCAACGCCTGCCTGCAGTTCCACGGCGGCTTCGGCTTTGCCAACGAGTACGACGTCGAGCGCAAGTTCCGCGAAACCCGCCTCTACCAGGTCGCGCCCATCTCGACCAACCTGATCCTGTCGTACGTCGCCGAACACATCCTGGGCCTGCCCCGCTCCTTCTGACACGCCACCCTTGCCCATGAACGCTGACCAAGACACCCCGCACCTGAGCGCCCAACTCGCGGCCTTTGCCGCCAACCTGCGCTACGAAGACATCCCGGCGCCGGTGCTGCGCCGCGCCGAAGACCTGCTGCTCGATTGCCTGGCCTCGATCCTGGCCGGGGCCTCCGCCCGCGCCGTCCAGGCCATCGACCGCTACGCCGCGGCGATGGGCCCGGCGGACGGTCCCAGCGAAGTCCTGATCACCCGCCGCCGCACGACGCCGCTGTTTGCCGCCATGGTGAACGCGGCCGCCGCGCACGTGGTCGAACAGGACGACGTGCACAATGGGTCGGTCTTCCACCCCGCCGCGGTCGTGTTCCCCCCTGCCCTGGCCGTCGCCCAGGCCTTGGGCGCGTCGGGCCGCGACCTGCTCACCGCCGCGGTGGCGGGCTACGAGGTCGGCATCCGCGTGGGCGAATTCCTGGGCCGGTCCCACTACAAGATCTTCCACACCACGGGGACGGCGGGCACGTTGGCCGCCGCCGTCACCACCGGCCGCTTGCTGGGCCTGACGCCCGAGCAGATGCTCCACGCGCTGGGTTCGGCCGGCACGCAGGCGGCCGGACTCTGGGAGTTCCTGCGCGACGCCGCCGATTCCAAGCAGCTTCACACCGCCAAGGCGGCGGCCGACGGCATCACCGCGGCCTACCTGGCCCGGGAAGGTTTCACGGGCGCCCGGCACATCCTCGAAGGCCCGCAGGGCATGGCCGCCGGCATGTCCACGGACGCTGATCCCAGCCGCCTGTGCGACCGCCTGGGCCAGCGCTGGGCGTTGGCCGAAACCTCGTTCAAGTTCCACGCGTCATGCCGGCACACGCATCCGGCGGCCGACGCCCTGCAGCAGGCCCTGCGCGACAACGGCCTCACCGAAGCCGACGTCGAGCGCGTCGTGGCGCACGTCCACCAGGGCGCCATCGATGTGTTGGGCCCTGTCGTCAACCCGCAGACGGTGCACCAGTCCAAGTTCTCGATGGGAACGGTGCTGGCGCTGATCGCCCGCAAAGGTCGCGCCGGGCTGGCGGAATTCGACGCCGGCCTGGATGACCCCGGCGTCGCGGCCTTCCGCGGCAAGGTGGAAATGGTGCTGGACGACGAAGTCGATGGCGCCTATCCGCAGCGCTGGATCGGCAAAGTCACGGTGCATACCCGCGACGGTCGCACGCTGCATGGACGGGTGGACGAACCCAAGGGCGATCCGGGCAACACCCTGAGCCGCGCGGAGATCGAGGACAAGACGCTCAGCCTGGGCCGCTATGCGGACGCCGCGACCGAACCCGAACTGCGCGAGCTGATCGCCACGATCTGGGCACTGGAGAACCGGGGCAAGGTGGACGCGCTGCTGCCCCGGCAATCCGCCTGACCGGCCGCTACGCCAGGGCGGCGCGCTGGGCCTGCACCAGGTTGGCGATGCCGTTCTCGGCCAGCACCAGCATCGTATCCAGTTCGGCACGCGTGAAGGTCGCCCCTTCGCCCGTGCCCTGCACTTCCACGAAGGCGCCGCCGCCGGTCATGATGACGTTCACGTCGGCGTCGCAGGCGGAATCTTCCTGATAGTCCAGGTCCAGCACCGCCTGCCCGCCCACCAGCCCCACGGACACCGCGGCCACCGCGTCGCGGATGGGATTGGCCGTCAGGTCGCCCCGTTTCATCAGCAGCGCGACCGCATCGGCCGCCGCCACCCAGGCGCCGGTGATGCTGGCGCACCGCGTACCGCCGTCGGCTTGCAGCACGTCGCAGTCCAGGTGGAGCGTGCGCTCGCCCAGCGCCTTCATGTCGAACACGGCGCGCAGGCTGCGGCCGATCAGGCGCTGGATTTCCTGCGTGCGGCCGCTCTGCTTGCCGCGCGCCGCCTCGCGGTCGCCGCGCGTGTGGGTGGCGCGCGGCAACATGCCGTATTCCGCCGTCACCCAGCCTTCGCCCTTGCCCTTGAGGAAAGGCGGCACCTTGTCCAGGACGCTTGCCGTGCACAGCACGTGGGTATCGCCCGCCTTCACCAGCACCGACCCTTCAGCGTAGCGCGTGAAGGCGCGCTCCAGGCTGAAAGGACGCAGTTGGTCGACGGCGCGGCCCGAGGGCCGGGCAAGGGTGGATAGAGTGGTCACAGCGGGCTCCAGACGTGGCTTCGATTCGCGGCATTGTACGGGCAGGCGCCACGGGAACAGCGCGCTTGGAGTATCCTGCCGCGATGCATCCGGTTGAAAACACAGACCCGCTGCCCACGACCTGGGCGCCGCGGGCCCCGGCGCAACCGGCTTCCACCCCAAGAATCACCAGGACACGCCCATCATGATCCGCAGCATGACCGCCTTCGGCAACGCCCGAGCAGACCTAGAACAAGGCACGCTTGCCATAGAACTGCGCAGCGTCAACAGCCGCTTTCTCGACCTGTATTTCCGCCTGCCCGACGAGCTGCGCCACGTCGAAACGCCGCTGCGCGAACTGCTGACCGCCAACCTGGCCCGCGGCAAGGTTGAGATCCGCGTGTCCTATACCCGCGCCGCCAGCGCGGACCTGTCCAAGCTGGACCCTGCCTGGCTCGAAAGCCTGGCCGAACAGCTCCAGGCCGCCCGCCGCATCATCCCCGACATCGCCTCGCCGCGCCTGGCCGAGCTGTTCAACTGGCCCGGCCAGCGTGGCAATGACGCGCTCGATCCGCAGATCTGGGGCGCCGCCTGCCTGCAGGCCGCCCAGCAGGCCCTGACGCAATTGCAGGAAGGCCGCGAACGCGAAGGCGAACGCCTCGCCGGCATGATGCGCGAATGCGCCGACGGCGTCGCCCGCGTGGTCGACATCGTGCAGGCCCACCTGCCGCAACTCTTGGCCGACCACCGCGACCGGCAGGCCGCCAAGCTGCGCGAAAGCGTGGAATCGGCCTTCCCCGGCGGTTTTGCCCATATCTCCGGCGCCGAATTGTCCGAACGCCTGTCCCAGGAAGCCAACCTGTTCGCCTTGCGCATCGACGTGGCCGAAGAGCTGTCCCGTCTGCGCTCGCACCTGGAAGAACTGCGGCACCTGCTCACGGACGGCGGCGGCAAGCCGTCCGCCGGCAAGAAGAACGCCGGCAGCGCCGGCAAGCGCCTGGACTTCCTGTTCCAGGAAATGAACCGCGAAGCCAACACGCTGGGCTCCAAGGCCGGCAGCATGGAAGTCACCCGCGCCGCGATGGACCTGAAGCTGCTGATCGAGCAGATGCGCGAACAGGCGCAGAACATCGAATAAGGGGCGTTGCGCCCCTCGTTCAGCGGATCTCGCCCGTGGCCGGCTCGCCCCGCAGCGCCGAATCCAGATAATCCCTGCGGGCGCGCGCATCCGGGAAGCGCATGTCGCGATAGTTGACAACGCGCGACCCGCGCGCCAGCCGGTAGCCCGCCCAGATCAGCAGGAAGAGCGGAATGCCGATATACGTGGCCACCACCCCGCCCCAGTCGATCCGGTCCTGCAGGAAGGCCTGGTAGTTCTGGCCCAGCGTGATGATCAGGCACAGCACGAACGCGAAGATCGGACCGAAGGGAAAGAACGGGGACACATAGGGCAGATCGGCCAGGCTGTTGCCCTGCTTCACGTAGCCCCGGCGGAAGCGGTAGTGGCTGATGGCGATGCCCAGCCACGCGATGAAGCCGGTCATCCCCGACGTGTTGAGCAGCCAGATATAGACGGCGTTGGGGCTGAAGATGAACGTGAAGAAGCACAGCGCCGCGACGGCCGTGGTGGCCAGCAACGCCCACATCGGCACGCCGCTATGCGAAATGCGCCCGAAAATGCGCGGCGCCTTGCCTTCCCGCGCCAGGCTGTACAGCATGCGCGTCGCCGCGTACATGCCCGAGTTGCCGGCCGACAGCACCGAGGTCAGCACGACGGCATTCATGACCGACGCCGCCCCCAAGAGGCCGGCCCGCTCGAAAATCAGCGCGAACGGGCTGACGCTGATGTCCTCGACATCGTTGCGCAGCAGATGGGGATCGGTATAGGGAATCAGCAGGCCGATAACCAGGATGGCCGCCACGTAGAACAGCAGGATGCGCCAGAACACCTGGCGCACCGCGCGCGGCAGGTTGCGCGCCGGGTCCTTGGATTCGCCTGCGGCGATGCCGATAAGTTCGGTGCCCTGGAACGAAAAGCCCACCACCATCGCCACGCCGATCAGCGCGGCGAACCCGCCGGCGAAAGGCGCGTCGCCCACGGTCCAGTTGGCAAGGCCCCCGGTGTCGCCGCCGCGGATGATGCCCAGCAGCATCATCACGCCCATGACGACGAAAGCCAGCACGGCGATCACCTTGATGAGGGCGAACCAGAATTCCGCCTCGCCGAAGCCTCGGGCAGACAGGGCGTTCAGTCCAAAAGTGACCGCCAGGAACAAGGCGCTCCAGTAGAACCCGGGCACGTCCGGAAACCAATACGCCATGACGAGCTGCGCCGCCACCAGATCCACCGCGACCGTGACGGCCCAGTTGTACCAATAGTTCCAGCCCAGCGCGAAGCCGAAACCGTCTTCGACGTAGCGTGCGCCGTAGGTGGAAAACGAGCCGGACACCGGCATCGCGGCCGCCAGTTCGCCCAGGCTGGTCATCAGGAAATAGACCATGATGCCGATCAGCACGTACCCCAGCAGCGCGCCGCCGGGGCCGGCCTTGGCGATGGTCGCGCCCGACGCCACGAACAGCCCGGTGCCGATCGACCCGCCCACGGCGATCATCGTCAGGTGGCGCGCGGACAGCGTGCGCCGCAGTTCGGACGGCCTGCCCGCCTCCGATTTGCGCGTGCCGCCTGAGCGGCGATCATCGTGTTCCGATGGAGCCAAAATGCATTCCTTCACGTCTGCAGGCCCCGCGCAACGCAGCGCGTAGGCCCTGGGAAATCCGAGCAACGCGCGAGAATAGCGCAATCGGCCCCGACATGAAAAATGACCCGCGGCGGGGGACGGATCAACCGTCCTGGCGCCCCGCCCGCCTCGCATTTATTGAAACGCTGTTTCCATGAACGTGCGCAGCTTGCGCGAATGCAACCGCTCCGGCGGCATGTCCCGCAGGCGCTCCAGCGCCCGGATGCCGATTTCCAGATGCTGGTTGACCTGGCGCCGGTAGAACGCGCTGGCCATGCCCGGCAGCTTAAGCTCGCCGTGCAGGGGTTTGTCCGACACGCACAGCAGGGTTCCGTAAGGCACCCGGAACCGGAAGCCGTTCGCCGCGATCGTGGCGGACTCCATATCCAGGGCGATCGCGCGCGACTGCGCGAAGCGTTCCACCAGGTCGACGTGATCGCGCAATTCCCAGTTCCGGTTGTCGATGGTCGCCACCGTGCCTGTGCGCATGATGCGCTTCAAGTCCCACCCGGACAGCCCGGCCACCTCTTCCACCGCCTGCTCCAGCGCAACCTGCACCTCGGCAAGCGCCGGCACCGGCACCCAGGTGGGCAGGTCGTCGTCCAGCACGTGGTCTTCGCGCACGTAGCCATGCGCCAGCACGTAGTCGCCCAGCCGCTGCGAGTCTCGCAGGCCGGCGCAGTGCCCGAGCATGAGCCAGGCGTGCGGGCGCAGCACGGCGATGTGGTCCGTGATCGTCTTGGCGTTGGACGGCCCGACGCCGATATTCACCAGGGTGATGCCGGAATGGTCGCCGCGTACCAGGTGGTACGCGGGCATTTGCGGCAGGCGCACCGGCTGGACCTCGTCGCCCGGGCCGCTTTCGCCGCGGCGGGTGATGCGATTGCCCGGCTCGACGAGCATCTCGTAGTCTTCGTTGCCGCTGGCCATGAGCGCGCGGGCGCGCGCGCAGAACTCGTCCACATAAAACTGGTAATTGGTGAACAGCACGAAATTCTGGAAGTGCGCCGGCGCGGTCGAGGTGTAGTGCTGCAGCCGGTGCAGCGAATAGTCCACCCGCTGCGCCGTGAACGGCGCGAGCGGCCGGGGCTCGCCTTCCTTGCCCCGCCAGGAGCCGTTGACGATGGCGTCGTCCGTGACCGCCAGGTCCGGCACGTCGAACAGGTCGCGCAGGGGCCGCTTGAGCGCCTCCAGGTGCTCGCCTTCCACGTAGGCGCCCTCGGGAAAGGCGAAGTGCAGCGGAATCGGCGAATCGGATTCGCCCACTTCAACCGCCACCCGATGGTTCTGCAACAACTGGCCGACCTGCTCGATCAGGTAATCGCGAAACAGCGCCGGCTGCGTGATGGTCGTCTGGTAGATGCCCGGTTCGGCGACATGGCCGTACGAAAGCCGGGTGTCGATGGGGTCGTAGGTCTCCACGACGATGCGGATGGCTGGGTAATAGGCCCTGAAACGGGCGGCGCCATTGCCGGGGTCCTTCAAGACCTCACGAAAGGCAGTACGCAAAAAAGCCGTGTTGCGCGCATAGATTTCAGCCAGCCGGTCCACCGCGGACTGTGCGTCCTGGAAGGGTTCGAAGGGCAACGCCTCGGGCCGGTTGAAGGACGACAAAAGGTGTACTGCGTTCATCATTGAGCTTTACTCCGCCTTCTTATCTGTCTTGCTCGAATCCCTTGCCGCGCGCGGCGGCGCCGCGGGGAGCCGATGCAGTCGATTATGCCCGAGGCGGTGCGCGATCACGTGACAGGCCCGCACGCGGATGGGGATATCCGCGCATCCTTGCCGCATCCGGGATCGCCAGGGGGGCGTCCTGTTACGGCAGCCGGTGGAAAGGCCGTAACAGCGGGCGGCCGATAATGCTGCATTGCACTACAAATGTAATGAAACATTATTACATTATAATCGTGAGGCGTTCCGGGTGTTCCGCCTGCGAACCGCTCCCTTTTCCGCCGGCTTGCCATCCCAGGCAAAGCCATGCCGCCCACTCCGATTCTTGAAGTGACGTAATGACGCCGCCCACGCGAAAAGTCCGCTTTTCCTTTTTCCGCATTCCCGCATTCCTGTCAGCGCCGCTGTTGGCCCTGACCCTGTCCTGGCCCCCCGGCGCCGCCCACGCATCGCTGGCTTCCGATCAGGCCCGCCCCACCCTCAGCGGCCTGCGCCTGGCGCAAGAGCCCACGGTGCCCACGCTGCGCGAACGCGTCGTGCAGGCCGGCCTGGAAGCCATCGGCACGCCGTACAGCTGGGGCGGCGACGACGCCGACGGTTTTGATTGCAGCGGCCTCGTTCTATATGTCTTCCGCGAAATCGCCGGACTCGAACTGCCCCGCACCGCCCGCGCGCAGCGCTCCGAGGGGCACAAAGTCGCCGCCAAAAAGGAACTGCGTCCTGGCGACCTGGTGTTTTTCGCCACCCGCGGACGGGGCGTGACCTCGCACGTGGGCATTTACATCGGCCAGAACAAGTTCGTGCACGCGCCGCGCCGCGGCACGAAGGTGCGGGTGGACGACATGAAATCCGCGTACTGGTCCAAGCGCTACCTCGGCGCCCGCGCCTACCTGGACACGCCGCCCAAGCAGATGTTGGCCCAAGCCTCGCGCTGAGCCGGCAAGTACGTTACGGGCTGGCGCCCTGGGGGACGGATGGGCGCATGACCGAAGGCCGTGCGCCCAATGCCCGCTGCCGGACCGGAAGCGTCAGCCCCGGCCCACGAACGGCATGTTGGTGGCCATCAGCGTCATGAACTGCACGTTGGCGTCCAGCGGCAGGCGGGCCATGGCGGCCACGGCCTGCGCCACGTGGGCCACGTCCATGCGCGGCTCCACCTTGGTGCTGCCGTCGGCCTGCAGGATGCCGGCGGCCATGCGCTCGGTCATTTCGGTCGCGGCGTTGCCGATGTCGATCTGGCCGCAGGCGATGTTGTACGGCCGGCAATCCAGCGAAATCGACTTGGTCAGGCCGGTCACGGCATGCTTGGTGGCCGTGTAGGCGATCGAGAACGGACGCGGGGCGTGCGAGGAGATCGAGCCATTGTTGATGATGCGTCCGCCGCGCGGGGTCTGCGCCTTCATGATGCGTATCGCGGCCTGGGCGCACAGAAACATGCCGGTCAGATTGGTGTCGACCACGTCGCGCCAGACGGACACCGGCAATTCCTCGATCGGCACCGCCGGCGCACCGCGCCCGGCGTTATTGAAGAGCACGTCGAGGCGGCCGTATTCGCGCTGGGCGGTGTCGAAGAGATCCCGGACCGCCTGCTCGTCCGACACGTCCGTGGGCACCACCAGCGCCCGCAAACCGTCTTCGCCCGCGGCGGTGCGCGTGGCTTCGAGCGGCTCGCGCCGGCGGCCGGCCAGCACGACCCGATAGCCCTGCGCCAGGAATTCCAGGGCAACCGCGCGGCCTATGCCGGTGCCGGCGCCGGTTACCAAGGCCACGCGGGGTGGGTCGATCTCGTTCGTCGTCATCGGATTCTCCTGCTTATGGATGCGCGAAATCCTACCCGAATCGTCCCGCGGATGCTGCAAGCGAAGGTTCCAAGCGCAACACACTTTCAACAGCCGCACCGCGCGATTTGCTATTCTTCGAGTCTTAGCATCACACGCCGGTCACATTCATTCATGCACGCCACTCCCGGAAACGTCTTCATGGTCGTCGCGCCCAGCGGCGCCGGCAAGTCCAGCCTCGTGAAGGCCCTGCTCGCGCAGGATCCTTCCATCCTGCTTTCCATTTCGTGCACCACGCGCGCGCCCCGCCCGGGCGAAGCAGACGGCCGTGAATACCGGTTCGTGTCGGCCGACGAATTCAAGCGCATGCGCGAAGCCCAGAACCTGCTGGAATGGGCCGAAGTCCACGGCAATTTCTACGGCACCCCCCGCGATCGCATCGACGAGGCCACCAGCCAGGGCCGCGACGTGCTGCTCGAGATTGACTGGCAGGGCGCGCGCCAGGTGAGGCAGCGTTTCCCCGGCGCGATCGGCATTTTTGTGCTGCCGCCCTCGATCGACGAACTCGAAAGCCGGCTCAAGGCGCGCGGCCAGGATGCGCCGCAGGTCATCGCCCGCCGGCTGATGGCGGCGGGCGGCGAAATCGCCCACGCGCCTGAATGCGAATATGTTATTATTAATCAAGAATTTAGCGTAGCCTTGTCGGAACTGACCCAAATTGTCAGCGCCGCGCGGCTACGCTTTTCGTCTCAGGCCGCCCGGCACGCCGACTTGTTTGCCCAACTTGGCATCCCGGCCGAACACTGAGCCGAACGCATTCTCCCTCTCTTCCATCAGCACCAGGTGTCCTAATGGCTCGCATTACCGTCGAAGACTGTCTGAATCAAATCCCCAACCGTTTCAAGCTCACGCTGGCCGCGACGTACCGTGCCCGTGAATTGGCGCAAGGCCATGCCCCGCGCCTGGACAGCAAAGACAAGCCCACGGTCACTGCACTGCGCGAAATCGCGGGCGGCCTCACCGGCGTGGAAATGCTGCGTAAAGTTCCCACCTGATCACTGCCGGGGGGCTGCTAGCATGGCTTTTCCCGGGCTGAAGTACGCTTCATCTGGTCTGCTTGCCGCACTGCGTGCCGGCTCCCGTCTCGGGCGCCGCACGGGCAAGAAAGATAAGAACTCCCCCACGCTACCGTCCGTCGCCGCGCAAGAAGCGGCGGACGCGACCGGATCCCCGGTCGCCTCGCTGGCGCCGCTGACCGAAATCATCGGCAGCTATCTCGACAAGAACGATGTAGAGCGCGTGCGCGAAGCCTATCGCTTCGCGGACCAGGCGCACCTGGGCCAGTTCCGCGCCAGCGGCTCGCCCTACATCTCTCATCCCATCGCCGTCACGGAAATCTGCGCGGGCTGGAAGCTCGACGTCAACGCGCTGTCTGCCGCCCTGCTGCACGACGTGATGGAAGACCAGGGCATCGCCAAGCACGAGCTGGCCGAACGATTCGGCCCCGAAGTCGCGGAACTGGTCGACGGCCTGTCCAAGCTGGACCGCCTGGATTTCGCCACCAAGGCCGAACAACAGGCTGAAAGCTTCCGGAAAATGCTGCTGGCGATGGCGCGCGACGTGCGCGTCATCCTCATCAAGCTGGCCGACCGGCTGCACAACATGCGCACGCTGGACGCGGTCAACCCCGAAAAGCGGCGCCGCATCGCGCGCGAGACCCTGGACATCTACGCGCCCATCGCGCACCGGCTGGGCCTGAACCTGCTGTTCCGCGAACTGCAGGACCTGTGCTTTGCCGCGATGTACCCCAACCGCTACCAGGTGCTGTACAAGGCCGTGCTGGCCGCGCGCGGCAATCGTCGCGAGGTCATCACCAAGATCGCCGATTCCGTGCGCGCCGCCCTGCCCGCCGCGGGCATCGAAGCCGAGGTCAGCGGCCGCGAAAAGACCCTGTTCGGCATCTACCGCAAGATGGTCGACCAGAAGAAGTCGTTCTCGGACGTGCTGGACATCTACGGTTTCCGCGTCGTGGTCCATACGCTGCCCGAGTGCTATCTGGCGCTGGGCACGCTGCACCAGTTGTTCCGCCCGGTGCCCGGCAAGTTCAAGGACTACATCGCCATCCCCAAGGTGAACGGCTACCAGTCCCTGCACACCACGCTGGTCGGCCCCTACGGCACGCCGGTTGAATTCCAGTTCCGCACGCGCGACATGCATCATGTCGCGGAAGAAGGCGTGGCCTCGCACTGGCTGTACAAGGGCGCCGACCTGACGCTCAACGACCTGCAGAAGCGCACCCACCAGTGGCTGCAATCGCTGCTGGACATCCAGAGCCAGACCGGCGATTCCGGCGAATTCCTCGAACACGTCAAGGTCGACCTGTTTCCGGATGCCGTCTACGTGTTCACGCCGCGCGGCAAGATCATTTCGCTGCCCCGGGGTGCCACGCCGGTGGATTTCGCCTATGCGATCCACACCGACATCGGCAACCAGGCGGTGGCGGCCAAGGTCAACGGCGAGTTCGTCCCTCTGCGCACCGAACTGAGCAGCGGCGACACCGTGGAAATCGTCACGTCCCCGGCTTCGCGTCCCAACGCGCAGTGGCTCAATTACGTGCGCACCGGCCGGGCGCGCTCCGAGATCCGGCACTACCTGCGCACGGTCAAGTACGAAGAGTCGGTTGCCTTTGGCGAGCGGCTGCTCGCCCAGGCGATGCAGGAGCTGCACATGCCCCTGCCCGCCACGGACGACCCGGCATGGCAGAAGCTGGCGCGCAGCACCGGCGCCAGCTCGCGCGAGGAAATCCTGGCCGACATCGGCTTGGGCAAGCGGCTGGCGGCGGTCGTCGCGCGCCGCTTCGCCCCCGAGCACCAGCTGGTCGCCACCACCGCCGCTGCGGTGGACGAACTGACCTCGGCGCGCAGCGCGCCCATCCTGATCCAGGGCAACGAAGGCCAGGCCGTGCAACTGGCCCCCTGCTGTGGCCCGCTGCCCGGCGACCCCATCGTGGCCGGAATGCGCATGGGCCATGGCCTGGTGGTGCATACCGCCGACTGCCCCGTGGCGATGCGCCAACGCCTGCGCGAACCCGAACGCTGGATCAGCGTGGGCTGGGACGCGCAGACCGCCAAGCACCTGGCCACGCGCCTGGACATCGTCACGCGCAATGAACGCGGCGTGCTGGGACGGCTGGCGGCTGAAGTCACCGCAGCCGACGCCAACATCGTCCACGTCACGATGCACGATGATGCCGTCGCCACCGTGTCGCTGCACCTGACGATCCAGGTGGACAGCCGCAAGCACCTGGCCCAGGTCATCCGCGCGATCCGGCATGTGCCGCAGGTGCAGAAGATCGTCCGGGTGAAGGGCTGAGGCACTGCAATCCCGAAGGCGTCCGGCAAAACCGGACGCCTTTTTTCATGTCTGCGCCGGCCGCGCGGCCGCGCTCACCTCATCATCGGTAGTATCGCGGCAACCAGATAGCCGCACATGAGAGGAGCCTCGTCACTTCAGACTGCGCATGGCGCGCTCGCAGATGCGGCGGGTGGCGTCCGCAGGCGTGGGCTGTAACCATTGGGCGCAGAGATCGCGCACCCAGGCGGGCTGATCCTTGGCGGCATCATTGAGCCAGTTGGCCACCGAGTCCTGCACGTAGACGGAAGGATCGGCGCGCAATGGCGACAGAATCGGTAGCGCCTGTGCCGGCTCGTGCTTGAGGGCTGCGATATGTGCACTCCAAACGCCGCGCGGCCGAAGCGCTTCGCTAGCGAAGCGGCGCAACCGTTCGGAAGGCGATGACGTCCATTGCGCCAAAAGGGCGATGGACACATTCAGCGCCTCCGCCAAATGTGGGCGTACCGCCATCCAGGCCCACTCGCGCACGCCGAAATGGTCGTCGTCCGCCAACGGCCGGATAGCGGACAGGCGCGCAGACGGAGGCAGATCGGGTTGGGCGCCGATCATGAAGCAAGCCCAGCCACGCACGGTATCGGCGCTATGCGCCCGGCAGACTTCGATGCCGTCGGGGCCCAGCGCATCCAGCAACACCGCGCCGATGCGGCCCATGCGTTTCAGAACACCGAGTTCGCAAGCCGAATCGACATCTTTCAGCACCTTGGGCGGCAGCTCCGGAAAAACCACGCGCATGAGTGTCGCTTGATCAAGCGCCATGCATTCGGCCAAGGTCGCGCTCTGCATCTCGCCGCGCGACAGGGCCTGCAAGACGTCGGCGGGAATATCGGCAGCTCGGGTGGCACCTTTTCGGGGAGCAGTCATGACGCCGTCCCCCCCAGATTGCCCGCAATCTTTTCCAACAGGGCGGCTAGTTGTTTGCGCTCTGGCTTGGAAAGGTTGCCGTACAGGCCGGCGATCCAGCGGCCGTGTTGCTCGAACACCTGCTTGGCAATCCGCTTTCCCTTGCGCGTGAGCCGTATGCACAGGGCGCGACGATCGTTGGCGTCCGCATGCCGCTCGATCAGTGCTTCCCGCTCCAGGCCGTCGAGCAAACCCGTGACGGTGGCTCGGGTGATGCCGGCGCGTTCGGCCAGCGCATTGGGAGCCAGGCCATCAGGCGCGGCATCAAGCAAAAACAGCAGGACAAAGCGCCCTTCCGACAGGCCATGCGGCGCCAGTAGCGCGGCGCAGTCGCGGTCGATTTTGGCAGCCAGCGAAAGCGTCTGAAAGCATAGAAAAATGCCCTCTACGTCGGGCGTGTTGCGTCGTTGCGCTTCCTGAATGAGCGCACGGTACTTCTGCTCAAGTTCCAATTTGAAAGCCACCATACTATACGGTGGCTAATTATATGCCAGCCACACCAAAAACCGTGCGGCCGCGTGGCCCTCTGCACGTGACAACGGACCGTTTCACGTCACATGCTGCAGAAAGTCCTTCAGGCGCTGGCTGGGAGGATTGTTCAGCAGTTCCTCTGGCGGACCGTCGTGCGCGATCTTGCCGGCGTCGATGAAAATGAGCCGGCTGCCGACCTTGCGCGCGAATTCCATTTCGTGCGTGACGACCACCATGGTCATGCCCTCCTCGGCCAGGTCGCGCATGACCTGCAGCACCTCATGGCGCAGTTCGGGATCCAGCGCGGAGGTGGGCTCGTCGAACAGCATCAGCTTGGGCATGATCGCCAGCGCGCGTGCGATCGCCACGCGCTGCTGCTGGCCGCCCGAAAGTTCGGCCGGATAGTGGTTCATGCGTTCGGCCAGCCCGACCTTGGCAAGCAACTCCCCGGCTAGCTTGCGCGCTTCCGCCCGGCCCTGGCCCCGGGTGTGCACCGGCCCGAACATGACGTTTTCCAGCGCCGTCATCTGCGGAAACAGATTGAACTGCTGGAACACCATGCCCGCCTCGCGCCGTATCTCGCGGATTTGCGCCGGATCCCCTTTCACGCTGAGGCCATCGACCAGCAGGTCGCCCTCGTTGATGGTCTCCAGCACGTTGATGCAGCGCAGGAATGTGGACTTGCCGGAGCCGGACGGCCCCACCACCACCACGACCTCGCCCGCATCGATGTTCAACGAGATGCCATCTAGCACCGTCGAGTCGCCAAAGCGCTTGGTGACGTTATGGAATTCGATCATGCTCATAGGATGCGCATCCTCTTTTCGACCAGATGCAGGGTCAGCGCCATCAGGCCCGTGAGTATCAGGTAGATGATCGCGACGGCCGACCAGATTTCGACCGCGCGGAAATTGCTGGCCATGATTTCCTGTCCCTGCCGGGTCAGTTCGGCCACGCCGATCACGATGAAGAGCGACGAGTCTTTCAGGCTGATGATGCACTGGTTGCCCAGCGGGGGGATCATCCGCCGGAATGCGACCGGCCCGATGATGTGCAACAGGATCTTGTGGAAAGGCAGCCCCATGGCCTGCCCCGCTTCCTTCAGCCCCTTGTGGACCGACAGCAGCGACCCGCGCACGATTTCCGAGATGTAGGCGCCCGAATTGATGATGAGGGTGACGATGGCCGCCCATTCGGCGTCCACCCGGATGTCCGCCAGCAGGGGCAGCGCGAAATAGATGAACATGACCTGCACCACGATCGGCGTGCCGCGGATGACCGCGACATAGACCTGCGCGATGCCCGAGAGAATCGCGTTCCCGTAGGCCCGCGTCACGCCGGACAGCGCCCCCAGCAGAAAACCGCCCGCCAGGCCCCAGAACGTGATCTTGATGGTCATGAGCGTACCCGTCAGGAGATTGGGTAGCGCATCGTTGATTACAGCCCAGTCGAACTCCACGATCTTCCCCCCTGGCGCGCGATGGCGCGCCCCTATCATGGCGCAGGCAACCGCGTAAGCGCGGGGACGGTGCCCGCGCCGGAAGCCGGCATTGCGGCCGGCGCCGGCATGGTCCCGTCCCGCCTAGGCGGCGCGCCCGCGAAAAGTGCGGCTATCCGGGCCCGTCAGGGCTTCTTGCCGAACCACTTGGTGTAGATCGCGTCGTACTGGCCGTTGGCCTTGAGCGTGGCGAGCGCCTTGTTCACCTCGGGCACCAACGGGCTGCCCTTGGGGAAGGCGATGCCGTAGAAGTCGCCGCTCTTGACCGACCCGATCACCTTCACGCGGCCCTTGCCGGCCGTGTTGGCGTAATACTGCACGTTGGGCGTGTCGTGCACCGCGGCGTCCACGCGGCCGGTCGCCAGTTCCAGGTAGGCGTTGTCGATATTGGGGAACAGCTTGAGCTTGGCGTCGGGGACCTGGGACCGCAGGAAGTCCACCGTGGCGGTGCCGGTTTTGACGGCCACGGTCTTGCCGGCCAGCGAGGCGGCGTCCTTGATGTCGGTGTTCTTTTCGCCCACCAGGATGGCCAGGCCGCTTTCGTAGTAGGGATCGGAGAAATCGATGACCTTCTTGCGATCGTCGCGTATCGTGATGCCAGCCAGCGCAGCGTCGATGTTCTTGGTCTGCAGGCCGGGGATGATGCCGGCGAAGTCCATCGGTTGCAGCTTGTACTTGAGGTTGAGTTCCTTGGCGATGGCCGCCCAAAGATCGACGTCGAATCCGGTATAGGTATTGCCCTGCTTGAATTCGAACGGCACGAAAGCGGTATCGGTGGCGACCACCAATTCCTTGCCCTGGGCCTGGACGGCCGAAGCGCCGGTCAGGGTGAGGGACAGGCCGACCAGTGCGGCGGCGACTTTACGCTTGATCATGAAACTCTCCTCTTGGGGAGCGCCAGGCACCCCGGGGCTGTTGTAAGGGCATGATTCCTGGGCTGAGCCGGGTTCGCCGGGCCAGCTTATCGACGATCTTAACGCATCAGTCCCCGCCGGGCGGGCGGGAGAAAACTTACAATCCGCGAGACATCCGGAGGATTCCCATGGCTTACAAGTACCTACGTATCGCCGGAAACCGCCGCCAGGTCGGTCAGGCGCTGGGCAGGCTGGCCCGCCCGATCATGGCGACCTACCTGGAGCAGAGCGCAACCTGGGAAGCGCTGCGGCCGTGGCGCGGGCATCCCTTCGTGGACGACCTGGCGCAACAGACGCAAGCTGCCCTGCCGCTGATCTGGGAAGAACTCGAGGGAATGGCCGAAGGCCTGCGCATGCCGATCAAGGACGTGCTGCTGTGGCACTGCCGCGGAGATCTGCTCCACAGCGCCACGGACGGCTGCACCTCGGTGGCCTTGCGCACCGCCGACGGCGCGCGCTGGATCGGCCACAACGAAGACGGCGATCCGTATCTGTATGGCCGTTGCCATCTGGTGGACGTCGCGCTGGACGACGCGCCGGGCTATCTCAGCTTCTACTACCCCGGCTCGCTGCCCGGGCACACCTTTGCCGCCAACCGGGCGGGGCTGGTGCAGACCATCAACAATCTGCGCACGCGGCAGCGGCACACGGGCGTGCCGCGCATGTTCCTGGCGCGCGCGGTCCTGGACTGCGCGACCCTGGACGAAGCGGTGGCGCTGCTGCGCGACCTGCCCCATGCCGGCGGCTTTCACCACACGCTGGGCGCGGCCACGGACGCGCGCCTGCTGAGCGCCGAAGTCACCCCCGGCTCGGTGTCGATACTGGAAATCGGCCGACGCTACGGGCACGCCAACCATATGGTGCACGCCGACACCCGCGGCCAGCCGCAGATCGTCACCGATTCGTCGCGGGCCCGGCAGAACCGGATCGAAGGCCTGGTGGATGGGTGGTCCCCGGAGTCGGGCAGCGCCGACATGCTTGCCGCGCTGCTCGACACCGAGGGCGCCCTGCCGATCCTGCGGACCGCGCGGGATGATCCCGACGACGAGAACACCCTGGCGACCGCCCTGTTCGAAATCACGGACGACGCCGTGGTCCTGCGCGTGCACGACCGCAAGGCGCGTGCGGATATCGCGCTGGACGTGATGTCCGATCCCGACTGAACGGGACCGGACACCCGCCCGGATCACAGCGTGCCGTAACCCCCGCCTCCCGGCGTTTCGACGACGAACACATCGCCCGGGTGCAGTTGCGCGCTGTCCTGCGGGCCGAGTTCCTCGATGGTGCCGTCCACGCGCTCGACCGAGTTGCGCCCCATCGCGCCGGGCTGCCCGCCGGCCAGGCCGAACGGCGCGTAACGCCGGTTGTTCGACAGGATGGCCGCGGTCATGTCTTCCAGGAAACGGATGCGGCGCACGCCGCCGTCGCCCCCCGGATACCGGCCCTTGCCGCCCGAGCCCTTGCGGATCTCGTAGGATTCCAGCCGCACCGGGAAGCGGAACTCCAGCACTTCGGGATCGGTCAGGCGCGAGTTCGTCATGTGCGCCTGGACCACCGACGTGCCGGCAAAGCCCTCGTCATGCGGACCGGCCGCGTCGATGCGCACCGGGCCCGCGCCCGTGCCGCCCGAGATGGTCTCGTAGTACTGATGGCGCGCGTTGCCGAACGTGAAGTTGTTCATCGTGCCCTGGCTGGCCGCCAGCACGCCCAGCGCGCCATACAGCGCGTTGACGATGCACATGGACGTTTCCACGTTGCCCGCGACCACCGATGCCGGCGGGTTCGGACGGAGCATCGAGCCTTCCGGCAGGATGATGGACAGCGGCACCAGGCAGCCGTCGTTCAGCGGGATGTCGTCGTTGACCATGGTGCGGAAGACGTACAGCACCGCCGCCACCGCGATCGCCCCGGGCGCGTTGAAGTTGTTGTCCAACTGCGGCGACGTGCCGGTGAAGTCGACCACGGCGCTGCGCGCCTCGGTGTCCACGCGCACGGCCACCCGGATGACCGCGCCGTTGTCCAGCGGGTATTCGTAGCTGCCGTCCTTGAGCACCGAGATCACGCGGCGCACCGCCTCTTCCGCGTTGTCCTGCACGTGCCCCATGTAGGCGCGCACGACGTCCAGGCCAAAGTGGTCGCACATGCGCAGAAGCTCCTGCACGCCCTTTTCGTTGGCGGCGATCTGCGCATGCATGTCGGCGATGTTCTGGTCCGGATTGCGCGCCGGCCAGCGGCCCGACCCCAGGATCTGGCGGGCGGCCTCTTCCCGGAACTCGCCGTTCTTGACGAGCTGGAAATTGGTGAACAGCACGCCCTCGTCTTCAACGGTCTTGGAATCCGGCGGCATGGAGCCCGGCGTGGTCCCGCCGATGTCGGCGTGGTGGCCGCGCGAACCCACATAGAACAGGATCTCGCGCCCCGCCTTGTCGAACACGGGCGTAATGACCGTGACGTCCGGCAGGTGCGTGCCCCCGTGGTACGGGTCGTTCACGACGTAGGCGTCGCCCGGCATCATGCGGCCGGCGTTGGCGTTCATGACCGTGCGCACCGATTCGCCCATGGAACCCAAGTGCACCGGCATGTGGGGCGCATTGGCGATCAGCCGCGCCTGCGCATCGAAGATGGCGCAGGAAAAGTCCAGGCGCTCCTTGATGTTGACCGAGTACGCCGTGTTCTGCAGGCGGTAGCCCATCTGCTCGGCGATCGACATGAAGAGGTTGTTGAAGACCTCCAGCATGACGGGGTCGGCCTGCGTTCCGACCTTGCGGCGCTCGGGACGCGCCTCCACGCGGCGGATCACGAAGTGGTCCTGCGCGGTCAGCTCGGCCTGCCAGCCGGGTTCCACCACCGTGGTCTGGTTGGGCTCGGAAATGATGGCCGGGCCCGGGACCACGTCGCCGCCGGCCATGTCTTCGCGCACGTACAGCGGCGTATCGCGCCAGGCGCCCGCGCTGTACATGCTGACCACGCGGCGCGATTGCAGCGCGCCGTCGCGGGCGCGCGCCGTCGCTGCCTCGCCCACGCGTTCGCCCCCGCCCGTCGCCTCGACCGAAATGGTCTCGACCACGAGTTCGCGGTTGGGCATCAGGAACGAATAGCGCTGGCGATAGGCGGCCTCGAAGTCGTGGCGGGCCTGCGCGAGGTCGGTGAACGCCACTTCCAGCGCGGTGTCGGTGCCGCGGTACTTAAGGTGCAGGCGGCGCTGCACGCCGATGTCGGCCTCGGCCACATGCTGGCGGCGCAGTTCGCCGACAGCCTGGCTTGCCAGGACGTCCAGCTCTTCCTTCAGCTCGCTCATCAGGGCCGCGTCCAGCACCTTTTCGACCGTCTTCTGGCGCATGTCCGTCTGGTCGGCCAGGCCCATGCCATAAGCCGACAGCACGCCGCCCAGCGGGTGGGCAAAGACGGTCGTCATGCCGAGCGCGTCGGCCACCAGGCAGGCATGCTGCCCGCCGGCGCCGCCGAACACGGTCAGCGCGTATTCGGTGACGTCATGGCCGCGCTGCACCGAGATGCGCTTGATGGCTTCGGCCATGTTGCCCACCGCGATCTCGAGGAAGCCCTCGGCCAGCTGTTCGGGCGACATCTCACGGCCCGTGGCGGCGCGGACCTCGGCGGCCATCGCGGAAAAACGTTCGACCACGGCGTCGCGGTCCAGGGGCTCGTTGGCCTCGGGTCCGAACACCTTGGGGAAGAAATCGGGCTGGATCTTGCCCAGCAGGACATTGCAGTCCGTCACCGCGAGCGGACCGCCCCGGCGATAGCAGGCCGGACCGGGATTGGCGCCCGCCGAATCCGGCCCGACGCGCAGCCGCGCGCCGTCGAAATGCAGGATGGAGCCGCCGCCGGCCGCGACCGTATGGATGCTCATCATGGGCGCGCGCATGCGCACGCCGGCCACCTGGGTTTCGAACTCGCGCTCGAACTCGCCCGCGTAATGCGACACGTCGGTCGACGTGCCGCCCATGTCAAAGCCGATCACCTTCGGGAAACCGGCGATCTCGCTGGTGCGCACCATGCCGACGATGCCGCCCGCCGGGCCCGACAGGATCGCGTCCTTGCCGCGGAAACGATGCGCGTCGGTCAGGCCGCCGCTGGATTGCATGAACATCAGGCGAATGCCCGGCAGCTCGCCGGCCACCTGGTCCACATAGCGCTTGAGGATGGGCGACAGGTAGGCGTCCACCACGGTCGTGTCGCCGCGCGAGACGAACTTGATCAGCGGGCTGACCTCGTGCGAGACGGACACCTGCGTGAAGCCGATGTCGTGCGCGATGCGCGCGGCCTGCTGTTCGTGGCCAGTGGCATGCCAGGCATGCATGAAGACGATGGCGACGGCACGGATGCCGCTGTCGTACGCGGCCTGCATGTCCTTGCGCAGACCGGCTTCATCCAGCGGACGGATCACCTCGCCGTCGGCCGCGACGCGCTCGTCCGCCTCGATGACGGATTCGTACAGCATCTCGGGCAGCAGCACATTGCGGTCGAAGAGCCGCGGGCGGTTCTGGTAGGCGATGCGCAGCGCATCGCGAAAGCCCCGCGTGGTCACGAGCAAGGTGCGCTCGCCCTTGCGCTCGAGCAGCGCGTTGGTGGCCACGGTGGTGCCCATCTTCACGCACTCGACCTGATCGGCGGGCACCGGCTGGCCGGGCGCGATGCCCAGCAGCTTGCGTATGCCCGCGACTGCGGCGTCGCGATACTGCTCGGGGTTTTCCGACAGCATCTTCGCCGTGGTGGTCGTGCCATCGGGGCGGCGCGCCACGATGTCGGTGAAGGTGCCCCCACGGTCAATCCAGAATTGCCACTTCATAGGTATCCTCGAAAACAAGAGGCCGCCGGGGCGCGCTCGGCCACGGTCGGGTTGCGGATGGATCGGGGCCTTGCCCCGCATATTGGAATCAGAGAGAGGTCGCGGCACGCGCCGCCTGGTCATACAGTCCGGACAACGCGCGCAGCGTGTGCGCCAACTGGCGGCTGAATTCCAGTCCGCCTCCGCCCGGCGCGTCCAGGCCGGCGGTCAGGCACTGCTCGCGGATTTCTCCGTAGCGCTTGAGAATCGCCGCGCCCTCGGGCGTGACGCTGTAGAAGACTTCCTTGCTGCTGCGCTCGCCGCGCACCACGCCCAGCCGGTCCAGCTTTTTAAGCGCATAGCTGACGACGTGGGTGTCTTCCACGTTGAGCGTGAAACAGATGTCGGCCAGCTTCTTGGGCCGCTGGCGGTGGTAGACGTGGTGGAACACCATGACGTCGGTAGGCGTCAGGTCCGGCAGGCCGGCAGCCGCCATGCAACGCACGGTCCAGCGATCGAACGCATGGCCGGCGATCATCAGGCCGAATTCCACTTCGGAAAGATCTGGCGCGCTACCGCCAGCCAGATGAGCCGATGACGCAATCAATGCAGAGGACATAGGACCCAGGACCCGAAAGCCAAGTTTATCTGGATGAAATACTAATAATTTATCCATATTTCATCAATAAAAAATAAGGCCTGGCCGTAAAAAATCCCTCGCTTCGAGGGAATACCCCTAGGTGGGATCGACCTGCCGGCCTTCAGGTCATCGGTCCCTCAGGTCACAGAGCACCGGGCAAGGGGCACAGGCCACAGCGCTCGGGCCATACGGCACAGGCCGTCAGGGCGCGGTCCAGCCCATGGGCAGGTTCGCCCGGATCAGCCAGCCGGCGATCGAAATGCGGGCCGCGATCTCGGGCATGGCGTCGCCCGGCCCGAACCAGCGGGCGTCGACGATCTCATCTTCCTGGACACGGATGTCGCCTGACACGTAGTCCGCCGTGAACGCCACCATCAACGAGTGCGGGAACGGCCAGGGCTGGCTGCCGAAGTACTGCAGGTTGCCGACCTTCAGGCCCACCTCTTCGAAGACTTCGCGATGGACGGTCTGCTCGATGCTTTCGCCCGGCTCGACAAAGCCGGCCAGCGCCGTGTAGCGGGCCGTGGGCGCGTTGGCGTGGCGCGCCAGCAATATGCTGTCGCCCTTGCGGATCAGCACCATCATCGCCGGCGCGATGCGCGGATACGCCGACAGCCCGCAGGCGGGGCAGCGCAGGCAGAATTCGTGCGCCACGCGCTCGGCCCGGGTGCCGCAGGCGCCGCAGAAGCGGTGGGTGCGCGCCCATTCGGCGATCTGGTAGGCGCGGCCCGCCAATGCCATGGCCTCGTCGTCGAACACGCCGAACAGCGACCGCAGCTTCTTGAATGCGTAGCCTTCCGGGGCTTCGATGCCGGGCTCGACGCACACCGTCCGATACGGCGAATCCGCCTGCACCCAGACGGTCAGCAAGGCCGCGGCGGTCAGGCCGATGCGTTCGCACAACGCCGAATCCGGCAACACGCTGGACGATGTCTCGACCAGCAACTCATCACGGCGAAAAACGAAATTCACACGACCCTCTGCGCTGCGTAGGCAATGGCGCAATCTTAGAAGAAAAACGGTGCGCCGATAACGCCTCGGCGGGCATCGGCCGCAAACATTGAACCTTCAATCAATGAACGACAGGCAGCCTTAGGAATTACCCGTAAAACGGCGATTTACCGCGCTTTGTTACCGCACAGCAACATAGAATGGCACGGCGCTCAGGCGGCGCGACGCCGCGCCGCGCAATCTTTTTCCGCACTGCCTATCGGGAAAGACCCGTCTTCACCATTCGCAAAGAAGGACCACCATGTACAAGAAAATCTCGCTGCTGACCGGCAGCATCGTCCTGGCATTCAGCGCGGGCGCACAGGCCCAGACCAAGTGGGACCTCCCCAGCGCCTACCCGGCGAGCAACTTCCACGTCGAGAACCTGACCACCTTCATCAAGGACGTGGACACGCTGTCGGATGGCAAGCTCAAGATCACGCTGCACAACAACGCCTCGCTCTACAAGGCGCCCGAGATCAAGCGCGCGGTGCAAGGCAACCAGGCGCAGATCGGCGAGATCCTGCTGACCAACTTCGCCAACGAAGACCCGGTCTACGAACTGGACGGCCTGCCCTTCCTGGCCACCGGCTACGACGCCTCGTTCAAGCTGTACCAGGCGCAAAAGCCCTTCCTGGAAAAGAAGCTGGCCTCGCAGGGCATGACCCTGCTGTACGCCGTGGCATGGCCGCCCCAGGGCATCTTCGCCAACAAGGACATCAAGCAGATCAGCGACATGAAGGGCCTGAAGTGGCGCGCCTACAGCCCGGTGACGGCCAAGATCGCCGAACTGGTCGGCGCGCAGCCCGTGACCGTGCAGCAGGCCGAACTGGCCCAGGCGCTGGCCACCGGCGTGATCGATTCCTACATGTCCTCCGCGTCCACGGGCTACGACACCAAGACCTACGAGTACATCAAGAAGTTCTACGACACGCAGGCCTGGCTGCCCAAGAACGCCATCATCGTGAACAAGAAGGCGTTCGACGCGCTGGATCCGGCCACGCAGGAAGCCCTGAAAAAGGCCGCCGCGCAAGCCGAGGAACGCGGCTGGAAGCTGTCGCAGGAAAAGAACAAGTGGTATCAGGCCGAGCTGGCCAAGAACGGCATGGAAACCATCAAGCCCACGGTCGAGCTCAAGGAAGGCCTGAGCGTGATCGGCAAGCGCATGCTTGACGACTGGCTCAAGAAGGCCGGCGCGGACGGCCAGGCCATGATCGACGCCTATAAGAAGCAGTAATTCCGACATGCGCCGTTTTCTAGATTCCCTGTACGGCGCGGCCGGCCTGTTGGCCGGCCTGTGCACGATAGGCGTACTTGTTTCAGTGCTGGCGGCGATCATCTCCCGCCAGCTCAGTTTCAACATTCCCGGCACGGATGCCTATGCCGGGTATTTCATGGCCGCGGCGGGATTCCTGGCGCTGGCCAGCACGTTCAAGCACGGCGAGCACATCCGCGTGACGCTGTTGCTCAATTCGCTGGCGCCCGCGGGCAGCCGCCGGCTCGACATCTTCGCCCTGGCCGTCGGCTGCCTGCTGGCCGCCGCCTTCGCGTTTTTCAGCGTCAAGCTCACGTACGACTCCTGGCTGTTCAACGACATTTCCACGTCGAACGACGCCACGCCGCTCTGGATCCCGCAGACGACCATGGCCGTCGGCACGATCCTGTTCTTCGTCGCCCTCCTCGATGAACTGATCCGCCGTTCGCGCGGCCTCTCCGCCGCCACATCGCAGCAAACCCATGAATGAACTTCTCGTCATTACCCTACTGGTCGTTTCGATCTTCGTCCTGCTTGGCTGCGGGGTGTGGGTCGGCCTGACGCTGGCGGGCACGGCCTGGATCGGCATGGAGATCTTCTCCAGCCGCCCCGCGGGCGACGCCATGGCCGTCACGATCTGGGGCGCCTCGTCCAGCTGGACGTTGACCGCCCTGCCGCTCTTCCTGTGGATGGGCGAAATCCTGTTCCGCACCCGGTTGTCGGAAGACCTGTTCAAGGGGCTTGCGCCCTGGCTGAACCGGGTGCCCGGCCGCCTGCTGCACACGAACGTGATCGGCTGCGCGATCTTCGCGGCGGTGTCCGGCTCATCGGCCGCCACCTGCGCGACGGTCGGCAAGATGACCATCCCCGAGCTCACGCGCCGCGGCTACCCCGAGGACAAGATCCTTGGCACGCTGTCGGGCGCCGGCACGCTGGGCCTGCTCATCCCGCCCTCGATCATCATGATCGTGTACGGCGTGGCGGCGGACGTGTCCATCGCCAAGCTGTTCATCGCGGGCATTCTGCCGGGCATCCTGCTGGCGCTGCTCTTTAGCGGCTACATCGCCTGGTGGGCCATCCGCAATCCCGGCCAGGTTCCGGCGGCGGACCCCGGCCTGTCCTTCATGGAAAAGCTGGGCCGCTCGCGGCACCTCATTCCGGTGCTGCTGCTGATCGGCGCGGTACTGGGCTCCATCTACACCGGCATCGCCACCGCGACGGAAGCCGCGGCCGTCGGCGTGGTGGGCGCGCTGTTCCTGTCGGCGCTGCAAGGGTCGCTCAACCGCAGCAGCTTCATGCAGTCCCTGCTGGGCGCCACCCGCCTGTACTGCATGATCGCGCTGATCCTGGCGGGTGCGCAGTTCCTTACCCTGGCGATGGGGTACATCGGGCTGCCGCGCGCGCTGGCAGAATGGATCGGCGGCCTGGGCTTGCCCCAGTTCGGCCTGATCATGGCGCTGATGGTGTTCTTCATTGTGCTGGGCTGCTTCCTGGACGGCATCTCGATCGTGGTGCTGACCATGGGCGTGCTGCTGCCGACCGTGCAGGCGGCCGGCATCGACCTGATCTGGTTCGGCATCTTCGTCGTGTTCGTGGTGGAAATGGCACAGATCACACCGCCAGTGGGCTTCAACCTGTTCGTGCTGTCGGGCATGAGCGGGCGGGAACTGCCCTACATCGCCCGCGCTTCGCTGCCGATGTTCATCCTGATGGCGGTGGCCGTGCTGCTGCTCTATGTGATTCCCGGCATCGCGACCTGGCTGCCGCTGCACATGACGCTGTAGCGCCCGCGCAAGCGTCGCCCAGGCCCCGCGCCATCCAAACCCCGTTCCTCGAACGGGGTTTTTTCTTTTCTGTCGGTCTGCTTTTTCTGCTTGGGGACGTGTCGCGGGCCCCGCAGGCTGTAAACCCGGGAAAACGCCGAAGTTTTTCGATGTTCCGGCCGCGCCAACTTTCTTAGAATCCCCAGGCGCGCGGCCAACCGCCGGGCGCGACCCGCCAAGCCAGAAGCGCGGCGCAACCACAAATCAGCTACACCTGGAGGAGTTTCAAGTGAAACGCATCACCCTCACGCTGGCCGCGGCCGGCCTGGGCCTGGCCGCCGGTACGGCCAGCGCCGAAACCAGCGTCACCCTGTACGGCATTGCCGACGTCAGCATCCGTTACCTGAGCACCAGTTCAGGCGCCGTGGGCGAAGACGGCAGCCGCGTCTCCATGGAAAACGGCGCCATCTCCAACAGCCGCTGGGGCCTGCGCGGCTCGGAAGACCTGGGCAACGGCAACCGCGCCTTCTTCCGCCTGGAAAACGGCGTCAACCTGCAGAACGGCCGCGGATCGGACACGTCCAAGGCCTTCAGCCGCCTGGCCTACGTCGGCCTGGATGGCGGCAGCATCGGCACGCTGACGCTGGGCCTGCAGAACACGCCCATGTTCGACCTGCTGGCCGATTACTTCGACCCGTTGACCGTCGGCAATTACGAGCAGAACGCCTGGCTGCCCGCCGCCATGTCGCGCGTGCGCACCAACAACATGACCAAGTACGCCAACACCTTCGGCAACCTGGCCGTGGTGGCCTCGTGGGCCAACGGCGACGAATGGGACGACCGCAAGGCCGGCCAGCAATATGGCGCCAGCCTGCGCTACACCGTGGGCCAGCTCGGCCTGGGCGCGGCCTGGCAACAGACCTACGCCGCCGCCGACTCCGACCAGCGCCAGCGCGCCTGGAACCTGAACGCCTCCTACCAGTTCGACGGGGCCAAGGTCTTCGCGGGCTACTTCAATGGCCGCGACGAAACGGGCTGGGTCAACGGCGTCATGGGCGGCACCACCACCGCCAGCCTCGATCGCAAGGACAACGGCTATTTCGCCGGCGTGACCTGGCAGGCCACCCCGCGCTGGGCCATCACGGGCGCGGCCTACTATGACCGCAGCGAGAACGTGGTCGAGGAAGGCGACAAGGGCAAGCGCTACGCGCTGGTCGCCGTCGCCGAATACGCGCTGTCCAAGCGCACGCAACTGTACGGCACCATCGACTGGAACAAGGTCAGCGACGCCGCCAGCGGCGAAATCGCCGGCCAGAGCCACCAGCTCGGCGCCGCCGTGGGCATGCGCCACATCTTCTGACGCCCCAAGCGCCGGCCCCCGCCGGGCCGGCGCGTGTCAAAACGAGGTGTCTGGCATCCGTGTGAAATGGTCTTCCTTACGGGACCGTGCCCCAAGGGCATCAGACACCCACTCCCCAACCCCCCCCTTCCCCCTTGATCGTCGCCATGACCACGGCGACAATCCACGCGTGCCTTCGCCGTTTGCAGTGGTATGACGGTGGCGCTTCGCGTGACGCTCCCGGCGCCTGCGCAGCGCCCATCCCCACCAACCTGAACCGGGCCCACCGCATGAGCCTCCTGCGTGCCTGCGCGTCTGCGTCACCGAGCCATCCGCTGCGGGTTGTCCTGACGGCCCTGCTGGCGGCAGCCATGGCGTTGCTGGCGGCCTGCTCCTCGCCGGTGCAGTTGATGCCCACGCCGCTCAAGTTCACGACCGGCCACGTGGATCCCTTCGAGCACAAGGACGCGGCGCTCGACAGCACCTCGATCCCCCTGTTGTACGCCACCAACCGCGCCGTGTTCATCGGGTCGCGCCAGCCGTTCTATTCCATTTTCCCCAGCGACACGCTGCGCTTGGGCATCGCGAAGGTGCAGATCGGCGACGGCACGCTGGACTGGGATCAACTGCGGCAGCTTTCCACCTCGGACAGCCAGCGCGGCAGGCCGGTGCTCAGCCTGGAGCGCATGGACGAGCTCGTCGCGCTGCCCCTGCAAAGCGACGCGCAAGCCTCGCCCGAGGCGCGGGCGTACTTCGATCTCATCAACGACGCCCTGGCGGTCACCCGGCATCGCGACCTGATCATCTACGTGCACGGGTTCAACAACGCCGTGTGGCGCGGCACCGCGCAGGCCGCCCAGTTCCATCATTTCACGGGCCGCCAGGCGGTCGTGCTGGTCTTCCTGTGGCCCTCGGCGGGCAGTCTGCTGTCCTATGCGACCGACGTCCGCGCCGCGCGCGCGTCGGTGCCCGCGTTTGCGCGGTTGATAGAGCTGCTGGCGAGCAACACGAATGCCGAACACATCAACGTGCTCGCCTTCAGCGCGGGCGCGCGGATCGCGAGCGAAGGGCTGGCCACGCTGGCCCAGCCGCGGGACGGCGAAAGCCGCGAACAACTGCGTGCGCGGCTGCGCCTGGGGCAGATCTATTTTGCGGCGCCGGACGAGGATACCTATCGGTTCGTGACGGACCTGCGCCAGTACATCGACCTGACCGAACGCGTAAGCCTGGGCGCCAACCTCGACGATCGCGCCCTGGGATTCGCGGCGCGGCATCAGCGCGCGTCCCGGGCCGGCCGCCCCAGCGCGGACGACCTGACGCCGGAACAGGTAGCGTTCGTGAACGCGGCATCGCAGCAGTTGAACTTCGACATGATCTGGGCCGATCCGCGCGCCATCCCCGACATGCACCGCCGCGCGCACAGTTTCTGGTTCGGCAACAGCTGGGTCAGCAGCGACGTGCTGATGCAGTTCCTGTACCACAAGGCGCCGGCCGACCGGGGGCTGCAGGAAGGCTACACGCAGCAAGGCATGCGCTTCTGGACCTTCCCGCCCGACTACGACCAGCGCGTCGAGGCGCTCATGCGCAAGCGTTGAAGCCTGCGCAGCGCCCGGTCAGAACACCGCCATGCGGCTGTTGATGAGGTCCGTGACCAGCATGTGGCCCGGCGCGTGCGTGATGCAGAACTCCGGCCGCACGGCCGCCACGACCGACTGGGGCGTGACGCCGCAGGCCCAGAACACCGGCATCTCCCCGGCGCGGATCTCCACCGGATCGCCATAGTCGGGATTGTCGATATCGGCGATGCCGATGAGCGACGGATCGCCGATGTGGACCGGCGCGCCATGCACGGAGGGAAAGCGCGACGTCACCTGGATCGCCCGTATCGCATCGGCCGCCTTCAGCGGCCGCATGGACACGACCAGCGGGCCGCCGAAGACGCCGGCGGGCTGCGTGGGGATGTTGGTGCGGTACATCGGCACATTGCTGCCCTGTTCGATGTGGCGCACGGGCAGGCCGTTGTCCAGCATGGCCTCTTCGAACGAAAACGAGCAGCCGATCAGGAACGAGACGAGGTCGTCGCGCCAGAGATCGCGCACGTCCGTCGGTTCGGCGACCAGCACGCCGTCCTTCCAGACCCGGTAGCGCGGAATGTCGGTGCGGATGTCGATGTCCGCGCCCAGTTCCGGCAACGACGGGTCGCCCGGTTCGGACATGGCCAGCAAGGGGCAAGGCTTGGGATTGCGCTGGCAGAAGTGCAGGAAATCCGCCGCCAGCGCGCGCGGCAGGATGGCCAGGTTGGCCTGCACGTGCCCCGGCGCCAGATTGGCCGTGGGTCCGGTCAGGCGCCCGCTACGCGCGTCCAGCCGCGCCTGCCGGGCAAGCGCGAGGCTGGTTCGAACGTTATCGGCGTCAGGCATGAAAGTTCTCTTGTTGCAGGTTGCTTGAAATGCCGGTCAGCGGCCGGCGAACAGGTCTTCAACGGACAGGCCGATGCCCAGGATCCGGCGATCCGCGCCGTTGCTGCCGGCGATCATCAGGCCGACCGGCGCGGTGCCTGCGGCATGGCACGGCAGCGACAGCGCGCAGCCGTCCAGGAAGTTGATGAGCGTCGGATTGCGCAGGATCAGCCCGTTGGCGGCGTAGTAGGCCTCGTCGGCGGCCTGCAGGTCCGCCACCGGCGGCGCCACGATGGGCGTGGTGGGCATGATGAGCGCGTCATAGCCCGCGATGCGGTGATCCACGGCCGCGACCCAGGCTTCGCGCGCATCGAGCAGGTCCAGGTAATCCGCCGCCGACATGTCCTGGCCGCGCATGATGCGCGACACCACGCGCGGGTCGTAGCGCTTGCCCGCGCGCGCGATCAGGTCGCGGTGCCAGGCCCAGGCTTCCGCGGCGGTGAAGCCGCCCTTGCTGTTGATGGCGGCCAGCTCGGCGAATTCCGGAATCTCGATCCGGTCGATCAGCGCGCCGGCCGCTTCCAGGCGCTGCACGGCCGCCGCAAAGCTGTCCGACACGTGCTTGTCCATGGCGTCCAGCGCCAGCGTGGTCGGAATGGCCAGGCGCAGGCCGCGCACGGGCAGCGCCTGCGGCAGCGGCCCCGCGTCGCCCGACAGGATGGCGTCCAGCTCGGCGCAGCAGCGCACGCTGGCGGCGATGGGACCGATGGAGTCCAGGTTGGCCGACAGCGGCAGCACGCCCTGCATGGACACGCGCCAGGCGCTGGGCTTGAAGCCCGTCAGGCCGCACAGGGCGGCCGGGATGCGCACGGAGCCGCCCGTGTCCGAGCCGATGCCCGCGACAGCCATGCCATCCGCGACCGAAACGGCGGCGCCGGAGGACGATCCGCCGGGAATGCGGCCGGTGGCGCGGTCGTAGGGGTTGAGCGGCGTGCCGTAGTGCGGATTGATGCCCAGGCCCGAATACGCGAATTCGGTCATGTTGGTGCGGCCGATGATGACGGCGCCGGCGGCGATCAGGCGCTGCACGACTTCGGCATTCGCCTCGGCCGCGGGCTCGCCCTCGCGCGCCACCGAACCGGCCATCGTGGTTTCGCCCTCGATGTCGAACAGGTCCTTGATGCTGATGGGCAGGCCGTCGATCGCGGATCGCACGATGCCCGCCGCGCGCAGCGTGTCGGACGCGCGCGCCTGGGCCAGCGCCGATTCGGCATACAGCTTGGTGAACGCGCGGGCGCCCTCGCCCGCCGGATCCTGGGCCCGCGCCAGCGCGGCTTCGGTCAGCGCAACGGAGGTGCTGCGGCCCTCGCGCAGGGCCGTGGTCAGATCATTCAGGGTCGAAACCATCATTGTCCTCATGCCGCCGGGCGGCGTGAATGTGCGAACGGACGCATCCGCAGGAATGCGCCCGGTTAATCAGTGCCGGGAGTGGCAGGTGTCAGGCCACCACGGGAAGCGATTCGACATGATAGCGGTGGCGCAACGTGCGCTGCAGGCGCGGATCGTGCAGTTCCATCGTGAAGTCCGCCGCCGCGCGGATGCCGCCGATGGCGCCCACGGTGCCGCAGGTCATGCCCGCGCCTTGCGGCAGCACGGCAGCGCCGCCGGTGTAGCCCGCGATCAGGTCCTGCGGCGTGCGCAGCGTGGACAGCGGACCTTCCTGGTACAGCACCTTTTCGCCGTTCTCGACGATGTAGGAGCGGATGACCAGCTCGTCCCAGTGGTCCGCCACGTCGGCAAGGCGCCAAGCCTCGGTGGCCACGGGCTTGACGCAGACCTGCTTGGACATGGCCACGCTGACCGTTTCCAGCTTGCGGTCGGTGTGGTCGGAGGCGATGCTGACGTACATCTCGCCGTCCACGGCAAAGACGAACGTCTCGACCTCGCCCGACGATTCCTCGCCCAGCGCCTGCACGTTCTCGGCCTGGGTCAACTGGTTCTCCGCGATGCGGTAGTACAGCGGCACGCTGCTCGGACGCGGCACGCCGATGGCGGCCAATTCCTCGATGTGATGCTCGATGGCGGCCATGTCGCGGCCGGCCCAGCCCGCCACGATCACGGTGTTGAAATCCACTTCCACCTGACGGGGATTGGCGTCGTCGATCTTGAATACGGCTTTCATGTCTGTCCTGCGAAGAAGGGGGTGAAAAGCGGCGCGGCGTCGGGCCGCGCCGGGATCAAAGAGAAATCAGCCAAAGACGCGCGGCAGCCACAGCGCGATGTCGGGCCAGAACGCCAGCAGCGCCAGCATCACGAACATGGCCGCGACGAACGGCAGGCTGCCGACGATGACCGCGCCCATGGAACCGCTCTTGCGCAGGCTCTGCACGACGAACAGGTTCAAACCGACGGGCGGGGTGATCAGGGCGGCCTCGACCAGGATGATGATCACGATGCCGAGCCAGATGGGGTCGTAGCCCAGCGCGATCATGATGGGCGCGACGATGGGAATCGTCGTGATCATCATGGACAGGGTTTCCATGAAGCAGCCCAGCACCAGATAGAAAATCACCACGATCAGCAACATCCAGCCGGGCGACAAGCCGAGCCCGGTGATGGACTTGGTCAGCGCATCCGTCAAGCCCGTGGCCGACATGATGAAGTTCAGGAAGCTCGCCGCGATGACGATCAGCATGATCATCGCCGTGGAGCGCATCGTGCCCTCCATCACCTCGCGCAGCATCGTCCAGCTCAGGCGGCGGAACCACGCCGCCAGGATGAAGGCGCCCAGCACGCCCAGCGCTGCCGCTTCGGTCGGCGTCGCCAGGCCCGCATAGATGGAGCCCACCACCAAAAAGAAGATGCCCAGGGGCGGCGCCAGGTGCACCAGGCTGGCCATGCGCTGGCCCCAGGTCGCGCGGATCTTCTTGCCGCCCCACGACGGCTTGGCCAGGCAGGCGATGACCACCATCAGCATGAACAGCATCGCCATCGCGAAGCCGGGAATGATGCCGGCCAGGTACAGCTTGGGCACCGACGAGTTCGTCAGCACGCCATAGATGACCAGGTTGATCGACGGCGGGATAAGAATGCCCAGCGTGCCGCCTGCGGCAAGACTGCCCAGGAACAGCGGTTCGTTGTAGCCGTACTTGCGGATCTGCGGAATGGCGACGGTGCCCACGGTGGCCGCGGTGGCCACGCTGGAGCCGGAGGTCGCCGAAAACAGGGTCGACGCGCCGATATTGGCATGCATCAGCCCGCCCGGCAGCCACGACAGCCACAGGCTCATGGCGCCGTACATGCGCTCGGCAAAGCCGGCGCGCAGCAAGACCTCGCCCAGCATGATGAACAGCGGAATCGCCACCAGGAGGAACTCGTTGTTCGAGCTCCAGGAAATCTCGCCGATGGCGCGCGTCAGCGGCAGCATCGAGAACATCGGGTCCAGGATCAGGCCCAGCACGCCCAGCGCGGCGCCCACGGGGATGGACAGGCCGATGAGCACCAGCAATAGTGTCAACGCGGTGGCAATCATGCGGATTCTCCCTTGACCATGCGCTCGCCGGCGGCGGCTTCTTCTTCGGCCTCTTCCTGCGCGGAGCGCACGCCGCAGATCTGCTTGACCAGTTCGATGTCGCCCGTGACCAGGGCGGCGGAGGCGCGCGCCAGCATCAGCGCGACGGTGATGCACATCCAGCCCAGACCCAGCATCCACAGGCCCTGCGGAATCCACAGCGGCGTGGCCAGCGGCGTGTTGGCGGTGGACTTCTGGGTCCAGGACGTCACCACCACGTCGTAGGCGTAGTAGGTCAGGAACACCATGAAGACGGCCAGCGCCACGATGGAAAGCCAGTCCAGCACGGCCGACAGTCGGACGGGCAGGTGTTGGTACAGCACGTCGACGCGCACGTTGGCGCGTTGCAGCGTCGCAAAGGCCAGCGCCCAGGACGTGCTGATCGCGAAGGCGTAGCTGGACAGTTCGTCCGCGCCGCCGGTCGTGAAGCCCAGGAATTTACGGGCCAGCACGTCAAAGGAGATCAGCAGCACGCTGGCAACCGTCAGGGCGCCGCCGGCCCATACGGCCGCGCGGGAAAAGGTCTCGGCGCGCCGCAACAGGCCGCCGAGCAGGCGGAAGTGTTCGGTTTGAGTCATGAATGGAACCTCGGGTGGCTCGGCCTGGCATCACAGGCGGATGGCGCAGGCCGGTATCGCAAGCCGGTATTGCAAGCCCGCTTCGCGGGCGGGTACAGCAGGCCGGCGCGTTGGCCGGCGGTCGCGCCAGCCCGCGGGCTGGCGCGTCCTGGCATTTACTTGCTGGCAGTCAGGTTCAGCGTCTTGCCGACGGTGGCGTTCCAGTCCTTCACGCACTGCGCCGAGCAACGGGCGGCCCACTTGGGCAGCACGGCCTCTTGCGCCACCTTCTTCAGCAGGGCGCGGTCGGCATCGGAGGGTTGCACCAGAACCATCTTGCCCTTGACCGGGAACGGGCAAGCGGCGGCGCCGGTGTTGCAGTCATAGCCTTCCTGCGTCTGGCGGGCGGCGGCGTCCCAGATGTTGTCGACCAGCATGGTGATGTTGGTCTGCAGGAACGTGCGCACCTTCGGATCCAGCTTGTCCCAGGCCTTCTGGTTGACGGCATGGATCTGCTGGTTCCAGTTGATCGGCAGCGCGACCAGGTGGGTCGACACTTCATACCACTTGGCCGAATAGCCGGACAGCGAACCCGTGATGGCGCAGTCCACAACCTTGTTCTGCAGCGCGGGGACCACTTCGCCGAAGGCCATCGTCACGCTCGAACCGCCCAGCGCTTCCACGAATTCGGCCGTGGTGCGGCTGCTGGTGCGCACCTTCTTGCCCTTGATGTCGGCCAGGCCCTTGATCTCGGCATTGCAGAACAGCACCTGCGCCGGATAGGTGGAAATGCCCAGCAGCTTGACGTTGTTGCCTTCGCCGTAGAGCTTGGCGTAGACGGGCTCGAATGCGTCGGTCACGGCGCGCGCGGTCTTGACGTCCGGCGCCAGGCCGGCCAGGTCGATGGCTTCGTTGATGGGATTGTCGCTGGCGAAGTACGACAGCGTGGCGGTGCCGAATTCGATCACGCCCTGCGACATCAGGCGCAGCAGCTCAGGCCCCTTCAGGCCCATTTCGTTGAAGCCCTTGATCTCCGCCGTGACCTGTCCCTTGGACAGCTCGGGAATGGTCTTGGTCCAGAACGGCTTCTCGTAGTCGTTGTAAGCGGTCAGGTTGGACAGGCCGCCCACGACCTTCAGATTGGTCTTGGGCAGGTCCTGGGCCTGGACGGCGCCGGCCAACAGGCTGGCGGCGACGGCGGCGAAAGCAAGAGACTTCTTCATGGACAAAACTCCTGGCTGGCGGGATCGTCTGTCGCGCGCGGGATCCCGTTATCCTGGTCGCGCGCCGTTAAGAATCGGGTGTCAGGGATGCAAGGCAGGGACAGGAAATGCGTCAGGTCCGACGTGCAACTGATGCCTATTCATGGTTTTCCCCCGCACTGTGTATCCAGGCGCTACTTATTTCTGTAGCGCCATTGCATCGCCAGGGGCGGCGACCGTCCAATCGTATGTTGCGATGTGGGGGTATAAATTTTTTTTGGGTCTCGCCGCGCAATTTGCCGCCGTTTTTCGCAAACGACGTATCGGCGCGGCTTTGCGGCAGATGCCGCACTGCGCAAACCGGCGCGGCATGCGCGCCGGCCACGGGTGGCGCGGCGCCCCATCTGGGGAAAACACCTACGGCCATTTGGCCGTTCAGGCCTGCGCCGCGACCTTCTGCGCCATCTGCGCGATGATGCGCACGGCGTGGCTGTCCGGCCCCTGCACCCAGGTGGCGGTAAAGCTCAGCTCGGGCAGCGGATCGGCCTGCACCTGCAGGATCCGCAGTTCGCCGCGCGCCAGTTCCTTGCCCAGGAACACGGGCGCGATCACGCTGGTGCCAATTGCATCCTGCGTCATCCGCACCACCATGGACATCGACGCGCTGCCATACATGCGCGGCGACGCGATCCCCGCCCGCGTGAGCATGTCGCGCACCACGCGGTACGGCGAACTGTTGGACGGATACGTGATGATCGGCAGCTTGCCGATCGTCGCCAGCGTCAGGGGCTCCGGCCCCAGGTCCAGCAACGGGCTCGCCACCCACGCCAGCGGATACGTGCACAGCGGCAGGTTCTCGACCCGGGCCTCCAGCACCGGCCCCATCAGGAACGCCAGGTCGATCTGGCGCGACATCAGGTGCGAGCGCAGCACATGCGTGGTGTCCACCTCGATCTCGAGCACCAGCGCCGGATACGTCGCATGGATCAGTTCGATGAGGGCTGGCAGCCAGGTCTGCACGATGGTCTCGGCCACGCCGATGCGCACCGTGCCGGACATGACGTTCTGCTCGCGCGCGGCCTCGAACATGTCGCGCCGCACCTGCAGCATGCGCTCCGCGTGCGACAGCAGTTCATGCCCCTTGGCCGTCAGCTTGACGCCGCGCGCATCGCGGTCGAACAGCTTGACGCCCAGGTCCGCCTCGAGCGAGGCGATGCGCTGCGAGACCGCGGGCTGCGTGGTGTTGAGCTTGTCCGACGCGGCGCGAAAGCTGCCCAGCGTGGCGACCCAGAAAAAAGTTTCGACGTTTCGTAGTTCTATCATTGGCCTGTTCCCCTGCCGGGATGAGCGTATCATGTCAGCCGCCCAGCGCCGCGTCGCCTGCATCAGTCCGATGGCGCGACGGTCCCTACATCCAGAACAGGAGCCCTGTCCATGTCCCCGGCCGATAACGGTCGCCCGCGCCCCGGCGCGTCCGCCGCGCGCGGCCCGATGATCGGTGTGCTGCTGCTGGTGCTGTCGATGTGGACCCTGTCCTGCCTGGACGCCAGCGGCAAGTGGGTCATGGATGCGGGCGTGCCGCTCCTGGTGCTGTCCTGGTTCCGTTATGCCATTCACCTGGTGCTGGTGCTGGCACTGGTCCTGCCGGCCCGCGGCACGGCCGTGCTGCGCAGCAAGAAGCCGCGCGAGCAGCTCGTGCGCGGCGGCTCGATGTTCCTGGCCACGCTCATGTTCTTTACGACGCTGAGCTACATCCCGCAGGCCGAGGCCACGTCCATCAACTTCCTGGCGCCGCTGCTGGTGCTGTCGCTGGCGCCCTGGATCCTGAACGAACCCGCGCGCCTGTCGCGCTTCGTCGCCGCGGGCATTGCCTTCGTCGGCGTGCTCATCGTCATCCGTCCCGGCGGCGGGCTGCATCCCATCGGAACGATCTTCGGGCTGGTGACGGCCTGTTGCTTTACCGCGCAATTCATCGCCACGCGCCGCGTGGCGGGCGACGACCCGTTCACGTCCCTGATCTGGAGCGGCGCGGTGGGCACTGTGTGCCTGACGGTCACCCTGCCCTTCATCCTGCCGCCCGCCCTGCCCGTGCTGCAGGGCCTGTCCACGCTGGACTGGATCGTGCTGATCTCGACCGGCCTCACCGGCGGCCTGGGCCACCTGTTCCAGATCGCCGCCTACCGCCGCGCGCCGGCCTCCACGCTGGCCCCGTTCATCTACCTGCAGATCATCAGCGCGGCGTCGGTCGGCTGGCTGGTGTGGGGCCACTTCCCCGACCCGCTGACCTGGCTGGGCATCGCGATCATCTGCGCCAGCGGCATGGGCATCGGCCTGGTCGAATGGCGACGCAGCCGCGCCCAGGGCGCCGTCCCGGCCGGTTCCGCCTCCGGCAAGACGGCCGCTCGCTGAACGGCGGCCGGCCCGCCGCCGCGGGCCGACCGCCTCCCGTACAATGCGCTTCGCCTTTTGCCCTATGCGGCATCGGCCCCTGGCGTATCCCCAACAAGAGGCCCTCATGATCATCAAGCCCCGCGTGCGCGGTTTCATCTGCGTCACCACCCATCCCGTCGGCTGCGAGGCCAACGTCAAGAACCAGATCGACTACGTGAAGGCGCAGGGAGCGGTGCCCGGGGGGCCCAAGCGCGTGCTGGTGCTGGGCGCATCGACCGGTTATGGGCTGGCCGCGCGCATCACCGCGGCATTCGGCTGTGGCGCGCAGACGCTGGGCGTCTTCTACGAACGCCCGGGCGAAGCCAGCAAGGCGGGCACGCCGGGCTGGTACAACAGCGCCGCCTTCCACAAGTTCGCCGAGGCCGAAGGCCTGACCGCGCAAAGCATCAATGGCGATGCGTTCTCCGACGAGATCAAGCAAAAGACCATCGCCGCCATCAAGGCGGGCATGGGCCAGGTCGACCAGGTCATCTACAGCCTGGCCGCCCCGCGTCGCACGCATCCGGAGACCGGGCAGGTCCACAACTCCACCCTCAAGCCCATCGGCAAGTCCGTGACCCTGCGCGGCCTGGACACCGACAAGGAACTCATCAAGGACGGCGTGCTGGAACCGGCCTCGCAAGCCGAGATCGACGCCACCGTCGCCGTGATGGGCGGCGAGGACTGGCAGATGTGGATCGATGCGCTGCAGGCGGCCGGCGTGCTGGCTGAAGGCGCCACCACCACCGCCTTTACGTATCTGGGCGAAAAGATCACGCACGACATCTACTGGAACGGCTCGATCGGCGCCGCCAAGAAAGACCTGGACCAGAAGGTGCTGGACATCCGCGCAAAGCTGGCGGCCCATGGCGGCGACGCGCGCGTGTCGGTGCTCAAGGCCGTCGTGACGCAGGCCAGCTCGGCCATTCCGATGATGCCGCTGTACCTGTCGCTGCTCTTCAAGGTCATGAAGGAAGACGGCACCCATGAAGGCTGCATCGAGCAGGTGTATGGCCTCTACCGCGACAGCCTCTGCGGCCCCTCGCCCATCATGGATGAGGAAGGACGCCTGCGCGCCGACCGCAAGGAACTGGCCCCGCACGTACAGGCGCAAGTACAGGCCCTATGGAACCAGGTCGACACCGGCAGCCTTTATACGCTGACCGATTTTGCGGGCTACAAGCGCGAATTCCTGGGCCTCTTCGGCTTTGAAATCGACGGCGTGGATTATGAGGCCGACGTCGATCCCGTCGTGGAAATGCGCGGACTGATCTGACCACCCGCGGGGCCCGCGGGCCTCGCGTGCCTGGCTGCCCCGGCCAGCCGGGGCGCCGCCTCGGTCAGATGTATTCCAACGTGACCACGTACCGTTTGGACGCGGCGCGCGCTGCCTGAGGGCCTTCCGCAGGCACCTGCACCACACTCGTCTTGACGCGCAGCGCCGGATCGAACGTGCCTTGGCCGCGGACCGGGGCGCAGGCGACCGTGGGACGCGCGGCAGGATTGGCGTGCGTCACGCGGGGCATGCAACTACTGGGTTCTACGACTGCACCGACGAAGCGGATGACTCCGCCGTCCGCGCTGGCGACCGCCGGGGCCAGCAAAGCAACAAACAAGGATGCATGGATTGACGAACGTATAGACATGGCAACTCCTTGGCGTGGGTAAGAACAAGAACGGCACTGCATTCTTCATTCCTATTACGGCGCTTTTGCGCAAAAGCTAAGGCCGCACCAAGCAATCCATCCGACCTGCCGCATCTGCGCGGGTATTCAATGCCAACTTCGTCGTTGAAAAGAGCCTACTCCGGTTGTTTTTACGCAGCAATTCGATTTTTTAATAATTTTTCGATTGACGCTGCACAGGCGCAACATTGCAGGTCGAACTGCAAACGCAGATTGCAGATATGATTTTTTGAGGACGCGGGCCTGCCGCACTGACGCGCGACAAGGCCTTCGCAAGACAAAAAGCGCCGCGAGCGCGGCGCGAGAATGGCGTCAGGCGCCCTGGACCATGCGGCCCGCGGCCAGCACGAGTTGCCGTCCGCAGCGCGCGGCCAGTTGGGCATCGTGGGTCACCAGCACCAGCGTGGTGCCGTGTTCGCGGTGCAGGTCGAACATCAGGTCGATGACCGTCACGCCCGTGGCGGCGTCCAGGCTGCCGGTGGGCTCGTCCGCAAACAGCAGATCGGGCTGCACCACGAAGGCCCGGGCCAGCGACACGCGCTGCTGCTCGCCGCCCGACAGGGTGCGCGGATAGTGGTGCAGGCGCGCACCCAGCCCGACCCGCTCAAGCATGGCCTGCGCGGCCTCGCGCGCCGCCTGGCCGGCCAGTTCCAGCGGCAGCATCACGTTTTCCAGCGCCGTCAGGTTAGGCAGGAGCTGGAACGACTGGAACACGAAACCGACATGATTGGCTCGCAGGCGCGCACGGCCGTCCTCGTCGAGCGCGAACAGGTCCTGCCCCGCCAGGTGTACGCTGCCCATGCTGGGAACATCCAGGCCGGCCAGGAGTCCCAGCAAGGTGGACTTGCCCGAGCCGGAGCTGCCCGTGATGGCCACGGCGCTGCCCGCGGCAACCGTAAAATCAATGCCTTCCAGGATAGAGAGCGTCCCGCCGGCATCGGCCACCCGCTTGCCCAGCCCTTTCACCACGATCGAGTTATTGCTATCCATGCGCCTATTTTCCCGTCTGCTTCTTGTGACTGCCTTCGCGACCGCCTCGGCGGCGCCCGCCCTCGCTCAGACCGCCGCGGCAGCCCAGGGTTCCGCCCCGCGCACCGTGCTGGTGGTGGGCGACAGCCTGTCCGCCGAATACGGCATCAAGCGCGGCACCGGCTGGGTGCCCTTGCTGTCGGCGAGGATCTCCGAACAATACCCGAAGTTCCAGGTCGTCAACGCCAGCATCAGCGGCGACACGACCAGCGGCGGCGTCGCGCGCCTGCCTGCCCTGCTGCGCCAGCATGCGCCGGCCGTGGTGGTGCTGGAGCTGGGCGCCAATGACGCACTGCGCGGCCTGCCCCTGAACATGACCGAGCAGAATCTGCGCACCATGGCCCAGGCCGCCCGCAAGGCCGATGCCGACGTGCTGATCGTCGGCATGCAGATCCCGCCCAATTACGGCCGGGATTACGCGCAGCGCTTCGCGGCCGTGTTTTCCAAGGTCGCCAAAGACGAAAAAGCCCGGCTCGTGCCCTTCCTGATGGAAGGTATTGCAACGAACCGGGCGATGTTCCAGGCTGACGGCATCCATCCGAACGAGGATGCCCAGCCTCAACTGCTGGACAACGTGTGGCCGGCGCTGCGGCCCCTGTTGAACTGAACCTGCGCCGGGGCGGTCAGCCCGCGGCCTGGGCCTGATCGCCGCGGATGACCTCGGCGGCGGACGGCAGCACATTGACCTTGTACTGCTCGCGCAGCATGCGGATCATGGCCTCGGTCTCGGCCTGGCCCCAGGCGCCCGACAATTGCTGCGCCAGGCGCTCCTTGCCGGCGGCGTCGGCGTTGCCGGCCTCCACCTTTTCCAGTCGCACCAGCGTGTAATCGACGCCGGACTGCACGCCCGCGTAGGCCGGCAGCGTGGACGACGGCAGGCGCATCACGGCATCCAGCACCGGGCGCGACAGGTCCTTCGGATCCTGGCGCGACACCGTGATGGCCGGGCCAAAGCCTTCGGGCGCGGCAGCCGGGTTGGCCTTGTCGGCCGCCAGGGCCGCTTCGCCGGCCTTGCGGGCAGCTTCGGCCGAGCGCTCATCGAGCAGCTTGCCACGGATGACTTCGCTGACCGTGTCCAGCGGCGGCACGTGCGCGGGCTCGACCGCGGCCACACGCACGGCCAGCATCGTGTCGGGCGCCAGTTCGATCACGCCGGAGTTCTGCTTTTCACGCAGGACGTCAGGCGAGAACAGCACCTGGCGCACGCGCGGGTTGTCGAGCAGCGCGGCGTCCGGGCTGTCGGCAGCCGAACCGGGGCCTGCCTTGTCGGCGGGCAGCAGGCCTTCACGCGTGACGCCGGAAGCGGTGCGCAGTTTCAGGCCGACGGCATCGGCGGCCGGCTGCAGGCTGTCGCGCTGGTCGTAGACCTGCTTGTTCAACTGGCTGGCCATTTCGGAGAAGCGCTCCGCGGCGATCTGCTTGCGGACTTCGGCGGTGATCTGGTCCTTGACCTCGGCCAGCGGCTTGATGGCGGCGGGACTGATCTCGGTGACCTTGAGGATGTGCAGGCCGAACGGGCTTTCAACCACGCCGGACACCTGATTCAGGCCCAGGCCGAAGATGGCCTTGTCCAGCGCGCCAGCCTGCGCGCCCGGGGCGATCCAGCCCAGGTCGCCGCCCTTGGCGGCCGAGCCCGAGTCCTGCGAATTCTTGGCCGCCAGTTCAGCGAACTTGGCGGGATCGGCGGCGGCCTGCTTGGCGATGTCTTCCGCCTTGGCGCGCGCAGCCTTGCGGGCCTCTTCCGAAGCGCCCGACGGCAGTTCGATGAAGATGTGGCTGGCGCGGCGGCGTTCCGGCTGGCCAAAGCGGCTCTTGTTCTGTTCGTAGTAGGCAGCCAGGTCCTCGTCCTTGACCTGCACGCCCTGCGTGGCGGCGGCTTCGTCCAGCACGATGTACTGGACCTGCACCTGCTCGGGCACCTGCAATTGCTGCTTGTTGGCGTCGTACCAGGCCTGGATGTCGGCCGGCGTCACGCTGACCTGCGAGCGGTAGTCCGCCGCCGAGAAGCTGCGCAACTGGACCGTGCGGGTCTGCGTCAGCGCCGCCTCCAGGGCGGACACGACTTCGGCGGGCGCGCGGGCCGACTGGCCCACGGGTTCGAGCACGCGCGCAATCGCCAGATCACGGCGCAGGCCGGCTTCGAACGAGGTCGGCGACATGCCCTGGGCAGCCAGCACCTGGCGGTAGCGCTCGGGCGAGAAGCGGCCGTTGTCCTGGACTTCGGGGATGGCGGCGATGGTGTTGCGCAGCGTCTCGTCCGACACCGAGAAACGGTTGTCGGCGGCCACATTGGCCAACAGGCGCTGGTTGATCAGCTGGTTCAGCAGGCTTTCGCGCAGCGCCGGCGTGTCGATCACTGCCGGGTCGAACTGCGCGCCCAGGCGCTGGCGGAACTGCTCGAGCTGGTTGCGGTGCGCCTGGTCGAACTCGGCGCGGGAAATCGGCTGGCCCGCGACGGTGGCCAACTCGGGCTCCTGGCGCATGAAGCTGTCATAGCCTTGAATCCCGACCAGGAAGAAGGACGGCACAATCAGAATCAGCAGGATGAACTGCATCCAGCGCCGATGGCTGCGAATAAATTCGAACATGGAATCCCTGTTGCCGCGCTCCGAGGGTAGACGCCCGGGGGCCGCACAAAAACGCATAAAAAAAGGCGAAATCGATTCGCCCTATTCCCATACCGGCTATACCGGAATCAGCGGGCGGATTTTAGCATTTCTCATTCATTACGGAGGCAAACGGCCCCAAACGGCCGCTTTGTTGAGATGCGCGCCCCGGCGCGCCCCGTTTCGCCCGGGTTCCAGGGCCCCGCCGGGCGCGGGGCGCAGGTGACACCCGCGAAGACAAGGTATCCTTGCAAGCTGTTCCAGAAGAATCCAACCGCAGCACCCAAATGACCGCAAATCTTCCCTCCTGGCCCTATTCCCGTTACATCGCGCACCGCGGCGGCGGCCGTCTGGCGCCGGAGAACACGCTGGCCGCCATGCGCGTCGGCGCAGAACATGGCTTCACGATGTTCGAGTACGACGTGAAGCTGAGCCGCGACAACGTGCTGGTCCTGATGCACGACGACGACGTCGACCGCACCTCCAACGGCAAGGGGCCCGCCGCGGCCAAGACCTACGCCGAACTTGCCCAGCTTGACTTCGGCAGTTGGCATTCGGCCGCCTACGCCGGCGAGCCGCTGCCCACCCTGGCCGCCGTCGCGCGGTATACGGTGGCCAACGGCATCGCCAGCAACGTCGAGATCAAGCCCTGCCCTGGCCGCGAGGCCGAGACCGGACGCGCCGTCGCCCTGGCCGCCCGCGAGCTGTGGCAAGGCGCGGACACCGCGCCCCTGCTGTCTTCGTTTGCCGAGGACGCCCTGGCGGCGGCCCGCGACGCCGCGCCCGAGCTGCCGCGCGCCCTGCTGGTGGAAAAGGTGCCGGCCGACTGGCGCGAACGCCTTGCCAAATATGACTGCGTGGCCCTGAACATCAACCAGAAGGACGCCACCCGCGAACTGATCGACGCCGTGCATGCCGCCGGCTACCGGATCGCGGCCTGGACCGTCAATGACCCCGAACGCGCGCGCCTGCTGCTCGACTGGGGCATCGACGGCATTTTCACCGACGAGCTGGCCGCCATCCGGCCGGCCGCCTGAGGCAGACCGCCCGTGTTCAGCTACCGCCACGCCTTCCACGCCGGCAACCACGCCGACGTGCTCAAGCACGCCATCCTGGTCCACACCCTGGACTACTTCAACAAGAAAGACGCCCCCTACTGGGTCATCGACACGCATGCGGGCGCCGGCCTGTACAGCCTGGACAGCGACTGGGCGGCCAAGACCTCGGAATTCGCCGACGGCATCGGCCGGCTGTGGGAAGCTCAGGACCTGCCGCCCATCCTGGCCGACTACGTGGCCCGCATCCGCAGCTACAACACCAACGGCCGGCTGCGGCGCTATCCCGGATCGCCCTGGCTGGCGCTGGACGCGCTGCGCCCGTCCGACCGCCTGCGGCTGTTCGAGATGCACCCCACCGAGATCGACACGCTGGTCGGCAACCTGGAACACCAGGGCCGCGCCGCGCAGCGCCAGACCACGATCTACGGCGACGACGGCTTCGAGGGCGTCAAGGCGCTGCTGCCGCCGCCCACGCGCCGCGGCCTGGTGCTGATCGACCCCTCGTACGAGGACAAGCACGACTATCGCCGCACCCTGCTCACCGTGAAAGAGTGCATCAAGCGCTTTGCCACGGGCACCTTCGCCATCTGGTATCCGCTGGTGCAACGCCGCGAGGCCAGCGAAATGGCGCGCCATTTCGAGAACCTGAAGGTCAAGAGCTGGCTGCACGCGACGCTGACGGTCAAAAAGGCCACCATCGACGGTTACGGCCTGCACGGCAGCGGCATGTTCCTCATCAATCCGCCCTGGACGCTGCACGACGCGCTCAAGCAGGCCATGCCCTATCTGGCGCGCGAACTGGGGCAGGACGAGCGGGCGGGCTTCACGCTGCAATACCGCGAGAATCCGTTCCCGGTCGCCAAAAAGCACTCGGACGACTGACGCGGCGCCGCGCCCCGGGGCGCGGCAAGCATGCAAACGGCAGGGGCCGCGCCTGGTAGGCGCGGCCCCTGCCGCATTGCGCCGCCTTCAGACCGTTTCGACGTCGGCCTGGCGCAGCGCGTCCTGCGCCTGCGCCAGCTTCGATGCCGCGTCGCGCAGCGCGGTGCGCAGGCCTTCCTCGATCACGGGATGGTAGAACGGCATTTCCAGCATGCGCGCCACCGTGAGGTCCTGCTGGACGGCCCACGCCAGCAGATGGCCGATGTGTTCGGCGCTCGGACCGATCATTTCGGCGCCAAGGAAGCGGCCGGTCTCGATATCCGCATACACATGCAGCATGCCGCGGTTCTTCAGCATGACGCGGGAGCGTCCCTGGTCGCTGAAGTCAACGGCGCCCGTGACGAAGGTGCCGGGCACGAGTTTCGCGTGCCCCGCCCCAACCAGCGCGATCTGCGGATCCGAGAACACCACGCCCAGCGGCGCGCGGCGCAAGCCCTGGCGCACTTCGGGGAAACGCGCCGCGTTTTCGCCCGCGATCCGGCCTTCGTCGGCCGCCTCGTGCAGCAGCGGCGCGTCGGCGTTGGCGTCGCCCGCAATGAAAATGGGCGCGTCGCCGGCCTGCATGGTCAGGCGGTCGAACACCGGCACGCCCTGGGCGTTCAGCGTGAGCGACGTGTTTTCCAGACCCAGGCCATCCACGTTCGGACGGCGGCCCGTGGCGACCAGCGCGTAGTCAAAGCGTTCCGTGCGCTCGGTGTTGTCCAGCGCCACATAGCGCACCTGCACTTCGTCGCCGACGCGGGTCGTTTCCAGCACGCGGGCGTCCGTATCCAGGTAGAACTCGCGCTGGAAGATCTTGCGCGCGGTCTGGCGCACCTGCGGGTCGCTGATGCCGCCCAGGCTGCCGCTCATGCCGAAGACGCGCACTTCCACGCCCAGGCGCGCCAGGGCCTGGCCCAATTCCAGCCCGATCACGCCCGGCCCGAAGACCGCGACGCGGTTCGGCAGATCGTCCCACTCGAACACGTCATCATTGACGACGAGGCGGTCGCCCAGCTCGCGCAACGGCGGCGGAACGGACGGGCGCGAGCCCGTGGCGATCACCACGCGCGACGCATGGATTTCGGTGTGGTCGTCCACGCGCAGCACGGTGTCCGACACGAACTTCGCGTAGCCGCGCAGCTTGTCCTGCGCGGGAATGCTTTCCACGCCGTCGACCACGAACCCCACGAAGCGGTCGCGTTCGCGCTTGACGCGGTCCATCACCAGGGCGCCGTCAACCGTGACTTCGCCGCCGATGTGCACGCCGAATGCCTCCGTGTGCGCGGCGGCATGCGCCGCCTCGGCGGCCGCAATCAGCAGCTTCGAGGGCATGCAGCCCACGCGGGCGCAGGTAGTGCCATAGGGCCCGCCTTCGATGAGCAGCGCGCGCTTGCCCGCCGCTTTGGCCGCGCGGTAGGCGGCCAGGCCAGCGGTGCCGGCGCCGATGACAGCGATATCGGTATGCAGAGTTTTCATGGTTGGAGATCCCCCGGTGTAGCGTGATGTTCAGGATGGCTGGCGGCGCCGGTGCCGCGCGACGACCAACGTCGCGCGGCACCGGGCTGGCCGGACGGGGATCGCGTCCCCTGCCCGGTCATGCGTCCGCCGATCAGGCGAAGTGCGCCTTCAGGTCTTCCAGGCCGCCGATGAGGGCGCCGTTGATGAACACCTGGGGAGCCGTGCCCTTGCCGGACACTGCGCCGATCACGCGGCCGCGGACCTTGTTTTCCAGCGGGATCTCGATCGGGGCGTAGCCCTTGCTGTCCAGCAGCGCCTTGGCCTCGACGCAGAACGGGCAGCCCGGCTTGGAGAACACCACGACCTGGTCGGGCTTCTTGGCCGACGGCGCGACATGGGCCAGCATGGTGTCGGCGTCCGACACTTCGAACGGGTCGCCTTCCTTTTCGGGTTCGATGAACATCTTCTGGACCACGCCGTCCTTGACCAGCATCGAATAGCGCCAGCTACGCTTGCCAAAGCCCAGGTCGCTCTTGTCGACCAGCATGCCCATGCCTTCGGTGAAGGCGCCGTTGCCGTCCGGCAGCAGGGTGATGTTGGCCGATTCCTGGTCCTTGGCCCATTCGTTCATGACGAAGGTGTCGTTGACCGAGACGCACACGATGCTGTCCACGCCGGCGGCAAAGAACGCCGGGGCCAGTTCGTTGTAGCGCGGCAGGTGGGTCGACGAGCAGGTCGGCGTGAAGGCGCCGGGAAGCGAGAAGACCACGACCGTCTTGTTCTTGAACAGGTCGTCGGTCGTGACCTTCTTCCACGTGTTGTCCTCGCGGACGGGGAACGTTACGTTGGGAACACGTTGGCCTTCGCGGTTTTGCAGCATTCGAATTTCTCCTTGGTGGCTTGGGGTGGCGGATTGACGACCCGCCATGAACAGAATCATAAATCCCAGCTATCAATTAAACCAATTTAATTAATTCAATTGATCGATAGTTTCAGGCAATCGTAGATTCACAGCCTTAAAGATCGAAACTATCACAGCCTCGCCCCAGGGGGATGCTGCGTCAGACCCGCGCCGGCTCGTAGCCCGCCTCCCGGATGGCGGCTTCGACCTTGTCAGCCTGGTCCGTGCCCGTCACCGTCACCCGGTGCGTGGGCAGGTCGACGGCCACGACGGCGCCCGGAACGGCCTGGTTGACGGCCCCGGTGATGGTCTTGACGCAGTGGCCGCAGGTCATGTCGGGGACTTGGAACGCGATGCTCATGTTTTTCTCCAGAGGATTGAGGGTGGACTGGCTCAGCCACCGCACCGGCAGCTTAGACCTTCCTATCGTGGGAAGGTCAAGTCTAGAATGATGCTTGACCTTCCCACGATGGGAAGGATGAAACTGGGTGTTCCCATTCAGACAGAGACTGCCATGAGCGTTGCCCCTCCCTCCTCTTTTTCCGAACTGGAACTCGCCATCGAAGGGATGACCTGCGCATCCTGCGTCAAGCGCGTGGAAAAGGCCTTGACCAATGTCCCGGGCGTCGCGCGGGCGCAAGTCAACCTCGCGACCGAACGCGCCCTGGTGTCCTTCGACCCGTCCGCCGCCCAGCCGCAGGCGCTGGTCGCCGCCGTCGGCAAGATGGGCTACGAGGCGCATCCCATCGCGGCCCAGGACGACCATGCCGAGCGGCAGTCGCAGGCGCGCGACGCCGAGGCGCAGCGGCTGCAGCGCGCCTTCATCGCCGCGCTGCTGCTGACGCTACCGGTCTTCGCGCTGGAAATGGGATCGCACCTGATCCCGGCCATGCACCACTGGGTGCTGGACACCATCGGCAGGCAGAACAGCTGGCTGCTGCAATTCGCGCTGACCACCGTCGTGCTGGCATGGCCGGGCCGGCAGTTCTTCACCAAGGGCTTTGAGGCGCTGTGGCGCCGCGCGCCGGAAATGAATTCGCTGGTGGCGCTGGGCGCCGGCGCGGCGTGGGGGTATTCGGTGGTGGCGACGTTCGCGCCGGGCTGGCTGCCGGACGCCGCGCGCAATGTCTATTTCGAGGCCGCCGCGGTCATCGTGACGCTGATCCTGCTGGGCCGCATGCTGGAGGCGCGTGCCAAGGGCAAGACGGGCGCGGCCATCAAGCGGCTGATCGGCCTGCAACCGCGCACGGCGCGCGTGGTGCGCGATGGCCAGGCGCAGGACGTCGAGATCGAACGCGTGCGCACCGGCGACATCGTCATGGTGCGCCCCGGCGAGAAAATCCCCCTGGACGGCGACATCATCGAAGGCAGCTCCTACGTCGACGAATCCATGCTGACGGGCGAGCCCGTCCCGGTCGAAAAACAGCCGGGGATGCAGGCCACCGGCGGCACGCTGAACACCTCGGGCAGCTTCACGCTGCGCGTCACGCACACCGGGGCGGACACCATGCTGGCCCGGATCATCCGTATGGTGGAAGCGGCCCAGGGCGCCCGCCTGCCGATCCAGGCGATGGTGGACCAGGTGACCGCCTGGTTCGTGCCGGCCGTGATGGCGGCCGCCCTGCTCACCTTCCTGGTGTGGTTCTTCCTGGGGCCCCAACCCGCGCTGTCTCACGCGCTGGTCCATGCGGTGGCGGTGCTGATCATTGCCTGCCCGTGCGCCATGGGGCTGGCGACGCCCACGTCCATCATGGTGGGCACCGGACGGGCCGCCGAGATGGGCGTGCTGTTCCGCCAGGGCGACGCGCTGCAGACGCTGCGCGACGTGGACGTGGTGGCCTTCGACAAGACCGGCACGCTGACGCTGGGCAAGCCGACCATGACTGAACTGGAGCCCGCGCCCGGCCATGACGCGCAGCAGGTGCTGCAGTGGGTCGCCTCGGTGCAAGCGCGCTCCGAGCATCCCATTGCGCAGGCCATCGTGGCCGCGGCAGCCGAACGCAAGATCGAATTGCTGGCGGCCGATGGCTTTGCCGCCATCACCGGCGCCGGGGTCCAAGCCACGGTTGACGGCCGCCAGGTGCTGGCCGGCGCCGCCCGCCTGATGGCCGAGCGCGGCGTCGACGTCGGCGCGTTCGGCGCGCGTGCCGCCGACTGGGGCGCCGATGGCAAGACGCCGATCTATGTGGCCGTCGACGGCCGCGCGGCCGCCATGATGGCCGTGACGGACCCGGTCAAGCCGTCTGCCGTGTCCGCGATCGCCGCGCTCCATGCCCAAGGCCTGAAGACGGCCATGATCACGGGCGACAACCGGCACACCGCGCAGGCCGTCGCGCGCCAGCTGGGTATCGACGAAGTGCGCGCAGAGGTGTTGCCCGACGGCAAGGTGCAGGCCATCGCCACGCTGCGCGAAGGCGGCCGCAAGGTGGCTTTCGTGGGCGACGGCATCAATGACGCGCCCGCGCTTGCAGCGGCCGACACGGGGATCGCCATCGGCACCGGCACGGACGTGGCGATCGAGGCGGCATCCGTGGTGCTGATGTCCGACGATCTGCACGGGGTGCCCAACGCCATCGCGCTCAGCCGGGCCACGCTGGCCAACATCCGGCAGAACCTGTTCTGGGCGTTCGCCTACAACGCGGCGCTGATTCCGCTGGCAGCGGGCGCGCTGTATCCGGCGTTCGGCCTGTCGCTCTCGCCCATCTTTGCGGCAGGCGCCATGGCCCTGTCCAGCGTCTTCGTGCTGGGCAACGCGCTGCGCCTGAAGACATTCCGACCCCATGGGAGCCCGGCATGAACATCGGACAAGCCGCCAGGCAGTCTGGCATTTCGGCCAAGATGATCCGCTATTACGAAAGCATCGGACTGATCGGGCCGGCCGTGCGCACGGACTCGGGTTACCGCGTCTACAGCGACCAGGACCTGCATACGCTGCGCTTTGTGCGCCGCGCGCGCGACCTGGGGTTTTCCGTGGAGCAGATGAACGAGCTGCTGGCGCTCTGGAAGGATCGCAGCCGCGCCAGCGCGGACGTCAAGCGCATCGCGCTGGAACATGTCCGGGAATTGGAGCGCAAGGCCGAGGCGCTGCGCGACATGGCCGCCACGCTCAAGCACCTGGCGCAGCACTGCCATGGCGACGACCGGCCCGATTGCCCCATCCTGGAGAACCTGGGCTGCGCCCCTTGAGAATGGCGCCAGGCCCAGCGCGGCGCGGACCGGTGTGTGGGCCGGAATGCGGCGCCCGCCGCCCTTTCCGGCTTTGCCCCGCGGACCGATCCCGACGGGGCGGCCAGGTTTACTGTCCGCTCTGCGCCTCGGCGGCGACCCGGGCCTCGTAGGCTTCGGTGGCGGCCTGTTTGGCAGCCGCCTTTTCGGCGGCGGCAGCCAGGCGGGCCTCTTCCGCCGCCAAGGCGTCGGCGGCTGCCTGCACCGCGCGCTGGCGGGCCCGTTCCTTCGCGTCGATCACGCCTTGCGCGTCGAGCGATTCGAACACGGCGATCGATTCCACATGCCCCGTGTGCGGGAACATGTTGATCACGCCAGCGGCCTTGAGCACGTAGCCGCCTTCGTGGACGAGAATGGCCGCGTCGCGCGCCAGGGTGGCCGGATTACAGGACACGTAGACGATGCGGCGGGGACGCTCTTCGTACGACAGTTCCGACAAGGCCTGCGACACCGCATGGGCGCCTTCGCGCGGCGGATCGATCAGCATGCGGTCGAAGTAGCCCAGGCTGCGCAGCCAGGTCACGTCGACCTCGAAGAGGTTCAGGGTGGCAAAGCGGGTGCGGTCGCCCAGGCCATGGCGCGAGGCCGCGTCAAAGGCGCGGTCGGTCAGCGCCTTGCTGCCTTCGACGCCCACGGCTTCGCGGGCCTGGGTCGCCAGGGGCAAGGTGAAATTGCCCAGCCCGCAGAACAGATCGGCCACGCGGTCGGTGGGCTGGACGTCCAGCAGCTTGAGCGCGCGCGACACCATCGCGCGGTTGATGGCGTGGTTCACCTGCGTGAAATCGGTGGGCCGGTACGGCATCCGCAGGCCGAATTCCGGCATGGTGTAGGACAGCGCGTCGTTGTGCTCGCGCTCCAGGGCGTGCACCGTGTCCGGGCCCTTGGGCTGCAGCCACCATTGCACGTCGTGCCGGGCCGCGAAGGCGCGCAGGATGGCGATGTCGCCGTCGGTCAGGGGCAGCAGATGGCGCAGCACGAGCGCGGTCACGCCTTCGCCGAGCGCCACTTCGATCTGCGGCATGCGGTCCGGCGCGGACATCGACGAGATCATCTCGCGCAGCGGGATCAGCAGGTCGCTGACGTGGCGCGGCAGCACATGGCATTCGCGCATGTCGGCCACGTAGCTGCTCTTGCGTTCATGGAACCCGACCAGCACCCCGCCCTTCTTGGGCACCACGCGAACGGACAGGCGCGCCCGGTAGCGGTAGCCCCAGGTCGGGCCCTGCAGCGGCGCCAGGATCAGCGCCGGGCGCAGCTTGCCCACATGCCAGAACGTGTCTTCCAGCGCGCGCTGCTTGATGGCCACCTGCGTGGTGGGCTCCAGGTGCTGCATGGCACAGCCCCCACAGACGCCGAAATGCGGGCAGCGCGGCCGGACGCGTTGCGACGAGGGACGCAGCACCTCGTCCACGCGCGCGGTTTCATAGGAAGGCTTACGGCGCAGCGTCACCGCAGTGACCCGCTCGCCGGGCAAGGCTCCTTCCACGAAAATGACTTTCCCGTCGCGGCGGGCGATCCCCCTGGCTTCCAGGTCCAGGGATTCGATACTCAAAACGTCAGACATCTCACGCAGTCCAGAATTGCACGCAACCCGTGATTGTAAAAGGACTTCGCGCATTCCCGGAAATGGATCCGATGGGGCCGGAACGTAAAAAAAGGGGCTTGCCGGACGCCGCCCTGGCCGGGCGGAATCCCGCAAACCCCAAAAGCCGGCGCTGTTCAGGGCGCCGCCACGGATTTCAGAATGAACGCGCCACCGAGAAGACGGCGCCGATGCGGCCCGACGGGTGGCCGTATTTGGTGGGCAGCCAGTTGTCCTTGGTGGCGCCGACCGCCGCCAGCCCCAGGATCCAGCCCTTCAGGTCCTTGGTCACGCCGACCTTGTAGTCGACATAGTGGCCGATGGAATCCCCGTCCATGTTGGTCTGGTTCTTGAGCTTCTGGTAGCCCAGATGACCCACCAGGCCCCAGCCTTCGCCCAGGTCGAAGGTGGCCGTGCCGTCCAGGTACCACGTGCCCTTGCTGTCCGGCGTGCTGAAGAAGTCGCTGGGCGTGTACGAGTACTTGAGGCTGTAGTTGCCGTAGGACGCGCCCAGGTACAGGTCGGTGTTGTTGTAGTTGCCGCCTTTGGGCGAACTGGAGCCGGGATAGTAGTAATGCAGCACGCCCGCATCCAGCGTGAAGCCGCCGCCGACGTCGCCCTTCCAGCCGCCGTAGAAGTCCATTTCCAGGTTGCCGTCGGTGAAGACGAAGCTGGAGACGTTGGAGTTCCAGTTGCCCAGATAGAAGCCCGAACTGTGGTTCAGGTCGAAGCCCAACTGCACGGCGGGACGAAAATCGGTCTGGGAGTAGCCCCGGAACCGGTAGTCGCTGACTATGGTTGCGTTACCGCTGAGTGAAAAGCCGCCTCCGAGATCGGTGGGTTCGGCCTGCGCCAGACCTGCAAAGCAAACGGCAAGCGCGAAGGGCAAGGCTAGCAACGTCTTCTTCATGGTGCGGAAGTCCTGATCGGATTTACGAGAAAGCGGACAGCGCATGGCGCATCCGGCTGACCGGCCCTGCTGCAAGGGTATTGCCGGCTCAAATTCCATGAAGCAATGTCCATGCCAGGTCTGGCCATGCACACAAACGCATGGCCGGCGCGCGGCGGCGGGCCTGACGCACCAGTTTGGTGCCCCGCTTTGGGGCGCGTTGGCGGCGCATGCGTCATAACGGGGAGCGACGCGTCCACCTACACGAACAAAACCCCGGCACGCGCGGGGCGTCCGGGGTTTGAAGCAGCCGGCGGGGCTTGCCCCCGCCCTGTGGCAGGGGCCGGGCCGTGGGGTCAAGCCGGGGATGGCAGGCTTAGTTGGCCTGGGGCGGCGGCGGGGGCACGTCGCCGGCGGGCGGAGGCGGCGGCATGCCGGCGCGGCCCTTGCCATGACGACCTTCCATCTTGGCGTGACGCTCGGCCATGCGGGCTTCGCGTTCCTTGACGATCTTGGTGACCTGGCCCCGCTGGGTCTCGTTCAGGCTGTCCCAGACGGCCAGCCATTGGTCTCGCACCTGCTTGGCCTGATCGCCGAACTGGTCGCGGCGCTTTTCGGATTGTTCGATCAGCGCGCGGGGATCCAGCTTGCCGCTGTCCAGTTGGGCCTTCAGCAGATCGTGGCGCTTGCCGCCGGCGGCGCGCATCGCTTCGTGCAGGCTGCGCTGGCTTTCCTGGGCGGTCTTGAACAAGGCTTCCTGCTTGGCGTCGAGCTTCAGTTCGGCGACCTGGGCCTTGGACACGGGGCCCAGGCCGGGGATGTAGAGGCCGTCGCGCATGCCCTTGTGGAAACCGCCGCCGCGGTGACCTTCGTGCATGGCGGCCGGACCGCCATCGGCGGGAGGCGGCGGCGCAGCCATCGCGGTGCTGGCCGCGAAACCGCTGGACGCGGCGACGATTGCAAGGGCAACCAGATTGGAGCGGATAGCGAATCGGGACATGTGTGTCTCCTGAAAGTGAAGAAAGCGAGGCCATTGTGCGATCCCGCTGGTTTCATCCAGGTTTCGCGCGCGCCCGTCTTGTTTCAGTCGATTGCTTACCCTGCCGACGCAAGAACGGGGCCCTGCAGGCCCCGTCCGTCTTGCGGCTTGCGTCGCGACGCAAGCGCATCCGATGCGGCAGCCGCCGCGGTTAACCCGCGTCCCAGGCCGCCAGGTATTCCTTCCAGTGCGGCGCGTCGCTGGCGCCGAGGGTATCGCGCACCAGCGCGACCTCGGCCTCGTAGGCCGCGCGGTCGAGTTCGCCCCGCAGAAAGCGAAAGCGGCAATACACCAGCCACGTATTGACCACGTCGGTCTCGCAATACGCCCGCACCTCGTCGGCGCGGCCGCTGCTCCAGGCCTCCCAGACCTTGCTGCCGTCCATGCCCAGCTTGCCCGGAAAGCCGCAGAGCTTGGCCAGTTCATCGAGCGGCGCATTGGCGCGGCCGTTGTACTTGGCCAGCACGTCCATGAGGTCGACGTGGCGCGTGTGGTAGCGCGAGATGTAGTTGTTGAACTTGAAGTCGCGGTCTTCCTCGCCCATGTCCCAATACCGCGGCGCGGGCACGCCCTGGATCAGGCTGCGGTAATGCAGCACCGGCAGGTCGAAGCCCGAGCCATTCCAGCTCACGAGCCGCGGGGTGTAGCGTTCGATGGTCTTGAAGAAACCCGCGAGCAAGGCCGCTTCGGGATCGTCCGGCTGGCCCAGCGTCTTGACGCGAAAGCCCTGGTCGTCGCGGAACACGCACCCCACCACCGCGACCTTGTGCAGGTGCAGGGGCAGGAAGTCGTGGCCCACGGCCTCACGCCGCGCGGTGAGCGCGCGTTCGACGACTTCCTGGTCGGGCACGTCGGCGCCCCAGCCATTGAGCTTGCGCAGCCCGTCGGCATCGGGGATGGTTTCGAGGTCGAATACCAGGGTGGGCGTCATTTGGGCGGCAGGTACTGCATCGGGTCGACGGGCGTGCCCTGTCGGCGGATCTCGAAATGCAGGCGCGGCGACGTGGTGTCGCTCTGGCCGAGTTCGGCGATCTTGGCGCCGCGCTTGACCGTCTGGCCCGTCTTCACGAGCAGCGCGCGATTGTGCGCATAGGCGGTGATGAAGCCGTTCTGGTGCTCGACGATGATGAGGTTGCCCAGCCCGCGCACGCCGTTGCCGCTGTACTTGACCAGGCCGTCGGCCGCGGCGGTGATCGGGTCGCCCAGCGCGCCGGCAATGTCGATGCCCTTGCTGCTGGTGTTGAACCCCTGCACGATCTGGCCGCTGGCCGGCCAGGCCCAGTTGATGACGCCCGCGTCAGCGGCGCGCGTGGCCGGCTTGGTGTCCACGGGAGTCGGCGCCGGCGTGGGCGTGGCCTCGGGCTCGGGCGTGCTTGCCGTGGGGGTTTCGGGCTGGTCCAGCGGACGGGGCTGCGGCTTGGCGCCCGAGACCGGCGCGGTTTGCGCACCGCCGCTTGCGCCTGCCGACATGCGCAGCACCTGCCCCACCGAGATCTGGTTGGGATCGCTGATGTTGTTCCAGCGCTTGATGTTTTCGATGTCGACGTTGTTGGCTCGGGCGATCTTGTAGAGCGTGTCGCCCGGCTTGACCACATAGCTGCCGGACGTGGCCGTCGGCGCGGGTTGCCCGCCGGTCATGTCGACCACCGGGGCACGGGTACCTTTGGATGCGCAGCCGGCCAGGATGGCGAGGCTGAGGACCCCCACTGCGAAGAGCGGGCGGCGCAGGCGCGTCAAAGACGCGCCCCTATTCATATCGGTCAGTTGCAACTGCCCGTTGAGCATACGTTTCTCCTGTCGCTCAAGATTGTATTCCGGACCGTAGCGGCACAAAGCGCACGGCCTCTAGTTCAGTACGTTTCCAGCTGGCCGCGCCTGTGCGTTCGATAAGAACCAGGCGCTGGTTGGAGCCTCCTTCCGGAGCGATCAGGCGACCGCCCGGCGCAAGCTGCGTAAGCAGCGCTTGCGGGATGGCCAGACCAGCGGCAGCCACAACAATAGCATCGAACGGCGCCACGCCGGGCAGCCCCAAGGTGCCGTCGCCATAGATCAGCCGGATCCGGGTGGTCAGCCGCAAGGCGCGCAAATGCTCGCGCGCAAGCTCGTACAGTCCGCGTATGCGTTCGATGGTGTGGACATCGCGCACGAACTGGGCAAGCACCGCGGCCTGGTACCCGCAGCCCGCGCCGACCTCGAGCACCCGCGTGGGTGCGCGGTCTTCGCAGGCAGCCGCGATCATACGCGCCACGACCCACGGCTGTGAAATGGTCTGCGAATGGCCGATGGGCAGCGCGGCATCTTCATAGGCGCGGCTGGCCAGGGCCTCGTCCACGAACAGGTGCCGCGGCACCGCGGCCATGGCGTTCAGGACGCGCTCGTCGGTGATGCCCTGCGTCCTCAAGCGCTGCACCATGGCCTGGCGCAGGCGTTCGGAGTTCAGGCCCAGGTTGCTGCCCGCCTGCGGCAGCGGCGCCTGCGATTGCCGCTGCAAGGTGGCGGCGGAAATGCGGGTGTTGCTGTTGGCCGGCGTATAGCCCGGTCCGAGGCGTCCGGAGTCGGGGCGCGCCGGGCTGGCGCGGCCGGCGGCGCCCGGCGTGAGGTCCGGCTGGCTTATCCGTTTGCGCATAGCGGCTCCGCCCAGGTGCGGATCTCGTCAAGCTGGCTGTGCTGGGTCAGGTCCAGGCGCAGCGGCGTGACCGACACGATGCCCTGCTCGACCGCATGGAAGTCCGTGCCGGGCGTGGCGTCCGCGGCCAGGCCCACCGGTCCGATCCAGTAGACCGTGTCGCCGTAGGGCGTGGTGGTGCGCACGACCGGCTGCGACGGATGCCGCTTGCCCAGGCGCGTGACCGCAAACCCGTGCATGTCTTCGAAACGGCGGTTGGGGATGTTGACGTTGAGCAGCACCGGCGCCGCGAGCGGCTGGGCCAGATGGCGCTCGACCACCTTGCGCGCCGCGCGCGCGGCGGAGTCGATATGTTCCCAGCCCTTTTCGGCCAGCGAGAAGGCAATGGCGGGAATGCCGAACAGATAGCCTTCGCTGGCGGCGGCGACGGTGCCCGAATACAGGGTGTCGTCGCCCATGTTGGCGCCATTGTTGATGCCCGACACGACCAGGTCGGGGCGTGCGTCCATCAGGCCGGTGAGCGCGACGTGCACGCAATCCGACGGCGTGCCGTTGACCGCGATGAAGCCGTTGGAGGCGGTCCGCACCGACAGCGGCCGGTTCAGCGTGAGCGAGTTGGAGGCGCCGCTGTGGTTGGTTTCGGGCGCGACGACGGTCAGGTCGCCCAGGCCTTCCAGCGCCGCTACCAGCGCCTCAAGCCCGGGGGCCGAGTAACCATCGTCGTTCGAAACCAGAATTCGCATTGTGCATCCGAAAGAAAATAAAACGCGGGTGACGTTGCGGATTGTACCGTCCGCCGACCCGTCGCGCCTGCCCGGCGACGCGTCCCGGATTCGCGGCGCCCGCTCGATAACCCGAACCCCGCGCCTGCCCGGGCGCGGTAGAATCCGCAGCCATTACTACAACAACGGACTCCCTTTCCATGGCGATAACCGAACCCTCCCTGGCGTTTTCCGTCGCGCTCGTCGTGCTGGCCTACCTGATCGGCTCCGTGCCGTTTGCCGTGGTGGTCAGCAAGGTCATGGGCCTGCAGGACCCCCGCAGCTACGGTTCCAAGAACCCCGGCGCCACCAATGTCCTGCGCACCGGCAACAAGACCGCCGCCGCGCTGACGCTGCTGGGCGACGCAGCCAAGGGATGGTTCGCGATCTGGCTGGCCGAACGGCTGGCGCCGGGCATCGGCCCCGTCGCACTGGCCTGCGTGGCGCTGGCCGTCTTCATCGGCCACCTGTACCCCGTGTTCCTGGGCTTCAAGGGCGGCAAGGGCGTGGCTACCGCGCTGGGGGTGCTGGTGGCGATCCAGCCGTGGCTTGCCGTCGCCACCGCCGCCACGTGGCTGATCATCGCCATTTTCTTCCGCTACTCTTCGCTGGCTGCCCTGGTGGCCGCGTTCTTTGCGCCGGTGTATTACGTGTTTGGATCGGGCCTGGCCTGGCAGGCGCAGCCCGCGCTGGGCGTGGCGCTGGCGATCATCGGCGTGCTGCTTTTCTACCGCCACCGCGCCAACATCGCCCGCCTGATCCAGGGCACCGAAAGCCGCCTCGGCAGCAAGAAGAAGTAAATCCGGGCCTGATGCCGGGTTTCGCGGGCGGCCCTGGCCGCCCGCGTCGTTTCAGGCGATATCGGCCAGGTCCCAGCGCGGCTTCACGGTGAAGCTGTGCGCGCTGGCGTCCAGCGTCGCCAATCCCGCCTTGACCCGTTCGGCGGCCGCAAACGCAATCATCGCCCCGTTGTCCGTGCAGAGTTCCAGCGGCGGAAAGTACGCGCGCGCCTTCAGGGGCCTGAGCGCGGCGTCGAGCCTGGCGCGCAGGAGCTGGTTGGCCCCCACCCCGCCCGCAACGACCAGCCGGCGCAAGCCGGTCTGCTTCAACGCGCGGATGGCCTTGGACGCCAGCACTTCCACGATGGCCGCCTGCGTGGCGGCGGCCAGGTCGGCGCGGGTCTGGTCGTCCAGGCCGCCATCGCGTTCGGCCGCCTTGACGCGCGTCAGCACGGCCGTCTTCAGGCCGCTGAAGCTGAAATCCAGGTCCCCACTGTGCAACATGGGGCGCGGCAGATCGAAGCGCGAGGCGTCGCCGCTAGCGGCCAGCCGGGACAGCGCCGGTCCGCCCGGATAGCCCAGGCCCATCAGCTTGGCGGACTTGTCGAAGGCTTCGCCCGCGGCGTCGTCCAGCGTCTCGCCCAGCAGTTCGTAGCGGCCCACGCCATCCACGCGCATGAGCTGGGTATGCCCGCCCGAGACGAGCAAGGCGATGAAGGGAAACTCAGGCCGCGGATCGGCCAGCATCGGGGACAGCAGATGGCCTTCGAGGTGATGGATGCCGATGGCCGGCAGGCCGCGGGACCAGGCAAACGACTGCGCCACGCTCGCGCCCACGAGCAGCGCGCCGGCCAGGCCAGGCCCCGCCGTGTAGGCCACCGCGCCGATGTCGGACATCTGGATGCCCGCCTCTTGCAGCACCTGGCGAGTCAGCGGCACGACGCGGCGTATGTGGTCGCGCGAGGCGAGTTCCGGCACCACGCCCCCGTATTCCTGGTGCATGGCGATCTGGGTGTGCAACGCGTGCGCGAGCAGGCCGCGTTCCGTGCAGACGGCTGCGACGCCGGTTTCGTCGCAGGAGCTTTCAAAGCCGAGAATAATCATGGCGGCAGAGTTTACAACTGATGCGAAAATACGCCTGTTCATGAACGGGGCGCGGTGTCCGGCCACGCCCGACACAATCTTAAAATCCTGCAAAAACCCTGGGGACTCGAATGCTGGAGAAGCTTTTCAAGCTGCGTGAGCACGGCACGACCGCAAGAACGGAAATTGTCGCGGGCCTGACGACATTCCTGACGATGTCGTACATCATCTTCGTCAATCCGGACATCCTGTCCTCGACGGGGATGGACCGCGACGCGGTGTTCGTCGCCACCTGCCTGGCCGCCGCGCTGGGCTCGCTGGTGATGGCGTTCATCGCCAACTGGCCGATCGGCATGGCGCCCGGCATGGGCCTGAACGCCTTTTTCGCCTTCACCGTGGTCAAGACCATGGGCTACACCTGGGAGCAGGCGCTGGGCGCCGTGTTCATTTCGGGCATCATCTTCCTGTTCCTGACCATATCCGGCATCCGGGTCTGGCTGGTCAAGGGGATTCCGCATTCGCTGCGCAGCGCCATCGCGGCCGGCATCGGGCTGTTCCTGGCCATTATCGCGCTATCCAGCGCCGGCATCGTGGTCGCGCATCCGGTCACCAAGGTCACGCTGGGCAACCTGACCTCGCATGGCCCGCTCTTCGCCATATTGGGCTTCTTCGTGATCGCGTCGCTGGACGCGCTGCGGGTGCGCGGCGCCATCCTGATCGGCATCATCGTCGTCACGGTGCTGTCCATGGTGCTGGGCTACAACGAATTCAAGGGCATCTTTTCGGCGCCGCCCAGCCTGTCGCCCACGCTGTTCAAGCTGGACATCATGGGCGCGCTACACACGGGCTTCGTGCACGTGATCCTGGTTTTCGTCCTGGTCGAAGTGTTCGATGCCACCGGCACGCTGGTGGGCGTGGCCAAGCGCGCCGGGCTGGTGCCCGAGGATCGTCCCAACCGCCTGGGCCGCGCGCTCTTTGCCGACAGCACCGCCATCGTCGCGGGCTCCATGCTGGGCACCAGCAGCACCACGGCCTACGTCGAAAGCGCATCCGGCGTGCAGGCCGGCGGCCGCACGGGCATGACCGCGCTGGTCGTGGGCCTGCTGTTCCTGGCCGCCCTGTTCATTTCGCCGCTCGCGGGCGCCGTCCCGGCCTATGCCACCGCGCCCGCCCTGCTCTACGTCGCCGGGCTGATGATGCGCGAGCTCATCGACATCGACTGGAACGACGTCTGCGAAGCCACGCCGGCCGCGTTGACCGCGCTGGTCATGCCGTTCACGTACTCGATCGCCAATGGCATCGCGTTCGGCTTCATCAGCTACGTGGTGCTCAAGACCGCCACCGGCAAGATGCGCGACGTGCACCCGGCCACGTGGCTCGTGGCGGTGCTGTTCGTCATCCGCTACGCATTCTTTCCGGAATAGGCGGCCTTATCCGCTGTTCGTTTCAAGCCGCCGCAGGTCATGCCCTGCGGCGGTTTTTCATTTGGCTGCGGTCCAAACCGCCAGTTCGTAGCCATCCGGATCCGTGAAATGGAAGCGGCTGCCACCCGGGAACGTGAACGCCTCGCGGCTGATGCGCCCGCCGGCTGCCTTGATACGCTGCTGGATTGCGGCCAGGTCATCGCCGTACAGGATCACCAGCGGACCGCCCGGGCGCACGGCTTCGCCCGTCGTGAAGCCGCCCGTCAGGCGGCCATCCGTGAATTCGCAATAGGTGGGCCCGTAATCCGTGAAGGTCCACCCGAAGACCTCGCCATAGAAGCGCTTGCTGCGCGCGATGTCGGCAACGTTGAATTCGATGTTGTCGATCTGGTTGTCCTTGCCTCTGGCGCCCATGCGCGTCTCCTTGATGGCGGCTGATTGAAAGCGGCCCGAACGGCCGCGTTTGCCCGTTCGCTATTGTAGGGATCGGAAAATTCAATCAACCCGGCCAAGGGCATGGTTGCTGACGGGTGCGGTTGAATTCGCCGATACACTCCCTCATGTAGATCAGTAGATCAGCATATGGAGTACATTTTGCGCCCTTCCCGTTTCATTCCCGCGCGGCACGCCTGTCCCCACGCCGCGGAGGCGCACGCATGAGCGCCCTGGCCAACATCCCCTTTTCCGTGCTGGACCTGGCCCCGATTGTGCAGGGGCGCGATGCCGCGGACGCCTTCCGCAATACGGTCGCGCTGGCGCAGCATGTCGAGCAGCTGGGCTACAACCGCTTCTGGCTGGCCGAACACCACAACATCAATGGCGTGGCCAGCAGCGCGACGGCCGTGCTGATCGGTCACGTGGCCGGCCACACCAAGACCCTGCGCGTCGGCTCGGGCGGCATCATGCTGCCCAACCACGCGCCGCTGATCATCGCCGAGCAATTCGGCACGCTGGAGACCCTGTACCCCGGGCGCATCGACCTGGGCCTGGGCCGCGCGCCCGGCAGTGACGGCGCGACGCAGCAAGCGCTGCGCCGCAGTCCGCGCAGCGGCCTCGAGTTTCCGGCGCTGGTCGAGGAACTGCGCGCCTTCCTGGCGCCTTCGCGACCCGGCCAGCCGGTGCGCGCCATTCCCGGCGAAGGCCTGGACATTCCGATCTGGCTGCTGGGTTCCAGCGATTTCAGCGCGCGCATGGCGGCCGAACTGGGCCTGCCCTTTTCGTTCGCGGGCCATTTTTCTCCCGAGGGCATGGCCGCGATGCGCCTGTATCGCCACCTGTTCAAACCCTCGGAGACCCTGTCGCGCCCGTATTCGATGATCGGCGTGCCGGTGATCGCCGCGGAAACGGACGAGGCCGCCCGTTTCCAGTCCACCACGCAGCAATTGAAGTTCCTGTCGCTGGTGCGCGGCCACCGTCTGCAATTGCAGCCGCCCGTCCAAAGCATGGACGGCTTGTGGAACGAATGGGAGCGCGAAGCGGTCAATCAGAGACTGGGCGCCTCCATCGTGGGCGGGCCGGATACCGTCAAGCGCGAACTCGAAGCCCTGGTCGCGGAAACCCAGGCCGACGAGGTCATGATCGTGTCCGACTTCTATGACATCGCGGACCGCCTGCGCTCTTTCGAAATCGTCGCCTCGTTGAAGAACGGCGCCGGCGTCTCCACCAAAACCGCGGCCTGAGGGCCGCCGACTGCGCTTGCGCACAGCGCCAACCATTGCGACGCAGCCGTGACCGGCTCTACTATTGGTCATCGGGCCTTTGGCAACCATGCGTCGCCGCCGCACGCCGGGGCGTAATCCGGGGGTCTTCGCCACTGCTTTTCGCCGCCCGCGCGGCAAGGATTTCATATGAGTATTGTTGAACTCACCAAAGACAGCTTCCAGGAAGCCATCACGCCCGACGGCACCCTGATCGTCGACTTCTGGGCGCCCTGGTGCGGCCCGTGCCGCGGCTTCGCGCCGGTCTTCGAGCAGGCGGCCACCGAACATCCGGACGTCACGTTCGCCAAGGTGAATACCGATGTGGAGCAGGAACTGGCCGGCGCGCTGGGCATCCGCTCGATCCCCACGTTGATGGTATTCCGCGAAAAAGTCCTGCTGTTCTCGCAACCGGGCGCATTGTCCGGCGGCCAGCTCAATGAGCTGCTGGCCAAGATCAAGGAAGTGGACATGGAGCAGGTCCACAAGGAAATCGCGGCGGCCCAGGACGGCCAGGACGCGTGAATGAGCAAGGGGCCCGGTTGGGCCCCTTCTTTTTGCACTGGCGCTGGACGACTCCCTTTGCGTCCCATGCGCCCTGCGTCGGGCTAGGAAATGACCTCCCACGCCGAACGGCCGCGCGTGATGTTCGCCACGGTGACCTCCAGTTCGGGCACGGCGGCGCGCGGCACCGCAAATAGCAGCGTCACGCCATCAGCGTCGTAGTCTTCCTGCCGGATCGCCGCGCCCGCCTGCGACAGGCGGGATTTCAGCAGCGCCATTTCCGCGAATCCGCACGCGCAGCGTACGGTTGCCAGGTCGACGATCTCGGTCCTTTCGGCCAGCCGCAGGCAATTGGCCGCGCAGCCGCCGTAGGCGCGCACCAGTCCGCCCGCACCCAGCTTGATTCCCCCGTACCAACGCACCACGAGCACCGCCACGCGATCCATGTCCTGGCCTTCGATGGCCTGCAGGATCGGCCTGCCCGCCGTGCCGCCGGGCTCGCCATCGTCGTTGAAGCGGTATTCCTGGCCGATGCGGTAGGCCCAGCAGTTGTGCGTGGCCTCCGGGTCGCTGTGTTCGGCAAAGAAACGCATGGCGTCTTCGATCGCCGCCACGGGCGCCGCGTACGCGACGAAGCGGCTCTTCTTGATGTCTTCCTGGTACGTGCAGGGCGCGGTCAACGTGTACGTCATGCCCGGCATTGTAAGTGCGTGGACCGGCGGCGCTAGCCGTGGCAGTCGGGGACTTCCTGGTCCAGGTAGACGTCGAACGCGACGTCGCGCGCCCACTTCGACGCCATGGACTTCCAGGCGCCGGCGCGGTCCCACGCGCGCATTTCCTGGCCGAGCCAGGCACGGGAGGCGTCGTCGCCCGCCCGCAGCAACCAGACCCGCTCCTGGCGCGCGCCGTCCGGCGTCAGCGTGGACGAGAATTTCTTCCATTCGGGAAAGCGCATCAGCGGCTCCCACACCGCGTCGTCGACCAGGCCGATATCGCAGGCGCCTTCGCGCACCGCGACCAGCGCGTCGGACGGCACGCGGTAGGTCTTGACGACCGCGCCCCAGCCCTGCGCCAGGGCCTGCGCGTGCGCGGCGGCCTCGGCCACGCAGACCGTGCGCCCCTTCGCGTCGGCGGGTTTGCGCAAAGGCGTGTCGCTGCGAATCACCGCCTTGGGGCGCGCGGCGTAGCCGGTGGGCTGCGCCGCCACCGATGCGGGCTGGCCGTTCGCGCGCTCGGCCAGCACCAGATCGACCTGGCCGGAAGCCAGCGCCGTGGCGGCCTGCCCCGCCGGCAACTGCACCAGGCGCACAGGCAGTTTCAGGCTGGCCGCCAGCTTGTCGGCGATGGCCGCGTCCAGGCCTTCCGGGGTGCGGATCTTGGCGCCGGCGGCGGGCGGCGGCGCCAGGTACGGCACGCCCACGACCAGTTCGCCGCGGGCGCGCGCCGCCGGGAAGGTCTCGGGCTGCGCCAGCGCGAGGCCCGCCAGCGCCAGGCTGGCGGCAAGGACGAATGGACGCAACCGCGACATCATGGCTTGCTCCGCGGCCTCAGACGTATTGATAGCGCAACAGGCGGTGCTTGAGGTTTTCAAGCACGAACTGGTCGATCAGCGCGGCCAGCACGGCGATGACCAGGATGTTGGTCATGACGCCCGTCATGTCGGCGATTTCGCCCGAATAGGCCAGCGAACGTCCCAGCCCCTTGCCGAAGCCGATCAGCATTTCCGCCGAGATCAGCGCGCGCCACGCATTGCCGAAAGCAAGCTGCGCGCCGGTGATGAGCTCGGGCATGACGGCGGGCAGGTACACCCGCTTGACCAGACCCCAGCGCGTGGCGCCCATGACGCGCGCCGCCGACACGTGCACGCGCTGCACGGATTCGGTGGCGTTCATGACGCTGAGCGCGGCCGGAAAGAACGCGGACAGCGCGACGACCACGATGATGGGCGTGTTGCCGAAGCCCATCACGATCAGGAACAGCGGCACCCAGGCGATGGACGGGATCGATTGCAGGATGACGATGGCGCTGCGCAGGACTTCGCGAAAGAAGAACAGCACGGCGGCCACCAGCCCGAAGCCGACGCCGGCCGCGAGCGCCAGGCCGTAGCCCGCGCCCAGGCGCCCCAGCGTGCCCATGAGGCTCTGGTGGAACGACTGCTTGCCCAGGTCTTCGAACAGGCGCTCGACCACCGCGGGCACGCCCGGCATGAGGAAGTCGGGGAGCGCGAACGCGGCCAGTTGCCAGAGGGCCAGGATGAACAGGACACCCAAAACGCCCGCAATGTGCTTGCGGGCGCCGGTCACACGAGTCGATGCGCTCAAAGCTTGCGAGCCTCTTGCCAGGACAGGTCGACGATGCTGGAGACGTCGTACGGCTTGCCGTCACGCGTCTTGAGCGATCCCTGGGCCTGCAGGATGTCTGCGATCTCCTGCATGCGGGCCGTGTCCTTGTCCGTCAGCTTGGGCGTGAACACCTGGGTGCTGATGGCCTCGGCGATGACCGTTTCGCGCGGAAGTTCGCCGCGCGAGAGCGTCTTGAGCGTGGGCTCGGCGATGAAGTAGGAGGCGATGAGCTTGGAGGCCTGCGCGGGTTCCTTCTGCAGCAGCGTGATGGCCTGGTTCTGCGCGTCCAGCGCCTTCCAGACGTCGTCCTTGCGCTTGGCGAGGGTCTCGCCGGACGTGATGACGACCATGCACGGGAAAGGCCAGGCCTGGCCCACTTCGTAGATCTGCTTGACCGGCGCGACCAGTTGCGCGATGCGGTCGTAGGGCTCGAACAGGAAGGCTGCATCCACGCGCTTGCCCACCAGCGACTGCACGGCGACCGCCGGGCTCACGCCCATGACGTTGACGTCGTCGGCCGACAGGTTGCCCTGCTTGAGCACGACGCCCTTCAGGACCACGTCCGCGGTGCTGCCCTCGGCTTGCGAAGCCAGGGTCTTACCCTTCAGGCCGGCGATGTCCTTGATGCCGGAATCGTCGCGCACGACCAGCGAGTGATAGCCCTGCTGCGCGCCGCCCACGACCTTCAGGTCCGCGCCCTTGGAGGCCCAGGCCACGGCGTTGGTGAACCCCAGCACGCCGATGTCGAGCTGGCCGCCGACGATGGCCTTGATGAGGTCGGTGCCCGACTTGAATTCGATCAGTTCGGAATCCAGGCCGGCTTTCTTGTAGTAGCCGCCCTCTTGCGCGACGATGGCCTGCGCATCGTCCATCACGCGCAGATAGCCCACGCGGAATTTCTCGGCGGCCATCGCGGGGGCCGCCGCCAGCAGCGCCGCGGCCAGCGGCAGGGACAACCATTGCTTCAGTTTCATCAGGAGCTCCAGGGAATTCACAATCGGGCGGCGCCAGGGCGCGCCCGTGGGGTATGTCAGAAAGCGGGTCAGGCGGCCAGCGCCATGTCCGAGTGCGCGCCCGAGCCGTCGACCGCAATGCCCAACAGGCGCAGGATCTCGCGCTTTTCGGCGGCCAGGTCGGCCAGGTCGTGGGTCTTGGCGCGGTGGGCCAGGTTGAATTCGCGCAGCACGCGCGCCGGGCGCGGGCTGAAAACGACGATGCGGTCGGCCAGGAACAGGGCCTCGTCGACGTCATGCGTGACCAGCAGCACGGTGGGCTTTTCCTGCGCGATGAGCTGGCGCAGCACGTCCTGCAGGCTCAGGCGGGTCAACGCGTCCAGGGCGCCGAAGGGTTCATCCATCAGCATGGTCTGGGGCTGCGCGATGAACGCGCGGGCCAGCGCCGCGCGCTGGCGCATGCCACCGGACACCTGGTGCGGATAGTAGTGTTCAAAACCCGCCAGGCTGACCCGGGCAAGCCATTCGCGCGCGGCGACGCGGGCGCGCTTCTTGGGGGTGTTCTGGAATTCCAGGGCCAGCGCCACGTTGTCTTCGAGCGTCAGCCAGGGATAGAGGGCGTGCTCCTGGAACACCAGCGTGCGGCTGGGATGCGGACCGGCGACCGGCTTGCCGTCCGCCAGCACGCGGCCTTGCGTGGGCATTTCGAGGCCCGCGGCCAGGTGCAGCAAGGTGGATTTTCCGCAGCCGGACGGTCCGACCAGCGCAACCAGTTCGCCGGTCTTGAATTCGCTGGTGAAGCCATCCACGACGGGCAGGTCGCCGAAGTGCTTGTGGACGTGATCGAAGGTCAGATTCATGGAAACGGATCGTGGGGGCGCGTGAAAAACGAGCCTCAAATCTAACAATTCGTTATATGAATCCAAACGATTGATATCGAATGTCTTTACTTCTTCCGGTAATAACGCATCAGATCGGCGCCGATTGGGCCTGCTGCCGGCTGGCGGCGCGCTGCAACCCGAAGGCGATCGCCAGGCCCACGAGCACGGACAGCGAGGCCGCCAGGAAGATCGCCGGATAGCCGAAGCCGCTGGAGATATAGCCGGCGACCGGTCCGGTCACGCCCAGCGCGAGGTCCAGGAAGGCCGAATAGGCGCCCAGCGCCGCGCCCCGGCTGCCGGCCGGCACGCGCGCCACGGCCTCGACGCCGATGGCCGGGAACACCAGCGCAAAGCCGCAGCCGGTCAGCGCGGCGCCCATCAGCGCCAGGCCGGGATTGGGCGCGAGCCACAGGAGCAACAGCCCCGCCGCTTCGACCAGGAAGGACACCTGCGCCACCCGGAAGCCGCCAAAGCGGGTGATGGTGCCGGCGAACAGCAGGCGCACGCCGATGAACGCGCCGCCGAAGGCGCTGAGCGCGTGGGCCGCGCCTTCCCAGGAGCGGCTGGCGTAGTACAGCGCCACGAAGGCGGCCAGGGTGCCAAAGCCCACCGACCCCAGGCCCAGCGCCATGCCGTGCGGAAAGACGCGCAGCACCACGCTCTTGAATGCCATGCGGTGCCCGCCGACGATGGCGACCGCGGCCCGGGCCATGGCCAGCCCCAGGCCGGCCAGCCCCAGCAGCAACACCGCCCCGCCCAGCGCGCCCATGCTCCAGTGCTTTTCAAGCTGCACGCCCAGCGGCGCGCCCAGCGCCAGCGCGCCGTAGGTGGCGATTCCGTTCCAGGAAATCACGCGGGCCGTGTGCAGCGGCCCTACCCGCGAGATCGCCCAAGTGGCCGCCCCGGTGCCCACCCAGCTTTCACCAAAGCCCAGCGCCAGGCGGCTGAGGATGATCGCCGTCAGGCTCAGCCAGTCGGTCCGTTCGAAGGCATACGCCAGCAGCAGGAAGATCCCGCTGACCGCGCATGCCGCCATGCCGATGACGACGGTCTGCTTCGGACCGACCGTGTCGGCCATGCGCCCGGCATGTGAGCGGCTGAGCAGCGTGGCCAGATATTGCACGCTGATCGCCAGGCCCGCCAGCACGGAGCCATAGCCCAGGTTGCCGTGCACGTAGCCCGGCAGCACGGCGAGCGGCAGGCCGATCGCCAGATAGCAGATGAAAGTGAAGAAAGCGATGGCGACGATGCGAGCCGTCAGCGTGAACGTGCCGATCTGCGCGCCATCGGGCGCGGCATGCTGGGTGGGAGACATTGGGAAAACAGGAGAATGCCTGGCCGGACACCGGCCAGGAACGGGCCGGATGATAGCGCGCGCGGGTTTCGTCGGGCTGAACGGAAACAAGAAACGGCGCACCCGACCGGGTGCGCCGTTTCATGGAAGGCCGTGCGGGATCAGGCCTCGATGCCGCGCGAGGACAGGTAGTCTTCGTAGCCGCCGCGATAGTCGACGATCTCGCCGGAAGGCAGGATTTCGATCACGCGCGTGGCCAGGCCGGACACGAACTCGCGGTCATGGGACACGAACACCAGGGTGCCTTCGTACTTTTCCAGCGCGAATTGCAGCGACTCGATCGATTCCATGTCCAGGTGGTTGGTGGGCTCGTCGAGCAGCATGACGTTGTGCCGGCCCAGCATCAGGCGGCCGAAGGTCATGCGGTTCTTTTCGCCCCCGGACAGCACCTTGGGCGCCTTGGGCAGGTCGTCCGCCGAGAACAGCAGGCGGCCCAGCACCGAACGGATCGACTGGTCGTCGTCGCCCGGCTGGCGATGGTTGCCCATCCAGTCCAACAGGTTGATGTCGGTCTGCAGGAAGTGGTCGGACACGTCCTGGGCCATGTAGCCCAGGTCGGCGTTGTCGGACCACTTCACCGTGCCCGAATCGGGTTGCAGGTCCAGGGCCAGCAGGCGCAGCAGCGTCGTCTTGCCGACGCCGTTGGCGCCGATGATCGCGATCTTCTCGCCGGCGTCGACCATGGCCGAGAACTTCGTGATGACCGGCGCGTCGTAGGCCTTGGTCAGGTTTTCGACGGTGACGGCCAGGCGGTGCATGACCTTGCTCTGCTCGAAGCGGATGTACGGGTTCTGGCGCGACGAGGGCTTGACCACGACCTGGTCGGCCTTGATGCGGTCGATCTGCTTCAGGCGCGAGGTGGCCTGGCGCGACTTGGACTTGTTGGCCGCGAAGCGGCGCACGAAGTCCTGAAGTTCGGCCACGCGTTCCTTGGCCTTGGCGTTGTTGGCCACCAGGCGTTCGCGGGCCTGGGTGGAGGCCAGCATGTAGTCGTCGTAGTTGCCGGCGTAGATGCGGATCTCGCCGTAGTCCACGTCGGCCATGTGCGTGCACACCTGGTTCAGGAAGTGGCGATCGTGGCTGATGATGATCATCGTGCTCTGGTAGCCGTTGAGCACGTTTTCCAGCCAGCGGATGGTGTTGATGTCCAGGTTGTTGGTGGGCTCGTCCAGCAGCAGCACGTCGGGATTCGAGAACAGCGCCTGCGCCAGCAGCACGCGCAGCTTCCAGCCCGGCGCCACTTCGCGCATGGGCAGGTTGTGCAGGTCCACGGCGATTTCCAGGCCCAGCAGCAGCTCGCCCGCGCGGGCTTCGGCGGTGTAGCCGTCGTATTCCGCGAACTTGGCCTCCAGGTCGGCCGCGCGCATGTAGTCGTCTTCGGTCGCTTCCGGGTTGGCGTAGATGGCGTCGCGCTCGGACATGGCGGCCCACATCTCGGTGTGGCCCATCATCACGACATCCAGCACACGCAAGTCTTCAAACGCGAACTGGTCCTGGCGCAGCTTGCCAAGGCGCACCCCGGGCTCGAGCGAAACGTTGCCGGCGGAGGGTTCGAGGTCGCCGCCGATGATCTTCATGAACGTGGACTTGCCCGACCCATTGGCCCCGATCAGCCCGTAACGGTTGCCTTCCCCGAACTTGACGCTGACGTTCTCGAAAAGGGGTTTGGGACCGAACTGGATGGTGAGATTGGCGGTGGATATCACGGTGTATTTGCGTTTGAAGGCGCCCGAAGGCGCATGCGGGGAAACCGGCTAGTGTAGCAAAGGAGCTGCGGCCCCAATTTGGGCCGCCCCGGCGCCCGCGCCGCCCGGATCAGTGGTGATGCTCGTCCAGCACCAGGTGCGCGAGACCTTTTTCGGTGGCGATGCCCACCTTCTGGCCGATCGGCAAGGTGGCCTTGGTGGCGACGTGGCCGTAAGGCAGGCCGGTGATGACCGGCACCTTGACCGTCTTGCGCAGCCAGGCCACGACCTCGTGCAGATCGTACCCCTTGTCGTGGGGCGCCAGGCGGTATTCGGTGAAGCGGCCCAGCACGATCGCCTTCTGCCTGGCCAGGATGCCGGCCTGCCAGAGCTGGATCAGCATGCGTTCGACGCGATAGGGATGCTCGGCCACGTCTTCCAGAAAGAGGATGCCGCCGCGGATCTTGGGCATATAGGGCGTGCCCAGCAGCGAGGCCACCATGGCGAGGTTGCCGCCCCACAGGATGCCGCGGGCGTCGACAGGGTCGGCGTCCTGCGTTTCAAAGCTGAGAATTTCCAGTTCGCCGCGCATCAGTTCGCCGAACAGCGCTTCGGTCAGGTCGTCGACCTTCTTGCCGCCGAAATCCTGGACGGCCGTAGCGCCCGAATAGCTGACCGCGCCGGTCTGCGCCAGCAGGGCCAGGTTGAACGCGGTGAAATCGCTCATGCCGACAAAGCGCTTGCCGCTGTCGGCCATGGCTTTCCAGTCGATCGCGTGCAGCAGGCGGCCCAGGCCGTAGCCGCCGCGCGTCACCATGACGATGGGCAGTTTCTGCTTGGCGGCGCGCGTCAGGCTGGCAAGGCGCTGCGCGTCGGTGCCGGCGAATCGCTGATGCTCGGCCAGCGCGGTGCGGTCCAGGGCGGTCTTGAAGCCCTGCCCCTCCAGCCGCTCGCGCGCCAGCGCGACGGTGGCCGGGTCGCGCACGGCCGAGGATGGCGAAATCAGGTAGATGCCGCGGGCGTCCGGCAGGGGGCCGTGGGCATGGCCGTGATCGTGGCCGCAGTCGTCGCCGCAGTCCGGGCCGTGATCGTGCGGGTGATCGTGGGCCGGGACGGCGGCGGCCCGGGCGCGGCGCGCCTTGGCGGCGGGCTTGGCGGCGGGCTTGGCGGCTTTGGGGGTGCTCATGCGATGGATTCCTTGGCGCGGCGTTCGCGGAAGAACTGGCGCAGCAGGTCGCCGCAGGGTTCCGCCAGCACGCCGCCGGTGACTGAAGTGTGATGATTGAGCTTGGGCACGGACCCGACGTCCAGCACGCTGCCGCAGGCCCCGGTCTTGGGATCGTAGGCGCCGAACACCACGCGGGCCAGGCGCGCGTGCAGCATGGCGCCGATGCACATGACGCAGGGCTCCAGCGTCACATAGACCGTGATGCCGGGCAGCCGGTAGTTTTCGAGCTGGCGCGCGGCGCCGCGCAAAGCGACGATCTCCGCGTGCGCGGTCGGATCGTGGTCGATGATGGTGCGGTTAAAGCCCCGGCCCAGGATCTCACCCTGGGCGGACACGACCAGCGCGCCCACGGGCACCTCGCCGATGTCGTAGGCGGCCTGGGCCTGTTCCAGGGCCAAACTCATGAATCGGGCGTCCTGTTCGGTCCAGGGCGGGACGGCCGCCACGGCGACCGGCTCAACCACGGTACACCCGCGATTTCAGGGCGGTGCGGCCGGCCAGGCTGGTGACGGCCTCTTCCAGCCATTGATAGAGTTCGGCCTGCTCGTCGTAGCGGGCCTGATTCAGGTTGGACACGCGGCCTTCTTCGATGAAGCCCCAGGCCCGGCTGCGCTTGTCGCGGTGCTTGGGATCCCAGACGCCGAAGGCAAAGCCGCCGGCGCGGCGGATCAGCGAAAAGCAGGGAATGTCGGTGTAGCCGTCGCCCACGAAGACCATCTGGTCGAACGGCACGCGCAGGCGATCCTCGGGCACCTTGCGGTTGACCTCGAACGGCTTGTTGCGGAATTCGCGGCCGATGATGCCCTTCTGGATATGGAAGAGATACCGGGTCTTGTCGGTGAAGCTGACGATGCGGCGCGGGAACGCGATGCCGCCGTCGTCGCCGTAGACGAACTCGGATGCCCAGATCTCGGTGAATTCGTGCGCGATCGGGGTGGCGCGGACCACGTCGCCGATGCCGCTGGAAATCAGGTAGAACTCCAGTTGCACCTGAGGATGCTCGGCGCGCACGGCGGCGCGCAGGCGCTGAAACAGCGTGGACACGCCGTCGTGCAGGTCCAGCCGCGCGCCCCAGTCCTTCAGGCGCTGCTGCGTGATGAGGCCGTGCTGCCCCGCCTGGGACAACTGGATCATCTTGTAGAGGTAGGCGGGCACGGGGTCCCAGTCCTGCTGGAACAGCAGCGGGTCGACCTGTTCCTTCCAGAAGGCGGCCGTGTCCACCCCGATGCTGTCCAGGAAACCGGACGTGCTGTCCGAAGCCAGCGTGTCGTCGAAATCGAAAATCAGGGCGATGACGTCGGACATGAATATGCGTGAAATAAGGCGACAGCCGCCATTTTGCCTGAATGCGGCAGCGGCTGCGCCCTCACGCACTGCCCTACTGGCGGATGGGCGAGCTCATCGTGCCCGTGCCCGGCGCAGGCGCCATGCCCGGTGCGGGCGCCATACCCGGCGTGGTGCCGGCCGGCGCCATGGTGTCGGCGGGCACCTGGATCACGGTTTCGCGCAGCACGCCGCCGCCCTGCACGCTGCCTCGCACGTTGGTGGGCGAGGTCATCTGCGTGATGCAATTCTGGCGCTGCACTTCCGGCAGGCGATTGCAGCGGGCCAGCATGTTCTGCTGGAGTTGGTCAGGACTGCCTTCCTGCAGATTCTGGCGGCTACGCTCCTGGCGCGCGGCGCCGGCCTCGCGCAGGCAGGCATCCAGCGATTGCCCGGTGGTGCCGCTCTTGCAGGCCGCAACGTCCTGCTGGTAGCGGGATTGCGACGAGCCGTTGGTGTCAGCAGCGCTGGCGGCGCCGGACGCCAGCATCAGGCCGGCCGTGCAGAGAATCGCAGCAAGACGCTTCGAGGGCATGGAAACAGGTTTCATGGTCAGCTCCTTTAGAAGAGATTGAACCCGGGCGGCGCGTCGTTGCGTTGCGCTGCCCACTGACCTCACTATCCCATGACGGCGCGGTGGGGGACATGTCCAGCGACGTGAATTCGTAAGGTTACGTTTCAGCGCTGAAAAATGGGGACGCAAAAAGATCAGCGGGCGTCCTTGTCCGCTTCGGCCTTGGTCAAGCGGCTGCGATAGGTGGCGGCGCGCATCAGCAGCATGGCCGTGACCGGGGACGACACAATCAGCAGCAGCGTGATGATGACCTCATGAAACACCGGCCGCGCGGACATCGCCGAAAACACCAGGATGGAGGCCGCCAGCACGCAGGCGCAACCCAGGGTATTGCCCAGCGTGGGCGCGTGGATGCGCGACTGGAAATCGCGGAAGCGCAGCAGACCGGCCGAGCCGGTCACGGCAAGCAGGCCGCCCAGCACCAGCAGGATGCTGGCGGGAATGGAGGCCCACAGCGGAAGGTCGAACTCCATCATGGCTCGATGACCTCGCCGCGCAGCAGGAAACGCGCCATCGCGGTGGATCCCACGAAGCCAAAGAGCGCGATCAAGAGCGCGATGTCGAAATAGACGGACGTGCCGGAACGGATGCCGAACACCAGCATCGTCAGCATGCCGTTGATATACAGCGTGTCCAGGGCCAGGACGCGGTCCTGGGCGGTGGGACCGCGCAGCAGTCGGATGGTGGCAAGCACCATGCCCAGCGCAAAACACAGCAAGGCAAAGGATGCCGCCCAATACAGTACGGAATTCATTCAAACATCTCCATCAACGGGCGCTCGTAGCGCTGTTGCACCAGCTCGAACCAGTGGTCTTCGTTCTGCAGGTCCAGCACATGCAGCTTCAGGCTGTGGTCCTCGGTCAGGTCCACCCAGACGGTGCCGGGCGTATACGTGACGATGCAGGCCAGCAGTGCCAGGCCATGCGGGTCGCGCATGGTCAGGGGGATCTTGATGAACCCGGGCGAAAACTCATTGGGACGCGGATTGAGGATCAGCTTTGCCACCGCGATGTTGGAACGGATGATGTCCAGCGTCACGCGCAACATGAGCGGAACCGCCTTCCACAGCCGGCGCGGCCGCGCATGCAAGGGGCGCAGGCGCGCGGCGGCCCAGGTGAACCACAGCGCCAGCGCGAGGCCCAGCGCGATCTGTCCGGGCGAAACGCTTTCGTTCAGAACCAGCCACAGGACGAACAGGAGCGTGGGCAGGATCAGGAAGTAAAGTCGGCGCATCAGCTTCCTCCCATGGCGCCGCGCACGGTCTGCGCGGACATGACGGCGTCGATATAGGATGCGGGCTGGTCCAGCGACCGGGCGGCATCGTCCAGGTAGGCCGATACCGGTCCAGCGCCCGCGGCCAGGCCCACGCACAGCAGCACCAGCACCGCCACCGGGCCGGCCTCGATGAGGCGCAGCCGCGGCGTGCTGCGGTCGTCGCTGGCCCAGAACACGCGGATGCCGGTGCGGCCCAGGCCGATCAGGCCCGCCAGTCCCGACACCAGCACCGCCGCCACGAGCAGCCAGGCGTCCCGCGGCGGCGCCGATTCGGTCGCGGCGGAGACGGCCGCCGACAGCAGCGAGAACTTCGCCACGAAGCCCGACAGCGGCGGCAGCCCGGTCACGAGCAAGGCGCAGGAGATGAAGGCCAGGCCCAGGAAGGCCATGGCAGCGGGAATCGCCACGCCCACCACGTCGTCGGACCGGTTTACCGAGGCGGGGTCGTCCAGGTCAAAGGCATCCAGGGTGACCGCCAGCACGTTGGCGCCGAAGCTGCGCGTGCGTTCGATCAGTTCGGCCAGCATGAAGAACGCGCCCGTCGTCAGCACCGAGCTGATCAGATAGAACAGCGCGGGCCCCGTCAGCGTGACGCCCGGCATGCCCAGCGCGGTCAGCAGCGTGCCGGCCGACACGATCACGCAGTAGCCGACCATTTTTTCCAGTTGCTGGGTCGCCAAAAGGCCCACCGCGCCGAACAGCAGCGTGGCCATCCCCGCGGCGAACATCCAGTCCAGGCTGAAGGCCGCGGGCGCGCCCGTGGGCAGCAGCAGCGACCCGATGCGCAGCAGCGCGTAGATGCCGACCTTGGTCATGATCGAAAACATGGCCGCGATCGGCGCGCCCGCCGAGCCATATCCCTTGACCAGCCAGAAGTTCAGCGGCCAGGCCCCCGCCTTGACCAGGAAGGCCACGCCCAGGATGGCGGCGCCCGCTTCGAACAGCATGCGGTCCACGCCCGCCAGGTTGCCGGCGCGCAGCGCCAGGTCGGCCATGTTGAGCGTGCCCGTCACGCCGTAGATCAGCGCAATGCTGATGAGCAGCAGGAACGAGGCCACCAGGTTCACGGCGATGTACTGCAGGCCCGCGCTGACGCGCGCCACGCCGGACCCGTGCAGCAAGAGGCCGTACGAGGCCGCGAGCAGCACTTCGAAGAACACGAACAGGTTGAACAGGTCGCCCGTCAGGAAGGCGCCGTTCAGGCCCATCAGCAGAAACTGGAACAGCGAATGGAAATGCACCCCGGCGCGGTCCCAGCGGGCCAACGCGTAGATCAGCGTGGCCAGTCCCAGCACGGCGGTCAGCGTCAGCATGACCGCCGCCAGGCGGTCCACCACCAGCACGATGCCGAACGGCGCGGGCCAGTCGCCCACCAGGTAGGCCCCTACCCCGTTCGGCCAGACGTCCGGCACGCCGCCGCCGGCGACGAACAGCAAGGCGATCGCGGCGGCCAGTTGGGCCAGGGTCGACACCAGCGCGATGCCGCCGCGCGCGTAGCGGCTGGTGTCCGCAAGCAGCAGCATGGCCGCGCCCGCGACCAGCGGAATGATGATGGGCAGGACAGGAAGATGTTGAAGCCAGAAACTCAAGATTGGGACTCCCGTCCATCGACGTGGTCGGTGCCCGTGAGGCCACGCGAGGCCAGCAGCACCACCAGGAACAGCGCGGTGGTGGCAAAGCCGATGACGATGGCGGTCAGCACCAGCGCCTGCGGCAGCGGATCGGCATACCAGGAAGGATCATGCGCCGAGGCGGGGTCCACCACCGGCGGACGGCCGGAGGTCAACCGGCCCATGCCGAAGATGAACAGGTTCACCGCATAAGAGACCAGCGACAGGCCCATGATGAACTGGAACGTCCGGGGCCGCAGCAGCAGCCAGACGCCCGAGCCCGCCAGCACGCCGATCGCGGCAGCGTATATCAATTCCATCAGGCTTCTCCTGTTTGAGCGGCGGCCGCCTGGAGTTCGGCGGCGGCCTTGCGTTGCGCGCGCAGCGATTGGTGGGCCAGCGCCACCAGCACCAGCACGGTGGATCCCACGACCAGCATGTACACGCCCAGGTCAAAGAGCAGCACGCTGGACACATGCACGTGGCCGATCAACGGCAGCGCGACATCCCAGGCGAGCGCGGAAAGGAACGGCTTGTAGGCCAGCCACGCGCTCACCGCCGCGATGCCCGCGCACAGCAGCCCGATGCCGATCCAGTTCTGGGGGTTCAGCCGGCTGCGCGATTCGACCCAGTACACGCCGCCCACCATGTACTGCAGGATCACGGACGTGGCAAAGACCAGGCCGCCCACGAAGCCGCCTCCCGGCTGGTTGTGGCCGCGCAGGAGGAAGTACACGGAGATCAGCGCGCCGACCGGCAGCAGCAGGCGAACCAGCACCGCGGGCACCATCATCGACCCGGGCGGCAGCAGCGACTTGATGTCGGGCGCGTCGGGAATGCCGCCGTCCTGCTCTTTCTGCTGGCGCGGCAGGTCCGCGCTTTCCGCGGCCGGGCGGAAGCGGCGCAGCAGCGCGTAGACTGTGAGCGCCACGATGCCCAGCACCGTGATTTCCCCGAAGGTATCGAACCCGCGGAAGTCCACCAGGATCACGTTGACCACGTTGGTGCCGCCGCCGTCGGGCAGCGCCCGGTCGACAAAATAGGAGGAAATGGGATTGGTCTGTGGCCGCGCCAGCACCGCGTAGGCCAGCGCCGCCATGCCGGTGCCGGCCGCCACGGCCAGCGCCAGGTCGCGCAGGCGGCGACCGCGCGCCATCAGCGTGGCCTTGAGGCTTTCTTCGTCGTCCTGCTCGATGCGCCGCGGCAGCCAGCGCAGCCCGAGGAGCAGCAGCACCAGGGTCACGACCTCGACCGACAACTGCGTCAGGGCCAGGTCGGGCGCGGAAAACCAGACGAACGTCAGGCAGGTGATCAGGCCCGCCCCGCCCGCCAGCGCCAACGACGCCAGGCGGTGGTACTTGGCCTGGAACGCCGCGGCCAGCGCGCAGGTGCCGCCGACCAGCCACAACAGCGCGAATACCGGGTCGACCGGCGTCAGGCGCATCGCGCCGTCCAGCCAGCCCCCTGCCCGCAGCGGCAGCCACGCCACGAACAGCGTGCCCACGACGATCAGCACCATCTGCACCTGCAGGCGCGGGGACGACCCCCAGCGCAACAGCCACGAGGCCGCGACGCTGGAGCCCTCCAGCAGCGCCTCGAACGTGCGGCGGCCATCGAGGCGGTAGATGAACGGCACGCGACCGGGATTGGCACGCTGATGGGCGCGCAAGGCCAGGTACAGAAGCACCCCCGCCGTCGTCGCGACCAGGCTCATGGCCAGCGGCAGGTTGAAGCCATGCCAGACAGCCAGGCTGTATTCGGGCATGTTTTCGCCCAGGATGCTCTGCGCGGCGGTGGCCAGGAAAGGCCCGACGGTCAGGCTGGGCACGATGCCCACCAGCAGGCACATGAACACCAGCAGCGCGCTGGGCAGCAGCATCCAGCGCGGCGGCTCGTGCGGCGCGCGCGGCAGGTCGGTGGCCGGCGGGCCGAAGAACACCTGCAGGATGAAGCGCAGCGAGTAGGCGACGCTGAAAGCGCCCGCGATCGTGGCGAGCAGCGGCAGGCCGAGCTGCACGTACCGGTCGCCGCTGACGAAGGTGGTCTCGGCGAAGAACATTTCCTTGGACAGGAAGCCGTTCAGGAGCGGCACGCCCGCCATCGAGGCCGCGGCCACCATCGCCAGCGTGGCCGTGATGGGCATGGCCTTGTAAAGGCCGGACAACCGGGTCAGGTCGCGCGTGCCGGTTTCGTGGTCGACCACGCCGGCCGCCATGAAGAGCGAGGCCTTGAACGTGGCATGGTTCATCATGTGGAAGATGGCGGCCACCAGCGCCAGGGTGCTGTTCAGCCCCAGCAGCAGCGTGATGAGGCCCAGGTGGCTGATCGTGGAGTAGGCCAGGACGCCTTTCATGTCCTGCTGGAAGATCGCCGCGTAGGCGCCCAGCACCAGCGTGATCAGACCAAGGCCGCCGATGATCCAGAACCACTCGTCGGTGCCCGACAGGACCGGCCAGAAGCGCGCCAGCAGGAAGACGCCTGCCTTCACCATCGTGGCCGAATGCAGATAGGCCGACACCGGCGTCGGGGCGGCCATGGCGTTGGGAAGCCAGAAATGAAACGGGAACTGGGCGCTCTTGGTCAGCGCGCCCAGCGCCACCAGGATCAGCACGGCCGGATACCAGGGATCGGCCCGGACCAGATCGCCCGCCGCCAGCACGCGGTCCATGTCGTAGCTGCCCACGATATGGCCCAGGATCAGCACGCCGGCCAGCAGACACAGCCCGCCCGCCCCCGTGACGGTCAGCGCCATGCGCGCGCCGCGGCGCGCGTCCAGGCGATGGTGCCAATAGGCGATCAGCATGAACGACGCCAGGCTGGTCATTTCCCAGAACAGCACGAGCTGGATCAGGTTGCCCGAGAGCACCACGCCCAGCATGGCGCCCATGAACGCCTGGAAGAACGAGAAAAAGCGCGGCACCGGGTCTTCCGGCGACATGTAATAGCGCGCATACAGCACGACCAGCGCGCCCATGCCCGACACGATCAGCGCGAACAGCCACGCGTAGCCGTCCATGCGCAGCGTGAACTGGAGCCCCAGCGCGGGCGCCCAGGGCATGTCCGCCCGGATCACCCCGCCGTCGGCGACGTCGGGATACAGCGTAGCGACCAGAACCACGCAGGCAAGGGCGATGAGTCCAGCCAACCACGCCTCGGCGTTGCGGGCGTTGGACGGCAGCAGCGCGGCGCACAGGCTGCCGATGAACGGCAGAGCGAGGATCAGGATCAGCGACATGGCGTTCCGAGAATGTCCGGGCCCCCTCCCGCCAGCACGAGGCAGCAAGAGACGAAACAGACCGGGGATTGAAAGACGGACGGAACCCTGGCCCGGTGCGTCGCTGCACTACACGTTGCCCCGCGGGGACATCAACCAACGCCATTGAACGGCGCAGACAGAAACAAACGCAATAGCTTTCTTGCAAGACCGGGCAAGAATCTCATCCGAAAAATATCAGATTCTTGTAAGTTATGCAGAGATTTATGCATTTACCCGGCTAATGACAGCACGATGACTGCGCAATCAATGCGCAACAGACGCCGCTCAAATTGTGTTCTGGCGGATTTCACCGGGTGTAACGGGGGCTCAACCGACCGTCAGACAGTCTTTGTCCTGCAAATGCCGGCATTTCCGCCGAATTCACCGATCCACGATTGGATTTGAGATTCGTCATGGCAGGGACAATCCCGAGTTGACCCTGGGGGCATACCTGTGTGGAATTGCGCCCACGAGGCGTAGTCTTGCCGCACCCCGGCAATGCGCGCCTCACCGAAGCCGGTCCAAGAAGCCGGCCGGCTCGGAACAACAATATGGAGAAGACTCTTGAACGTGTTGTCACATGCCAAGGCCGTCCTGGCCGCCGCCGTCGCCGGCCTCTGCTTGACCTCCGCCGCCCAGGCCGCCGACCCCTACCCCAATAAGCCGATCCGGCTGATCGTCCCCTTTGCCGCGGGCGGCACCACCGATATCGTCGCCCGTATCGTGGCCGAAGGGCTGGGCCGTGAACTCGGCCAGCCCGTCGTCGTGGAAAACCGCGGCGGCGGCGGCGGCTCCATCGGCGCCGACGCCGTGGTGCGCGCCGAGCCCGACGGTTACACGCTGGGCGTCGCCACGGTCAGCACCATGGCGACCAATCCGGCCACCAACCCCAAGAACCCGTACAACCCGCTCAAGGACTTTGCGCCCATCACCAACCTGGTGAACGTGCCCAACGTCATGACGGTGAATCCGAGCGTGCCCGCCAAGACGCTGGCCGAGTTCATCGCCCTGCTCAAGGCCAATCCGGGCAAGTACAGCTACGCCTCGTCGGGCGCGGGCGGCATCAGCCACCTGGACGGTGAACTGTTCAAGTCCCTGACCAAGACCGACATGGTGCACGTACCGTACCGCGGATCGGGCCCGGCGCTGAACGACGTGATCGCCGGTCAGGTGAACGCGCAGTTCGACAACCTGCCCTCGTCCATCCCGCACATCCAGGCCGGCAAGCTGCGCGCCCTGGCCGTGGCCGCCCCCAAGCGCCTGCCCGCCCTGCCGGACGTGCCGACCTTCGCCGAAGGCGGCCTGCCCGACATGGACAACATGGCCTGGTATGGCCTGGTGGCTCCCGCCGGCACGCCGCAGGCCGTGATCGACCGCGTCCACGCCGCGGCGGTCAAGGCCCTGAAGGATCCGAAGATCGCCAAGCGCCTGGCGGACGGCGGATCGCTGGTGGACGGCAACACGCCCGCCCAGTATGCCGCGCAGATCAAGCATGAACTCGAACTGCGCCAGCGCATCGCCAAGGACCGCAACATCGTCCTGACGAACTGACCGACGCCGGCGAAGGGGCGCTTGCCGGGTGCAAGCGCCCTTTTTGCCCCGCCGCGCAGTGTTGCCGGCTTGACTGCAAATGCCCGGGTGGTAGCATCTGCCCCCGTGCGATCCGACATTTCCCCCCTTCCCTGCGTCACCTGCGCCCTCTGCGCCCTGCGCTCAACGATGTTGAGCTCGCAGGAGGTCGCCGCGCGTTCCGCTTACGCGCGGTCCAAGCCCGGCTAATCGCCCGCCCCTCCCCTTTCTGACTCATTGCTCCGGCCCGTTGCCGGCTGCCTGCGCACATCCACGCGCCTTGCAGCCCGCACCCGGCCGGCGGGCGCACTGCCGCGTGGCGGGCGCCCGCATTCCCCTTCGCCTGCGCCAGCCCACAACGGCTCGCGGGCGGCCACGCACCGTTTTCGTTCAAGCGCCATGCAACTCACCAAGAAATTCGTCAAAGCCAAGAACCCCTGCGCGGGTGGCTACAAATGGTTTATCCGCGACCACAACGGCCAGGGGGACTACCAGGCCGTGCTCGATGCCCTGGTCGCCGATGGCCGTGTCGGCGACGCCTGCTGGCTGCTGGACCAGTTCGGCCCCACCGATGCGGTGCTGCGGCTGGACAGCCTGGATGCCAACGCCATCGTGTTCGCCGGCACGCTGGAAGTGCGCATGGGCATCAGCGTGGACACGGTGGTGCGCGCGGGCCGCAGCATCGTCACGGGCGGCGGGATCCGAGCGGGCGAATCGATCGTCGCCGGCGAGAACATCGCGGCCGGCGGCAACATCGCCAGCGGCGGCAACCTGCGCGCGGGCGGCGACGTGGCCGCCGATTGGGGCATCGAGACCGCCACGCGCCTGGACTGCGGCGGCAACGTGCGCGCCAAATGGGACATCTGCGCCGGACAGGACCTGGCCGTGACGGGCCACCTGCACGCGGGCCAGGACATCGCCACGCAAGGCGCCATCAAGTGCGGGCAAGGCATCAAGGCCGGCGGCGCGGTGCGCGCCGAGAAGGAAATCCATGCCGCCTGCGGCATCCAGGCGGGCGGGGCAATCGAGTGCGGCGACCATCTCGCCTGCGGCTGGGGCCTGATCGCGGGCGACGACATCCGCGCCGAGGGCGCCATCCGGGCAGGCGAAGGCGTGCAGGCCGCCGGAGTCATCCAGGCCGGCTCGGGCCATGGCGTGTACGCCGGCCTGAGCGTGCGGCTGGACGCCTGGGACGTGTGCGCGCGCGTGGTCGCGCAAACGCGGCCGTCCCAGCTCGTGAGCGGGCACTGGGCGGGGGCCGACGACACGGGCCGCGCAGGCAGCGCGCCGGACGGCCAGCCCTGGAGCGGTTGGCTGGACGTGGGCGCGGGGCGCAGCGCCGGGCCCGCGCGCTAGCCGATCCTGCGCTGCTCCACGCCCATGTCGCGCCACGCCTCGCCGTGGCAGGTGAACATGAGGATCTGGTGCCGCGTTGCGGCGTCGAACAGCGCGCGCTTCATGAAGTCGCGCCGCGCGTCGTCGGTGTGCACCAGCGCGTCGTCCAGCAGCAGCAAGGTGGGCCGGCCCGCCTCGCGCAGCAGGTCCGCATAGGCAAAGCGCGCCAGGATGCCCAGTTGTTCGCGCGTGCCGAAGCTCAACGCGTCGAGCAGGTCTTCGCCGTTGCCGCGGCGCAGCGCCGTGGGCAGGAGCGCGTCGTCCAGGCGCAGCGCCGCGTCCGGAAACAATAGCGCCAGGTAGTGATTCAGCCGGCGGGCCAGCGGCGCCTGCAGGCGCTGCGTGGCCGCGGCGCGTTTGTCGGCCAGCAGCTTTTGCAGCAGATCCAGGGCGGCCGCGCGCCGCGCGAATTCGTCCCGGCGCCGTTGCAGGCGCTCGCACGCCGACTGCGCTTCGGAGAGGCGTTCGCCCAGCCCCTGCGCGCCGGCCTGATCCAGCTTGCCCTGCAATTGGAGGATCTCGCCGTGGCGCTTGAGTTGCGCCTCGCGCTCGATGGCTGCGGATTTCTCGAAGCGTTGCATGTCCTGTTCGGCAAGGTCCGGCCGGTGTTCGGCCAGCGCCGCCTGGGCGGCGCGCACCCGCTGTTCGAGCTGGTCGTGGCCGCTGCGCACTTCGGCAAGGCGTCCGGCGCGGGCCTGCCGCTGCGCGGCCCGCTCGGGCGACTGCAATTCCGCGCCGCGCGCCTGCGCCTGCCCTTCCAGCACATGGGCGCGGGCCGCGTCCGCGTCAAGGGCGCGCTGCGCATCGACGAGCGCCTGCTCCGCCTGGACCGCCACGGCCTCGGCTTCGCGCAGCGCCTGGACGGCGGCGGGCAGATCGTCGTCGGGCGTGTCCGAGTCCGCCGACGGGACGCCGGCCGCCGGGTCGCTTGCCGCCGGTTCGCCTTCCGCCAGTTCGCCGGCCACCAGATCGCCGGCCGCCGGCAGCTTGGACAGGCGCTCCTGCAATTGCGACCTGCGGGCCAGCGCCTCGTCGCGTTGGGTCCGCAGCGCATCCACGCCCCGTGGCGCGTGGATGGCCAGGGTCTTGCGCATGGCGTCCAGTTCCCGTTGCAAGGCGCCATAGCGCGCGTGGCGCTGTTCCGCTTCGGCCAGGGTTTCGACGTCCGCGCGTTTGAGCAAGGCGGCGAAGGCGGCCTCGGCGCGCGCCAGATCGCGCTGCAGGGCTGGCAGGTCCTGGCCCCCGGGCTCGATCTGGAACCGGCCCACGCCCGGGAGATCCAGCTCGGCGGCGGCGGTGATGAGGACCTCGCCGGCACCGTCGACCGGCTTGCCATCCAGCAGGGCCTGGCGGCCGGCATCGAGCCGATAGCGCAGGCGCGTGGCGACGGACTGCTGCTGCAACTGCAGGTTGCCGACCTCGCGCCCCGCCTTGCGCAGCGCCTCGATCTCGGCGTCCGACATCTCAAGGCGGACCGCCTCGGCCTTCAGGGCCGACCCCTCGGCGATCAACTGCGCCACCGCGTTCAGGGCGCCGTCCAGGCGTTCGATCTCGGGACTGAGCTGGGCCAGTTGGCGGTCCAGGTCGCGGCGGTCGGCCAGGGCCTGCAACTGCGTCACGCGCCGACGGGCGGACTCGAGCGCCGCGGCACGGGCCTGGCGCTGCTGCTGCGCGCGGGCCAACGGCTCCTGCGCGGCCTGCACATGGGCGCGGGCGGCGCGCGCGTCGCGCAGCAGCGCCTGATAGTCGGTGTCGTCCTGTTGGTCGCGCCGGACCTGGTCCTGCAACAGGGCGAGCGTCTGGGCGGCCTGGGACTGCTCGCGCTGCAGGCTTTCGAACGCCTCGCGCTCCTTGGCCAGCGCCGCCAGGCGCGCGCGAGCCTGGGCGGCCTTGGCCTCGAAGTCCTTCCAGGGCTGCGTCGCCTGCGCGCTTTCGTGCTCGCGCCGCAGCACGGCCAAGCGGTCGACGTCCGCATTGAGCTGGGCCATGGCCTGCTCGCACTCGTCGCGTTCGGCGGCGGCGCGGACGAAGGCGTCTTCGGCCTCTTTGTAACTGCCCTTGGGACGGCCGTTGCGCGCATCCAGCAGCGCGGCGCGCTCCGCGGACACGCGCTCGAACAGGCGGTCGCCGTCGCCGGAGGCCAGCTCGCCGGACAGTTGGGTCAAGGCGTCGCGCAGATGCGCGCCCGCGTGGCTGGCGGCCTCCTGGAGGTTCTGGCCGTCGCCCTGGCGTATCCAGAGCAAGCCCGGAACGCCGGCCAGGTCCGGTTTGCTCTGGCCGCGTCCGGGCAGTTCGAAGCCGAGCAAGGCGGCCAGCGCGTTCTCGGCTTCTTCGCCGTCCAGCCGCTGCGCGCCGTCGTCGATGACGAGTTCACAGCGGGCCCGCGACAGGAACTGCTTCTTCAGCACGTACGCGTGATCCGCGTGGGTGAAGGCCAGTTCGACGGTGGGGCGCGCGCCCGACTCGCCGCGCGGCGCCAGGTCGGCGACCTTGCTGGTGCTGTAGCGTTCAAGAAACGCGGCCCGGATGGCGGCGGCCACGGTGCTCTTGCCCGCCTCGTTGGGACCGACGAACAGGTTCAGGCCGTCCTGCAGCCCTTCCAGGGACAGCGGCTGGCGGAACTTGCGGAATTCTTCGAGGAAGATGCGCGACAGTTTCATTTTGCGGCTCCCGGCGCAAGCGTCTCGCGCTGGAACCGCAGCAACAGCCGCAACGCCTCGCCGGCCACGGCGGATTGCTCCTCGTCCGCCTGCAATGCCTGCAACTGGGCGGCGACCTCGCCCACGTAACCGCTGGCGCGCAGCTCCGCCAGGTCGGCCTCGTCGGGCTCCAGGCGCAGGCCCGACAGGTCGGGCAGCAACGCCCTCACCTGCGCGGCGGCCTGGTCCACCGCCTGTTGCAGCGCGTCCCAGGTTTCCAGGTTGACGTGGCCCTGCACGTCCAGGCGCAGGACGTCTTCGGGCCGCAGCGCGGCCATGCGTTCGGCCAGCGCCTGGGCATCGGTGGGCAGGCTGAGGGTTTCGGTCCAGGCGGACCAGCGGTACTTGCCGGTGGCGATGCGCTCGACCACGGGCACGGCGCCAGCCTCGGCGATGCGCACGTCCAGCACGTAGCCGGGCTCGTTGCCACGAAAGCGGTCCTGTTCGGGCGTGCCGGCATACCAGGTGCGCTCGTCGATGGCCAGGCAGCCGTGCCAATCGCCCAGCGCCAGATAGTCCAGCCGGGCGCGCGCCGCGCGGTCCGGTGCAATGGGGTTGGTGGCATCGACCGTGTCGGGCAGGCGGCCTGCGACGCTGCCGTGCGCCAGGCCCACGCGCGAGCGGCCGGGCGCGGACGCCAGCGCGTCGAACGCCTGGGTGACGTCGTCGTAGGTGTGGCGCTGCGTGAGCGGCGCGGCAAGGACGGCCAGATTGGCATCCGGCAGATCCACCACGCCTGTGGCGAGCGGAACGTGGACATTCGCGGGGATGCAGCCCAGCTGCATGGCGCGGCTCCAGACGCTGTCCGCCAGCGCCGCGTCGTGGTTGCCGGCGATCATTACCCATGGCCCGGCGTAGCCCGCCATGGCGGCAAAGAGACGCCGGATCGTGCGGTCCGACACGCCTTGCGTGTCGAAGACGTCTCCGGCGACCAGCACCGCGTCCACGCGGCGCTCGGCGGCCAGGGCGGCGATGCGGGCGACGACGTCGAAGCGGGCCTCGGCCAGCATGGCGGCATCGTCGGTTTCGAACTGGCCGTACTGTCGGCCGATCTGCCAGTCGGCAGTGTGCAGGAAATGGGTCATGCGGCGATTTTGGCACAAAGAAACGGACGCTCCCGCCGCAGCCCGCGCGCATTTGTCCACCCAAAAGCAACGGGCCGCGTTGGCGCGGCCCGTGGGCATTTGCGTTCGCGCCCGCGGCGCGAATGGGTTGAACCGTCCCGTAGCGACGGGGTGGACCGTCCCGGAGCGACGGAGCGGACGGTGCCGGGGCGTCAGGCGCCCTTGCCGCCCAGCACGAGCGGCTGGCTGGACGCGGCCTTGCGGTCGTAGCGCGACAACCCGAGGCCGTCGGTGCTGATCGCGGGCCGCTGGCCCATCACCAGGTCAGCCACCAGCTTGCCGGACCCGCACGCCATGGTCCAGCCCAGCGTGCCATGACCGGTATTCAGATAGAGGTTGCCGTAGCGCGTGGGGCCGACGACCGGCGTGCTGTCCGGCGTCATGGGGCGCAGGCCGGTCCAGAATTCGGCTTGGGCCACGTGCCCGCTGCCGGGGAACAGGTCGTTCACCACCAGTTCCAGCGTCTTGCGGCGGGCGTCCTTGAGCCGCAGGTCGAAACCGGACAGTTCCGCCATGCCGCCTACGCGGATCCGCTTGTCAAAGCGCGTGACCGCGATCTTGTAGGTTTCGTCCAGGATGGTGGACACCGGCGCGGCGGCTTCGTTTTTCATGGGGATGGTCAGCGAATAGCCCTTGACCGGGTACACCGGCAGGTCCAGCCCCAGGGGCTCCAGGAACCCGCGCGTGTAGCTGCCGAAGGCCGCCACGTACCGGTCGGCGGTCAGGACCTCGTTGCCGACGCGCACGCCGGCGATCTGGCCGCCCGCCGTGTCCAGGCCCGCGACGGCCTGGCCGAAGCGGAATTCCACGCCCAGGGCGGCGGCCATGTCGGCCAGCCGGCGGGTAAAGAGCTGGCAGTCGCCGGTCTCGTCGTTGGGCAGCCGCAGGCCGCCGGAGAGCTTGTGGACCGAATTGGCCAGCGCGGGCTCCGCCGTCACGAGGCGGTGGCGGTCCAGCAGTTCGTAGGGGACGCCCACTTCTTCCAGCACAGCGATGTCGCGGCGGGCGGCTTCCATCTGGGCGTCGGTGCGAAACAGCTGCAGCGTGCCGCGCGTGCGCTCTTCATAGTGGATGCCGGTGGAAGCGCGCAATTCGCGCAGGCAGTCGCGGCTGTACTCGGCCAGGCGCAGCATGCGCTCCTTGTTGACGGCGTAGCGGTCGGCCGAGCAGTTGGCCAGCATGGCCGCCATCCACTTCAATTGGTACAGGCTGCCGTCCAGGCGGATCGCCAGCGGCGCATGCTTCTGGAACAGCCACTTGAAGGCCTTGAGCGGGATGCCGGGCGCGGCCCAGGGGGTCGAATAGCCGGGCGACACCTGCCCGGCGTTCGCGTAGCTGGTTTCCTGCGCCGCGGCGGGCTGGCGGTCCAGCACGGTCACTTTAGCGCCCTGACGGGCCAGATAGTAGGCGGTGGTGGTGCCGATGACGCCGCTGCCAAGGACGATCACATGCATGATGCTTTCCAGTGTTTGGTTTTGTACGGGAATTTCGGTAGTCTATGAGCCCCTAAGCAGTGAAAAGCACTGAAGATTTTGTTTTGCCAGGGCTTTTTCTCGGCAAGATCGGGTTTTCTGACCGGCAAAAGTGAAATGCGCGAACTCGACCGAATCGACCTCAAAATCCTGGATATCCTGCAGCGCGAAGGCCGCATTTCGGTCACCGATCTGGCCGAGCGCGTGAACCTGTCCGCCACCCCCTGCTCCGACCGCGTCAAGCGCATGGAACGCGAAGGCGTCATCACGGGTTACCATGCGCGCGTCAATCCGTCGGCGCTGGGCAAGAACCTGCTGGTGTTCCTGGAAATCAAGCTGTCGGCCAAGTCGGGCGACGTGTTCGACAAGGTCAAGAAAGAGCTGCTGTATGTGCCCGAGGTCATGGAGTGCCACCTGGTGTCGGGCGATTTCGACTACCTGGTCAAAGCGCGCCTGACCGAAATGAATGAATACCGCCGCCTCCTGGGTGAAATCCTCAAGCGTCTGCCCGCGTCCGCCGAATCGCGCAGCTATGTCGTCATGGAGGAGATCAAGGAGACGCTGTTCCTGCCGGTGGACCGCTAGGGCCGGTTCACACTAAAAGAAGACATGTCCCATAAAACATGACCCGGGCCGGGCCTGGTCCGGCCGGTCTTGTTACCGGAAAATCCTGCGACGGCTGCTATGCTGCGGCCCTCCGGCGCGCCATCACATTCGTCCGCCCCCATTTTTTGCTCTTGCCTATGACTCGCCTCTATAAATACTTTTTCCGTGGCCTGATCACCGTCCTGCCGCTGGCGCTGACGATCTACCTGCTGTATCTCTTCCTGGCCTGGACCGAAGGCGTCGCGCTGACCTTCCTGCGCCCGTTCATCGGCGGCTTCTATGTGCCGGGCATGGGATTGCTGCTGGGCATCCTGGGGATCCTGGCCATCGGCTACCTCGTCTCCAAGGAGCGCGTGCAGCGCTTCCTGACTCTGGTGGAAATGCCCTTTACCAACCTGCCGGTGGTCAAGAGCATCTATTCGTCGCTCAAGAGCTTTGCCGACTACTTTTCGCCAAGTTCCAAGAACACCGCCCAACAGGTCGTCATCCTGCGTATTCCGGGCCAGCAGCTCGAACTGGTGGGCCTGGTGACCCGGCGCGGCATGGACGGCCTGCCCGAAGGCTTCACGCAGGGCGAGCGCGTCGCGGTCTACCTGCCCATGGGCTACATGATCGGCGGCTATACGGTCTTCGTGCCGCAAGAGTGGGTGCAGCCCATCGAGATGTCGGTCGAGGAAGCCATGCGCTCGTCCTTGATCGCCTGGATGGCGCGCTCCGAAACCGGCAACGGCCGTCCGGTGCCGCCCGCCGGACCGCCGGAGCCCGCCGCCCAGCCGCCGGCCGAGGCCGCCCATCCGGCCAATGCAGCCAATGCGGCCAGCGCGGCCAATGCCGCCAATGTCGCCAATCCGGCCAGTTCCGCCAACCCCGCCAACCCCGGCGCCCCGGGCAGCGGTCCCGTTTGACCCCTCGCCCCCACGGATTCACCCAGTATGCGCATCATCGAATTCACGCTTGCCGCCGGCAGCCCCTATATTGAAATCAACCAGCTCCTGAAGGCCACGGGCGTTTGCGACAGCGGCGGCGCGGGCAAGATGCTCGTGGCCGACGGCCAGGTCCGCGTTGGCGGCGAGGTCGAAACGCGCAAGACGGCCAAGATCCGCGACGGCCAGATCGTGACCTGCGGCGACGTGCGCATCGTGGTGCGCGCGCCCGACGCCGGCGGCCAAGCCTGATTTCCCGTTGAACCTGACACGCCGCGAGCCGCCATGAAACTCAAGATGTCCCAGAACTCCATCTTCGCCGTGCTGCTGCGCTCGCCGTGGTGGATGGCCGCCGGCGTGGCCGTGCTGCTGAGCGCGGGCGGCTTTGCCGCGTTGCCGCTGGAGTACGCCGCCATGGGCGTCTTCGCCGCCGTGCCGTTCGCCGTGATCGCCATCATGGCGGCCTACAAGCAGTTGCGCGCGCCGTCCGGCGCCCGCGTGCAGGCCGTGACCCAGGCCGTCGCCGCGATGTCGTGGGCGGAGTTTTCGCGGGTCATCGAAGCGGGATTCCGGCGCGATGGCTGCGAGGTCGAGCGCATCCAGGCGCCCGGCGCCGATTTCGCGCTGAGCAAGGACGGCCATGTGGCCATCGTCGGCGCCAAGCGCTGGAAAGCCGCCAGGCATGGCGTGGAACCGCTGCGCGAGCTGCAGGCCGTGCGCGAGCGGCGCGGCGCCCGCGAAGCCATCTACATCGCGCTGGGCGACGTGTCCGACAATGCCCGGCAATATGCCAAGGCCCAGGGCGTGTCGCTGATGACGGCGCCCGAACTCACCAAGCTCCTGCGGGACCTGAAAACCTGACGGCCCGGCCGGGGCCTGGATCTCCCTCACCGAACCCTGGGCGTTTTCTCCGATGATCTATCGCATCCTTGCCGACCTGGTGCTGGTCGTGCATGGCCTCTTTGTCGCATTCGTGGTGTTCGGCGGCCTGCTGGCCCTGTGGAAGCCGCGGGCCGCCTATTGGCATCTGCCGGCGCTGGCCTGGGGCGCGCTGGTGATCGGCATGGGCTGGATCTGTCCGCTGACGCCGCTGGAAGTGTCGCTGCGCGAACGGGCGGGACAGGAAGGCTATGCGGGCGGCTTCATCGAGCACTACGTGCTGGGCATCATCTACCCCGAGGGCATCACCCGGACCACGCAGATGCTGCTGGCCGCGTTGCTGATCGTGGGCAATATCGTGGTGTACGCCGTGTGGGCCCGCCGGCGGGCCGGCGCCCGGCACGCGGCGGCCGCGGCGCGCAGGTAGCGCCCGCCGAGCCGCCCGGACCTGCCTACAGGTTGCGCGCGATCACCAGGCGCTGGATGTCGCTGGTGCCTTCATAGATCTGGCAGACGCGCACGTCCCGGTAAATGCGCTCAACCGGGAAATCCTTCAGGTAGCCATAGCCGCCCAGGGTCTGGATCGCCGCCGAGCAGACCTTCTCGGCCATCTCCGAGGCAAACAGCTTGGCCATGGAAGCTTCCGTCAGCGCGGGCCGGCCGGCTTCGCGCAGGGCGGCGGCATGCAACACCATCTGGCGCGCAGCATGGATCTGCGTGGCCATGTCCGCCAGCCTGAACGACACCGCCTGGTGCTCGATGATGGGCTTGCCGAAGGCCTGGCGGTCGCGGGCGTAGTCGCGCGCGCACTCGAAGGCGGCGCGCGCCATGCCCACCGATTGCGCGGCGATGCCGATGCGCCCGCCCTCCAGGTTGGAAAGCGCGATCTTGTAGCCCTCGCCCTCTTCGCCCAGGCGCCAGGCGGCGGGAATTCGCATGTCTTCGAACGCGATCTGGCAGGTGTCGGACGCATGCTGGCCCAGCTTGTCCTCGACCCGCAGCACCTTGTAGCCCGGGGTATCGGTAGGCACGATGAAGGCGGAAATGCCGCGCTTGCCCGCGTCGGGATCGGTCACCGCGAAGACGATCACCGTCTGCCCGTTGCGCCCGGAGGTGATGAACTGCTTGGCGCCATTGAGGATGTAGTCGTCGCCGTCGCGCCGGGCGCGGGTGTGCAGGCTGCTGGCGTCCGAGCCCGCCTGCGGCTCGGTCAGGGCAAATGCGCCGATATGCTCGCCCCGCGCCAGCGGGCGCAGGAACTGCGCCTTCTGCGCGTCATTGCCGAATTTCAGGATGGGCATGCAGCCCACCGAGTTGTGCACGCTCATGATGGTGGAGCAGGCGCCGCTGCCCGCGGCGATCTCTTCCAGCGCCACCGCGTACGCGAGGTAGCCGCTGTCGTTGCCGTCCCACGCCTCGGGCACCAGCATGCCGAAAAAGCCCAGTTGCGCCATCTCGGCGATGGCGTCGGCCGGATAGTGGTGCTCGCGATCCCAGCGCTCGGCATTGGGCGCGAGGCGCTCCTGCGCGAACCGGCGCGCCATCTCCTGGACGCTTTGCTGTTCATCGGTCAAAAGCATGCTTGTCTCTCCTGGTGCAGGGGCCGGCGCGCGGCGGGCGCCGCGGCGGTCTCTCGATGTTGTGTGCGGGCGGCGATGAACGGACCGGGCCGCCCGATTGCCAGAATACACCGGCCCGGATCCGGCTACGCGCGCGGCGCGGCCTGCTCGGCCCGCTGTTGCGCGGGCCCCATGGCGCGGCTCAGGTTGTAGGCGGTGTTCACCAGGCCGATGTGCGAGAAGCCCTGCGGAAAGTTGCCGATCAATCGCCGCCGCACGACGTCGTACTCTTCCGACAACAGGCCCAGATCGTTGCGCAGCGACAGCAGCCGGTCGAACAGCCTTTCCGCATCGCCCAGCCGGCCCAGCATCACGTAGGCGTCCGCCAGCCAGAAGCTACACGCAAGGAACACGCCCTCCTCGCCCTCCAGCCCGTCGTCGGTGTGCTCAACCGAGTAGCGGCGCAGCAGCCCGCCATGCATGAGCTCGCTTTCGATGGCGTGCACGGTGCCCGCCACGCGCGGGTCGTTGGGCGGCAGGAAGCCCACCTGCGGGATCAGCAGCAGGCTCGCGTCCAGCGCCGGCGAACCGTAGCTTTGCACGAAGCAGCCCCGCGCACGGTCGTAACCGCGGTCGCAGATGTCCTTGCGGATCCGCTCGCGCAGCCGCCGCCAGTCGTCCACCGGGCCTTTCAGGCCCCATCGCTCGCAGGCCTTCACCGCCCGGTCGAACGCCACCCAGCACATCAGCCGGGAATGGGTGAAGGCGCGCCGCTCGCCCCTGACTTCCCAGATGCCGTGGTCCAGTTCGCGCCAGCGCGTTTCCAGCGGCTTGAGCAGCACGTTCTGCAGGCGCCAGGCTTCGGCCAGCGGCGCCAGGTCCGCCACGCGGGCGGCATACAGGGTTTCGATGAGTTCGCCATAGATGTCGAGCTGGCTCTGTCCCGCCGCGCCGTTGCCCCGGCGCACCGGCCGGCTGCCCTCATAGCCGGGCAGCCAGGGGATTTCCAGCTCGGGGAGCCAGCGCTCGCCCGCGATGCCGTACATGATCTGCAACTGGTCCGGATGCCCGGCCACCGCGCGCAGCAGCCATTGGCGCCAGGCCTCCGCCTCTTCGCGATAGCCGGCGTTGAGCAAGGCGTACAGCGTCAGGGCCGAATCGCGCAGCCAGCAATGGCGGTAATCCCAGTTGCGGCTGCCGCCCAGCAATTCGGGCAACGAGGTCGTCGGCGCCGCGATGATGCCGCCGGTCGGGTGGAAGGTCAGCAGCTTCAGGGTGATGAGCGAGCGCACCACGGCATCGCGGCGTCCGTCCAGCGCGCCTTCCCAGTGGCAGCGCTTGGACCACTCCTGCCACCACGAGACCGTGCGGTCCATGCTTTCGACGCGGTCCGGCACGAATCGGGGGGTGCGGTGCGAGCGGTGATACGACAGGGTGAACGGCACGACGCGTCCCGGGTGCACGGAAAAGCGCGCCGTTGTCTTCATGTCGTGGCCTTCGAGCTCGACGGGGGTGTGCAGCTCGATCGCGTCCGGCCCGGCGATGGCATTCAGGCCGTAGTCCCGCCGCCGGACCCAGGGCACGCTCTGGCCGTAGTTAAAGCGCAGGATGAGCTCCATGTCCATCTGCACGTGCCCGGATTCGCCGCGCACGATGCGCACGACGTCCGCCCGCTCGTCGTCGTCGCTGAGGGGCATGAAGTCGTACAGCAGCACCGAGCCTGTCCGGGTCTCGAAGCGCGTTTCCAGGACCGCCGTGTCGGGCACGTAACGGCGCGAGGTCGCCCGGACCTTGCCGTGCGGCGCGATGAGCCAGCGCCCGTGATTCTGGTCGCCCAGCAGCGCGGCAAAGCACGCCGGCGAATCGAAATGCGGCAGGCACAGCCAGTCGATCGACCCGTCGCGCGCCACCAGCGCGGCGGACAGCATGTTGCCGATGAGCCCGTAGTCTTCCAGGGGTTTGGACATGCCGGCCTCAGCCCGCGCCGCGGAATTCGGGGTACAGCGTCATGCCGCCATCCACGAAGAGCGTCGTGCCGGTCACGTAATCGGACGCATCGCCGGCCAGCCAGACGGCCGCCTGCGCAATGTCCTCCGGTTCGCCGATCCGGCCATAGGGAATGAGTTCCAGCAGCTTGGCCAAGGCTTGCGGCGTGTCCCACGCCGGCTGGTTGATGGCGGTGCGGATGGCGCCGGGCGCGATGGAATTGACGCGGATGCGGTCCGGCGCCAGCTCTTGCGCCAGCGACTTCATCAGCAGCGAAATGCCGCCCTTGGACGCCGCGTAGTTCACCTGGAACGCCCACGGGATCACTTCATGCACCGAGCTGATGAAGAGGATGTTGCCCACCGAGAGGTTCTGCCGCGCCGGGTCCGGCGGCTGCGACTTGAAGGCCCGGGCTGCCGCGCGGGCGCAAAGGAAATGGCCGGTGAGGTTCACGTCGATGACCCGCTGCCAGTCGGCCAGCGTCATGTCGGCGATCGGCGACGGATGCTCGACGCCGGCGTTGTTGACCAGGATGTCCACCCGGCCGAAGTGCTGCACCGCCTGCGCGAACAGATGATCGACGTCGGCTTCGCGGCTGATGTCGGCCGCCGCGGCCACCGCCGTGCCGCCGTCGCGCTGGATCGCTTCCACCACCGCCGCGCCGCGGGCCTGGGAATCGCCGCCCGCGCGGTGGTTCACCACCACCCGCGCCCCCGCCTGCGCCAGGCCGATCGCCGTGGCCCGTCCGATGCCGGAGGACGCTCCCGTCACCACGGCCACCCGGCCGCGTAACCCAGTCGTCTGCTGCATGCCAGTCTCCTTGGCGGCCGGCTCTTGGGGTCGGCCGCCGGTGTAGAGGGTTCCAGGGTAGTCCTGGCCCGGGGGCCGGCGCAACCCGCCCGCGGCTGGCGCTCGTTCGAGCAAGCGGCGTTCCCGAAGTGCGGCATGGGCGCGGCAAGACATGCGTCAGATATGCGGAAGACATGCGCAATGCATGCATATGAAACATCATAAGTTGCGTAAAACGCCAACCCTGCCTATCATGCAACTTATAAAGTATCGAGACCCCCCACCTTGAAAGGACCATCCATGCAATACGACGTCATCATCGTCGGCGGCAGCTTCGCCGGCCTTTCCGCCGCCCTGCAACTGGCGCGCGCGCGCCGGCAGGTTTTGCTGGTCGACGCCGCGCGCCCCCGCAACCGCTACGCCGCGCACGCCCACGGCTTCCTCGGGCAGGACGGCGTGCCGCCGCAGGAGATCGTGGCGCGCGCCCGCGAGCAGCTTGCCCGGTATCCGACCGTCGCATTCCTGGACGGCGAGGCGCTCCAGGCCGCGCCCGTGGACGGCGGGTTCGAGCTTGTCCTGGCCGCCGGCCAGCGCGTGCGCGGCGCGCGCCTCATCCTGGCCACGGGCATGCGCGACGAATTGCCGTCCTTGCCCGGCCTGCAGGAACGCTGGGGCCAGACGGTGCTGCATTGCCCGTATTGCCATGGCTATGAAGTGGCGGGAGAACCGCTGGGCGTCCTGGCCGCACATCCGATGTCCGCGCACCAGGCCTTGCTGCTGCCCGACTGGGGGCCGACCACCTACTTCACGCAGGGCCAGTACGAGCCCTCGCCGGAGGAAGCGCGGCACCTGGCCGCGCGCGGCGTCCGGCTGGAACGCACGCCGGTCGTGCGCCTGCTGGGCGAAGCGCCCGCGCTGCGCGGCGTGGCGCTGGCCGACGGCCGCCAGGTGCCGGTCCATGCGCTTTTCGTGGCGAGCAGGACGCACATGGCCAGCCCGCTCGCCGGGCAACTCGGGTGCGCGTTCGACGAGGGGCCGCTGGGACCCGTGATCCGCGTGGACGAGCTCAAGCAGACCACGGTGCCGGGCGTCTTCGCCGCGGGCGACGCGGCCACGCCGATGTCCAACGCCACGCTGGCCAGCGCCTCGGGCGTGATGGCGGGCATCTGCGCGCACCGTTCGCTCGTGATGGCCTAGCGCCCTGGCACGGCCCGCGCGCGTGCATAATGCCGGATGGCCGGCCCGCTCTGCTTGCAGAGTCCGGGCCGAAAGTTCATCCGACCATGCATCCAGGAGCAGCCGTGCTGGATCCCATCCTCGCCGAACTGTCGACGACCCTGCCCGCCGCCAAGTCGGTCGAGCAATTGACCCGCCCCCTGCTGGACATGCTGGGCGCCGTCACCGGACTTGAATCGACGTACCTGACCTCGATCGACCTGCAGGCCGACCTGCAGCACGTGCGCTACGCGCGCAACGTGGGCCAGCTGCAGATACCCGAAGGGCTGTCCGTGCAGTGGGGCGACACGCTCTGCAAGCGCGCGCTGGACGAAGGCCGCATGTGCACCAGCGACGTTGCGCGATGCTGGCCTGATTCCGACGCGGCGCGGCAGCTTGGCATACAGACCTACGTCAGCGCGCCGGTGCGCGCCGAGGACGGCGTCCTGTACGGGACCCTATGCGCGGCCAGCGCCAGGCGCCACGACATCGATCCGCAGGCCGAGTCGGTGCTCAAGCTCTTTTCCAGCGTGATCGCCAGCTTCATCGAACGCGAAATGCTGGTCGAGCAGCTGCATGCCGCCAACGTCCGGCTCATGTCGTACGCGCTGACCGATACGCTGACGGGCCTGCCCAACCGCCGCGCGCTCTACGAAGCGCTGGACCGCCTGATGGCGCGCGCCGTGCGCGAGCACGGCAGCGTGCTGGTGGGCGTGATCGACCTGGACGGATTCAAGGGCATCAACGACACCCATGGACACCAGGCCGGCGACGTCTTCCTGCAGGAAGTCTCGCGCCGGATTGCCGCGGCGCTGCGCTCGTCGGACATGCTGGGGCGGCTGGGCGGCGACGAGTTCGTGCTGATCGGCCCGGGCCCGGCGCTGCCTCGCAAGCACGCGGATGCGGGCGGCGTGACGCACCATGCCGAAGCCGAGGAAGCCGCGCGCGCCATGGAAGAACGCGTCCTGTCCGCGACGCTGGGCCGCTATGCGCTGGGCGAAGCCTCGGTCGCCTACGAAGGCGCCAGCGCCGGCGTCGTGGCGCTGGACCCCGCCGGACTGGACGCCGAGGCCGCCGTCCAGCTGGCCGACGCGCGGATGTATGAGATCAAGCACGCGCGCCGCGCGGCGCGCACCATCCATTGAGGCGCGGTCAGGCGTTCATCGCAGTTGGGCCTTGACGAACCCCACGATGCGGGCGTTCAGGTCGCGGTGAAACGCCTGGCGGTCGAATCCCTCGCCATCGCGGCAGATCCCGGGCAGCGATGAGGCCTGGTCGGTCGAGCACGGCGCCAGGAACGCGAAATGCCCCGCGCCCGCGGCGACCTGGTAATCCGGCGCGGCGCCCAGGCCCTGGCGCACCGATTCCACGCTGGCCGGGCTGACGCCGTCACCGCCCCTCTCCGAGGCCCACAGCTGGATCGGCACGGCCACGCGCTTGAGCGTGTCGCCGGGAAACACATTGAGCGGATCGGCGATCACCGCCGCCTTGATGCGCGCATCCGCGGGGTACGGCTGCTGCGGCACCTTCCCCGCCGCAATGTCGCGGCACATCGGCAGCGAGGGCGAGTCGGCGCAGGTCGCCAGGCCCGCGCGCAGATCCGGCACGGCGCCGGCCAGCACCAGCCCGGTGTAGCCGCCGCGCGAAAAACCGAAAAAGCCGATCTTTTCCGCATCCAGTCCCGCCCGGTCCGGCCAGGCGACCGTCATGTAGTCGATCAGCCGCCGCATCTCCCGGGGCCGCGTCGAGAAGATGGACAGATACCCCTGGCGCGACCGGTCCTGCGCGTTGTCGCCCACGTGGTTGATCGCCGCCACCACGAAGCCCGCGTCGGCCAGCGCCGCCGCGGTGTCATGGTGGCTGAGGTATGAGCCGCCCGATCCATGGGACATGACGATGAGCGGGTAGCGGCCGGCGGGCATCTTGCAACCCTGCACGCCCGCGATGACGCTGCGCCCCATCTTGATCTCGCCCGCCGGCTCGGCGCAGGGCGTCCAGACCGCCCCTTGCAGACCCGGGCCGTTCTGGTCCATCGGCAGGTTCAGCCGCTGGAAACCGGCGGCATGGCACAGGCTGGCGGACAGCGCCAGGGCGGCAGGAACCAGGGACAACAGGCGTTTGGCAAATAAGGTCATGCGGGCGCGGGAAAACGGAAGGTGGCGGGGAAGCGGCCAGCGGCCAGCGGCGCGCGGCCAGCGTGATTGTGACATGTGCGCCGCCGCGCCCCGCCGCAGGCGCGCCATCCGCCCGCCCTCCGCGCACCCGCCAAAACAAACGCCACAGTCAACCTGTGGCGTTCGTTCCCTGCCGACGCGCGCGTTACCTCACCTTCCCTTCCTTCCAGGCCGACAGCAGCTGTTCGTAGGGAATCGTCTCCCCCTTGGGCTTCTCGTTGGCCAGTTTCTTCCACGGCGCGTGCTGGTCGGACAGCCACTTGCCGGGATCGCTCTTGGGATTGAGCTTGGGCGCGCACTGCGCCATGCCCGCGCGCTCCAGCCGCGCCATGACCTGATCCATTTCGTTGGCCAGGTTGTCCATGGCCGCCTGCGGGGTCTTTTCGCCCGTGACGGCGGTGGCCACGTTCTTCCACCAGAGCTGCGCCAGCTTCGGATAATCCGGCACGTTGGTGCCGGTCGGGGTCCACGCCACCCGCGCCGGGCTGCGGTAGAACTCGATCAGGCCGCCGTAGTTGGCCGCGTTCTTGGTGAAGAACTCGCTGTTGATGTCGCTGTCGCGGATGAAGGTAAGACCCGTGATCGACTTCTTGAGCGACACCGTCTTGGACGTGACGAACTGCGCGTACAGCCATGCCGCCGCCATCTTGTCCGGATTGGTGGACTTGAAGAACGTCCACGAGCCCACGTCCTGGTAGCCGTTCTGCATGCCGTCCTTCCAGTAAGGGCCGTAGGGCGACGGGGCCATGCGCCACTTCGGCGTGCCGTCGTCGTTCACGACAGGCAGGCCCTTCTTGGTCATGTCAGCCGTGAAGGCCGTGTACCAGAAGATCTGCTGCGCGATCTGGCCCTGCGCGGGCACCGGACCGGCTTCGGAGAACGTCATGCCCATGGCCTGCTGCGGCGCGAATTTCTTCATCCAGTCGATGTACTTGGTCAGCGCGTACACCGCGGCCGGGCTGTTGGTGGCCCCGCCGCGCGATACCGACGCGCCGACCGGCGTGCATTTGTCGTCGGCGACGCGGATGCCCCATTCGTCCACCGGCATGCCGTTGGGCAGGCCCTTGTCGGCCGCGCCCGCCATGGACAGCCACGCATCGGTGAAGCGCCATCCCAGCGACGGGTCCTTCTTGCCGTAGTCCATATGGCCGTAGACGCGCTTGCCGTCGATCTCCTTGACGTCATCGGAGAAGAACGCGGCAATGTCTTCATAGGCGGACCAGTTCGTCGGCACGCCCAGTTCATAGCCGTACTTGGCCTTGAACTTTTCCTTCAGGTCCGGGCGGGCGAACCAGTCGGCGCGGAACCAGTACACGTTGGCGAACTGCTGGTCCGGCAACTGGTACAGCTTGCCGTCCGGCGCCGTGGTGAACTTGGTGCCGATGAAATCCTTCAGATCCAGTTGCGGATTGGTCCATTCCTTGCCGGCCCCGGCCATGTAGTCCGACAGCGGCAGGATGGCGCCGTAGCGATAGTGCGTGCCGATCAGGTCGGAATCGGAGATCCAGCCGTCATAGATGGACTTGCCGGACTGCATGGACGTCTGCAGTTTTTCGACGACGTCGCCTTCCTGGATGAGGTCGTGATTGACCTTGATGCCCGTGATGTCGGCAAAGGCCTTGGCCAGCACCTTGGACTCGTACTCGTGCGTGGTGATGGTTTCGGACACCACGCTGACTTCATTCACGCCCTTGGCCTTGAGCTTGGCCGCGGCGTCGATGAACCATTTCATTTCGGCCATCTGCTGGTCCTTGGACAGCGACGAGGGCTGGAACTCCGAATCGACCCATTTCTTTGCCTCCGGCTCGCCGGCCCAAGCCCCTGACGTTCCGATCAGGGCGATGGCGGCCGCCATGGCGTGCATGCGCAATTTCATGACCTGTCTCCTCGATGAGTCTTCCCCTATCGTGCTGCGGACCGCGGGCCGGGGAAGACGCTGGCCGATAGTCCTTTCTGACTGCCCGAATTGGACGAGGGGTCTGCGCCCCTCTTTCACCTTTTTTCGCCCCTTTTTCACCCTTTTTTCATGATGAACGCCAGCAACAGCATGGACACCACGAAGCTGATCCACACCGATGGCGGCTCGTCCAGCGAAAACCACGACATCGCCTTCTGGCCCAGACCCAGGAATGCCAGATTGACCCAGGCCGCGGCCATCAGGCCGATGAACAGGCGGTCGCCGCGCGTGGTGGGCAGGGGCAGGAACCCCTTGCGCTCCTGCGTGGGCGACTTCAGTTCCCAGATCGTCATGCCGATCAGCATCAGGACGATGCAGGTGAAAAACACGGCGACCGGGGTGGTCCACACCATCCAGCTGAACATGGCGCCCCCCTCCTACACGCGGCCCATCGCGAAACCCTTCGCGATGTAGTGCCGCACGAACCAGATGACGATGCCGCCCGGCACGATGGTCAGCACGCCCGCCGCCGCCAGCACGCCCCAATCCATGCCGGAGGCCGACACGGTGCGCGTCATGGTGGCGACGATGGGCTTGGCGTTGACCGAGGTCAGCGTGCGGGCGAGCAGCAGCTCCACCCAGCTGAACATAAAGCAGAAAAACGCCGCCACGCCCACGCCGGACTTGATCAGCGGCAGGAAGATCGTCAGGAAGAAACGCGGGAACGAGTAGCCGTCGACATAGGCGGTCTCGTCGATCTCGCGCGGCACGCCGGACATGAAGCCCTCCAGGATCCACACCGCCAGCGGCACGTTGAACACCAGATGCGCCAGCGCCACCGCCAGGTGGGTGTCCATCAGCCCGAGCGAACTGTAGAGCTGGAAGAACGGCAAGAGGAACACGGCGGGCGGCGTCATGCGGTTGGTGAGCAGCCAGAAGAACACGTGCTTGTCGCCGATGAATCGGTAGCGCGAGAAGGCGTAGGCGGCCGGCAGCGCCACGCCCAGCGACACGACCGTATTGATGACCACGTAGATCAGCGAATTGATGTAGCCCGAATACCACGCCGGATCGGTGAAGATGGTGCGGTAGTGCTCGAAGGTGAAATCGCGCGGCCAGAGCGTCAGCGTGCTGACGATCTCGGTGTTCGACTTGAACGACATGTTCAGCATCCAATACAGCGGCAGGATGGCGAACACCAGGTACAGCGTCAGGAAGGCGCCCCGCCACCAGGTGGTTTTCTCACGCATTTGCCCGCTCCTCGTCGAAGCCGCCGGTGGTGCCCGCGCGCTGCATCCAGTTGTAGAGGATGAAGCACAACAGCAGGATGATCAGGAAATAGATGATCGAAAACGCCGCGGCAGGCCCCAGGTCGAACTGTCCGACCGCCTTCTGCGTCAGGTACTGCGACAGAAAGGTGGTGGCGTTGCCCGGCCCGCCGCCGGTCAGCACGAAAGGCTCGGTGTAGATCATGAAGCTGTCCATGAAGCGCAGCAGCACCGCGATCATCAGGACGCCGCGCATCTTGGGCAGCTGGATGTAGCGGAACACGGCAAAGCGCGAGGCGCCGTCGATCCGCGCCGCCTGGTAATACGCGTCGGGAATCGCGCGCAGCCCCGCGTAGCACAGCAGCGCGACCAGCGGCGTCCAGTGCCACACATCCATGATCAGCACCGTGATCCAGGCGTCGAAATCGTTGCCGGTGTAGTTGTAGTCCACGCCCAGCCACGACAGCGTGGCGCCCAGGAGGCCGATGTCGGTGCGCCCGAAGACCTGCCAGATGGTGCCCACGACGTTCCAGGGAATCAGCAGCGACAACGCGATGATCACCAGCACCGCGGACGCGCGCCAGCCGCTGGCCGGCATGGACAGCGCCAGCAGGATGCCCAGCGGGATCTGGATGAGCAGCACCGCGAACGAGAATCCGATCTGGCGCAGCAGCGCCCCATGCAGCTCGTCGTCCTGCAGCACGGCGGCAAACCATTCCGTGCCGACAAACACCCGCCGGTCCGGCGCAATGATGTCCTGCACCGAATAGTTGACGATGGTCATCAGCGGCAGGATGGCCGAGAACGCCACGCACAGCACGACTGGCATGACCAGGAACCAGGCCCGGTGATCGGTGGGTTTCATGGGATCAGCGCCTCGTCGCGATAAAAGCAGGTGTGCGGATTGACCACCGACAGCCACACGTCGCCGCCATGGCCGGGGGGTGCGACATCGCTGCCCAGCCGCGCGCGCACCGGCGTGCCGTCGAAATCGGCCACCAGCAGCGTGTAGGTGCCCACGTCCTGCACGCGGTCCACGCGCAGGGGCACCGCGCCGGGCGCGCCGGCCTGCGTCACCCGCAGGTATTCAGGGCGCACGCCGAGCTTGACCGGACCGGCGCCCGCCAGCTTGGCGGCCAGCGACTCGGGCAGGCCGTCCAGACGGTGCCGGCCCACCATCAGCGCGCCGTCGCGCCACTCGGCCGGCAGGAAGTTCATGCCGGGCGAGCCGATGAAATGGCCCACGAAAGTGTGCGCGGGCCGCTCGAACAGATCGTCCGCGCTGCCCACCTGCACGGCGCGGCCCCGCGCCATGACCATCACCTGATCGGCGAAGGTCAGCGCCTCGGTCTGGTCGTGCGTCACGTAGATCAACGTCAGCTTGAACTCGTGGTGGATTTCCTTGAGCTTGCGCCGCAGTTCCCACTTGAGCTGCGGGTCGATCACCGTGAGCGGTTCGTCGAACAGGATGGCCGACACGTCGCTGCGCACCAGGCCCCGGCCCAGCGAGATCTTCTGCTTGGCGTCGGCCGTCAGGCCGCTGGCCCGGCGGTCCAGGACATGGGACATCTCAAGCATTTCGGCGATGCGGCCGACGCGCTCGCGGATGCGCTCGGGCGCGACGCCCCGGTTGCGCAGCGGAAAGGCCAGATTCTGGGCCACCGTCATCGTGTCGTACACCACCGGAAACTGGAACACCTGGGCGATGTTGCGCGCCTGCGGGCTCTTGTCGGTGACATCCTGGCCATCGAACAGGATGCGCCCCTGCGACGGCCGCAGCAGGCCCGACACGCAGTTCAGGAGCGTCGTCTTGCCGCAGCCCGACGGCCCGAGCAGGGCATAGGCCCCGCCGTCGCGGAACGTGAACCGCAGCGGCAGCAGCGCATAGTCTTCGTCCGACCGGGGATGGGGCACGTACGAATGGGACAGGTCCAGCTCGATCTGCGCCATCAGGCCGCCTCCCCCGCGCTGGCCGGCTGGCGCGGCGCGGTCAAGAGCGCGCCGTCCGCGCCGAAGGCATAGGTCTGCGCCGGATCGAAGTAGAGCGCCACGCGCTCGTCCAGGCTGTAGCGGTGCACCCCGGGCAGTTGCGCCACGACGTCGCCGGCGGCCGTGGCGGCGTGCACGAAGGTATCGGACCCCGAGATCTCGGCCAGGGTCACCCGCCCGGGCAAGGCGACATGACCCGGGCGCGGCGTCACGTCCAGGGCGCCGGCGCGCAGGCCGGCGGTGATGTCGGCATCGGCGCCCGGCGGCAGCGCGCGTTCCACCGCCACGTCGCCCTGCAACACGAAACCGCCATTGTGGCGCCGGGCGGCAAACAGGTTCATGGGCGGATCGCTGAAGGCCCTCGCCACACGGATCGAATTGGGCCGGTGAAAGACCTCGGCCGTGGGGCCGTATTGCAGCAGCTCTCCCGCGTCCAGCACGGCGGTGTGGCCGCCCAGCAGCAGCGCCTCTCCGGGCTCCGTGGTCGCATAGACCACCGTGGACCGCCCTTCCGCAAACAGTTCCGACAGCTCATCGCGCAATTCTTCGCGCAGCTTGTAATCCAGGTTGACCAGCGGTTCATCCAGCAGGATCAGCGGCGCTTCCTTGGCCAGCGCGCGCGCCAGCGCCACCCGCTGCTGCTGCCCGCCGGACAGTTCCGACGGATACCGGTCCAGCAGATGGTCGATGTGCAGCCGCGCGGCCATGGCGTGGACCTTTTCGCGCGTGTCGCGCGCGCCGCGCAACTTGAGCGGCGAGGCGATGTTGTCGTAGACCGACATGGAGGGATAGTTGATGAACTGCTGGTAGACCATCGCCACGTTGCGCTGGCGCACCGGCACGCCGGTGACGTCGACCCCGTCGACCCGCACGCGGCCCTCGGTGGGACGGTCCAGCCCGGCCATGATGCGCATCAGCGAGGTCTTGCCGGCCAGGGTGGCCCCCAGCAGGACGGTCATGGCGCCCGCCACCGGGGCCAGGCTCATGGGATACAGATGCGTCTGCGAGCCGGCCCGCAACACGATCCCGTCCAAGGTCAGCTGCATCTAGTCTCCTCAACCTACTTGTATGTCCCTGTTTTTGTGGACTTCGGTATTCGGTACAGCGCCCTGCTCCGTGCGCCGGCGCGTTCACGCGCCGGGACAACACGATGAGCATACTCTTTCAGATGGCTTTCGTTTTTTGTGCGTTTTACTCAAGAAGCGAACAAAAAACAATCTTGCGGTGCGTCATTATTTTTCGCTTTTGTTGTTTTATCATGCGAACATGACACTGAATCCACGCCAGAGCGCGCTGATCGAAATGGTCCGGGCCCAGGGCTCCGCCTCGATCGAAGCGCTTGCCAAACACTTCGACGTCACGCTGCAGACCGTGCGGCGGGACGTCAACATCCTGTCCGAGGCCGGCCTGCTGTCGCGCTTTCATGGCGGCGTCCGCATCGAAGCCTCGACCATCGAGAACATCGCCTACCGCAAGCGGCAGGGGCTGCACGCCGCGGGCAAGCAGCGCATCGCCGAAGCCGTGGCGCGTGCCGTGCCCGACGGCTGTTCGCTGATCCTGAACATCGGCACCACCACCGAGGCCATCGCGCGCGCGCTGCTGCGCCACCGCGGGCTGCGCGTCATCACGAACAACCTGCACGTGGCCGACATCCTGTCCGACAACCCGGATTGCGAAGTCATCGTGGCGGGCGGCGTGGTGCGCTCGCGCGACCGCGGCATCGTCGGCGAGGCCACGATGGACTTCATCCGCCAGTTCAAGGTCGACATCGGCCTGATCGGCATTTCCGGCATCGAGGCCGACGGCACCCTGCGCGATTACGACTTCCGCGAGGTGCGCGTGGCCCGCACCATCATCGAACAATCGCGCGAGGTCTGGCTGGCCGCCGACAGCAGCAAATTCAAGCGCCAGGCCATGGTGGAGCTGGCGCATATTTCGCAGATCGACCGGTTCTTCACCGACGCCCACCCGCAGGAGCCGCTGGCCCAGGTGCTGCTGGACGCCGGCGTGCGCTGCGACGTCGCCGCGGCGCCGAACACCCTGAAACCCACACCCTGACCGCGCGCGCCCGAGCGGGCCAGTTGTCCGCTGCCGGGCCGCCGACGCGACCACCGACGCATTTACCTCGCGGCCCCGCCGCCATCAAAGAACATGAACCGACCCCTCGCCTCCGTCACCCCGCCCGACCGCAGCCGACTCCTGAACACGCTGGACAACACGCACTCCTGGGACGTCATCGTCATCGGCGGCGGGGCGACCGGCCTGGGCACCGCGGTCGATGCCGCCTCGCGCGGCTACCGCACGCTGCTGATCGAAGGCGCCGACTTTGCCAAGGGCACGTCCAGCAAGGCGACCAAGCTGGTGCACGGCGGCGTGCGCTATCTGGCGCAAGGCAATGTCAGCCTGGTGCGCGAGGCCCTGCACGAACGCGGCCTGCTCAACCGCAACGCGCCGCACCTGGTGTGGCCCCTGGGCTTCGTGGTGCCTGCCTACAGCATGCTGGACCAGCCTTTCTACGGCATCGGCCTGAAGATGTACGACATGCTGGCCGGCAAGCTGAACCTGTCGCCCAGCCGCTGGCTGTCGCGCCGCGAGACGCTGGCCAATGCGCCCACGCTGGCCGAAAGCGTGAATGGCCGCAGCCTGAAGGGCGGCGTGCTGTACTACGACGGCCAGTTTGACGACGCGCGCCTGGCGGTGAGCCTGATGCGCACCCTCTTCGACCTGGGCGGCACGGCCGTGAACTACGTGCGCGCCACCGGCCTGACCACCACGAGCGGCAAGGTGGACGGCGTGACCGCGCAGGACGTGATCGGCGGCTCGACCTTCACGCTGCGCGCGCGCTGCGTCGTCAACGCCACCGGCGTCTGGGTGGATGCCGTGCGCCGCATGGAAGACAAGAACGCGCAAAGCATGGTCGCGCCCAGCCAGGGTGTGCACCTGACGCTGCCGCAGGATTTCCTGCCCGGCAAGCGCGCCGTCCTGATTCCCAAGACCGACGACGGCCGCGTGCTGTTCGTGGTGCCGTGGAACGGCCACACCATCGTGGGCACGACCGACACGCCGCGCCAGGACCTGCCGCTGGACCCCGACGCCGGCGAACAGGACGTGGACTTCATCCTGAACACCGCGGCGCGCTATCTGAGCCGCAAGCCCACGCGCGCCGACGTCACCAGCGTCTGGGCCGGGCTGCGTCCGCTGGTCAAGGCCACCGGGGAAGCATCCACCAAGAAGCTGTCGCGCGAACACACCATCCTGGTGTCCAAGGCCGGGCTGGTCACGGTGACCGGCGGCAAGTGGACCACCTACCGCCGCATGGCGCAGGACGTGGTGGACACCGCGATCCAGCACCAGTTGCTGACGCAGGCCTCGTGCCGCACCGAATCGCTGCCGCTGCACGGCGCCAGCGGCCTGGCCCCCTCGCAGGAACACGCCGGCACGCCGGACAGCTATTACGGCAGCGACCTGCCGACGCTGCAGGCCCTGCCCGGCGCGCAGCGCTTGCTGGTCAAGGCCAGCGGGCTTTCGGAAGCGCACGTCCGTTTCGCGGCGCGATTCGAACTGGCGCGCAGCGCCGAAGACGTGCTGGCGCGCCGCAATCGCGCGCTGTTCCTGGATGCCGAGGCCGCGATGCTGGCCGCCCCCGAAGTCGCGCGCATCCTGGCCGAGGAACTGGGCCACGACGCGGCCTGGCAGCAGCGCACGCTGCAGGACCTGGCCGCCGTCGCGGCGCACTATCGGTTGAAGTAGACGGGTTGAAGTAGACGCCGCTACGGCACGCGCAGCCGGCTTTCCCCGATCATCGATTCGAACACGCGAAGCAGGTCGGGATCGCATTTGGATCCGCGCTCCTGGTTCAGGATGCGCATGATCTGCGCATGGGTGCGCGCCGGATGGTAGGGCCGCGCGTCGCCCAGCGCGTCGTAGGAATCGGCCACCGAAATGATGCGCGCGTGCAGCGGAATGGCATGCCCGGCCAGTCCGTCCGGGTAGCCGGAGCCGTCGAAGTGCTCATGGTGGTGCCGCACCGCCAGCGCAATGGCCTCGCGCTGCGGCATGGCGGTCTGCATGATGAGGGCGGCGCCCGCCGCGGCGTGCCCCTTCATGATTTCCCAATCTTCGTTTTCCAGGCGGTGCGGGTGATGCAGCACGCGATCGGGCGTGCCGATCTTGCCCACGTCGTGCAGCCGCGCGGCCGGGGCGATCACCTCCAGTTCCGCCTCGGGCAGCCCACAGGCCCGGGCCAGCGCAACGCTCAGCGCAACGACTCTGTTGCAATGCCGGCCGGTGGCCGGGTCACGCGCCTGCATCGCGGCGAACAGCACCGCTTCGTAGGATCCTGCTGGGTTTTCGGGAACGTCGGAAGGCATGGGAAAGCGTGCGCGCCGCCACACCGGGGCGACGCGCAAATATCGAAAAGCCGCGATTCTGACACAAGGCGTGGCGGTTCTCGGCCGCCCGGCGCGCCGCGGGCGGCCGGGCCCGCACGCGGTTCGGCTTCAGGCCGGCGCCGCCAGGTCCTTCAGGCGTTTGAGCAGCGCCTCGGCCACGCCCACCGAGGACGCGGGATTCTGGCCCGTGATGAGCAGCCCGTCGCAAACCACGTGCGGCTGCCAATCCGGCCCGCTGCTGTACTGGCCGCCCAGCTTTTTCAGTTCGTCCTCGACCAGGAACGGCACCACGTCGGTCAGTTCCACAGCGGCTTCCTCCGCGTTGGAAAAGCCCGTGACCTGCCTGCCCTGCACCAGCGGCTTGCCGTCCGCGGTCTTGGCATGGCGCAGCACGCCCGGCGCATGGCACACGGCCGACACCGGCTTGCCCGCCGCCAGCATGGTCTCGATCAGCGCGACCGATTTGACGTCTTCCGCCAGGTCCCACAGCGGACCGTGGCCGCCCGGATAGAACACCGCGTCGAAATCCGACGCCTGCATCTCGGACAGCCGGTGCGTGGACGCCAGCAGGCGCTGCGCCTGCTCGTCCTGGCGAAAGCGGCGCGTATCGTCGGTCTGGGCGTCGGGGTCGTCGCTCTTGGGGTCCAGGGGGGGCTGGCCACCCAGCGGCGAGGCCAGCGTGACCTTGGCGCCCGCGTCCACGAAGGCGTAATACGGCGCCGCGAACTCCTCCAGCCAGAAGCCGGTCTTGCGCCCCGTATTGCCCAGCGTGTCGTGGGAAGTCAGCACGATCAATATGTTCATGTTGCGCTCCATTCGTCAGGACCGACCCGCACGATGCGTTTGCCGGCATTTTCGCCCTTGAGCAGCCCGATCAGCCCGCGCGGGGCGTTTTCCAGGCCGTCGACCACGTCTTCACGATACTTGATGCGGCCTTGCTTGATGAGGTCCTGCATCGCGTCGCGGAATTCGCCGTAGCGGTGCGCGTATTCGTTGAAGATGATGAAGCCCTGCATCCGCAGGCGCTTGGTCAGGATGGTGCGCATCAGGAGCGCCAGGCGGTCCGGGCCCTCGGGCTGGCTGGTGGCGTTATAGGCCGAGATCAGCCCGCAGACCGGGATGCGGGCGCGCGGGTTCAGCAGCGGCAGCACCGCGTCGAAGACAGCGCCGCCCACGTTCTCGAAGTACACGTCGATGCCTTGCGGCACGGCTTTGGCCAGGCGCCCGGGCAGGTCGGGCTGCCGGTGGTCCAGGCAGTCGTCAAAGCCCAGTTCCTCGACCACGTACCGGCACTTGTCCGGTCCGCCCGCAATGCCCACGACCTTGCAGCCATGGATCTTGGCGATTTGGCCCACCACCGCGCCCACCGCGCCGCTGGCCGCCGCCACGACGACGGTCTCGCCGGCCTTGGGCTCGCCGATGTCCAGCAGGCCCATGTAGCCCGTGAAGCCGGGCATGCCCAGCACGCCCAGCGACCAGGACGGGTGCTCCGGGTTGGGGCCCAGGCGCAGCAGCCCGGCGCCGTCGGACACGGCATAGTCCTGCCAGCCCGATTGCGCCAGCACCCATTCGCCCACCTGGAACTGCGGATGATTCGAGGCCTGCACGCGCGTGACCGTGCCGCCCACCATCACCTCGCCGATCCGGACCGGCTCGGCGTAGGACGGCGCATCGCTCATGCGGCCGCGCATGTAGGGATCGAGCGACAGGTAGACCGTGCGCAGCAGCACCTGGCCCGGGCCGGGCTGCGGCACCTCGCCCGTTTCGAGACGGAAGTCGGTGTCGGCGGGTTCGCCTTGCGGACGCGCGGCCAGCACGATCCGGCGATTGGTGGAAGAGGATTGCGGCATGACGTGCGGTCTCCTTGTAGAGGCCGGCTGGCGCGGTGATGGCGTGCGGCCGGCGGGACGGGGAACCGGTCCATTACACCATCCACGCCCCGTCCCCCGGGCTTGAAACCCTGATGATCGCGCCCCTTTTAATTAATTAATTCTTTAATTAGAATCTGCCGCATGTCTTCCGCTCCCTCCGCTCCCGCCCGCCGCCCCGGCCGCCCGCCGCGCCCGGACAACGCCGCCGCCCGCGCCAACCTGCTGGACCTGGCGACGCAACTGTTCGCCGCCCAGGGCGTCGCCGCGACCACCATCGCCAGCATCGCCCAGCGGGCCGGCGTCACGCCGGCGATGCTGCATTACTACTTCAAGAGCCGCGACCAGCTGATCGACGCCGTGGTCCTGGAACGGATCGTGCCGGTGATCGGATTCGTGTGGGCGCCCGTGCCGCTGGACGTGTCCGCTGCCGACGCGCCGCAGGACCCGGCCGCGGCGGCGCGGCACTACATCACCGAGATCGTGAGCCGCGTGGTCCAGAGCGCCACCGACAAGCCCTGGCTGCCGTCCCTGTGGATGCACGAGGTCGTCAACGAAGGCGGCCAGTTGCGCGACCGCGTGCTGCGCCACCTGCCTTCGGACCGGCTGCAGGCCTTTGCCGGCCTGATCGCCGACTGCCAGCGCCGCGGCGCAATCACGCCGGGCGTCGAACCGCGGCTGGTGTTTCTTTCCATCCTGGGCCTGACCCTGCTGCCGCTGGCCACATCCACGCTGTGGCGCCGGATCTGGCAGGACGACCCGGTGGCGCAGTCCATCGACAACGAGGCGATCGCGGCCCACGCCATCGCCATGCTGACGGGCGGCCTATTCACGCCGCCCGGCCTTTCCCCGGCCCCGCCTTCAGGACGCTGACCATGCGCACCCGCCTCCCCCTGCCCGCCGCCCTGGCCCTGCTGTCCCTGTCCGGCTGCGGCAACCATGAACCGGCCTTCTACCAGGGTTACGTAGAGGGCGATTACGTGTATGTGGCCTCGTCCGAGGCCGGCCGCCTGGACTCCCTGGCGGTGCGGCGCGGCCAGCTCGTGGACACGGCCCAGCCCCTGTACACGCTGGACGCCACGCGCGAGGCCGCGGCGCGCGATCAGGCGCGTGCGGAACTGGCGGCGGCGCGCGCGCAACTGGAGGACATCGCCACCGGCAAGCGGCCGCCGGAGGTCGACGTCAGCCTGGCGCAACTGGCGCAGGCGCAAGCCGCCAGCCGGCGGTCCGCCGCGCAACTGCAGCGCGACATCGCGCAGTTCCGCATCGGCGGCATCGCGCGCTCGCAACTGGACGACAGCCGCGAACAGGCGCAGTCGGACGCCGCCCGCGTGCGCGAGCTGCAGGCGCAGGTCGAAGTCAACCGCCTGCCCGGCCGCGACGAGGCGCGGCGCGCGCAGGCGTCGCAGGTCCAGGCCGCCGACGCGGCGCTGGCGCAGGCCGAATGGACGGTGGCCCAGAAGCAGCTCGCGGCCCCCGCGGCCGGCCGCGTGTTCGACACGATGTACCGCGTGGGCGAATGGGTGCCCGCCGGCAGCCCGGTCGTCAGCCTGCTGCCGCCGGGCAACGTCAAGGTGCGCTTCTTCGTGCCGGAGACGGTCGTGGGATCGCTCAAGATCGGCCAGGAGGCCACGCTGCGCTGCGACGGATGCGGCGACCCGATACCCGTGCGCATCGACTACGTCTCGGACCAGGCGGAATACACGCCGCCGGTGATCTACAGCCGCGAAAGCCGCAGCAAGCTGGTCTACATGGTCGAGGCCCGCCCCGCGCCGGACGCGGCGGCGCGGCTGCATCCCGGCCAGCCCGTGGAGGCGACCCTGCCATGAGCGCAACCGACGCCGGCGGCTACGTCATCGACGTCCACGGCCTGAACAAGCACTTCGGCAGCAAGCACGTCGTGAACGACGTGACGCTGCAGGTGCGCAAGGGCGAGATCTTCGGCTTTCTGGGCCCCAACGGCAGCGGCAAGACGACCTGCATCCGCCTCATGTGCGGCCTGCTCACGCCGGATTCGGGCAGCGGCACCTGCCTGGGCTACGACATCCTGCGCGACAGCGCGCAGATCAAGCGCAACGTGGGCTACATGACGCAGAAGTTCTCGTACTGGGAGGACCTGACCATCCGCGAGAACCTGGACTTCGTGGCGCGCATGTACGGCATGGCCCAGCGCAAGGAGGCCGTGGACCGCGCCCTGCAGGACCTCGGCCTGCAAAGCCGCGCCGGGCAACTGACCGGATCGCTGTCGGGCGGATGGAAGCAGCGGCTGGCGCTGGCCGCCTGCCTGCTGCACCAGCCCAGGCTGCTGCTGCTGGACGAGCCCACGGCCGGGGTGGACCCCACGGCGCGGCGCGACTTCTGGGAACAGCTCCACGAGCTGGCCGCGCGCGGCATCTCGGTGCTGGTCAGCACCCACTACATGGACGAGGCCGAACGCTGCCACAAGCTGGCCTACATTTCCTACGGCAAGCTGCTGACCCAGGGCACCGCCGATGAGGTCATCGCCGAACAGGGCCTGACCACCTGGGCGATCCACGGGCACAACCTGGTGCCGCTGGGCCAGCAACTGCGCGGCGCGCCGGGCGTGGACCAGACGGTGGCCTTCGGCTCGGCGCTGCACGTCAGCGGCCGGGATGCGGCATTGCTGGAGCGCACGCTGCGCGCCGCCATCGACGGCCAGGACCTGCGCCTGGAACGCATCGACACCAGCCTGGAGGACGTCTTCATTTACCTGATGAACCGGTCCACCGACAACTTTGCGAGCGCCCCATGAGCCTGCGCCTGAACGGATTTTCCTGGTCGCGCTGGTGGAGCATGGTGCTCAAGGAGTTCCTGCAGCTGCGCCGCGACCGCATCACTTTCGGCATGATCGTGGGACTGCCCATCATGCAACTGGCGCTCTTTGGCTACGCCATCAACACCGATCCGCGGCAGATGCCCACCGCCGTCATCGCGTCGGACCACAGCCCCTTCACGCGCAGTTTCATCGCGGCGATGCGCTCGTCGGACTACTTTCACATCGTCGAGGAACTGGACAACGAAGAGGCGGGACGCGCCGCGCTGGCTCAGGGGCGCGTGCTGTTCGTCGTGACGATTCCGCCGGATTTCACCCGCAGCCTGTTGCGCGGCGAGCGCCCGGCCCTGCTGATCGAGGCTGACGCCACCGACCCCATGGCGACCGGCATGGCGCTGGGCGCGGCCACGCAGTTGACCCAGGCCGTCGCGCAAAAGGACCTGACCGGACCGCTCGCCAGCCTGGCGGGCGGCCAGCCGCCTTTCGACGTGCGCATCCACCAGCTCTACAACGAAGAGCAGATCTCGCAATACAACACCGTGCCGGGCCTGATGGGCGTGATCCTGACGATGACGCTCGTGATGATGACCGGGCTGGCCATGACCCGCGAGCGCGAACGGGGTACCATGGAAAACCTGCTGGCGATGCCAGTGCGGCCGATCGAGGTGATGACCGGCAAGATCGTGCCCTATATCGCCATCGGCCTGATCCAGGCCAGCATCATCCTGGCGGCCGCGCATTTCGTGTTTCACGTGCCCATCATGGGCAGCCTGCTGTCGGTCTACCTGGCCGCGCTGCTGTTCGTGGCGGCCAACCTGACGGTGGGCATCACCCTGTCGTCGCTGGCGCAGAACCAGCTTCAGGCCATGCAGCTCACCATGTTCTATTTCCTGCCCAACATGCTGCTGTCGGGATTCATGTTCCCGTTCCAGGGCATGCCGATGTGGGCGCAGCACCTGGGCAACCTGCTGCCGCTGACGTATTTCAACCGGCTGATCCGCGGCATCCTGCTCAAAGGCAACGGCTGGTGGGACCTGTGGCCGAACATCTGGCCGCTGATGGTCTTTACCGTCATCGTCATGACCGCCGCCGTGAAGTTCTACCGCCGCACCCTGGATTGATGCCCATGCGCCGCCCCGCCCGCCTGTCCGCTCCCCGCCCCCTCGCCACGCTCGCGCTGAGCGCGCTGTTGTCCGCCTGCGCGGTCGGCCCCGACTTTCCGCAGCCTGCCGCGCCGGACGTGGCGTCCTACACCCCGCAGGGACAGGATGCGTTGCCCGCGGGCGACCAGCGCCTGCAGCCGGGCGCGGACATTCCCGCGCAGTGGTGGCAGCTATTCCGATCGGAGGAACTGGACCGGCTGGTGCGCCAGGCGCTCGCCGCCAGTCCCACGCTGGATGAAGCGCGCGCGCGGCTGCGCCAGGCGCGCGAGGACCTGTCCGCCGAGACCGGCGGCCGCACGCTGCCCTCGGTGGACGGCAATTTGTCGGTAGCCCGGAAAAAGGTGGATCCGGCGGCCTACGGCGTGCCGGTGGCCGAGCCGCCCCCGCCTTTCACGCTCTACAACGCCTCCATCGACGTGTCCTACACGCTGGACGTGTTCGGCGCCAACCAGCGCGTGCTGGAGGGCCTGGCCGCGCAGATGGACTACCAGGCGCACGAACTGCAGGCCGCGCGCATGTCGCTGGCGGCCAACGTCGTGACCGCCGCGATCCGCCAGGCGGACCTGGCCGAGCGGCTGGCGGCCACGGACGCGCTGCTGGCGGCGCAGGTCAGCCAGCAGGAAATCATGCAAAAGCGCCTGGACGCGGGCGGCATCGCGCTGGCCGACCTGCGCAACCAGGAACTGCTGGTCGCCCAGACCCGGGCCACCGTGCCGCCGCTGCAATACCAGTTGGCGCAGGTCACCCATCAACTGGCCACCTACCTGGGCGTGGCGCCCGCCGCCCTGCAGTCGCCGCCCCTGCGCCTGGCGGACCTGACGCTGCCGCCGGACGTTCCCACGGGCGTGCCCTCCGCCCTGACGCGCCAGCGGCCCGACATCCTCGCCGCCGAGGCCCTGTGGCACAAGGCGTCGGCGGACGTGGGCGTGGCCACGGCCAACCTGTATCCGCAGTTCACCCTGACCGCCAGTTTCGGGTCGCAGCGCACGGGCGCGAACGAGCTGTCCGATGGCGTGAACGTGTGGAATCTGGGGCTTGGACTGGTCCAGCCGCTTTTTCATGGCGGCGAGCTGCGCGCGCGCAAGCGCTCGGCCGAGGCGGCCTATGACGCGGCCGCCGCGTCCTACCGGCAGACGGTGCTAGACGGATTCCGCCAGGTGGCCGACGCGCTGCGCGCCGTGCAGACGGACAGCGAGGCCTTCGCGGCCTATGACGACGCCTGGCGCCGTGCCGACGAGGCCGGCCGCATCGCGGCGGGACGTTTCCAGGCGGGCGGCATCAGCCATCTGAGCCTGCTGGACAGCCAGCGCCAGGTGTTACAGACGCAAATTTCGCGCATCCAGGCCGATGCGGCGCGCTACACCGACACGGCCGCGTTGTTACAAGCGCTGGGCGGCGGCTGGTGGAATGAGGTCTCCGGCGACGCTCCCTGACGCCGCGAAAGGCTTATCTCCCGGCCATGGCCGAGAATTCGGGTAGGAAAGTGTCGTTGTGCGCGGTTTGGGAAACCGTTGTAACCGATGCATCATGCAAGCGCTCAAGCTGCATGATGTTCACAACGATTCATGAATGACCTATTAGACCTGATCGTCTTCGCTCCCGACGCCAGCCAGCGCGTGCGCCGCAGCGACGAACTGGCCGAAATGGGGTTCTCGCCGCGTCCTTGCGAAGACTCCAACGGACTGTTCCGCCTGTTCCAGGCCCGCCGCACCCCGCTGCTCGTGATGCAAGCCGAATTTACCGATCTTTGCATGGCCGTCGCAGGTCTGCGCGCCATGGACACCACCGCCGGCATCGTCGCCGTTTCCGCCTTCGACACCCCTGAGAACCGCATTCTCGGCCTGCACTGCGGCGCCGACGCCTGCTTTTCGCCCGAGGTGGCCACCGCCGAGATCGCGGCCGCCCTGCAGGCGCTGGTGCGCCGCGTGCCCACCGCCGCCAGCCGCCGCGCCCCCGAGGCCGACGCGCGGCCTGCGGCGCCCTCGGCGCCCGCCGTGCTCACCGGCAAGTGGCAATTCCTGGATGCCGCCTGGACCCTGGTCAGCCCGCAGGGCACGCGCCTGGCGCTGACCCAGGCCGAGCGGGAGTTCCTGCTGAAACTGACCGGATCGCCCGACAAGCGCATGCCGCGCGGCGACCCTCCCGGCCTGGACCCGCATTCGGGCCGCGAATCGATGCGCCGCACGGACGTCGTCGTCAGCCGCCTGCGGCGCAAGGCGCAGGATGTCAACGTCGAGCTGCCGATACGCACGGTCTGGGGCTGGGGCTACGCCTTCACCGGGGAAATCTAGCGCCGCGCGGGCGTATGATTCCGCGTACGAGGCCGACTCCCGGCCCGCCCCATTCCCGTCGCCCCCATGGAAGTCTTTGAACGCCTGCAAGCCCTGCTTACCCAGCACCAGGCCCGCTATCGCCTGCTTGAACACGCCTCGGCGGGTCGGTCCGTCGAAGTCGCCGCCGTGCGCGGCACCGAAGTCAGCCAGGGCGCCAAGGCGCTGGTCTGCCGGGTGAAGATCTCGTCCAATCTGCGCAAGAACGTGCTCGCGGTGTTTCCGGCCGACAAGCAGGCCGATCTGGACGCGATCGCGCGCGCCGCGGGCGGCAAGAAAGCCTCGCTCGCGTCGCGCGACCTCGCGCGCGAGCTCACCGGCTGCGAGATCGGCGCCATCCCGCCCTTCAGCTTCAATCCGGACCTGTGCTTGCTGGTGGATCCCAGCCTGCGCGAGCGGCACGAGGAAATCGTCTTCAACGCCGGACGCCTGGACGCGTCCATCCTCCTGAACACCGAAGACTACTTCCGCCTGGCGGCGCCCGACGAGGCGCCGCTGACCAAGGCCTGAGCACCGTCCCATGAGGCCGCCTTGTCCCGCCGCCCATCGATAAGCCACCCGCACGCGTCCAACATGCGCTGGCTGATGAGCCTGGCGCACCTGGAGCCTTCGCCGCTCAACCCCTGGGTGATGCTGCGCGCCGCCCTGGCCATCGGACTGCCGACGGCCGCGGGGCTGGTCCTGGACCAGGGGCCGGCGGCCGCGCTGGTGGCGCTGGGCGCGCTGCCCGCCATCACGGGCGACAACGGCGGCCCCTACCGCAACCGCGCGCTGTCCATCGGCGCCACGGTGTTCGGCGGCGCGCTGGGCTATCTGCTGGGAAGCCTGATGGCTGGCCACGGGCTCTGGACCGCCGCCGGCATGATGCTGCTGGTCCTGGCGGCCAGTTTGGTCGGCACGTTCAACACCATCGCGGCCGTCGCCACCCTGCAATTCGCCACCTATGTGATCGTCGGTTCCAGCCTGGCCTCGACCCTGCCGCCATGGCTGCCGCCCGCGCTGGTGGGCGTGGGCGGGCTGTTCGGCCTGGCGCTCACGCTGTCCGGCTGGGTCGTCAATCCCATCGCGCCGGAGCGGGCCGCGGTGGCGCAGGCCTACCGCAAGCTGGCCGCGATGTTCGCGGCCACCGGCACCTCGCGCGTCATGGCCGCGCGCCGCGAGATGGAAGGCGCCATGGCCACCGCCTATGACACCGTCCTGGCCGCGCGGGGCCGGTCGGCGGGCCCGTCGCCGCGGCTGGCGCGCCTGGTCGCGCAACTGCAGGCCTGCACGCCGCTCACCAACGCCGCGCTGGCGCTGGCGCGCGCCGGGCGCGTGCTGCCGGCCGAATGCGCCCGGGTCATGAACCATCTGGCCGACCGCGTCGAAAATGACGCCGAGCCGGACGCGCGCGACGACATCGCCGCGCTGCGCCGCGCCGGCATGCCGCAGCTTGCGGACGCGCTGGAGCAGGCGCAGCCGCTGCTGAACGGCACGCGGGCCACGCCAGCCGATGACTGCGCCGACCTGCCGCCCGCGCCCGCGCGCACGCCCTGGCGCGTGCTGGTCCGGACCTACCGCCCCGGGCCGACCACCGTGCGGTATCTGGTGCGTCTGGGGCTCTGCCTGCTTGCCGCCGAGGCGGTCGCCCTGGCCACCGCCTTGCCCCGGTCCTACTGGGTGCCGCTGATCGTCGTGGTGGTGTTCAAGCCCAATTTCGGGTCGGTCTTTGCCCGCGCGCTGCAAAGCTGCGCGGGCAGCGTGGTGGGCGTCGCGATCAGCGCCACCGTGCTGGCGCTGGACCGCGGCGGCGTCGCGAGCCTGCTCACGGTCGCCGGGCTGGCGGCGCTGCTGCCCTGGTCGATACGGCGCAACTACGGGCTGTTCTCGGCGATATTGGTGCCCATCCTCATGCTGCTGATCGGCGCGCTGCAACCCGGAAGCTGGTCCATCGCGCTGGCGCGGCTGGTCGACGTGGGGGTCGCGTCGGCCATCGTGCTGCTGGTGGGCTACCTGCCCTGGATTCGCATCGAACGCAGCAACCTGGACCATGCCGTGTCCGCCGCCACCTCGACGCTGGCCGCCTACCTGAACACCGTGTTCCAGGCCGATCCCGGCAGTCGGCACGACCTGCGCGCGCGCGCCTACGCGCGGCTGTCCGACCTGCGCATCGCGCTGCAGCGCGGACTGTCCGAACCGCGGCTCGTCAGCCGCCGCGCCCTGGCCTGGTGGCCGGTGGAAGTGGCGCTGGAACGCGTGGCCAACGCCATCTCCGACACCGTGTGGTCGCTGCCCGCCGGCCAGCCCGCGCCCCCTGCCGCGCAGGTCGCCCAACTGGCCGCCGCCCTGGACCGCATTGCCGCCGCCGTCAACCAGGGCCAGCCCGTGCCCCCGGACGCCATCGAGGCGCCGTCGCCCCTGCTGCGGGACGTCGCCGCCGAAATCGAATCGTTGCGCGCCACCCTGGCCGGCCCCGACTTCACTGCGGCGCCCGGGCGTCCCGCCTCCCCTTCCCCTCTTCATCAGGTCTGAATCATGTGTCTTGCCGTACTGGCCCTGCACACCTTGCCGGGCATCCCCGTGCTGATCGCCGCGAATCGCGACGAATTCCACGCGCGCCCCACCCTGCCCGCCGCGCAATGGCCCGACGCCCCCGGCATCTATGCCGGGCGCGACGGCCTGGCGGGCGGCACCTGGATGGGGGTGACGGCGCACGGGCGTTATGCGCTGGTGACCAATTTCCGCGAACCGGGCCGGCACCTGGACAACGCGCCGTCGCGCGGCGCGCTGGTCGAGGACTTCCTGCGCGGGGACATCGCCCCGCAGGCGTACCTGGAGGACGTGCATCGCCGGGACCAGGCCTACAACGGGTTCAACCTGATCGTGGGCGATGCCGCGCAGGCCTGGTATCTGAGCAACCGCGATGGCGGACCGCGGCGCCTCGCGCCCGGCGTGTACGCGCTGTCCAACCACCTGCTGGACACGCCCTGGCCCAAGCTGGCGCGGACCAAGGCCGCCTTCACGGCCGTGCTGGAGAGCCATCCGCAGCCCGACCTGCCCGCGTTGTTCGCGGCGCTTGCCGATCCCCTGCCCGCGGACGACGCCGACCTGCCCGCCACGGGCCTGCCCCTGGACCGCGAAAAGCTGCTCAGCAGCCCGTTCATCGTCAGCCCGGACTACGGCACCCGCAGCTCCAGCGTGATGGCGCTGCACGGCGACGGCGCGGGCGAACTGCACGAACGGCGATTCGCGCCGGACGGCTCGGTCAGCGGCGAGAGCCGGCTGACCTTCACCTGGCACGCGGCGGCTGCCATGATGCGTGATGCTTGATGCGAGACGCGGACGGCTGCCGCGCGTGCTCAAGAAAAATGCGGCTGATACAAACGGTTGATTTCCGAGCCGAGACGACGCGAACTCGGTTCAGGCGACCGGGTCGAACGAAGTGCAATCGTCCGGTGGACGCGAGCGACCGCTCGGCCGCGCCGGACCTACCCGCAGGAGAATTCCATGAATAAACGTTTTGAACGCTGCACGATGGCCGCCGCCATGGCGGTGGGCAGCATGGCCATCGCCGGCATTCTTTCCACGGCCCAGGCCGGGACGCCGCCCGTCAAGCATCAAGGCTCGGTGGAATACGTCAGCGGCGGCATCGGCATCGACGAATCCGAAGCCATGAAGGCCGCCTCCGGCAACTACCCGCTGGCGCTCACCTTCGCCGCCCAGCGCGGCGGCAAGGCCGATTACGTCGCCGACGTCGCCGTCGTCATCCGGGACGCGCAGGGCAAATCGGTGTTGCAGGTCACTGCCGAAGGCCCTTACATGCTGGTCAAGCTGCCGGCCGGCAACTACCGGATCTCGGCCACCTTCGACGGCAAGGCGCAGGAGCGCCAGGTCTCGGTGCAGGATTCCGGCACCGCGCGCGCCATGTTCGAATGGAAGTGACGCGGCGCAGCGGCTGCCGATAGCGCCGCCGCCACGATCCGGCGCGGGCCTCAGACGCCCGCGAACAGGATCGCGATCACGAAGCCCACCCCCGCCGTCCAGACCAGCGAGCGCAGCGCGCCCCAATTGGCCAGGTACATCGCCACGTAACCCAGCCGCGTGCCCAGCCAGCACGCCATGAGCGTGGCCACGTGCGCGGCGGGCGCCTGGTTGTAAAGCGCGAACAGCACAGCGGCGTAAAAGAACGGCAGGGCCTCGAAGGTGTTTGCCTGGGCGGCGTTGGCGCGGGCGCGCCATCCCTCCTGCCGCCCCAGCCACGTCCGCGGATCGTTGTTGTCGAACTGCTTGCCGCCGGCCTTGGCGATGATGGTGCACACGAACGGCAGCAGCGCCGCCGCCAACATCAACCACGCGATACTCTTCATCCCTGACTCCCTGGATGGCGGTTCCCGGCCCGCCGGACAAGCGGGGCGTCTGCCGCCGCTGCCGCATGGTCGCCTGAAAATGCACGCATGGCAAAAGCGCGCCCAGGCGCAGGCCGCGCTTACACTCTGGCGTTCGCCCGAATCCCCGCCCGCCGATGCCTCACGACCTGCCGTGGTCCGCCCTGTTTCTGGCCGCAGCCATGCTGTGGCCGCCCTGCACGCGCCGCTGGGCCCTTGCCCCCCTGGCGGTGGCGTGGGCCTGGGCCTTGGCCGGCGGCGTTGCCGACCCCGTGGCGCTGGCGTGGCCGGCGCTGTTGCTTGGCGCCGCGGTGCTGGCGCGTTCGCAGGCGGGGCCGGTCGCGCGCGCGGCCGGGCACGCGTTGTTCGTGGCCGTGGCCGTGCTGCTCTTTGCGCATCTGCTGCCCGGCTTTCACAACCTGCGCGTGATCGAACCCGCCCCGCTCAGTCCTGGCGCCGTGCCGTTCGGCATGTTCCTGAACCTGGACAAACCGCTGGTGGCGTTCTGGGTGGTGCTGGCGATGGCGCCGCCGATGGCCGCGGCCAGTGCGCGCCTCACCCTGTCGGCGGCGTTGCTGGCCTGCGGGGCCGCGGTGGCGGCATGCCTGGGCCTGGCGCTGGCGCTGGACGTGGTGCAGTGGGCGCCCAAGTGGCCGCCGTCGGGCGGGATCTGGCTGATCAACAATGCGCTGCTGGTGACGCTGGCCGAAGAGGCGCTGTTTCGCGGGTATGTGCAAGAGCGCCTGTCGCAGCGTTGGCGTAGCCGCGCGTGGGGCGGCTGGGCGGCGCTGGCCGTGGCGGCCGCGCTGTTCGGGCTGGCCCATTTTGCGGGCGGATGGCAATGGATGCTGCTGGCCGGGCTGGCGGGCGCGGCCTATGGCCTGGCTTACCGGTACGGCGGCCTTTCCGCCGCCGTGCTGGCGCACCTGGGCCTGAACGTGGCGCACTTCGGGCTGTTCACCTATCCGATGCGCGCCGCGCTGTGAAAGCAAAAGGCCCGCCGAGGGCGGGCCATTGCTTCAGGGGGTGGCTGCAGGGGGTGGCTTCAAGCAGCAACGTCAAGCTGCAACTTCAAGCAGCAACTTCAAGCCGCCAGTGCCGGATAGTCCGTATACCCTTCCGCGCCGGAAGCGTAGAAGGTCGCCGGGTTCGGCGTGTTGAGCGGCGCGTTGCGCTGAAGGCGCTCGGCCAGGTCGGGCGTGGCGATGTAGGGTACGCCAAACGCCACGGCGTCGGCCCTGCCAGCGGCCACGGCGGCTTCGGCGCTCTCGCGCGTGTAGCCCTCGTTGCCGATATACACGCCGCCGAACGCGGCCTTCAACACCGGCCCCAGGCTGTCCGGGCCTTCATGTTCGCGCACGCACAGGAACGCGATGCCGCGCTTGCCGAGTTCACGCGCCACATACGTGAACAGGCCCGCCCGGTCCGAATCGCCCATGTCGTGCGCATCGCCGCGCGGCGACAGGTGCACGCCGACGCGCCCCGGGCCCCAGACGGCCACGCAGGCGTCGACCACTTCCATCAGCAGGCGCGCACGGTTTTCGACCGAACCGCCGTACTGGTCGGTGCGGTGGTTGGTGCTGTCCTGCAGGAACTGGTCCAGCAGGTAGCCGTTGGCGGCATGCACTTCCACGCCGTCGAAGCCGGCTTCCATCGCCATCTGCGCACCGTGGCGGTAGGCCTGCACCACGCCCGGAATCTCGTCGGTCTCGAGCGCGCGCGGCGTCACGTAGGCGCGCTTGGGGCGCACGTGGCTGACGTGGCCCTTGGCGGCGATGGCGCTGGGCGCGACGGGCAGTTCGCCGTCCAGGAACATCGGATCGGAAATGCGGCCCACGTGCCAGAGCTGCGCCACGATCAGGCTGCCCTTGTCGTGCACGGCGGACGTCACCTTGCGCCAGCCCTTGACCTGTTCCGGCGACCACAACCCGGGCGTATCGGCATAGCCGACGCCCTGCGGCGTGACCGCGGTGGCTTCGGTCAGGATCAGGCCGGCGCCGGCGCGCTGGGTGTAGTACTCGACCATCAGGTCGTTGGGGACGCGGCCGGCGCTGGCGCGCTGGCGGGTCAAAGGCGCCATGACCACGCGGTTGCGCAGCGTCAGGTCGCCAACTTTCAGCGGTTCAAACAAGGGGTTCATGCAAAGTCCTTTCGTCCCGGCAATGGGGCTACATATCCTGGTTCAACTGCCGCAGAAACGCGGCAATCACGGGCTCGTTGCGACGGAAAAAGACCCACTGCCCCACCTTCGTGGCCGAAATCAGGCCCGCGCGCTGCAAAACGGCCAGATGCGACGACACGGTCGACTGGGACAGCCCGCAGCGGTCATCGATGTGGCCCGCGCACACCCCGTGTTCGAAGGTGTGGCCGGGACGCTCCTCGAAGTACGCATGCGGCGTCTTCAGCCAGGCCAGGATGTCGCGCCGCACCGGATTGGCCAGCGCCTTGAGGATGGCGTCGGCGTCAATGGCGGGCTGCGCGATGTTCTGGTCGGAGGGTGAGGTAGTTGCGGTCATATTTGTATATCGCAATTTATCGAATCATATATCGGGTTTGTCCGATATGTCGAGATGCCCCTGCGGGCATCAAGGACTATCGGCCTGCCGCCGTCGCGCGGGTTTGAGGCTGTCGGCCCAATCGCGGGCCAGATCGCGCTGCGCCTTCCAGTTGACCAGCGCGGTCACGGTCATGGCGATGACCGCGCCCAGCGCCGCCAGCGCCATGTCTTTCTGGGCGTCCCAGATGTCGCCCTGCGTGCCGAGATAGGCTGCGCCCAGGTCGCCGCCGAAGAACTCCGCGGCGCCCCACTCGATCAGCTCGTAGAGCGCCGAGGTGGACAGCGTCACGTCCAGGGGCAGGAAATACGCCCAGAACCCGCGCACCTCGGCCACGCGCAGGAAGATCTCGCGGATCGGATAGGCCAGGAGCAGCCCGTAGGAAAAGTGCACGACCCGGTCGAAATTGTTGCGCTCCCAGCCCAGCAGGCTGTTCAGGCTGTGGCCGGTCAGGGCGCGCCACCAATCGTCGTACGGAACCAGCGAGTAGGTGTAATGCGCCCCCACGGTGTGCAGGCACAGGAACAGGAAGATCAGCGTGTACGACGCGCGCGAAAACACGAACGCGTGCCGCGTGGCGAACAGCACGGCGCCCAGGGCCAGCACCAGCGCGTTTTCCAGCGCCCAGGCCGAGCGGTCGTGCGGATCGATGGCCAACGCCGTCCAGATGACGGCGAACACCCCGGCCAGCGTAAGTAGATAGCGGCGGCGCGCGTCTGACATGATCCCCTCCTATTCGCCCTGCACCCGTCCGCGCAGCCGCTTGACCTCGCCGTGCAGCACCTTGCGCTGCACGCGCCGGCGCTGCGAGGCCCGCGTCGGCTTGGTGGCCCGGCGCGGCTTGTCGACCCGGATCGCCGCGCGGACCATGGCCACCAGGCGCTCGATGGCCTCGGCCCGGTTTTTTTCCTGGCTGCGGAACGCCTGCGACTTGATGACGATCACCCCCTCCTTGGAGATGCGATGGTCGCTCAGCGCGCACAGCGCGTCCTGCACCTCGGGCGGCAGGCGGGAAGCGCGCACATCAAAGCGCAGATGGACGGCGCTGGACACCTTGTTGACGTTCTGCCCGCCCGCGCCCTGGGCGCGGATCATGGAGAAGGTCAGGTCGCGTTCGTCGATGAAAAGCGAGTCTTGGACGTGAAACATAGGCGGGAAGTCTACAGGGCCGCCACGCTTCCTGCACGGCGTGGGCCGGCGGCTCGCGGGGCCGGCGAATGCTGCGGACGCGGGGCGGAGCGGGCCGGGGCGCCGGCGGCTCGCGCGGCTGCGCCGAACCCCCGCCCAGCAGGGTCTTTCGGCGCATATCCGCCGCGCCAAGTAAAATAGCGCGCTTTTGCTCGAATCGCGCGGCGCCCGGCCGCCCGCCCCCCTATGACTTACACCGCCAAAGAAATCTTCAAGACCCTGCAAGGCGAAGGCGCCCACGCAGGCCGCGCGGCGGTATTCTGCCGGTTCGCGGGCTGCAACCTGTGGTCCGGCCGCGAGAGCGACCGCGCCAGCGCCGCCTGTACCTTCTGCGACACCGACTTCATCGGCACCGATGGCGACGGCGGCGGCAAGTTCGCCTCGGCCGACCTCCTGGCCGACGCCATCGCCGCGGCCTGGGGTCCGGACACGCACAACCGCTACGTGGTCTTCACGGGCGGCGAGCCGCTGCTGCAACTGGACGCGCCGCTGCTGGACGCCATCCATGCCCGCGGCTTTACCGTCGCCATCGAAACCAACGGCACGATCAAGCCGCCCGCGGGGATCGACTGGATCTGCGTCAGTCCCAAAGGCACGGCGCCGGTCGTGGTCGAGCGCGGAAACGAGCTCAAGCTGGTCTACCCCCAGCTCAATGCCCTGCCCGACGCCTTCGCGCACCTCGATTTCGAACACTTCTTCCTGCAACCCATGGACGGACCCGCGCGCGCGGCCAACACCGAGCAGGCCGTCCAGTACTGCATGCAGCACCCGCAATGGCGGCTCAGCCTGCAAACCCACAAATACATAGGCATTCCATGATTCACCCCCACGCCGTGCGGAGCGCGCGATGATTTCCGTGACCCGCAGGCTCGAGTTCGACGCCGGCCACCGCATCCCCGACCACCGCAGCCAGTGCCGCAACCTGCACGGCCATCGCTACGTGCTGGAGATCACCCTGACGGGCGACGTGGTGCAGGCGCCCGGCGAGTCCGACAACGGCATGGTGATGGACTTCTCCGAGATCAAGCACATCGCCAAGACGCACATCGTGGACGTCTGGGACCATGCGTTCCTGGTCTATGAAGGCGATGCCGCCGTGCGCGGATTCCTGGACACGCTGCCCGGCCACAAGACCGTGGTGCTGGACCGCATCCCCACCGCCGAAAACCTGGCCGCCATCGTCTTCGAAACGCTGGCGCCCCACTACCACGGCCACTACGGCGCCGAACTGCGCCTGACGCGCGTGCGCCTCTACGAAACGCCGAACTGCTGGGCCGACTGCAACGGTTGACCGGATAGGCCGGCCGCTGTCGCGCCGGCCGGTCGCAGTTTTGTCCCCGGTTTTCCACCCATGGAAAACCGCTCCCCTATTTTTCCAATTGAAAGGATCTATCGAGATAGTCGTCATTTTCAATCATTAGTAAGCTAATAGATAGGATACAATCTATTCCATGCCTACTCCTTCCGACTCCCAGCTCATGGCCACCACCGCCAACCTCATGGTGCTGTCGCGCGCCTATCGCGGCGCCGCCGACAAGGCGCTCGTCGACTACGGCCTGTCGCAGGCCACCGCCTGGCCCGTCATCCTGGCCGGCCGGCTGGGCGACGGGGTGCGCCAGGGCGCGCTGGCCGAGGCCCTGGGCGTCGAGGGCCCCTCGCTGGTGCGCGTGCTGGACCAACTGGTCGCCGCCGGGCTGATGGAACGTCGCGAAGATCCCCACGACCGCCGCGCCCGCACCCTGCACCTCACCGAGGCCGGCCACGCGCTGCGCGCCCAGGTCGAAGACGTGCTGGTCGAACTGCGCCGCCGCATCTTCAACGGCATCAGCGAGTCCGACCTCGAAGCGTGCCTGCGCGTCTTCGACGCCATGAAGGTGTCGCTGGGCCGCAGCGGCGCCGGGGCGCAAGAGGACGCGCGGCCATGAAAGTGAATCTGCCCAACGTCCGCGAAACGGTCTTCTCGCTCAAGAGCTACCTGAGCGCCATCATGGCGCTCTACCTGGCCTACAGCATCGGTTTGCCGCGTCCGTTCTGGGCCATGACCACCGCCTATGTCGTGGCCCAGCCCTGGTCGGGCGCCGTGCGCTCCAAGGCGCTGTATCGCCTGGTGGGCACCTTCTTCGGGTCGGCCGCCACCGTCTACCTGGTGCCCCGGCTGTCGAATTCGCCGGTCGTCATGACCGGGGCGATGGTGCTGTGGGTGGGCGCCTGCCTGTACATGTCGGTGCTGGACCGCACGCCGCGGTCCTACCTGTTCATGCTGGCGGGCTACACCGCGGCGATGATCGGCTTTCCCAGCGTCACCGACCCTTCCCTCGTCTTCGACACGGCGCTTGCGCGCGTCGAGGAGATCAGCCTGGGCATCGTGTGCGCCACGCTGATCCACAGCATCATCCTGCCGCGCGGCCTTGCCCCCGCGCTGACGCTGCAACTGGACAAGGCGGTGCGCGACGCGCGCAACTGGATGCACGACACCTTGAGCGGTAAAAACGCCGAACAGCGCGACAAGGACCGCCGCGTGCTGGCCAACGACATCACGCAATTGCGCCTGCTGTCCACCCATGTTCCCTTCGACACCAGCAACCTGCGCTGGACCGCGGGCGCCGTGCGCGCCATGCAGGACCAGATCGCCGCGCTGACGCCCGCCGTGTCGGCCGTCGAGGACCGCATGCGCGCCTTGCAGGCCAACGGCCAGGACCTGCCCGAGCCGGTGCAGTCGCTGCTGTCCGATATTTCGGAATGGATCAACGCCGGCGCCCAGGCCTCGCACGAGACCGCCGTGCGGCTGCGCGCCGCCGTCACCCGGCTGACGCCCGGCATCGACAGCCGTTCGACCTGGCGCGATGCGCTCCTGGCCAGCCTGATGACGCGGCTGCGCGAGCTGATCGACACCTATGACGAATGCCTCGCCCTGCGCCGCGACATCCACGCGGGATTGGCGGGTGCGCCGGTGCGGGCCCCGCGCGCGGCCCGCGATCCCAATTCGGCGCTGCACCGCGATCACGGCCTGGCGCTGCTGTCCGCGCTGGCCGCGGGCGTGGCCATTTCGGTCTGCTGCGCCTTCTGGATCGGCACAGCCTGGAGCAATGGCGCCACCGCCGCGCTGATGGCCGCGATCTTCAGCTGCTTCTTCGCCTCGCAGGACAATCCCGTGCCGGGCATCATGCAGTTCCTGACCTACACGGTGTATTCGATCCCGCTGTCGGCGCTGTATCTGCTGGGCATCATGCCGGCCATCCACTCGTTCGAAATGCTGGCGCTGTCCATGCTGCCGACGGCCTTCGTGCTGGGCATCTTCATCGCCCGGCCGGCCAGCACCGGCAAAGGCATGGCCATGCTGTTCGGCTTTCTGGGCACCATGGCCCTGCAGGACACCAACACCGCCAATGTCGTTTCCTTCATCGACACGCAGGTCGCGCAGTGCATGGGCGTGGCCACGGCCGCGATCATCGCCGCCATCTTCCGCACCGTCAGCGCCGACTGGAGCGCGCGCCGCATCCAGGCCGCCAACTGGAAAGAGCTGGCGACGCTGGCCAGCTCGCCGCGCGCGCCTTCACGCCATACGTACACCGCCCGCATGCTGGACCGCATCGGCCTCTTGCAGCCGCGGCTGGCGCTGGCCAGGCGGCCCGACGACCTGGTCGCGGCCGACGCGCTGAAAGACCTGCGCGTGGGGCGCGACATCACCGAACTGCAACGAGCCCGCCGGCACCTGCCGATGGCCGACGCCACGATCGGGCCGGTGCTCGACAGCCTGGCGCAGTTTTTCCGGGTCCGTTCATCGGGGCGTGTGCAGGACAAGACGCCCGAGTTCCTGGCGCAGATCGACCGCGCGCTGGGCAGCGTCGCCGCCACGCCGCACGGCCCTCACGCGCGCGACCGCGCCGTGGTGGCGCTGGTCGGCATCCGCCGCGCGTTCTTCCCCGAGGCGCCCGACTACCAACCCGCTCATCCCACGCTGGAGAGCCAAGCATCATGATCGGCGAATTCAATCTCTACGGCATCTATTTCCCCTGGCTGCTGGTGCTAGGCGTCATCACCCTGGGCGTGGCCTGGGCGGTGCGCCGCGTGCTCGCCCGCGCCGGACTCTACCGCCTGGTGTGGCACCCCGCGCTCTTTGACCTGGCGCTCTTTGTGGTGCTGCTGTACGGCGTCTCCCTCATTTCCCCCTATTTTCTGCAAAGACCGGTATGAAACTCCCCAATGCCCTTCGTCCTGCTGCCATCGGCAAGTTCGCGGTCACGGCCGTCGTCGTCGCCGCCGCCGCTTACGCCGGCTGGCAGCTCTGGGACCACTATGAAGTCGAACCCTGGACGCGCGACGGCCGCGTCAAGGCCTATGTCGTGCAGGTTGCGCCCGACGTCTCCGGCCTGGTCACCCGCGTGCCCGTGCACGACAACCAGGACGTGAAGGCCGGCGACCTGCTGTTCGAAATCGACCGCGCCCGCTTCCAGCTTGCGTACGACCAGGCCGAGGCCGCCGTGCGCTCGCAGCAGGTGGCCCACGACCAGGCGCTGCGCGACGCCAAGCGCAACCGGTCGCTCGGACAGCTCGTCGCGGCCGAAACGCTGGAACAAAGCCAGACCAAGGTGCAGCAGACCGAAGCGGCGCTGGCGCAGGCGCAGGTGCAACTGAACACCGCGCGGCTGAACCTGGAACGCAGCCGCGTCGTCGCCGCCAGCGACGGCCGCGTCACCAACCTGGACCTGCGCGCGGGCTCCTACGCCACGGCTGGCCACGGCGTAATGGCGCTGGTGGATGCCGGCTCCTTCTACGTCGAAGGCTACTTCGAGGAAACCAAGCTGCCCGGCATCCACGAAGGCGATCCCGTGACCGTGACCCTGATGGGCGAATCGCGCCACATTCGCGGCCACGTCGAGAGCATCGCCATGGGCATCGCCGACCGCGACCGCAGCACGGGCGCCAACCTGCTTCCCAACGTGAACCCCACCTTCAACTGGGTACGCCTGGCGCAGCGGATTCCCGTGCGCGTGAAGATCGACGACGTGCCCGACGGCGTGCGCCTGGTCGCCGGCCAGACCGCCACCGTCTCCGTCGACGACCGCCCCGCCCAGGCCGCGGCCAGCGCGCCCCACGCCTCCTGACGCGAGCGCACGCCGCACGCCATTTCGAAACCCTCAACTTCCTATCGACGCCAAGCCGTACCTGCCATGAAAACCAGACTTCTCCTCCCGCTGACGCTGGCCCTCGCGCTGGCCGGATGCGCCTCCGTGGGCCCCGACTACAAGGTGCCGCCGGAGTCGGTGTCCCAGCGGCCGAGCGCGCAATCGTCCTTCGTAGAAGCGCAGGACGATGTGTACCGGCAAGAGGCGGTGCCCGGCCACTGGTGGCGCCTGTACAACGACCCCATGCTGGACGGCCTGGTGGAAAAGGCCCTGGCCGCCAACACCGACCTGCGCGTCGCCAGCGCCAACCTCGAGCGCGCCCAGGCCGCCCTGCAGGAGACCCGCGCCCAGCAGCAGCCCACCCTCGGCGTCAACGCGTCGCCCACCTTCGGTCACGTGTCCGGCCTGCAGGAACTGCAACCCGGCATCGATCCTCCCAACCGCTGGTCGTATTCCACCGGCGCCAGCGTGTCGTATCAACTTGACCTTTTCGGCCAGATCCGCCGCGCCGTGGAAGCCTCCACCGATGACGCGCAGGCCGCGCAAGCCGCCTACGACGCCACCCGCGTCACCGTCGCCGCCGAGACCGCGCGTGCCTACGCCAACCTGTGTGCCGCGGGCATGCAGCTCGCCTCGGCGCAGCACTCCGTGCAGGTCCAGAAGGAATCGCTCGACGCCGTCAGCCGCCTGCAGCGCGCCGGCCGCGGCACCACGCTGGACGTCACCCGCGCGCGCAGCCAGCTCGAACAATTGCAGGCCAACCTGCCGCCCTTCCAGGCCCAGCAGCGCACCGCGCTGTACCGCCTGGCCGCGCTGACCGGCCAGACGCCGCACGAGATCTCCCCGGCGCTGCTGCAATGCGCCACCGCGCCGAAACTGACCGAAACCATCCCGGTCGGCGACGGGGCAGAACTGCTGCGCCGCCGCCCGGACATCCGCCAGGCCGAGCGCACCCTGGCCGCCTCCACCGCGCGCATCGGCGTGGCCACGGCCGACCTCTATCCCAAGATCACACTGGGCCTGTCGGCCGCGTCGGGCGGCCCGGCCACCATGTTCGGCGACCGCGGCACCTTCAGTTGGAGCGTCGGCCCCCTCATCTCCTGGACCATCCCCAACACCGGCGCCGCGCAAGCGCGCATCGCGCAAGCCGAAGCCAACACCAAGGCCGCCGCCGCGCGCTTTGACGCCACCGTGCTGAACGCCCTGCGCGAAACCGAGAGCGCGCTGGTCGTCTACGCCCGCCAGCTCGACCGCGACACCGCCCTGCGCGCCGCCCGCGACCAGAGCGCCGAAGCGGCGTCGCAGGCTCGGCGCTTGTTCCAGTACGGCAAGACCGACTACCTGACCGTGCTGGACGCCGAACGCACGCTGGCCAGCAACGAAAGCGCGCTGGCGGCGTCGCAGGCGGAGCTGAGCAGCGACCAGATTGCGTTGTTTCTGGCGTTGGGCGGGGGGTGGGAGAAGTAAGGTCCACGCCGGGCGCTTCCGGCCTCTTCGGCCAGACGCCGCAGACGCCGCAGACGCGTCAGACGCGTCAGCTCAATGCACCGTCGTCCCATCCGGCGGCGTCTGGTTCAGCCCCAGGGCCGCTTCCCAGCTGCGCAGCGGCACGCAGGTCTGCAGGCGCACGATGGCGCGCTGGATCAGGGCGGGATGCAGTTCATGGCCGACCTGAGAGGCGATGTCGATGGTGGAGTCGCCATGCAGTTCGGCGAGCCGGGCCTGCGCCGCCTGGGCGTTGGCCACGGCCATGACGGGATCGTTGGCGCCGTGCAGCAGATGAATGGTGGTGTATTGCGGCGCGGTCTTGGGCAGTTGCGCGTAGCGGCCCGAAAACGCGAGGACGCGGCCGGCCATGCCGTCGTGGGCCTGCACCAGTTCCAGCGCCATGATGGCGCCCTGCGAAAAACCGGCCAGCGCGGTGTCGGATTGCAGCAGGCCGAAGCGCGCCTGCGCGTTGCGCACGTAGGCTTCCAGGGGCGGCATTGCCTGGGCCACGCGGTCGGCGCGGTTTTCCTCGGTGACCCCGCGCACGGAGAACCACTGCCGGCCGGCGCCGCCGCCGTCGAACGGTTCGAAGCCTTCGGGGATCAGCACGGCCGCGCTCGGGAAGGCGGCGCGCAGCGCCTGGGCCAGAGGCGCCAGGTTGTCGGGTGACCCGCCCACGCCGTGCAGCAGGATGAAGAGCTGGCGCACGTCGACGCCCGGATCGGGAAGAAATTCGATAGAACTGGAAGACGCCATGAAACCGCTCCGTACTGGCTTGGGGACGTCAAACGGCGCCCCGATTGCCGCATTGTAAAAGGCGCGCCGCCTGGGAGCCTGCCCGGGTTTGCTGCGCGCCGCCCGGCGCGTCACGTGGCCATGATAGCGCCGGGACGAGCCCTGGGCACCGGCCCGTTCGTGGCCCGCGGCGCGGCACATGGCGATACGTCCGGCGGGTCTAAGTCTGGCCCCGAAGCCCGGCGCCAAAGCCGGTACAATACTGTATATTCATACAGTCATTTACCATCAGGCGTCCCCGCCATGCAGTCCCCCGAACGTATCCATCCCGCGCTGTGGCGGGCCACGCAGTTGGCCCAGGGCGCCGCACGCACCCTGCCTACCGGGCATGCGGCGCTCTCGGCCGAACTGCCCGACGGCGGCTGGCCGCTGGGATCGCTCGTCGAACTGCTGACCCCGCACCCCGGCATCGGAGAAATCCGCCTGCTGCGTCCCGCCCTTGCCCAGCTGGAAACACGCCGTCCCATTGCCCTGGTGCAGCCGCCGCATGTTCCCCACATCGCCAGCTGGATGAGCTGGCGGCTGGATCCCCGGCAATTGCTCTGGGTGGCGCCCGAAAAGCCGGTCGATGCCCTGTGGGCCACCGAACAGATCCTGAAGAACGGCAGTTGCGGCGCGCTGATCTGCTGGCTGCCCCATGTGCGCCCCGAATCCCTGCGCCGCCTGCACCTGGCCGCCCAGGCCAGCGACCTGCTGTTCATCGCCGTGCGCCCGTCCCGCGCCGCGCAGAACGCCACGCCCGCCGCCCTGCGGCTGGCGCTGGCGCCCGCGCCGGGCGGCTTGTCCGTGCACATACTCAAGCGCCGGGGGCCTGTCTGCGACACCCCCCTGTACGTGGGCCTGGAGCCCGGCGCCCTTACCCCTTCCACTCCCCGCCATGCGCCTCTGGATCGCCGCCTGCCTGCGCTGCCTGCCGCTGGACGTCATACGCCCGCACTGGCCGCATGAACAGGAGGCGTTCGCCGTTCTGGACCAGGAACGGGTCGCCGCCCTGACTCCCGCCGCCCGCCAGGCCGGCGTGACGCCCGGCATGCGCCGCGCGGGCGCGGCGGCCATCGCCCCCGGCGTGGAACTGCTGCCGCGCAATGCGCAGGCCGAAGCCGAGGCCCTGCAGGGCGCGGCGCTGGCCTTGCTGCAGTACACCCCTGAAATCGCGCTGGCCGACGGCGACACCGTGCTGCTGAACGTGGGCGCCAGCCTGATGTTCTTCCGCGGGCCGCGCGCGCTGGCACGGCGGGTGGCCGCGACGCTGCGCGCGCTGGACCTGCGCATGACCCTGGGCATGGCGCCCACCGCCACGGGCGCCTGGCTGCTGGCGCGGCGTGCCGGCCGGGGCGTCCCCCGGCGCACGCTGAAGCTGTCCACCCTGGCGCGGCGGCTCGATGCCCTGCCCCTGTCGCTGCTGCCCCAGGCGCACGACCGCCGGCACTGGCTGGACGACATCGGCTGCCACACGCTGGCGCACCTGCGCGCCCTGCCGCGCGCGGGCCTGCAGCGGCGCAGCGCGCCCGATCTGCTGCAGGCCCTGGACGCCGCCTACGGCCAGGCGCCCGAACTCCACCGCTGGATCGAACCGCCGCATCGGTTTTCGCGGCGCATCGAACTCATGGACTATATGGAGCACACCGACGCGGTGCTGGCCGTCGCAGGCCGCCTGGCCGAACAATTGGGCGGCTGGCTGGCCGCCCGGCAATTGGCCGTCCAGCGCGTGGTGCTCAGCATGGACCACGAACGCGGCCGCCACGCCCGGCCGCCCACCGAACTGGAGCTGGCCCTCGCGCAGCCCGTCTGGCAGGCGCGGCAGCTCCTGCCGCTGCTGCGCGAAAAACTGAACCACTTCACGCTGGAAGCCCCCGTCATCGCCGTCACGCTGCAGGCACCCGACACGGTCGAGCAGCCCGCCGCCAGCACCACTCTGTTTCCCGAGCCGGGCGGCACCGCCGCCGACCACGCGCGGCTCCTGGACCTGCTGGTGGCGCGCCTGGGCCGCGACCGGGTGCGCCACGCCCGGCCCGTCGCCGACCACCGCCCCGAGACCGCCAATGCCTGGGGCGACGCGCTGGCCGCGCCCCAGCGCCCCGACCCGCTGCCGCCCCTGCTCGAACGCCCCTTCTGGCTGCTGGAAACCCCGCAGCCCCTGAAGCTGTCCGGCCATCGGCCCCAATACGGCGGGCAGGCGCTGCGGCTGATGCGCGGTCCCGAACGCATCGAAAGCGGCTGGTGGGATCCGGTCCTGACCGTGCGCGATTACTTCGTCGCCGAAGACGCGGCCGGCGCGCGCTACTGGATCTACCGCGAGCGCGACGCCGAGGACGCCCGCTGGTTCCTGCACGGACTGTACGCCTGACATGCGCACGGACGACGACGCCCCCGATCCGCTGGACCCGGCTGACACCCTGGCCGGCTTGCCCGGCTATGCCGAGCTGCAATGCCAATCCAATTTTTCCTTCCTGCAGGGCGCCTCGCACCCCGAGGAACTGGCCGCGCGCGCCGCCGAACTCGGCTACGCCGCGCTGGCCCTGACCGACGAATGCTCGCTGGCGGGCGTGGTGCGCGCCCACACCGAGGCCAAGACCCTGAAACTGCCGCTGATCGTCGGCGCCACCTTCCAGTTGCGCGCCGCGCCCGATGCCGCGCCACTGGGCCTGACCCTGCTGGCGCAGACCCGCGAAGGCTACGGCAACCTCTCCGAACTCATCACGCTGGCCCGCACCCGGGCGCCCAAGGGCGAGTACCGGCTCTCCCCGCAAGACCTCGCCGATCCGCCCGGCGGCTACGCGCATCTGCGCAGCCTGCCAGAATGCCTGGCCATCCTGACGCCCGCCTACGGCACCGACGCCGACCGCATGGCCGACCAGGCGTGCTGGCTGGCGCGCCTTTTTCCCGGCCGCGCCTGGGTGGGACTGACCCTGCTGCACCAGTCGCGCGACGACCTGCACCGCGCCGCCGTCGAACACGCGGCCCAGGCGTCGCAACTGCCCGTGGTGGCGGTCGGGCAGGTCCAGATGCATATCCGCTCGCGCAAGCCGCTGCACGATACGCTGACCGGCATCCGCACCCGCCGGCAGGTGTCGCAATGCGGCTACGAACTGTCCGGCAATGCCGAACAACACCTGCGCAGCCGCATGCGGCTGGCCAGCCTGTACCCGCCCGACGCCCTGGCGCAAACCCTGGCCGTGGCGCGCCGCTGCACGTTTTCGCTGGACGAGCTGCGCTACGAATATCCCGACGAGATCGTGCCGCCCGGCCATACGCCGGCCAGCTACCTGCGCCAGGAGGCGCTGGCCGGCGCCCGTCGGCGCTTTCCGGCGGGGGTGCCGGACAACGTGGCCGCGCAGATCGAAAAGGAACTGGAGCTGATCGCCGAGCTGGGCTACGAGGCCTACTTCCTGACGGTCTACGACATCGTCAAGCATGCCCGCAGCATCGGCATCCTGTGCCAGGGCCGGGGCTCGGCCGCCAACTCCGCCGTGTGCTATTGCCTGGGAATCACCGCGGTGGACCCGCAGCGCGGCAACAACCTGTTCGAACGCTTCATCAGCAAAGAGCGCAACGAACCGCCCGACATCGACGTGGACTTCGAACACCAGCGCCGCGAAGAAGTCATCCAGTACATCTACGGCAAGTATGGCCGCGAACGCGCCGCCCTGACCGCGGTGGTCATCTCGTACCGGCCGCGCAGCGTGCTGCGCGATACCGGGCGCGCGCTGGGGGTGGACCCGGGCGTCATCGATGCCGTGGCCCGCGCCCACCAGTGGTGGGACGGCAAAAAAGAAATGCTGCGCACGCTGGGCGCCTGCGGCCTGGACCCCGAATCCCGGGTGGCGCGCCAGTGGGCGTCGCTGGCGCAGACCATGATGGGCTTTCCGCGCCACCTGTCGCAGCATCCGGGCGGTTTCGTGATCTCGCGCGGCAAGCTCTCGCGCCTGGTGCCCATCGAGAACGCCGCCATGCAGGACCGCAGCGTCGTGCAATGGGACAAGGACGACCTGGACGCCCTGAAGCTGCTGAAGGTGGACGTGCTGGCGCTGGGCATGCTGTCGGCCTTGCGCCGCACGCTGGAACTGGCCAGCCAGCGCCGGGGCCGGCCGCTGACCCTGCAGGACATCCCCGAAGGCGACGCGCCCACCTACGACATGATCTGCGATGCCGACACCATCGGCGTGTTCCAGATCGAATCACGCGCCCAGATGACCATGCTGCCGCGCCTGCGTCCGCGCGAATACTACGACCTGGTGGTGCAGGTGGCCATCGTGCGCCCCGGACCGATCCAGGGCGGGATGGTCCACCCCTACCTGCGGCGCCGCCAGAAGAAAGAGCCCGAAACCTACCCCAGCGAAAGGGTGCGCGGCGTGCTCAGCCGGACCATGGGCGTGCCCATCTTCCAGGAACAGGTCATGCAGATCGCGGTGGTGGCGGCCGGCTTCTCGCCCGGCGAGGCCGACCAACTGCGCCGGTCGATGGCCGCGTGGCGGCGCAAGGGCGGCGTGGACAAGTTCCGCGTCAAGCTGGTGGGCGGGCTGCTGGCGCACGGCTACACGCTGGAGTTCGCCGAGGCCCTGTTCCGGCAGGTGGAGGGGTTCGGCGAATACGGTTTTCCGGAAAGCCATGCCGCCAGCTTCGCCCTGCTGGCCTACGCCAGTTCCTGGCTCAAGCGCCACGAACCGGAAGCCTTCCTCGCGGCCCTGCTCAATTCCCAGCCCATGGGCTTTTACGCGCCCGCGCAACTGGTGCAGGACGCCCGGCGCCACGGGGTCTGCATCCTGCCCGCCGACGTCACCGTCAGCGGCTGGGACGCCGCGCTGGAAGAACCGCCTCCCGGCCATCCGGGCGCCGCGCGCCGTGCGCACGCCCACGCGCCGCCGTCCGAGCCGCCCCGCCCCGCCGTGCGGCTGGGCCTGGGCCTGATCCAGGGCATGCGCGAGGACGCCGTCCGCCGCATCGAGGCCGCCCGGGCCGACGCGCCCTTTGCCAACACGGCCGACCTGGCCCGGCGCGCCGGGCTCAACCGGCACGACCTGAACGCGCTGGCGGCCGGCGACGCCCTGCGCACGCTGGCGGGCCACCGGCGCCAGGCCAGTTGGGAGGCCGCCGCCAGCGTGCAAAGCCGCGACCTGCTGCGCGATGCCGAGATCGTGGACGCCCAGGCCCCGCGACTGTCCGCCCCGACCGAAAGCCAGACCGTGGCCGCCGATTACCGCAGCGTGGGCCTGACGCTGCACAGCCATCCCGTGGCGCTGCTGCGCCCCCAACTGGCCGCGCGCAATTTCCAGCCGGCCTCGGTGCTGAACGGCTACCCCAACAAGCGGGTCGCGCGCGCCTGCGGCATCGTCACGGTGCGCCAGCGCCCCCAGACCTCCAAGGGCGTCATCTTCGTGACGCTCGAAGACGAGACGGGCCCCGTCAACGTGGTGGTGCGCCCCGACCTGATCGAACGCCAGCGCCGCGAGCTGCTGGGCGCTACCCTGTTGGGCGTGTTCGGCGCCTGGCAGAGCGTCGACGGGGTGCGCCACCTGATCGCGCAGCGGCTGGTGGACATGTCCGACCTGCTGGGCGGACTGGCGGCGCACAGCCGCAACTTTCACTGAGGATTTCCGACCCGCCCCCTTTTCAGGGCCCCCGGCCCGTCGCGGACCGTTGCAGGGCGTGCACGCGCCCGGCGCGCCCTAAGCACAGCGCCTCGCCGCTGGTCTATCATGGCTTTTTGTCCGCTCGTTGTAAGGAGTCCTACATGATCCGCAAGCTGATCCCCTTCCTGCTGGTTGCCAGCCTGGCCGCGTGCGCCAATACCGGCGGCTCGCGCACGTCCAGCGCGCCGGCCTCCAGCTCCTCGGATGCGTCCTCGAGCGTCGGCGCCGGGACTTCCTACGGTTCGTCGTCGGCCATGCCCGGCAGCACCAGCGGCAAGACCTGCGACGCGGGCCCGCTGCAGTCGCAGATCGGCCAGAAGGCCACGCCCTCGGTCATGGAAGACCTGCGCACGCGCAGCGGCAGCACCACCGCGCGCATGCTGCGTCCGGGCCAGGTGGTCACGATGGAATACAACAACACCCGCCTGAACCTCATCGTGGACGACAAGGACGTCATGACCGCGATCCGCTGCGGCTAGGCCACTCCGGCGGCGGGCGGCACATGGGGCAGGAACGCCCCCGCCACTTCGAACGCGCACTCTTCGCGCGCGATGTCGATCACCCGGGACACCACCGGGTTGACGATGTTCTTCTTATGGACCGCGTAGTAATTGATGGTCGGCAGGTCCGGCTGCACATTCAACTGACAAAGCGCCCCGCGCGCGACCAATGGCGCGAAATACGCGCCCGGCAGGTAGCTGATGCCCAGGCCCAGCATCGTCAGCTGGGCCATCATTCCCAGGCTGTTGCACGTCAGGACGCGCTTGACCGGCATCCCCTGCTCCGCAAACCAGGCGTCATACAGGTGCGAGAGCGCGGAATTCGTGGGTTGGGAAATCACCGGATAGGGCGCCAGGTCCTGCGGCGTCAGGTTCGCCGAGACATCGATATCCAGCGCCGGACTGGCCATCCAGACATTGGTGACCGCGCCCAGGTGGGTGCAATCGTACTGGTAGCCCCAGAACGGCCCCGGCATGATCGCCAGGTCCAGCTCGTCCTTTTCCAGCCGCTCGTACAGCGTGATGCCGCCGTCGATCTCGGGCATCAGCTGCACGCGCGGGTAGCGCTGGCTGATCTGCTTGATCAGCCCCGCCAGCCAGGTCATGCCGACCAGTTCCGTCACGCCCAGCCGCACCACGCCCTCGAAGCTGGCCGGATCGGCCATGTTCTGGACGATGCGGCTGTTCAGTTCCAGCATCTGGCCCGCCAGCTCGAATAGCTTGCGGCCCTGTGGCGTCATGAGCAGCTTCTTGGCCCGCCGCTCGAACAAGGGCGAGCCGGCAAAGGCCTCCAGTTCCCCCACCCGCTTGGCCACGGCCGATTGGGTGGTGTGCAGCTTGCGCGACGACGCGCTGAAGCTGCCCAGTTCGGAACTCCAGTAGAAAGCCTCTAGCTGTTTGAGGGTGTACATCGCCGCGGAGGAAGAAAAGCGCATGGAAACCCTCACATTATCCTCGCGGCCGCGCGGCCCCGGGAGTTCAGCCGCGCGGATGCAGGATGTCCGCCAGGAAACGCTGGGCGCGCGGATGCGCCGGGGCGCTGAAGAAGCGCTCGGGCGTGTCCACTTCCAGGATCTCGCCCGCGTCCATGAACACCACGCGATCGCACACGTCGCGCGCGAAGCCCATTTCGTGGGTCACGCACACCATCGTCATGCCGTCCTTGGCCAGGCCCTTCATCACCTGCAGCACCTCGCCCACCATCTCCGGGTCCAGCGCGCTGGTCGGCTCATCGAACAGCATCACCGGCGGCTGCAGGGCCAGCGCCCGCGCGATCGCCACGCGCTGTTGCTGGCCGCCCGACAGCGATCCCGGATAGGCGTCGATCTTGTGCGCCAGCCCCACGCGGTCGAGCAGGCCGCGCGCCAGTTCCACCGCCTGCTTGCGCGGCTGCTTGCGGATGTTGACGGGCGCAAAGATCACGTTCTCCAGCACGCTCATGTGCGGGAACAGATTGAACTGCTGGAACACGAAGCCGATCTTCTGGCGCAGCGCGTTCAGGTTGGCGCCCTTCTCGTAGATATCGGCGCCGTCGATCAGGATGCGGCCCTTTTCGATGGGCTCCAGCCGGTTGACCGTGCGGATCATGGTGGACTTGCCCGACCCCGACGGGCCGCACACCACCACGACCTCGCCCCGCGCCACCGCCAGGTCCACATCCTTGAGCACATGATGCTCGCCGTACCACTTGTTGACTTTCTCGAGTTTGATCATGTTTTTTTCCTTTAGGCCATGGCGCGCGAGCGGCGGATGCGCAGGTCCAGCCAGCTCACGCCGCGGCTCAGGCTGAAGCACACCACGAAGTAGATGATGGCCAGGATGCCGAACACCTGCAGCGGCTGGGTCAGCACCAGGTTGTTGACCTGATTGGCGGCAAAGGTCAGTTCGTTGACGCTGATGACATAGCCCAGCGACGTTTCCTTGATGGTGGAGACGAACTGGCTGGTCATGCTGGGTAGCACGTTAAAGAGCGCCTGCGGCAGCACCACCTTGCGCATCGTCGTCCAGTAGCCCACGCCCAGCGAGCGCGAGGCCTCGATCTGACCGCGCGGCACCGCCTCGATGCCGGAGCGGATCACCTCGGACAGATAGGCGCTTTCATAGACCACCAGCGCGAAGATCAGCGTCCAGAAGCCGCTGACCACCTGGCCGGTAAGCTTGGGCACGACGAAATACGCCCAGAAGATCAGCATCAGCAGCGGCATCCCGCGCACCACATTGACGAGCGCCTTGCTCGCCGTGCGCAGCCAGCCGTAGGGACTGACCCGGGCCAGCGCGATCAAAAGCGCCAGCGGCAGCGACATGGCCAGGCCCAGGGCCGCCAGGATCAGCGTCAGCGCCAGTCCGCCGAGCGGACCGTTCGGGTATTGGCCCACGAGCAGCGTGGGCCAGTATTGCATCAGGAGATCAAGCACCATGGCCTCCGCGGTTCAGACGATAACGGGCGTAGAGGCGCGATCCCAATGCCATGATCAGGAACGATCCCAGCAGGTACATGATCGTCGCCGCGCCGAAGGTGGCGAAGGTGCGGTAGGTCTCGTTTTCGATCTCCCGGGCCTGGTAAGTCAGCTCCATCACCCCGATCGCCATGGCCACGCTGGTGTTCTTGAACAGCAGCAGCGCGCGGCCGACCAGCGGCGGAATCGAGATGCGCACCGCCTGCGGCACGATCACGAAGCGCATGCATTGCAGATAGCTCGCGCCCAGCGCCCGCGCGGCCTCGAACTGGGTGCCCGGAATGGCGCGCAGCCCGCTGCGAATGTCTTCGGCGATGTAAGCGGCCGAACCCAGCGCCAGCGCGATCGCCGCCAGCGACATCTCGGCGTTGTGCGCGTACAGCCACATGCGAAAGCCTTCCGGCAGCAGCTCGGGCATGCCGAAATACCAGAACAGCACCTGCACCAGCAGCGGCACGTTGCGGTGGTATTCGACATAGGCGTCGACCAGCCAGCGGCACGGGGCCAGGTTGGTGGCGCGCACCACCACCAGCGTCACCGCGATGGAAAACGCCATGACCCAGGCGACCAGGAAAAGCTGCACGGTGACGGCCATGCCGCTGAGCAGTAGCTGGTATTGGGAAGCGTCTAGAAAGCTCATAAAACTATCAATCTCCTGCGATCGGGCACTCGACGCCAAGCGTCACGGCTCCCCGCGCGTTGCCTGGCGTTGCCTTGCAAGACGCGGGAAGCCGTGACGGGGACTGGCGAAAGACAGCGCTGCGGTCCGCGCCCTCAGCCGGCGATCGGGCCGATCTTGAAGCTGCGTTCCAGCTTGTACGGCGTTTCCGGACCGAACCACTTGTCGAACAGCTTGCCGGCCGCGCCCGAGGCCTCGGCCTCATCCAGCGCCTGGTTCACCGTTTGCAGGAAGCGCGGTTCGGACTTGCGCACGCCCAGGCCCCAGGGCTCGTCGAACACCGCCTTCGGAATCACGCTGACCGGCGCCGTCGGCGGGCTTTGCAGCACCAGGCGCACCAGCACCAGCTCGGAGGCGAACTGCGCGTCCACCTTCTTCTGCTGCAGGGCCAGGTAGGTGGCCGAGCTGTCGCCATAGCCGATGACCTGCGACTTGTCGAGGATGCGCTTGATTTCGCGCTCGGAGCTGGAGCCCTTGGTCGCGCCGATGCGGCGGCCGTTCAGGGCTTCGATCGAATCCAGGCCCGAATCCTTGCGCACCAGCAGCTTTTGCGGGCTGACGTAATAGGCGTGGCTGAAGGCGATCTGCTGGGCGCGGTCGGGCGAATAGCCCAGGTTGGCCGCCAGGATGTCGACGCGCCCTTCGTTCAGTTCAGGCACGCGCGCCGCCACGGACAGCAGCTTGTAGTTGATCTTGACGCCCAGCTTGTCGGCGACGAGCTTGCAGACGTCCACGTCGTAGCCCACGAGCTGACGCGTCGCGCCATCCTGGAAGCTGAACGGCTGCGAGGTGCCCAGCGTGCCGCAGATCAGCTCGCCGCGCGCCTTGATGTCGTCCACCTGGTCGGCATGGGCAAGTCCGGCCAGGCCCAGCGAGGCCAAGCCGAGGCAGGCGGCAAATAGAGTGTGACGCTTCATTGTTGATTCCCCTTGAATGGTTGTGTGGTGAACAGACTGGATGTGGCGCTGAATGAATCGATCCGGCGGGCGTCAGGCCAGCCTGGCGCAGGCCTCGCGGATGGCGGCGCATCCCTGGCGGATATCGTCCAGCGATGCGGCGAACGACAGCCGGAACGTGCCCGGCGCGCCGTAGGCGTGGCCGTCGATGACGGCAACACCGGCTTCGCGCAGCAGGTAGTGCGTGAAATCGGTATCGGTGGCGATCACATCGCCGGCCGGCGTCTTCTTGCCCAACAGGCCCGAGCAGTCCGGAAAGACATAGAAGGCGCCCTGCGGCACGACGATGTCCAGGCCCGGCGCGCCGGACAGTTCGGCGATCGCCAGGTCGCGGCGTTCGCGGAACACCTTGGCAAACTCGACCACGCAGTCCTGCGGGCCGGTCAGGGCTTCGAGCGCGGCCGCCTGGCTGACCGACGAGGCGCCCGACGTGCTTTGCGATTGCAGGATCGCCATCGCCTTGATGAGTTCGTCCGGGCCGGCGCCATAGCCGATGCGCCAGCCGGTCATGGCATAGGCCTTGGACACGCCGTTGACCACCAGCGTGCGCGCGGCCAGTTCCGGCGCCACCTGCAACGGGTGCACCGTCGGCTCGCCGGTGAAGTTCAGGCGCGCGTAGATGTCGTCGGTCATCAGCCAGACGTGCGGATGGCGCTGAAGGACCTCGGCCAGGCCGCGCAGCTCGTCCGCGCTGTAGACCGATCCGGTGGGATTGCTGGGCGCATTCATCATGAGCCACTTGGTGCGCGGCGTGATGGCGCGTTCCAGCGCTTGCGGCGTCACCTTGTAGTCCGTGGCGGGCGACGTTTCCACGGCAACGGGCACGCCGCCGTTGACCAGCACCATGTCCGGATACGACACCCAGAACGGCGCCGGGATCAGGACTTCGTCGCCGTCGTTCAGCGTGGCGGCCAGGCCGTTGAAGATCACCTGCTTGGCGCCCGTGCTGACGATGACGCGCGCGGCCGGGTATTCCACGCCGGTGGCTTCCCGCAGATGGGCGGCCGCGGCCTTGCGCAGGGCGACCGTGCCCTGCGCCGGCGGATACTTGGTCTCGCCGCGGTTCATGGCGGCGGTGGCCGCCTGGCGGATGTGTTCGGGCGTGGAGAAATCCGGTTCGCCGATGGTCAGGTCGATGATGCGGCGGCCCTGCTCGCGCAGTTCGGCAATGATGGCGCGCGCGGCAACGCTGGGCGACAGCTTGATGCGCTTGATGCGGTCGGCGACGATGCTCATTGGGCCGCCCCCGTCTTTTCGGCCAGGGTCTTTTCCAGCCACGGCTTGGTGTACGTGCCGGCGCGCAGCTTTTCCTTGGCCACGGCTTCGTCGGCTTCCTTCTTCAGGGCCAGGGCCAGCACCGCGCTGGCATGTTCGGCCGGGATCACCACCACGCCATCGGCGTCGCCCACGACCACGTCGCCGGGCTGGACCACCTGGCCGCCCACCGACACGGGCACATTGATCTCGCCGGGGCCGTCTTTGTAGGGACCCTTGTGCGACACGGCGCGCGCAAAGCAGCCGAACTCGCCCTGCGCGAACACGTCCGCGTCGCGCACGGCGCCGTCGATCACAAAGCCTTCGATGCCGCGCGACTGCGCGTCCATCATCATCAGTTCGCCGACGAGCGCGTTGCTGGTGTCGCCCGCCCCGTCCACGACGATCACGTCGCCCGCGCCGCCCAGCGAAATCGCCTTGTGGATCATCAGGTTATCGCCCGGGCGGGTCTTGACGGTGAGCGCCAGGCCGACCGTGCGGCGCGTGCCGCCGTGCAGCGGCCGCAAGCCCGACACGCCGTACAGGCGGTTCATGCAGTCGCTGATCTGGGCCGAGCCGATGCTGGCGAAGCCGGCCAGCACGTCGGCGGCGACGGCCGGCCCGGGCCGGGAAAGTATGCGATATCCGATGGGATTCATAAGGGAAGTCAGGTGTGAATGCGGGATGCGTTAAAGCGAACCTGCATTACAAAGCCGCACAAGCCTTTCCTCAAAACGATATAAATTCCCATCGATCCACGAATTTTTTTCGTGGATTTCAGGCTTTACGGGTTATCCCTTATTCGTGCATCCGGGTGCGGACGGCCTTGGACAACGCCGTCAGTCACCGCTTTGGATCACCCGCCGCCGCCCACCGCCGCCGTCAATCATCCCCGCCGGCCGCGCTGCGCGCCTCGGACAAGGCCACCGTCAGATGCATGACCTTCTTCTTCAACTGGTCGCGCTCGTCGGTCAGCTTGGCCAGCAACTGCCGCAGCCGCGCAATTTCGGCGGGCATGTCCTCGATGCTGTCGATCGGCACCTCGGGCGGCGCCTCGCGCGGCGCCGGCGCCTTGGCCTGGCGCACTTCCCTGGCGGCCTGCTGCAGTTCCTTGCGGCCGCCGGCCACGGCCGCGGCCTGGCGTTCGGCGGGCAGCGACGCCACCGCCGCCGCGGCGTTGATGGAAATCGCGCCCTCTTTCACCGCGCGCACCAATTCGGGCGCCGCGCTCTTCTGGATTTTCTCGATCTGGCCCAGCGTATTACTGCTGATGCGGGCGGCGCGCGCCAGCGCCTGGCGGCTGGGCACGGCCGGCTTCCAGTTCGTGTTGGCGGGCATGCGGGGCGCGGCGCCTTCCTGCGCCGGAGCGTCCTCATCCCAGGGCGGAGATCCGTCATCGGGCGGTCCGTCCTGCGGCGCCCCCTCGGCCGGCGCTTCCTCGGCGGCGGTCCGCGCCTGCAGGATTTCCTTTTTGCGCAACGCCAGCACGCCGCGCTGGAAGTCCGACACGCTGCGCCGGCCCAGGTGGTTTTCGATCATCCACAGATGCACGTCGTCCATGGACTTGAAGTGCGTGTTCTGCGTCGTCCGGAACGGGATGCCGTGCTTCATGCACAGCGCATAGCGGTTGTGGCCGTCGATCAGCAGGTCGCCCCACAGGACGAGGGCGTCGCGGCAGCCTTCGGCCAGCAGGCTGCGCTCCAGCGCGGCGTGCTCGTCTTCGGTCAGCGGGTCTATATAGGCGCGCAGGCCTTCATCTATCCTGATATCCATGGTGTCCAAATCGTGTACGGCCCCGCCCTACGCCAGCCCCTGCCCGCGCAGCACGTCCTGGATCGCCGCCAGGCGCGCGACCGGGTCGGTCAGCCCCAGCAGCGTGGCCTTGTCGTCCGGCGGCAGGGGCAGCAGTTCGCACCAGCGGTTCGCCACCCAGCCGCAATCGTCCAACCGGAACGGCGGCGCCAACGGCATCTTCCGGGCGGGCACGCCTTCCTGCTGCCACTGGGCCACCAGCCGGCCCAGCGCATCGGCGCTGCCCTGCATGGCCGCCGGCACGGGGGTGGGCGGGTCATCGGGAATGGGCTCGGTCTCGCCCATCCAAAGCCCGTATTTTGCCACCTCGCTGGACCGCAGCCGGAAGCGCGTGGTGCCCATGCAGCGGATTTCAAGCAAGGCCGGCATGGGCGCTTCCCAGGTATCCACGCGCGCCATGGTGCCCACCGGAGACAGCGTCTCCACGCCTTCCGGAGAGCGCACCTCGCTGCCCGCCAGCAGCCCCACGATGCCGAACTCGGCGCCCTGCGCGATGCTGCGGCGGATCATGTCCAGATAGCGCACCTCGAAGATGCGCAGATGGACGACGCCGCCCGGAAACAGCGGATTGGATAGCGGAAACAAGGGAATCAGCGACATGGCCGCCTCCAGTTCATGTCACGCGGAAGACATCTTCCACGGGCACCTGCAGGTGAAAAAACACGTTACGCCGCCGCCGTTTCGCGGCAGACTCACATCATAGGCCCGATTCGCGGCTCGCCTTGGCCAGGCGCGCGCACCGGCCCCCATCCCGCACGGAGACATCATGCCCCAGCTATCCGCCTACCTCAGTTTCGACGGCAATTGCGCCGAGGCCATGCGCTTTTATGAACGTGTGCTGGGCGGCCGCCTGGACGCCCTGGTCCGCTATGCGGATGCGCCCGCGGACGCCGCCATGCCCGTGCTGTCCGACGAAGACGCCACGCGCGTCATGTATGCGCGGCTGACGCTGGACGAGCAGACGCTGCTGGCCAGCGACGCCACCGCCGGGCACCCGTATCCCGGCAAGCAGGGCGTGGCGCTGGCGCTGGCCTATCCCACGGTGTCCGACGCGCACCGCGTGTTCGACCAGTTGGCCGAGGGCGGCAGCGTCACCCTGCCCCTGCAAAAGACGTTCTGGGCGGAAGCCTACGGCGCGCTGATCGACCGTTACGGCACCCGCTGGATGGTGAGCGGCGGACGCCTGAGCCACTGAGGGCGCGGGCGGCCAGCCCGGGCGACCGGCCTGGAGTTCAGGTCCGCGCTTCGCCCTGGCCGCCCGGCCGGTGCGCCGCCAGCACCTCGTGCAGCGCCTGCGCCGCGCCCTGCAGCACCGGCACCGCGCGCAGCAGATCGTCCAGCATGACGCGCGCCGTGGGCGCATGGCAGGCCACCGCCGCCACCACGCGGTCCTCGCCGTCGCGCACCGGCACCGCCACCGCGCTCATCCCGCGCACGAATTCCTCGTTGTCGATGCCGATGCCGCGCGCGGCCAGCCGCTCCAGTTCCGCTTCCAGCCGGGCCGGATCGGTCAGCGTGCGCGGCGTGTTGCGCGTGAGCGGCAGCCGCGCCAGCACGCGGCTGCGCTCCAGCCGGTTCATGGACGCCAGGAACAGCTTGCCGCTCGCGGTGCAATGCATGGGCACGTGGCTGCCCACCGCGAAAAACAGGCGCAGCGGCTCCGACGTCTCGACGCGTTCCATATAGACGACCCGGTCGCCGTCCGGCGCGGTGAGGTTGCAGGTCTCGCCCAGCGTGCCCACCAGCTTGGTCAGCACCGCGCGGCAGGCGCGCGTGAAGGCGCAGGCGCGCAAGGTGGCAAGCGCGAGCGAGGTGGCCTGCGGTCCGGGCACGAAACCGTTTTCGGTGGGCGTGGCCGCCACGTAGCCGGCGCGCTGCATGGCGGCGAGCAGCCGCATCAGCGTGGTCTTGGGCATGTCCAGCCGCTGCGCAAGCTGCGCCAGCGTGGGCGGATGCTGGGCGCGGGCCAGGTGATCCAGCACCAGCAGCGCCCGCAGCGAACGCGCGGCCTCCTGCTGCCCGCCCGCATCGTCGGCGCGGCCATCGGCCGCCTGGTCCGATGCTGCACTGCGATTTTGAAACCGAAGCTGCATGTTCTGTTCCATTTCTCCGCCCCTGCGCGTGTTGTGCTTTGTTCTGTGCGCGCGCTTCCTAGAATCGCCTCAGATGCCCGCCCGGTCCGCATGGCGTAGCGCGGACCGCGGCCCTGCCGGACAAATATAAGGGAGACCGCGTGGAAATGTCCGATACCGTCGATTACATCGTGGTGGGCGCCGGCTCGGCCGGATGCGTGATGGCGAACCGGTTGAGCGCGGACGGCGCGCATGCCGTCTGCCTGCTGGAAGCCGGCCCCCGGGATACCTATCCGTGGATTCATATCCCCATCGGCTACGGCAAGACGATGTTCCACAAGGTCGTGAACTGGGGCTTCTACACCGACCCCGATCCGAACATGCTGGGCCGCCGCATCTACTGGCCGCGCGGACGCACGCTGGGCGGCTCCAGCGCCATCAATGGCCTCATCTACATCCGCGGCCAGCAGGGCGATTACGACGCCTGGGCCGACGCCGGCAATCCGGGCTGGGGCTGGCACGACTGCCTGCCCTGGTTCCGCAAGCTCGAAAACAACGACCTGGGTCCCAGCCCCACCCGCGGCACGCAAGGCCCGCTGAACGCCACGTCCATCAAGACGCCCCACCCGCTGGTCGAAGCGCTGATCGGCGCCGCCGGGAAACTGGGCATCCCGCACCTGCGCGACTTCAATACCGGCGATCAGGAGGGCGTGGGCTACTACCAGCTCACCACGCGCAGCGGCCGCCGCTGCTCCACCGCCGTGGCCTACCTGCGTCCGGCGCAGGACCGGCCCAACCTGCGCATCGAGACCGACGCGCACGCCATGGCCGTGCTGTTCGAGGGCACCCGCGCCTGCGGCGTGCGCTACCGCCAGGGTGGCCAGGTGCGCACGCTGCGCGCGCGGCGCGAAGTGGTGCTGTGCGCCGGGGCGCTGCAATCGCCGCAATTGCTGCAGCTTTCGGGCGTGGGCCCGGCCGGCCTGCTGCGCGAATTCGGCATCGGCGTGGTGCGCGACCTGCCCGGCGTGGGCGAAAACCTGCAGGACCACCTGCAGATCCGCCTGATCTACGAGACCACCCGGCCCATCACCACCAATGACCAGTTGCGCACGCTGACCGGACGCCTGCGCATGGGGCTGCAATGGCTGCTGCTGCGCAGCGGCCCGCTGGCCGTGGGCATCAACCAGGGCGGCCTGTTCTGCCGGGTCGATCCGGCCAGCCGCACGCCCGACACCCAGTTCCATTTCGCGACCCTGTCGGCCGACATGGCCGGCGGCAAGGTGCATCCGTTCTCGGGCTGCACCTATTCCGTATGCCAGCTACGCCCGACCTCGCGCGGACGCGTGCGCCTGCGCAGCGCGGATCCGTTCGAGGCGCCGTCGATGCAGCCCAACTACCTGTCGACGGACCTGGACCGCCGCATGGCCGTCGCCGCCGTGCGCTATGCGCGCCGGCTGGCCGCGACCGAGCCGCTGGCCGGCCTGATGAAACGCGAGTTCCGCCCCGGCGCGGACGTGCGTTCCGACGACGAGATCCTGCATTTCTGCCGCGAATACGGCGCCACCATCTTCCACCCGTCGGGCACCGCAAAAATGGGGCCGCGCAGCGATCCCATGGCCGTGGTCGACGCGCGGCTGCGCGTGCACGGCGTGTCGGCGCTGCGCGTGGTGGATTGCTCGATCATGCCCACGCTGGTCTCGGGCAATACCAACGCGCCAGTCGTGATGCTGGCCGAGCGCGCGGCGGATTTCATGCTGCAGGACGCGCACCAGTCGCGTGCGCAGGCCGTGCGCGCGCCGGCCCGCATGGCAATGACGGACCCAGGATAGGAATCGCATATCGCATATCGCAGACAGACCCGGTCCGCGGCAACGCAGATTGCCCGGCCGACCCACCAAAGGAGACTAGACATGGCCAAGCAAAACGAAGCGGCGGTGCGCAAAGTCGTCACCGCCTCGCTGATCGGCGCCACCATCGAGTGGTACGACTTTTTCCTGTATGGCGTCGTCGCCGGCATCGTATTCAACAAGCTGTACTTTCCGGCAGGCGACCCGCTGGTTTCCACCATGCTGGCCTACACGACCTTTGCCGTCGGCTTCGTCACGCGGCCATTGGGCGGGCTGATCTTCGGCCATTTCGGCGACCGCATCGGCAGAAAGAGCATGCTGGTGATGACGCTGATGATCATGGGCGTGGCCACTTTCCTGATCGGCCTGGTGCCCACCTACGAGACCATCGGCGTCTGGGCGCCCATTCTTCTGCTCCTGCTGCGCGTGTTCCAGGGCATCGGGCTGGGCGGCGAATGGGGCGGCGCGGTGCTCATGGCGTATGAATACGCCCCGCCCGACAAGAAAGGCTTCTACGCGTCGCTGCCGCAGATCGGCCTGGCCATCGGGCTGTGCTTGGCCTCCGGCACCGTGGCGCTGCTGTCCGTGTTACTGACCGACGAGCAGTTCATGGCCTGGGGCTGGCGCGTCGCGTTCCTGGTGTCGGCCGTCATGGTGGCCGTGGGCATGTACATCCGGCTGAACATCAAGGAAACGCCGGAGTTCTCGGCGGTCAAGGCGCAGAACGCCGAGAGCCGCATCCCCTTCATGGACATGATGCGGCGCTATCCGGGCAACGTGGTCAAGGGCATGGGCGCGCGCTACATCGACGGCGTGTTCTTCAACGTGTTCGGCGTGTTCTCGATCTCGTTCCTGACGCAGACCGTGCAGATCACGCGGACCGAGGCGCTGATCGGGGTGATGGCCGCGGCGCTGGTCATGTGCTTTTTCATCCCGTTCTTTGGCCGGCTGTCCGACCGCATCGGGCGCACCCGCGTGTATTTCTGGGGCTCGCTCATCACCGCGGCCGCGTCCTTTCCGGGCTTCTGGATGATGATCAACAGCGGCGGCAACGTGATGCTGATCTGGCTGGCCATCATCATCCCGTTCGGCATCCTGTACGCCGCCGTCTACGGGCCGGAGGCCGCGCTGTTCTGCGAGCTGTTCGACGCCAAGGTGCGCTACACCGGCATTTCCTTCGTCTACCAGTTCTCCGGCATCTTCGCCTCCGGGATCACGCCCATCATCGCCACGGCGCTGCTCAAGACTGGCGGCGGCCAGCCCTGGCTGATCTGCCTGTACGTGATGTTCGCGGGCGTGGTGTCGGCGGTGTGCGCCTGGCTGATCGGCCGCGGCAGGCAGCCGGCCGAGCTGGACGGCGCCAACCAGCCGTCCATGCAGGCGGCCGGTCTGCGCAAGGCGTAGCCGGAAGGCCGGCCGCGCCTCAGTCCCGCGCGGCCTGCGGCGGCTGCTGGGCCGGCCAGCCGCCGCCCAGCGCCTTGAACAGCGTCGCCAGCGCCGCCTGGCGCTGCGCACTGACGTCGATGTAGGCGATCTGGTCCGTGTACGCGCTGCGCTGCGCGTCCAGATAGCGTAGATGGCTGTCCACGCCGCCCCGGTAGCGCGCCTCGGACAGGCGCATCGCGACCAGGCTGGACTGCGCCAGCGCGCGGCGCGAGGCCTCTTCGCGCCGCAGCGTCTCGGTGGCCACCAGCGCGTCGGACACCTCCCTGAACGCCGTCTGGATGGTCTTTTCGTACTCGGCCACGGCGATGTCCTTGCGCACGGTCGCCAGGTCCAGATTGGCGACGTTGCGCCCGCCGGCAAAGATCGGCAGCGTGATCTGCGGCGTGAACGACCAGGCGCGCTGGCCCGAGTCGAACAGGCCCGACAGGTCCGCGCTGGAACTGCCGAACAGGCCCGTCAATGAAATGCTGGGAAAAAACGCCGCCCGCGCCGCGCCGATGCTGGCATTGCGCGCCTGCAACTGACGCTCGGCCGCCAGGATGTCCGGCCGGTTCTCCAGCAGGTCCGACGGCGCGCCCGCCGCGATCTCCTGCACCAGCATGGGCGCATCCGCCGTGCGCGCGGGCAGATAGGGAGACAGGTCGCGCACGCCCACCAGCAGGCCCAGCGCATTGCCGGCCTGCCGGACCTCGCGGTCCATCCGTTCCAGCTCGGCGCGCGACTGTTCGGTCAGGCCCAGCGCCTCCTGGTAGTCCAGGGCGGTGGCCGTGCCCGCCTGGCGGCGCTTGACGATCAGTTCCAGCGACGCCTCGCGGCTGGCGAGCGTCTGGCGCGTGACGTCCAGGCGCCGCTGCGCGCTGTCGCGGGCCACGTAGGCCTGGATCACCTCGGCCACCAGGCTGATCTGCGCGCTGCGCGCGGTGGCCTCGGTCGCCAGGAACTCCTGCAGGGCCGCATCGGACAGGCTGCGCACCCGCCCGAAAAGGTCGATCTCGAATGCCGTGAGGCCCACGCCGGCCTGGTAACTGCTTTGCACGCCGGACGTGCCGGTGGTGTTCAGGTCGCCCGGCACGCGCTGGCGCGTGCCCGTGCCCTGCGCGTCCAGGGTCGGCAGCCGGTCCGCGCGTGTGATCTGGTACTGCGCGCGGGCCGCTTCGATATTGAGCAGCGACTGGCGCAGGTCGCGGTTGTTCTCCAACGCCAGTTCCACCAGCTTGCGCAAGGCCTCGTCGGTGACAAAGGACTGCCAGCCGAGCGTCGCCGCGGCCGAGCGCCCGGAGCCGGACGTGGCGTTGCTCCAGTGCTCGCTTACCGGTGAGGCCGGGCGTTCGTAAACCGGGGCCATCGAACAACCGGCCAGCGCCGCGGCAAGGACCAGCGCGGAAATCCGCAAGGGAAAGAAGGTCTGCATCATGGATTACTCCTGCACCGTGCGCGGCGCGGCGGCGGATGCCGGCGAGGACTTGCCCCGCCAGCGCTGCACCAGCGACAGCACCCACACGAAGAAGATGGGGACGAAGATCACGCCCAGCAGCGTGGCGGTCAGCATCCCGCCGATCACGCCCACGCCCAGCGCGCGCTGGCTGGCCGCGCCCGCGCCGGTGGCCAGCGCCAGCGGCACCACGCCCAGGATGAACGCCAGCGACGTCATCACGATGGGCCGAAAGCGCAGCTTGGCGGCCTGGATGGCGGCGTCGGCCAGCGTGTGGCCCTGTTCGCGCAGGCTCTTGGCAAACTCCACGATCAGGATGGCGTTCTTGGCCGCCAGGCCAATGATGGTGATGAGGCCCACCTTGAAGTACACGTCATTCGACATGCCCAGCAGGGTCACCGCCAGCACCGAGCCCAGGGCGCCGATGGGCACGATCAGCATCACGGAAGCCGGAATCGCCCAGCTTTCGTACAGCGCAACCATCAGCAGGAACACCACCAGAAAGGCCAGCGCGAACAGCATGGGCGCCTGCGAACCGGCGAACTTCTCCTGGTACGACAGGCCCGTCCACTCGTAGCCAATGCCCTCGGGTAGCCCCGCCACGATGCGCTCGATTTCGGCCATCGCCTCGCCGGTGCTGCTGCCCGGCATCGCGTCGCCCGCGATCTTGAAGGCCGGATAGCCGTTGTAGCGCGAGATCTGCACCGGCCCGGTCTCCCAGTCCGTCTTGACGAACGCGCTGAGCGGCACCATCCCGCCCGTCTTGTTCGGCACGTTCAGCTGCAGGATGCTTTCGGGCCTCATGCGGTCGCGCACGTCGGCCTGCACCACCACGCGCTGCAGGCGGCCGGCATTGGCGAAGTCATTGATCGTGGCCGACCCGTAGGCGGACGAGATCGCCGTGCTGATCACGTCGAACCCCACGCCCAGCGCCTCGGCCTTTTCGCGGTCGATGTCCAGCCGCAGTTGCGGCGCATCCGCCAGGCCTTCCATCATGGCGTAGGCGATCACGGGCGAACTGTTGGCCTGCGCCAGCAACTGGTTGCGGGCGTCGGTCAGCGCCGCGCGACCCAGGCCGCCGCGGTCCTGCAGCCGCAGCGCGAAGCCGCCCGAATTGCCCAGCCCGTCGATGGGCGGCGGATTGACGGCCATGACCGCGCCGTCGTCGATCGCCGCGAAGCGCGCATTCACGCTGTCGGCCACGTCGGTGGCCGCTTGGCCCTCGCCGCGCTCGGACCAGTCCTTGAGCGTCGGGAACGCGATGCCCGCGTTCTGGCCGGTGCCCGAAAAGCTGAATCCCATCACGGTGAAGGCGTCGCCCATGGCGTCCAGCGACAACAGGTGCTGCTCCACGTCCGCCACGACCTTGTCGGTGCGCATGTGGGTCGCGCCCGGCGGCAACTGCACGTCGACGATGACATACCCCTGGTCTTCCGGCGGCACGAAGGATTCCGGCACGCGCACGTACAGCACGGCCAGCACCGCGACAATGGCGACGTAGATGACCATGTAGCGGCCGGTGCGGCGCACCAGCCGCGAGTTCAGGGCCTCGAAGCGGCCCGTCAGGCGGTTGAAGACGCGGTTGAATCCGCCGAAGAACCCCTTCTTTTCCTCGTGATGGCCCTTCGGGATGGGCTTGAGGAACGTGGCGCACAGCGCGGGCGTGAACGTCAGCGCCAGGAACCCCGAGAACAGGATCGACACCGCCAGCGACAGCGAGAACTGCTGGTAGATGACGCCGACCGACCCGCTCATGAACGCCAGCGGCAGGAACACCGCCGACAGCACCAGCGTGATGCCGACGATGGCGCCGGACACCTGCTCCATGGCCTTAACCGTGGCCTCGCGGGGCGACAGCCCCTCCTCGGCCATGATCCGCTCCACGTTCTCGACCACCACGATGGCGTCGTCCACCAGGATGCCGATGGCCAGCACCATGCCGAACATCGTCATCATGTTCACCGAGAAGCCCAGCACCGACATCACCGCAAACGTGCCCAGCAGGCACACCGGCACCACGATGGTCGGGATCAGCGTGTAGCGGAAGTTCTGCAGGAACAGGAACATCACCAGGAACACCAGCACCATCGCTTCCAGCAGCGTGTGCACCACCTTCGTGATCGCCACGCTGACGAACTTGGACGTGTCGAACGGCACCGAATAGGCCACGTCCTCCGGGAACGAGGCCGACAGTTCCTGCAACCGGGCCTTCACGGCCTTGACGGTGTCGATGGCGTTGGCGCCCGGCGCAAGCTGGACCGCCGCGCCGACCGATTTCCTGCCGTTCAGGCGCGTTTCGAAGTCATAGCTCTGCCGGCCGACTTCCAGCCGCGCCACGTCGGCCAGCCGCACGGACGAGCCGTCCGGATTCGCCCGCAGCACGATGCGGCCGAACTCCTCGGGATTGTCCAGCGTGCCCTTGACGGCCAGCGTCGCGGTCAGCTCCTGTTCGGCCGCGCCGGGACGGCTGCCGAAGCTGCCGGCCGGCACCTGCACGTTCTGCGCGGCGATGGCCGCGTTGACGTCCGCCACGGACAGGCCCAGGCCCAGCAGCTTCTGCGGGTCGATCCAGACGCGCATGGCGGCTTCGGCCCCGAAGAACTGCACCTTGCCCACGCCGTCGACGCGGCGGATCTCGTTGTTGATGTGGCGCGCGGCGTAGTCGGACAGCCCCACCACGTCCTTGTTCGCGTCATCGCCCTTGTACGTCAGGGCATAGATCATCAGGAAATTGGAACTGGCCTGCTCGACCTGCAGGCCCTGCTGCGTCACGGCCGTGGGCAGGCGCGCCTCGGCCTTCTTGATGCGATTCTGCACGTCCACCTGCGCCAGGTCGGGGTCGGTGCCCGGCTCGAACGTGACGGTGATTTCCGCGCTGCCGCTGGAACTGCTGGACGACTCGTAGTACAGCATGTTCTTCGCGCCGTTCAGCTCCTCTTCGATGACGCTGGTCACCGAATCGACCAGCACGGTCGCGGACGCGCCGGGATAGGTGGCCGCGATGGTCACCTGCGGCGGGGCCACCACCGGAAACTGCGACACCGGCAGCGACGGAATCGCCAGCAGGCCGGCGAGCGAAATGAAAATGGCCACCACCCAGGCGAAATTGGGGCGGCCAATGAAAAACTTGGACATGTTCTACCTTCGGGTTTGCGCGCGATGCATCACAGGCTGCTTACACAGGCCGATCAAATAGCCGATCAAACAGAGGCCGATCACACAGCCCGCTCATTGCGCGGCAGGCACTGCGGCATCGCGGGCGGCGGCCAGCTTTGCCGGGTTCACGGGCGTCACGCTGACCTTCTGGCCGGGGACGGCGCCGCTCGCGCCCCCGACGATGACGCGGTCGCCCGGCGCCAGTCCCTCGGTGATGTGCCAATCGCCGCCGCGCATCGTGCCGGTCTGCACCGCGCGGCTCTCCACGACGTCATCCGCCCCCACCACCAGCACCTGCGGCTTGCCATCGGTGCTGCGCGTGACGGCGCGCTGGGGCACCAGGATCGCTTCGGGGTCCACGCCCTGCTGCGTGCGCACGCGCACGTACATGCCGGGCAACAGCAACACGTCGGGATTGGCGAACTCGCCCCGCAACGCGACCTGGCCCGTGCCGCGGTCCACGGCGATGTCCGAGAACAGCAGACGGCCTTCGCGCTGCTGGTCGGTGCCGTCGATGGTGATGGAGATGCTGGCGCCCTCGCCCGCGCCCAGGCGGCCGTCCTGCATGGCGGCGCGCATGCGCAGCATGTCGGCCACGGGCTGGTTGAAGTCCACGTAGACCGGATCGAGCTGCTGGATCGTCGCCATCACGGTGGCTTCGTTCTGGCCCACGAGCGCGCCCTCGGTCACCTGCGCGCGCCCGATGCGGCCCGAGATGGGCGCCTTCACGGTGGCGTAGTCCAGGTTCAGCCGCGCGGTCTCGACGTCGGCCTGGGCCGAGCGGCGGGCCGCCAGCGCGCTCTTGAGCGTGGTGTTGGCGGTATCGAAGTCCTGCTGGCTGACGGCTTCGATCTTGACCAGCGGCGCGTAGCGCCTGACGACGGCCTGCGCGTCGGACACGGCGGCCTCGGCCTTGGCCAGCTCGCCCTGCGCGCGCGACAACGCGGCCTTGAACGGCGCCGGGTCGATGCGGAACAGCACGTCGCCCGCCTTCACGTCGGCGCCTTGCTCGAAATCCCGGCTGAGTACGATGCCGGCCACACGGGCGCGGACTTCGGCCACGCGCATGGGCTCGACCCGGCCGGGCAGTTCGCTGGTCAGTGCGTAACGCTGGGGCTGCACCGCCAGCGCCTTCACCGGACGCGGTCCGGCCGCCTGCGGCTCGCCGCCCTCCTTCCCGCCGCACGCGGCCAGAAAGGTTGCCGCCGCCAACGCCGCCAGGGGCAGTCGCCATGCCTTGTTCCACATCATTCACATCCCCCGCGCACCGCGTCTTGAATTCAAAGAGACGCCGATGCTACCTTAAAGGATGATTTGAATCAATAATGATTCATTTGCGGCTAAGTAGACTGAGTTTGACCAAAAACAAGTCTTTGCTTGAACAAATGACCAAAGTTTGTACAAAGTGAATCGACCATGATCCAATACCGGCCCAAGGGATAAGCACAAACGGGGAGGAAGCAATGTCCGAAGAAGCCGGCCACGAACGGCTGCTCGTCGCGCTGGCGCTTGCCATGGTGGACCAGCCGCGCGCGACGCTGCAGGAACTGGCCAAGGCGGTCGGCGTCAGCAAGGCGACCTTGTACCGGTTCTGCAAGACGCGGGACCAATTGGTGTTGCGGCTCATGACGCACTGCGCGCACGTCATGAAGCAGGCGCTGGCGGATTCGCATCTGGAGACCGCCCCGCCGCGCGCGGCGCTGCGCAGCCTGATCGAACAGCATCTGGCGCACAAGGAGCTGACCGCGTTCCTGATCTACAACTGGAAGCCCGACACCGAACTGGAGCCGGACATCATGAACAGCTGGTCCGGGTATCAGGAAACGCTGGACGCGTTTTTTCTGCGAGGCCAGCGCGAAGGCGTCTTCCGCGTGGACATGACCGCCGCCGCGCTGAGCGAACTCCTGATTGCCGTCATCACCAGCATGGTGGACGCCGAGCGGCGCGGGCGCATCGCCCGCATGGGAATCGCCCAGGTTGCCGAACAGATGATGCTGCACGGCATCGCCGCCGAGCCCTCGGCGGCGCGAGGCTGACCGCGGGGTTGACCGCGGGGTTGACCGCGGGGTTGACCGCTACACAGCCGTCACCGGACGGCCATAAAACGGATAGCTCGGATCGTTGTAGCCGTGCGCGGACGCGTGGCCCGGCGTCACCCAGTCGTTCACCACGGTCTCGTCCTCGGGCGTGATCGTCACGTCCAGCGCCGCGTAGTAGTCGTCCATCTGCGCCAGCGTGCGCGGGCCGGCGATGACGGCCGTGACGACGGGATTGGCCAGCACCCAGGCGGTGGCGAAATGCCCCGGCTGCACGCCGCGCGCGGCGCTGTGCTGGACGAGCTTTTGCGCGATCTGCAGCGACTCCTCGCGGAACTCGGTGGCCAGGATGCGGCGGTCGCCGCGCCCGGCGCGCGTATCCGCCGCGGGGGCCTGGCCCGGCAGGTACTTGCCCGTGAGCACGCCGCGCGCGATCGGGCTGTACGGCACCACGCCCAGCCCGTAATGCTTGCAGGCCGGCAGGATCTCGACCTCCGGTCCGCGGTTCAGCATGTTGTAGTAAGGCTGGCACACCACCGGCTGCGGCACGCCCAGTTTTTCGCACAGGCGCATCACTTCGGCGATGCGCCAGCCCCGGAAGTTCGACAGGCCGAAGCTGCGCAGCTTGCCCGCGCGGATCAGGTCGCCCAGCGCCCACAGCGCCTCTTCGAGGTTTTCCTCGTGGTAGTCGCGGTGCAGGTACAGGATGTCCATGAAATCCGTGCCCATGCGCGACAGGCTCTGCTCCACCCCGCGGATCAGCCACTGGCGCGAGTAATGCGCCAGGTTCGGTCCCTTGCCGACGGGATTGCCGATCTTGCTGGCCAGCACCCAGTCGTGGCGCTGGCCCTTGAGCAGCTTGCCAACCACTTCTTCCGAACGGCCCTCGTTGTAGACATCGGCCGTGTCGATGAAATTGAGCCCATGGTCGCGCGCCGACGCGACGATGCGCGCGGCCTCGTCATCGGGCGTCTGCTCTCCGAACATCATGGTGCCCAGGCAGAGCGGCGATACCCGGAGATTGCTGGTTCCCAGTCGGCGGTAATTCATGGCGTGTTCCTTGATCGGATGAAGAGGTCAGGCGTGGCCGCGCCGCAGCGCGGCCGAACGCCACATCTTGCCCGAAAAATCCTGACACGCCGCAAAACCCGCGCGGCGCGCCGGGCTTTGCCAGGTGTCAGACACCGGCGCCAGCATCCACCGCGGCCAGGATCTTGCCGAAGAGCGCATCCGCATGCGCCGAGTTGAGCCAGCGCACGATCACCACCATCTTGCGCTCCGGCTCCACCCACGTGAAGGAACTGCCCGCCCCCACCCCGAAGAAGCTGGACGACGGCACGCTGGGGAACACCTTGCCCTCGTGGTTCAGCCAGATCAGGTAGCCGTAGTACGGCGCGATGTCGCACGGCGTGCGCATGGCCTGCAGCCATTCGCGCGACAGGATCTGCTGCCCATTGGCCTGGCCGTCGTTCAGCAACATCTGGCCAATCAGCGCCTGGTCGTTGGCGCTGATGGACATGCCGCCGCCCCAGTGCGACCCGCCCGGCACGGACGGCATGCGCTGGCCGTCGATCTCGACCCAGGCGTTGTCGTAGCCCACCCACTGCCAGTCTTCGCTGCAGCCAATGGGGCGCGTGACCGCCTCGCGGAAGACCTCCGGCAGCGGTTTCCTGAACAGGTGCAGCAGCGCATACGACAGCTGGTTGATGCGCACGTCGTTGTATTCCCAGTACGTGCCGGGCGTCTGCAACGGGCGCGCATCGCCCTTCTTGCCGTCGGGCGGCACGCCGAAGGTGACGGCGCGGTAGCGGTCCGCCTGGTCCGACACGCCGAAGCGTTCGCCTTCCCACTCGCTGGTCTGCTGCAGCAGGTGACGCCAAGTGATGGACGCGTTGCGGCCTTCGTCAAAGCCGATGCCCGGCACGCGCTTGCCCACGGGTTCGTCCACGTCGGGCAGCAGGCCGCGGTCATGGGCCACGCCCGCCAGGATGGCCAGGTACAGCTTGGCGACGCTGAAGGTCAGGTCGGCGCGGTCGGGCTCGCCCCAGGCGGCCACCGTCTTGCCGTCCACCACGACCACGCCGGACACCGGCCCGCGGTCATGGATGGGGCCGAGCAGGCGGTTCCAGGGCGGCGGATCATTCAGGTGCACGCCGAAATTGCCCTTGACGCTGCGGTCCCAGGGCGATTCGTGGTCATTGGCGAACTGGATCGCCTGCTGCATGAGCGTATTCATCGGTTCCCTCGTAGTGATTGATTCAGCCCGCCGCGCGTTCCGGCGCGCGGGACAAGAATTCCATGGCCGCCTGCAGCCCGCCCGGGCGGTGCGGGACGCCGGCCGCGGCCAGCCCCATCTCCACCCCGGCCAGCGTGCCGCACAGCGTCAGATCGTTGAAATGGCCCAGGTGGCCAATGCGGAAGATGCGGTCGGAGAGTTTGCCCAGCCCCTGCCCCAGCGACATGTCGTAGCGGTCCAGGATCACCTTGCGCAGCGCGTCCGCGCCATGGCCCTCGGGCATCAGCACGGCGGTCAGCGCCGGACTGTGCGCGGCTGGGTCCAGGCTCAGCAGCTCCAGCCCCCAGGCCGCCACCGCCAGCCGCGTGGCGCGTGCGTGGCGCTCGTGGCGGGCGAACACGCGCGGCAGGCCTTCGGCGTGCAGCATCGCCAGCGCCTCATGCAGGCCATACAACAGATTGGTCGACGGCGTGTACGGGAAATAGCCCTTCTCATTGGGCCCCAGCATCTCGCGCCAATCCCAGTAGGACCGCGGCAAACGGGCGGTCTCGGCCGCCGCCAGCGCGCGCGGCCCCACCGCGTTGAACGACAGGCCAGGCGGCAGCATCAGCCCCTTCTGCGAGCCCGCCACCGTGACATCCACGCCCCATTCGTCGTGGCGATAGTCGATGGAGCCCAGCGACGAAATCGTGTCCACCATCAGCAGCGCCGGGTGCCCGGTCTGGTCCATGGCCGCGCGCACCGCGGCGATGTCGCTGGTGACGCCGGTGGACGTCTCGTTGTGCACCACGCAGACTGCCTTGATGCGGTGCTGGGCGTCGTCGGCCAGGCGGGCGCGGATGGCGTCCGGGTCCACCGGATGGCGCCAGTCGCCTTCGATGTTGTCGACGTCCAGGCCCAGGCGCCCGGCAAGCTTGCGCCACAGGCTGGCGAAATGGCCGGTCTCGACCATCAGCACGCGATCGCCGGGCGACAGCGTATTGACCAGCGCCGCCTCCCACGCCCCGGTGCCCGAGGCCGGAAAGATGACGACGGGGCCGTCGGTCTGGAAGACTTGCCTGATGCCCGCCAGCACCGCCCGCCCCAATGCCCCGAACTCGGGTCCGCGGTGATCGATGGTGGGCTGGTCGATGGCGCGCAGCACCCGGTCCGGCACGTTGGTGGGTCCGGGAATCTGCAGGAAATGCCGGCCAGACGGATGGGTGTTCAGCGTGAGCATGCGTGGCCCCAAAATGGACGTTTTGTATACCAGCCAGTGTGGCGCGGCAGGCGAACCGCGCGCTGCCGGCAGGCGGATATGCGGCATGCGCCACTCTATCCCATTGTTTTTGCCCGCATAACCTAGGGTATGCACCCATCAGAGGGAAGACGAAGTCGGGTTTATAGTCTGCGAAAACAAGGGGAATTTTTGTATACCAATGCGCAGCGATCCTAGCCTGTTGCCGGATCACGCGATGGCCGATGCCTCGCCCGATCCCGCACCGCAACCGGCGGCCCGTGCCGCCGGCGACGGCCGCACGCTGGCGGGCACGGCGGCGGGCGCGCTGCGCGAACGCATCATCCAGGGCGAGTTCCCGCCGGGCACACGGCTGAACGAACGCGCGCTGTGCGACCTGCTCGGCGTGTCGCGCACGCCGCTGCGCGAGGCGTTCCGCCTGCTGGCCGCCGAAGGCCTGGTGCAGATCGAACCCAACCGCGGTGCGCAGGTGGTGGCGCTGTCGCTGGCCAACATCCGCGAGATCTTCGAAGTCATCGGCGGCCTGGAAGCCATGTCTTGCCGGCTGGCCTGCGAACGCGCCTCGGTCGTGGAGATCGCGGAGATCCGCGCGCTGACCTTCGAAATGATGGCCAGCCATGCCCGCCACGACCTGCCGACGTACTTCCGGATCAACCGGGAAATCCACGAACGCATCAGCCTGGCTGCCCACAACAGCCTGCTGAAACAGCTGTACGACGCGCAGAACGCACGAATTCAGAACCTGCGCTTCGTGTCGAATGAAAACCGCCAGAAATGGGATCTGGCGATGCGCGAACACATAGAAATGGCAGAGGCCCTGGCCGCGCGTGACGCGGACCGGCTGGCAGCCATCATGCGGCAGCACCTGCAGCGCAAATGCGAGGCGGCGCTCAAAAGCCGGAGCGAGACGATAGATACGCAACACATGTAGTGTCTTCAAGAGGAGCCTTCACCATGGCTGATTGTCGCTTCACACCTTATCGCTTCACCCCCGCTGCACCCGCGCTGTCCTCCCGCCGCATCCCTGCGTTCAAGTCCCTGGCCGCCGCCCTGCTTGCCTGCGCCGCCCTGGCCACCCAGCCGGCGCTTGCCGGCAAGAAAGACGACACCTTGCGCATGGCCTACGACCAGGCGCCGGAAAGCGTCGATCCCTACTTCAACAACGTGCGCATCGGCGTCATCATCGCCGCCAACGTGTGGGACACCCTGCTCTACCGCGACCCGGTCACCAATGAGTACAAGGGCCAGCTTGCTAAGAGCTGGAAGCAGATCGACGACAAGACCATGGAATTCGAGCTGCGCCAAGGCGTCAAATTCCACAACGGTGAGGAGTTCGACGCCGACTCGGTCGTGTACACGCTGAACTTCGTGGCCGACCCCAAGAACAAGGCGGTCACGCAGCAGAACGTGTCGTGGATCGACAAGGTCGAGAAGATCGACAAATACAAGGTGCGCCTGACCACCAAGCAGCCCTTCCCCGGCGCCAAGGAATACCTGTCCACCACGGCCGCCATCCACCCCGCCAAGTACTACCAGGAAGTCGGCCCCAAGGGCATGAACGCCAAGCCGGTCGGATCGGGTCCCTACAAGGTGGTGGACTACCAGCCCGGCAAGTCCATCACCCTGGAACGCAACGCCGACTATTTCAAGGACTCGCCCAAGGCGCAGCCCAAGATCGGCAAGGTGGTCATCCGCTTCATCCCCGACCGCCAGACGCAGATGGCGGAAGTGATCTCGGGCGGCGAAGACCTGATCATGAGCGTGCCCAAGGACCAGGCCGAACAGTTGGGCGGCATGCCCAACCTGCAGATGGTCACGGGCAACACCATGCGCATCGTGTTCATGCAGATGAACATCCTGGAGGGCACGCCCGCGCCGCAGCTCAAGGACGAGCGCGTGCGCCGCGCCATCATCCACGCGATCGACCGCGAATCCATGCTCAAGAACATCGTGGGCGAAGGCGGCGGGCTCATCAATACCATCTGCACGCCCTCGCAGGTCGGCTGCACGCAGGAAGGCGCGCCGACCTACAAGTACGATCCGGCGCAGGCCAAGAAGCTGCTGGCCGAGGCGGGCTATCCCAATGGCTTTGACATCGACATCGTGGCCTACCGCGAGCGCAATCAGACCGAGGCCATCATCAATTACCTGCAGGCCGTCGGCATCCGGGCCAAGCTGAACTTCCTGCAGTACGCCGCCATGCGCGACATGATCCGCGCCAACAAGGCATCGCTCACGCACCAGACCTGGGGCTCGAACCTGGTCAACGACGTGTCCGCGTCCACGCCGGTGTACTTCGCCTTCGGCAACGACGACATCACCCGCGATCCCAAGGTGCGCGACCTGCTCAACAAGGGCGACCACACGATCGAGCTCGGGCCGCGCAAGGCAGCCTACAAAGAGGCGCTGGACATCATCGCGGAAAAGGCCTACGCGGTGCCGCTGTGGACGCTGCCCGCCTACTACGTCGCCACCAAGGACGTGAACTTCAAGCCCTACTCGGATGAGCTGGTGCGATTCTGGGACATGAGCTGGAAGTAAGGCGCGGTCCGCGCCGGGCCGGCCCCGTGCCTGCCCGGCGCTGCTGAACAGAGAGGTAGTCCTATGCTTTATTTCACGCTGAGGCGCCTGGGCCTGGCGGCCCTGGTGGCGCTGACCGTGTCCGTCCTGGCGTTCCTGCTGCTGCACCTGTCGGGCGATCCGGCGCTGGCCCTGGCCGGCGAAGGCGCGCGGCAGGCCGACATCGACTTGATCCGCAAGACCTACGGGCTGGACCGGCCCATCATCGTCCAGTACGCCGACTGGCTCTGGCACATCCTGCAGGGCGACTTCGGCACCTCGGTGTACTTCAAAACCGAGGCCGGGCCGCTGATCCTGTCCAAGCTGGCCACCACGCTCAAGCTGGGCATGGCCGCGCTGGCCTTCGCGCTCCTGATCTCGATCCCGCTGGGCGTGCTGGCCGCGCTGTACAAGGGCAGCCTGATCGACCGCGTGTGCCTGGCCATCGCCGTGCTGGGCCAGGCGCTGCCGAATTTCTTCTTCGCGCTGATCCTGATCATGCTGTTCTCCATTTCGCTGCGCATCCTGCCGGTGTCGGGCAGCGGCACGTGGCAGCACTTCGTCATGCCGGCCATCGCGCTGGGCTACTACGTGGCGCCGGCCTTCATGCGCCTGATCCGCGCGGGGATGATCGAGGTGCTGGGCGCCGACTACATCCGCACCGCGCGGGCCAAGGGTCTGCCGGCCAGGAAGATCATCTTCAAGCACGCCCTGCGCAACGCCATCGTGCCCGTGGTGGCGCTGGCCGCGGTGCAACTGGGCTACCTGCTGGGCGGCTCGGTCGTCATCGAGACCATCTTCGCGCTGGACGGCCTGGGGTACCTCGCCTACCAGAGCATCACGTACAAGGACTACCCGGTCATGCAGCTCATCGTGCTGCTGCTGTCGGTGCTGTACGTGCTGCTGACGCTCGCCAGCGACGTGGCCAACGCGTGGCTCGATCCGCGCATCCGGGTGTCCTGACATGAACACGCCTATCCTCACTCCTTCCGCGCCCGGCGCGCCCGCCCCGGCGCCGCTGGAACTGTCCGCCTCCGCGCTGCGCTGGCGCCGGCTGCGCCGCAACAAGGCGCTTCTGGCCGGCGGCGGCATCCTGCTCGTCATCGTGCTGATCGCGCTGCTGGCGCCATGGATCTCGCCGCACGATCCCTACTTCCAGGACCTGGCCTACCGTACCGCGCCGCCCGTCTGGTATGAAAAAGGCACCTGGCTGCACCCGCTGGGCACCGACCAGCTCGGGCGCGACTACATGTCGCGGCTCTTCTACGGTGCGCGCATTTCGCTCCTGATCGGCATCAGCGTGGCGCTCATCTCGGGGCTCATCGGCACCGCGATGGGCATGGCCGCCGGCTACTTCGGCGGCAAGGTCGACATGGCCGTGTCGTTCCTCATCACCACGCGCCTGTCCATGCCGGTGATCCTGGTGGCGCTGGCCACCGTGGCCATCGTCGGGGGGTCACTGTGGGTGGTGATCCTGGTGCTGGGCCTGCTCAAGTGGGACCGCTACGCCGTGGTGATGCGCAGCGCCACGCAGCAGGTGCGCTCGCTGGAATACGTGGCCGCGGCGCAGGCCGCGGGCGCCAGCACCTGGCGCATCGTGTGGGGCGAGGTCCTGCCCAACGTGGTGCCGCAGCTCATCGTGATCGCCACCCTGGAAGCGGCCAGCGCCATCCTGCTGGAGGCGTCGCTGTCGTTCCTGGGCCTGGGCGTGCAACCGCCGCTGCCGTCCTGGGGCCTGATGATCTCCGAAGCCAAGGCCTACATGTTCTTCTCGTTCTGGCTGATCGCCATCCCGGGATCGGCCCTGGCGCTCCTGATCTTCGCGATCAACCTGGCCGGCGACGGCCTGCATCAACTCCTGACGCCTGAAGAGAGGGCCTGAGCATGAACAGCACGGATATCGTCCTGGACGTCCAGGGCCTGACGGTCGACATCGCCACGCCGCGCGGCGCGCTGCACGCGGTGCGCGACGTCTCCTTCCAGGTCCGCCGCGGCGAAACGCTGTGCCTCGTGGGGGAATCGGGCTGCGGCAAGTCCATGACCTCGCTGGCCATCATGGGCCTCTTGCCCAAGGCCGCCCGGCGCAGCACGCGCCGGCTGGCGGTGCTGGGCGAGGACCTGTCCACGGCGCGCGGCCGGCGCATCAACGCGCTGCGCGGCAGCAAGATGGCAATGATCTTCCAGGAGCCCATGACGGCGCTCAACCCCGCCTACGCCATCGGCGAACAGCTCACCGAACACTACATCCACCACCGCAAGGCGAGCAGCCAGCAGGCGCGCGACCGGGCCGTGGAGCTGCTGGAGAAGGTCGGCATCGCGTCGGCCGGCCAGCGCCTGGGGCAGTATCCGCACCAGTTGTCGGGCGGGCTGCGCCAGCGCGTCATGATCGCGATGGCGCTGATGTGCGGTCCGGAGCTCCTGATCGCCGACGAGCCCAGCACCGCGCTGGACGTCACCATCCAGGCGCAGATCCTGCGGCTGCTGGCCGACCTGCAGGCCGAACTGGGCATCGCGATGGTGCTGATCACGCACGATCTGGGCGTGGTGGCGCGCATCGCGCGGCAGGTGGCGGTGATGTACGCGGGGCAGATCGTCGAGGAAGGCCCCGTGGCCGACATCTTCGCCACGCCGCACCACCCCTACACGCAGGGGCTCCTGGGCTGTATTCCCGTTCCCGGCCGCACGGCGCCCGGCCAGGCGCTGGGCACCATTCCCGGCGTCGTGCCGTCGCTGGTGGGCGAGCTGCGCGGGTGCGCCTTCGCCGACCGTTGCCCGCATGCCCAGCCGCAATGCAGGCAAGCGGTTCCCGTCCACGGCCAGGCGACTGGCCAGCAATGGCGCTGCATCCTGGGCGCCGAAGGAGTGCCGGCATGAGCGCGCTGCTGCAAGCCGACGCCGTCAGCCGGCAATTCACCGTCCGCGCGGGGATGTTCCGCCCGCGCGCCACCCTGCACGCGGTCAATGGCGTGGACCTGGCCGTGGACCGCGGCGCGGTGCTGGGCATCGTGGGCGAGTCCGGCTGCGGCAAGTCCACGCTGGCGCGCATGCTGCTGGGCCTGACCCCACCGAGCGAAGGCGCCATCCGCCTGGAAGGCCAGGACATCCGCCAGATAGACCGGCGCGCGCTGGCCCGGCGCGTGCAGCCCATCTTCCAGGATCCGTATTCGTCGCTCAACCCGCGCCGCTCCATCGCCTCCATCGTGTCCCTGCCGCTGGAGGTGCATGGCATCCCCAATCCCAAGATGCACAAGGCCATCGACATGCTGGAGCGCGTGGGCCTGCCGCCCCGGCTGGCCCACAACACGCCGGGCCAACTGTCCGGCGGACAGCGCCAGCGCGTGGCGATCGCGCGCGCGCTGGTGATGCAACCCGAGATCGTGATCTGCGACGAGCCGACCTCCGCGCTGGACGTGTCGGTGCAGGCGCAGATCATGAACCTGCTGATGGATCTGCGGCGCGACTTCAACCTGACCTATGTCTTCATCAGCCACAACCTGGCGGTGGTCGAGCACATCGCCACCCACGTAGCCGTGATGTACCTGGGCCGCGTGGTGGAATCGGCCCCCACCGCCCGCCTCTTCCATGACCCGCGCCACCCCTACACGCAGGCGCTGCTGGCGTCGGTGCTGACGCCCGAGCCCGGCCTGGGCATTCCCGACATGGGCCTGGGCCTGTCGTTCCCCGATCCGCTGCACCCGCCTTCCGGCTGCCCTTTCCATCCCCGCTGCCAGCACGCCATGGCGCAATGCAAGACCGAGCGCCCCGCGCTGGCCGAGCGCGACGGCGCGCTCGTCGCCTGCCACCTCTATCCGTCCGTCACCCCCACTTCCCAGGGAGTTACCCAGCCATGACCCGCGCACACGCCATCGCCCAGGCGGAACAATGCTTTGATTCCGGCGCCTTCCGCGCATTGCTGGCGCGCCGGCTGGCGCTGCCCACCGAAAGCCAGAACCCGGAACGCGCCGCCGTGCTGGCGGACTACCTCGAGTCCGAGATCCGCCCGGCCTTCGAGGCCCTGGGCTTTACCTGCCGCACCCTCACGCATCCGAAGGCGCTGGCGCCCTTTCTCTATGCCGAGCGCATCGAGGATCCCGCCCTGCCCACCGTGCTGGGCTACGGGCATGGCGACGTCATCCGGGGCCTGGAACGCGAATGGAAGGAAGGCCTGTCGCCGTGGGCGCTGACCGAGGCCGAAGGCCGCTGGTACGGCCGCGGCATCGCCGACAACAAGGGCCAGCACACCATCAACATGGAGGCCCTGCGACTGGTGCTGGAAACGCGCGGCGCGCTGGGCTTTAACGCCAAGTACCTGATCGAGATGGGCGAGGAAACCGGCTCCATGGGCCTGCGCGAACTGTGCGCCGAGCATCGGGACCTGCTGGCGGCCGATCTGCTGATCGCCTCGGACGGCCCGCGCCTGAGCGCCAATCGGCCCACCATTTTCCTGGGCGCGCGCGGCAGCCTGAATTTCGACCTCACGATCGAGGCGCGCGCCGGCGGCCATCATTCCGGCAACTGGGGCGGACTGATTTCCAACCCCGGCCTGCAGCTTGCCCACGCGATCGCCAGCATCGCCTCGCCCACCGGCAAGATCCTCATCCCCGAGTGGGTGCCCAAGGCGCTGCCGGCCGCCGTGCGGCGCGCGCTCGCCGACTGCGAAGTCGACGGCGGCGCGGACGGCCCCGACATCGAGCCCGACTGGGGCGAACCGGGCCTGTCGCCCGCCGAGCGCGTGTTCGGCTGGTGCTCGTTCGAGGTGCTGGCCTACAAGACCGGCAACCCCGACACGCCCGTCAATGCCATCCCGCCGCGCGCCTGGGCGCGCTGCCAGTTGCGCTTCGTGGTGGGCGTGGACCCCGACGACCTCATCCCCGCCCTGCGCCGGCACCTGGACAGCCACGGCTTTCCGATGGTCAAGATCTCCCTGACCCGCGAATCCATGTTCCGCGCGACGCGCATCGATCCCGACGACGCGTGGGTGCGCTGGGCCGTGGAATCGCTGGAACGCACGTCGGGCCAGAAGGCCGCGCTGCTGCCCAACCTGGGCGGCTCGCTGCCCAACGACATCTTCACCGACGTGCTGGGCCTGCGCACGATCTGGGTGCCCCACTCCTATCCCGGCTGCTCGCAGCACGCGCCCAACGAACACCTGCCGCCGGCACTGCTGCGGCAGGCGCTCAGCCTGATGACCGGGCTGTACTGGGATCTGGGCGCGGGGAATACACCCGCGATCAGTAATCCCAGATGACCGGGACCCAGCGGAACGCATCGCCTTCCACCGCCACCCGTCCCACGGACGGGAACGGCAGGTGCGCCGCCACGAGCAGGCCCTTGTTCTCGGCCAGTTCGTTAAAGAGCGCAAAGCGCACACGGGCCGATTCCACCGGGTCGTGCTCGAAGCCGTTGTGCCATTCGGGGTGGTCAAAGCCCACGGGGAACACGGCGTCGCCGGCAAACGTCAGGCGCTCGCCGCCCGAGACCAGGTCCACCACGCAGTGGCCGGGCGTGTGCCCGCCGGTCAGGCGCACGGTCACGCCCGGGGCCACTTCGTGGCGGTCCTCGAAGACGCGGATCCGGTCGCGGTACGTCTCGTAGAAGCTCGTCGCGGTCGAGCGCAGCACCGCGGGCACCGGCTTGGGCATGACCGTCTGAGAAAAGTCCGGCGAGGTCCAGAACGCGACCTCGGTCGCATTCACATGGATGCGCACATCGGGGCGCAGGCGCTCCTTGACGCCGGGGACCAGCAGCCCGCCCACGTGATCCATGTGCATGTGCGTAATGATCACGTCCGTCACGGTTTCGAGCGGGATGCCGGCCGAGGCCAGCCGTTGCGGGAACATGCCCGCGCGCGGAAAGCCCGGGAACTGGCCGCCCAGCCCCGCGTCGATAAGAATGGTCTGGTCGCCGCTGCGCGCCACCATCACGTTGAGCGGCCAGTCGAAGGCGTCCGGCGGCATTAACATATGATCCAGCCAGACGGCCAGGTCGGCGGGATCGGCGTTGGTCGCCATGGTCGCGGTGGGCAGCGGCAACACGCCGTCGCTGACGACCAGCGCGTCGATGTCGCCGATCTGCACGGCGTAGCGGGACGGGACCAGGTCGATGGGTTCCTGGGTGATGGAATCCTGGGTTTCTGCGGAATACATGGCGAAAGCTCCTTGATGGCGGGCGAACAGGCCGTGCGGCGCCCCGGGGTCGCATGCATCCTTGATGGGGGCCTCAGGCAGGGAAGAGACAGTGAGGGCATCGTAGGACCGGGGGCGTGCGCGCGGTAGACACGGCGCCGGAAGCACGATGTTGTGCGATGCGCACCAATGCGCGCGGGCAAGCCGTGATCACGTCGCGCAATCTCGGTTACGCTTGCGGCCTTTCACCATCCGCCGAACCTTCATGAAATCGCTTTCCCTCGCACTCGCCGCCGCGGCCTGCGCCCTGCAGCCTTCGCTGGCCCACGCCGCCTACACGCCCAGCGCCAAAGAAAAAGCCGTGCTCGAATACGCCATCCGTGAAGAGCACGATGGCTTGCTCCTGGCCGAGCGCCGCCTGCTGGGCCGCCAAATGGAACTGGCCCGCGTCGATGCCGAGGTCGTCTCCGACATGTACGCGACGGGCCCCAAAAAGCAATTGCCGGCCGTGATCGAAGAAGCCTTCGTGCTGAAGGCCAAGATCGATGCCGCCGCGGCGCAAGCCGGGGTGCTCACTTTCGCCGGCACCAGCGGCGCCACGGTGCGCGTCGCCCTGCCCGCGGGCGCCGCGCCCGCCGAGGCGATGCTCCTGTGCCGCAAGCTGGCGTGGGCCGAGGGCGTGGTGACATTCTCGCAATGCCAGGACTGGAAGACCGTCGCTGAAAAGACCGTCGCGACGTTCCGCGCCGACATCGCCGGCTTCCTGCAAGGCAAGCCCACCAACAAGCACGTCGCGCAGTTCGTCATCGACTACTTCGTGGTCGCGGGCGACATGCCGGCAAAGTCCGGCTGCCCCGACGACCGCGCGGCGTGCGACCAGGCCATCCGCAAGACCGACATGACGCAGGCCGGTTACCAGGCCGTCGAAAAACGCCTGCGGGCCGCAGGCGTCAAGGTCATCGACTGAAGACCGTCACGACGTCCGGGCGGGTGCCGCGTCGGGCTCCTCCCGCGCCTCCAGCTCATTGCCCAGCACCTCGGCCGAATCCTCGCCGGCCGCCTCCGGCTTGAGCCGGCGGCGCGTATGGCCCGCGGCGCGGGCGTCGTCGCCCTCGTCCGCGCGTTCAGTCTGCAAGGCCACGTTGGCAGGCGGCGCGTAACCGCGCTTGTCCTGCCCGAAGTAAACCACCGTGTGCGGGTACGGCAGCTCGATGCCGGCGGCGTCGAAATGCTTCTTGAGCAGCCGGTTGTAGCCGCGCTGCACCGCCCACTGCATGCCGGGCGTGGTCTTGATCAGGATGCGGATGGTCACGCCCTTGTCGTTGACCGCCGTGACGCCGGCCACCGTCATCTCTTCCAGGATTTCCGGTCCCAGCACCGAATCCGTCATCAGCTCGGCAAAGGCCGCGCGCAGATGCTCGATCGCGTCATCGATGCTTTCGCGGTGCGCAATGGTGTATTCGCCCAGGTGGTAAGAGAAGTCGCGCATGTGATTGGCCACCACATCCACCGACGAGAACGGCACAAGGTGATAACCGCCATCCAGCGTGCGGATGCCGACCGAGCGGATGGTCATCTTCTCGACGGTGCCGAACACGCCCGCCACCTGCACCACGTCGTTCTCGTTCATCCCGTTCTCAAGCTGGATGAAAACGCCGGTGATGATGTCCTGCACCAGCTTCTGCGCGCCAAACCCGATGGCCAGGCCGACCACGCCAGCGCCGGCGATCAGCGGACCGACGTCGATGCCGATCTGCGACAGCAGCACCATCAAGGTCATCGTCACGATGACGATCAGCGCCGCGTTGCGGAACAGCGCCAGCAGCGTGCGTTCGCGCGCGCTGGGCATGCCGCGCTCTTCGCTCTGGCTCAGGCGATGCTCGATGATGCTGGCGATGACGGTCCAGGCCAGCGTGGCGATCAGCAGCACGATGACGATGTTCAGCACCACCTTGATCGCGGCGGCCCCGGCGTCCGAGGCCAGCCAGCGCGACAGGTCGAAGGCCTGCCATGCATCCAGGATCAGCAGCACGATGACGATGCGGATGATCCAGCCGACCCCTTTCAGCGTGGCCGGCACGTAGGCGTTGACGCGCGCCTCCAGCAGCGGCAGGCGCCGCCGCAGGTCGTCCGACAGTCGGATGGGCTTGGCCAGCACGGTATTGAGCAGCAGGATCAGCAGGCTGCCCACGCCGATGACCAGCAGGGTCTGCGCCGTGGCGCGGGCCATGAATGGCAGCGCGTTGGTCGGATCGACCTGACTGACCACCAGCAGGATCGTGAAATAGCCGATCCCCAACACGTGCCAGACGCGCGACAGGAAACGCAGCCTCGATCCCATGAACGTGGCCGCCCCCGCGGCGCGCCGGTCCAGGCGCTCGCGCACGGCCCGGCGGTTATGCCAGATGACGCGCACGGCATAGATGTACACCGCCAGCATGATGAGCATCGTCGCCAGCCGCCCCAGCGCCGGCGATAGCGTCGCCGCCATCACGGGACCGACCAGCAGCGTGCCGTAGCCGGCCATCGCCGCGATGCGCAACAGCCAGCCGCACCAGTACCTGGCCAGTTCATCGGACATGGGCAGCAGGCGCAGGTGCGGATGGCGGACGGCGAACACCGTGCGGATCAGCACCTTGACGATCTCCACCGCCACGAACGCCTGCAGGAACACGGCCGCCAGCGCATCCAGCGCGCCGCGCCCGGGCGTGCCCCACAGCGCCGCGGCGCCGCCCGCCATGACGGCCAACATCACGACAACCACGTCGATCGCCAATGCCCCCACGATCGCGCCCGCTCGGCGGGCCAGCACGCGCATGGACGCGGGCGCGCCGCGTGCGGGTGACGCCGCCGCGCCGCAGCCCAGCTCGGCCACCCAATGGTCGATCCGGGTGTAGATGCGCATGGCGATCATGCGCAGCAGGAGGAACGCGACGAGCGTGACCACGGCGGCCAATGCCAGCGGCAGCAGCGCGGCGCCCGCGGTGCCGCTGTCCAGGCGCAGATTGCGGCCCGAGGCCAGCGCGCGCATGTCGTCGACGCCCTGCCCCATGTCGGCGGCCACGCCGGTCAGGAAGCGTTGCACGCCGTCGGTCATGCGCTCAAGCAGCGTGGGTTCGGCCGGCTCGGCAGGCGGCGCCTGCGATGACGCGGTCCGCACCGGCGCCGTTCCGCCAGCCGCCGGCTTATCCCCGGCCGCCTGCGCCCGCAACTGGTCGATCAGGGCCTGGCGCGCCTCGGGATTGTCCAGCAGGTCAGCCAGCGCGGCGGGCGTCAGCGCCGGGGACGCGGCCGCGGGTTCCTGTGTCTGGGTCTGTGACAGCAGCGGAAGCGCGGCCGTGGCGGGTGCGTGCCAGAGCAACGACAGGCAACTCAGCATCGCCCCCAGCAGCAGGACCGCCAGCCAGGGCCTCTCCCGTCTGCGCCGCCAGGAAATGGCGGCGTGATGGCGGGTGGGAAGGGATAGGGATGCTGTCGTTGCGGATCGAACCACTAATGAATCTCCTCTGCGATCAGGGCATGAATGTCAGGCAATAAAGCGGGCACACGAACAAGGTCGCGTGCTTGGGCACAGGGCACATGATAAAGCCCATGGGTCTGTCCCCTAGGGCGCGGGCGGTGTGGTGCGAGGGGGAGCATGGGCTGGGGCCCCAGGTTCGCGGGATCTGGGGTGCCAGCACGGCCGCGCGTCGGCGCCGTCGTCATGTCCAGGCGGGCCGCATGATTTTCGAAATATTCATATAGGCACGCGGGTGAATGTCGAATCAGATTGAACGGCTTTTTTTCCGTTCATGTTTCATTCACATTCCCTTCACGGTCTCGCTATTTCGTGACGTGTACCTGGCTGTAGAGGCGGTTAATTTGACGATCGAGCAATCCAAGTGGTCTCGCCGGGTAGTGCAAACCCTCCCATGCATGAACTGGGCCACGATTCAACCCGAAAGGCGCCCTTGGCTCTGCCTGGATGGCGCTCACAGCCAGACACTCGAACAAGACGTTCAGGCGATCACCAAGAATTTTGAGTATCGGTGGGTTTGGCGCGATACCGCGTGGGAGTATGGCTCCCCCGGCTATCGCCACGGCCCCCTGCTGATCCCGCTGACCGAGGCGCGGTACGCCCACGCGCAAGACAACTGGCTCCACCAGCGGGTCGGATTGATCCTGCTGGGCCCGGAAGATGGCGACAACCTGGTCGCCCACCTTCAGACATTGCATTGGCTGAGAGGAGCCGACGGTTCCACCATCAGCTTCAGCCTTCATGCCGTGCGCCAGCTCGAAGAGCTTTGTGAAGCCTTGCCGCCCCATCGCTTGGCTGCGCTGTTCGGTCCCATCCACCGCATCATCTGGTATGCCGGCACAGAGCGATCGGGCGAATGGGTATGTGCGGACGCCCCCGCGTGGGAGCAAGCCAGCTCGGGCCAGGACGAGCCCATCGCCTTGACGGAGTTCGACGAGATTTCGCTCGACCATGCCAGCCTCGCGTGGTTCATGCGCGACTGCGTGCGCGGCTTTCGCCAGCACATCCCGGCCTACGCCCATCCAGACGACGAACCCGCGCTTTGGCGGCATGTGGACCTTTTCGTTAAAGAGGCGACCGATCAACTGGCGCTTACCACGGAGCGCGACGTTCGCCACTACCTGGAACTTCGCCTTCGCTACCCCCAGGAATTCTTCGTCAAGGATGCCGCCCTGCGCGGCGTCCTGGTCAAACGACACGTACAGGGCAAACAGCGATTGATCGAAGCCGAAGCGCGGCTGGCGGCATTGGCCACCCCAACGTCCTGAAGGAAACCCCATGAACGCGACCTATAAGAAGGCATTGGGACCGGTGCCCCCCAACGAGAAGCGGCTCGCCAAGGCCATTTCTCCCCCACCCTGCGAACGCGGCGTGCCCCTGTACCCGCTGCGCTATGGCATCGCCGACCAACCGCTGGATGAAAAGGTGTTTCCGACCCTGGGCACCGAAAACTATCCCACGCTCTTGGCTGGCAAAGCCTACGGCTTACGCGTGCTGCGTCCGGGCACCTACGTCTATCTCTGCTATTTCGAAAACGCGCGCATGTGGACGCTGCATTATCAGGTGACCGAGGACGTCCGATTTGCCCGCATCTGGTGGAGCCATGCCGATGACAACGATGCGACCCCGGGCCGGCTGGCTCGCCCGGATACGACAGGCGCGAAACCTTATCTCCTTGCCCCCGAAACCAGCACCGCGGAAGTCGTCCACGTCCTGGTCAGCGATACGCTGCTGTCCCATCGCACCCTCTGGGACCTCGAAACCAATAAGGATGGCCTGCGCGACACGCTGGCCACCCCATGCAAGCCAGCCGGCGGGGCCCCTCAACGACACGCCTTCGATGCCGCGCTGCTGGGTAACGCAACGCGGGAACTCGTCCCACCCGCTGTGTATGGCAGTCCCACGCATTTCGACTGGAGCGAAATCCATTTTTCAGACGGGGCGCCAAGCCATGGCAACATCCTGGGCGAGATGTATATCGCCTTGCGCCCGCGCATGGATATCAAACCCCTCGCGGTAGCCCTGCAAGACCCCATCGGGGTAGCCAGTGAGCTTCACTACCTGATCACGGATGCCGTCGCCAACAAGACCCGGTATGCCGGCCAGAACGCGCACAAGCTGCAGAGCGCAACGCTCATCGGCAACTATTTCCAGGCAACGAAGAAGCAGGCGGCCAATTCACCGGACCTGACCCATGCCCTCGCCAGGCAACGCAACCTGGTGAACTATGCCGGCGCCATGTCCTTCCCCGACATTTACGCCAATACGATCAAGACGTTTGACCGCACCATCGGCGCGGCGGTCAGAGATTCCGTCGCATGGGTGCACCTCATCGACCCTTCCCAGTTGCTGGGCAAAGCCCTGCGTTGCTTTGACGTGGGCGTGATCCACAACGCGCGCGATTATGAGCAAGCCGTATTCCAATGCATCGGCGGCCTGATTCATGGCAAAGACGGGATCCAGGTGATGAGCGACCTGGTCATGACGCCAGTAGACAAAAGTCCCTACTGGCTCGCGCTGGCCAACGGCAACGAGATCCTGCTCGCCCGCCTGAAATCCACTGCGGGCGATATCGCCAAGAACGTGTTCAGCGTCATGGACAAGTACATCGAAGAGCACATGGCCACGCCCGCCACCAATGCCTTGATCGGGTTGTTGCAGGCATTGCCGGAAGCCGGGCGGGCGGACGTATTGGTGCGACGCCTGCGGCACGTGATGGAAATCCGGGCCAACGCAACCATTGTTGTGTACGACATCAGCAGGGCGGACCTGCAGCGTGCTGCTTATGAATTCCAGGGGTATCAAACACTGGGTGAAGAAGGACTACGGGGGTGGAAGATGCCCTCTCCGAAGGTAAGCCAGGTCGACCTTGATGCACGCGTCCTGATTTTCGACTGGGTGAAGGTCGGTGAGACAACGTATCGCGAGATCGACCGAGGATCGTCCGATGCGTCCGCGCTCCCGGCTGCGCGCGCTATTCAGATGGAGACCAGTGCTTTTATCCGCATGTTAAATCGTTTGCGAGGGCCGGGCGGATACTTGTTCACCGGACTGGCAGGATATCTCGCGCTGGTGGGGATGAGCAGTGCGATGAAAGAATGGAATACCGGCAAAGACCGGTTTCCAGCCAGGGCCAGCGCGTTGGGAGCCGGAAGCGCATTGATTGCAGCGAGCATAGAAATCAGCGCAAGCATTGTTTCACTAAATGCCGCAATTAGAGGAAATGCAGCCATCGCTGATAACGCAAGGATATTCGCCGCAAAACGGGGAACTGCCATGTTCGGCGCTGGTGCGGCGGGTCTGTTTGCATCGGCAGAGGCGTACAGATCAATCAAGTCGTTCAGCAATAGCAATCCCGAACAGGGAGCTTTATTACTTGGCTCGGCCGTTGCCAATGGCCTACTCGCCGCCACTTGGGCAGGAGGTATGGCCGCAGCCGCGACCATTTCAGGTGGCAATGGAGCAGTCGCAGTCCTTGGGCTTACCCCTTGGGGTTGGGCCGTGGTAGCTGCTGTCGCTTTTGTAGCCGGAATTGCATTTTCTGTCGGAGCCGACATAACCAAGCACGGCCCCGTGGAAATATGGCTCAAACACAGCGCGTGGGGTGTCCACGGGAGACACTACACCAACAGAGAGGAATTGGATGCTGCCCACAGCTTGTACTTTCGGCCAAGACTGACAGCTGTCTGGAATCAGGCTTCCGGCTATTCAGTAGGAATTCTGAGCATCAGTTGCCAACTACCCGGAATAAATGACATGCCCGGGGACAAATTTCAGACCAAACTATCGCCTACCTTGCGTGGCAACAAGCTTTCTGCAGTCGAAGGCCCCATTGTGCACGCCGCCGGTAGCAGCCCCATTGACTACAGCCGTGAATACCTGGTTACCCCTTTGGGCTCCACAGGTAAAGAATGTGGCTGGTTGATCCAAATGCACGAACACACCGATGTCTCGATCGAGTATCTGTACTTCCCCGACCCTGACCAAATGCCGCACCTGGCATTGTGGCAGCCGGGCGCGCCAGAACCTTTGGTATTCACGTCTGGCGGATGGTTTTCCGATCCAATTGATATATCTAAACTTGAGCCCGTCGGAGCGCCAAAATGACAACGGAAGTCAAATTGCTCCCGCAGGGCTTGCGCCGCGGAGGAACACCCCTGCGCAAAGATCACTTCACGGGTGAGCCTCCACGACCAGATGGCGTGAGGCGGATCAACAATAAATCCGTAGAGATCGAGTCCTATGCGAATTTCACGCAGAGCGGTGCAGCTAGCGCAATCGGCTTGTCCATCGTTGGCTCCATCGCAATCTGTTCGTTTATGCTTTTTGCTTCGGGGACTAAGCCTATTTCCCTCGTGGACATCGTCCAAACGGCTCTCTATATTCCACTGTTACCAGCAATGATCTCCGTTTTTTACTTTGCTGGCGGAACTCACAGGAGTAGAGGCGCTTTTATTCGTATCCACCGAGGCACCCGCAAGCTTTACTTCATCTATCCGCGGCAGAAACGACTGCATGTGCTCGACTGGGACCAACTTGAAGTGCTGGCCGGCTACATCCCCATCGTCTCCGCAAGCGGCTATACGAGCCGACACCCGCTCTACTTGATTGGGGTCGACTACACCATGGACCCGCCAACCGAGATCTGTGCAGCCTGCGGCAACCTCGGCCTGTTCGACGGAGATCGGTCGGCCAAGGCACTGTGGTCTTATCTGCAAGCTTTCATGGCACATGGCCCCGAGGGCCTGCCCGAACCTGCCCCGTTGCCCCTACGACAAAGCCGCAATCAAGAAACCCTTAGGCCCTACCGGGACTGGTATGCCGGTCTGCGGCGCAGGCTGGCCAAGCCCTATGGCTGGCTAAAGGCACCCATCACCATTCCACTCTGGCTGGGTTGGCTATTGATCAACGCCTTTCCCGAAAGCGTGGAGGCCTTCATTCAGTACAACGTGCCCTACGCGCCGTTTCCCAAGGAAATCGACCGGCTCTGCGGCTTCGATGACAAGCGCACACCGGTCATTCGCGTCAACGGTGAGCGGATCGAGCCGTAAATCACCTTCACGTGTCATCGCCCCATTACTCGCAACGTGAAAACACGCTCCATCGCAGGCCCACAAGCGAAACGGCCCTATCGTGGCCGCCGGCGCATCCCATCCAGCAGCAGATCCGTGATGAATTCCGCCAGCGCCTGCTGGCGGGCGGCGTCGGGGGATTGGCGGGTGAAGCGTTCGATGATGCCCATGAGGGACTGGCCGAACCACTCGGGCGATATTTCGGGGCGGAACAGGCCGGCCTGCTGCTCGGCGCGCACGTTGTCGGCGATCATGGCCACCAGTTCGTCCTTGAGCGCCTCGGCGGCGTCGGCCTGGAAGAAGCCGATGCGGGTCAGGTTGGGATCTTCCTGCAAGATGGCGAGCAGGCTGCCCACGCCCTGGCGGATGCGGGCGGCCAGTTCGGCGCCGTGCAGGTCGCCAGGCAGCCGCGCCTGGCTGATCGCCTGGCGCAGGCGCTGGGCGAACAGGCCCACCAGTTCGTCGTAGGCCGCCTGTTTGCTGGCGAAGTATTGGTAGAACACGGGCTGGGTCACGCCGGCGCGGGCGACGATGTCGCTGACCCGGGTGTACTGGAATCCCCGCTCGGCGAACTCTGCCGCGGCGACGGCCAATAGCAGCAGCCGCGTGCGCTCACCCTTGGTGAGACGCTTGTCTTGCGATGCCGAAATGGGTAGTGCCGTGTTCATCGCGAGAAAGTACTACCTATCCCCCCTTTGCGCCACACGCGGCAGGACGGTTTGGCCACGCGTCGGCCACTGCGAGCAACCCGTTCCCGGCCTCGGTCACGCGCCTGAAATCACTTGAAATCCCCGTATCGCTTGCGACAACTTATTGCGGCGACGGAGCAGTAAAGTAAGGCTGTCGTCCGGCGCCGTGCACGGTGCCGGTTCCGGGCGGCCGAGGAGCAAGATCATGAAGCGGTTTTCAGGCCGGGTGGCCATGGCGGCATTGGCGCTGGCGGTGGCCAGCGCGCCGGCGGTGGCTGGCGGGCGTGGCGGATATTGGGGCGGCGGCCATGGCGGCGGCTATCACCACCATCACGGTGGCGGCGGCAGCAGTTCGGACGGCTGGTGGATCGGCGGCGCGTTTGCGCTGGCGACGGTGGGACTGCTGCTGGCGGCCAATTCGGGGCCTTCCTATGTGCAGACCGGGGTGTATTCGTCCGGCGTGGGGTACACGAGCCCTCCCCTCTATGCGGCGCCGGCGTATGGCGCCCCGGTTTATGAAGCGGTGCCGGTGTATGAAGCGCCCCCCGTTGCCTATTCGACGCCCGTGCCGCAATACGCGCCGGTGCAGTATGAACCGGCTCCCGCGGTCAATACCGCCCAGGCAAACGCCACGACCGACTGCCGGCGCTGGGCCATGAACCAGAGCGGATACGATCCGGCCACCATCAACGCCTGGACCACCCAGATCATGGTGGACACCTACAACCGAGCGTTGGATTCCTGCATGACCAGCCGCGGGTATCGCGCCAACTGACGCACCGCGCGATCAGCGCCGCCAGCCGCGCCGGGCGTACAAGAGGCCCAGGATCAACAGCGCGGCGGCCGGCAGCACCCAGACGAACCCTGCGTCCGTATAGACCACCTGGTCGACCGGATCGTAGTAGCGGCCGAGTTCGTTGAAGTCCCATTTCAGGTACTGCGCGTACCAGGCGTAGAAGAAGAATGCGGACAAGGCCAGGCAGGAAAGCGCCGCCACGCGCGCAATCGCACGGCTGCGGCCGGCGCGCGCCGCGCTTTTCCATGCCGCATAGCCGCATGCGGCCACGCCCAGCAGGACCAGCCAGTCAGCGGCCTCAGTCAGCATCGCCCGCCTCCAGCGCCGCGAGACAGGCGGCGGCTTCGCCCCATTGCCTTTCGCTGAAGACGTGCAGGCCCGCGCGGCGCAGCAATTCGGCGGTCACCCCCACGCCGGGCTGGCGGCGGCCGGCGAAATGGCCGTCGTACACATAGCCGCTGCCGCAGGACGGGCTGCCTTCCTTCAGCACGGCGATGCGGATGCCGCGCGCCTGCGCCGCCGCGAGCGCCTCGTGGGCGCCGCGCACGAACGGCTGCGTGACGTCGTCGCCCGTCACCGCCACGACGCGCGCCCGGCCGGCCAGCACCGCGGCCGCGTCCTTGGCCGGCTCGATCTCGGCGGGCGGCCGGGGGATCGGCATGCCGCCCGCCACCTCGGGACAGACGGCAACGACCCGGCCTTCCTGCAGCCACCGGTCCAGCACGGCATCGCCTTGCTGCACGCTCCGGCCGTCGTAGCGCACGGGATTGCCCAACAGGCAGGAGCTGACCAGAACGTAATGCATGCAGGACCGGGAAATGGGGTGTCGGTGGAGGCGGACGGTGGATTTGGGCGGGCCGGGGCCTGGAATCCGGGGCCGAACGTACAGACCGGCGTCCGAGGCTCGAATCATAGAACACGAACGCGGCCATGCCCCCTTGCCTGCGGAACCGGTCCGCTAGTTGCCCGGCAACGCCTGCATCCAGTCCCGCAGCGCCGGATCGCGCACCTGGAGTATGTCGAACAGGCCCAGCGCCCGCAGGGCGGGCATCGCGTCCTGGATGTCCCGCCGCGCGGCGGCGACGGCCTCGGGCGGCGCCGCCGGTTCGACGCACACGCGGGCATTGGCCAGAAACGCGCCGACCGTGCCTTTGCGCACCGCCACCCCGTGGAAGATTCCTTGGTCCTTGCCGTCCGGCAGCACATCCTGGGCTTTCATGATTGACTCCTGAGGGTTGGGTACAGGCGCTACGATAAGCTCTATCTTTCGGCATAACTGCGTCAGTCTGGCCAATGAATACCGCGTTTCAGCCACCTGCCCCGCTTACCGGCGTCCGCCCCGGTCCGGCGCCCGCTTCTTCCTGCGCCCCGGGCGCGCCGCTGCTGGCTCCCGAGCGCGCCCGCGCGCGTGGGGGCCCGCGGCTCATCGCCGTCGCCCGGCAGGACGGCGCGCTTCGGCACACGGCCATGCACGAGCACGCGCGGGGTCAATTGCTGGGCGCGTGGCAAGGCCTGCTGACCGTCTACGCGGCAGACCAGCAGTGGGTCGTCCCGTCGCAGCATGCCGTCTGGATTCCTCCCGGTCACCCGCATGGGCTGCGCTCGCACGGCCCCTACGCCGGCTACAGCGCCTATCTCAGCCCCGCGGCCTGCGCGGGCCTTCCGCAACGGCCGTGCGTGTTGCAGGCCTCGTCTTTGCTGTTGGCCGCGATCGAACGCGCGGCAAGCTGGGGAGAAGACGACGACACCGCCGATCCGGCGCGCCGGCGTATCGTCGAGGTGATTCGAGACGAGATCCGTAGCCTGCCGCACGCCGGGGTCGCGCTCGTGCTGCCGCGCGATGCGCGCTTGCAGCAGTTGGCGCTGGCGTTGTCGGACCACCCCGCGGACACGCGGCCGCTGCAGGCATGGGCGGCCGCCGTCGGCATGGCCCCGCGCACGCTGGCGCGCCGTTTTCTTGCCGAGACGGGATTGCCGGTGGGCGCATGGCGCCAACGCGCGCGCCTGATGCGCGCCCAGGAAATGCTGGCGGCGGGGGCTGCGGTGACCACGGTGGCGCTGGAGCTGGGTTATGACAACGTCAGCGCGTTCATCGCCATGTTCAAGCGGGAACTGGGCGCCACGCCGGGCCGGTTCAGGCCACGGGCGGACCGCCAGGCGGATTAAGCACTGGCACCCCGCCCTGGCGCGCTCAACCCTCCTGGGTCGCCTTCTTGGCGGCGCGCGGCGCGGTCTTGCGGGCCGTCTTGCGCGCCGGTTTGGCGGGCGGCGCGGCCTCTGCCGCCGCCGGCTCGGCCGCGGACCTGGCGGGCGCGGATTTCCCTGCGGCAGGCTTGGCCTCATTCTGCGCGCCGTCTTCGGCCTTCGCGGCGGTCTTGCGCGCACCGCGTCCTCGCTTGGCGGCGGGTGCGGGTTCGGCGGCCGGGCTGGCTGCGGGGCCGGTGACCGGATCGGCCGCCTTCGCCGGGCGTTCGCGTTCGGCCTGGACAGGCGGCGTGACGAAGGTCCATTCGCCCACGTTCACGACCGGCGGCGGCATGGGCACGAGCGCCGATTGCGGCAGGGGTTGCGGGGGCCGGCCAAAGGTCGGCGGGGGGACCGCCGGGGCCTGGGATGCGTCGGACGGCACACGGTCGCCCGCGGGCGCCGTGGCCGGCTGGCTGGGTGCGTCGGCCTGCGCCTCGTCCCGCGCCCGCCGCGCACCGCCTGCCGGCCTGGCGCCGCGCGAACGCCGGTCCGCCTGCCGCGCATTGCGGGGCGGACGTCCTTCGTCCTGATCGTGACTGCGGGCCTGGCCGGCATCCTCCGGTTGATCGGCGCCCGCCATCTGCCCCGCAAGCGCGGGCGCGTCGACAACCGTGGCGCCTTCGGTCTGGCGGGGCGCATCGGGCTGTTTCCAGGCGTCCGGCTCGCCGGCATGATCCGCGGACGGCGAAGCGCCATCGTCCCGGTCCGCGCCGCCCTGTTGGCCCGCCGTCCGCCCGCCCGCCGACTTGCGGCCGCCGCGGGATTTGCGCGAATTCCTGCCGCCGCCGGCCTGCGCGTCCGCGTGGTCGGCCACGCCTTCCGGCGTGGATTCGGCCGGCGCATCGCCGCCCGCGACGCGCTCGCCGCCCGTGCTGTCGCGGTAGACATAGGTGCCGGACTTTTCCTCGCGGCCGACCTCCAGGAAGCCGCGCGACTGCGCCTCTTCCAGCAGGTTGCCGAACGCGCGGAACCCGTAGTAGGACTCGTTGAAATCCGGCTTGCGGCGCTTGAGGGCGTCTTTCAGGGCCGAGGCCCAGATCTTGCCGCTGTCGCCGCGTTCGGCCACCAGGGCCTCGAACGTCTCGACAACCATCTCGACGGCGCGGGTCTTGCGGGCTTCCTGCTCTTCCTTGCGGCGGCGTTCCTCGTCCGGCGAGCGCCGCTGAACGCTGGCGCCGCGGGTGTCTCGCCGTGCGTCGGCGGTGCGCTGGCCTTCGCGCGCCAGGTCGTCATAAAAGATGAATTCATCGCAGTTGGCGATGAGCAGGTCCGAGGTGGACTGCTTGACGCCCACGCCGATGACCTTCTTGTCGTTCTCGCGCAGCTTGGACACGAGCGGCGAAAAATCGGAATCGCCGCTGATGATCACGAAGGTGTTGACGTGGGATTTGGTGTAGCAGAAGTCCAGCGCATCCACGACCAGCCGGATGTCGGCCGAGTTCTTTCCCGACTGCCGCACATGCGGAATTTCGATGAGCTCGAAGTTGGCCTCGTGCATGGGCGCCTTGAATTCCTTGTAGCGCTCCCAGTCGCAGTAGGCCTTCTTGACGACGATGCTGCCCTTGAGCAGCAGGCGCTCGAGCACCGGCCGGATGTCGAACTTCTGGTATTTGGTGTCGCGCACGCCCAGCGCCACGTTCTCGAAGTCGCAGAAAAGCGCCATGCTGACGTTTTCGTTGGGGTTGTTCATGTTCTCTCCAATTCCGCGGCCGCCCACGCCAAGCCTGGGCCAAGCCAGGCGATACGCCGCCACAATCCGCCCATGATATACATTTCCGATTGACCTCTCCGGCCTCCCAGCCCGATCCCGCCATGCCCGACGCCGCTCCGCCTCCTGAACTGACCACCGCTCGACTGCTGCTGCGGCCCCTGGGCCTGGCGGACGCGGACGCCATCCAGCGCATCTTTGCCCAATGGGACGTCGTGCGATTCCTGGCCGACCAGGTGCCCTGGCCGTACCCCGACGATGGGGCGCGCCAGTACATCGAGCAGGCCGCCCTGCCCGCCGTGCGCCGCGGGACGCAGTGGCATTGGTCGATCCGCACGCGCGCGCAGCCGGACCAGCTGATCGGCGTCATCAGCCTGATGGACGACGACCCCAGCAACAACCGGGGATTCTGGCTGGATCCGGCCCAGCAGGGCCTGGGCTACATGACCGAAGCCTGCGCCGCCGCCACGGCCTACTGGTTCGGCGTGCTGGAAAAGCCCGTGCTGCGCGCGCCCAAGGCCATCGCCAACACGGCATCGCGCCGGATATCGGAAAGCAGCGGCATGCGCTGCGTGGCCACCGAGGAACGCGGTCTGGTCAGCGGCCGCCATGCCTGCGAGATCTGGGAGATCACTCGCGACGAATGGATGGCGCGCCAGGCCGGCTCCCCCACGGCCGAGTTCGTCCCCGATTAAGACGGACGTCTCGGCCGGCCGCCTGGCCGGTCAACCCGGCGCTTATCGCCTATTTCGCCCCGCTTTCCGGCCGATTGACCTGGGCCCGCGCTGGCTAGAATTCCCGAAAATCCGGCATTCCGCGCGTGGGATGCCTTGTCATCGGGCAACATCCATGAATCCGTCTACCGTCATCGGCGCCGTTGTCGGCCTGCTCACCCTGGTCATCGTCGTGGCGCTGTCCGCCAACGACTCCAGCCTGTACTTCAATCTGCCGGGCCTGGCGATCGTGCTGGGCGGCACCTGCGCCGCGCTGTTCATCGCGTATCCGCTGCAGGAAGTCGTGCGCGTCTTCAAGCTGGTGCGCACCGTGTTCCGCAATGACCAGCACGACCAGCAGCGCGACATCGAAGAACTGGTCGGAATGGCCCAGCTCTGGATGAACGCCGACGTCCACAAGGTCGAGCACGAGCTCAAGAAGGTTTCGAATCCGTTCCTGCGCACGGGCGTGCAGCTCATCATCGACAACACGCCCGAAGAGCAGATCATCGAGCTGTTGAAGTGGCGCGTGGCCCGCCTGCGCGCCCGCGAGCAGGCCGAAGCCCAGATGTTCCGCGTCATGGCCACGTTTGCGCCGGCCTTCGGGATGCTGGGCACGCTGGTCGGCCTGATCAACCTGATGGCCGTGCTGGGCGATGGCAGCATGCAGACCATCGGCCAGCAGCTGGCCATCGGCCTGATGACCACGTTCTACGGCATCCTGCTCGCCAACCTGGTCTGCAAGCCGATCGCGCTGAAGCTGGAACGCCGCACGGCGCGCCGCGTGGAGTCCATGAACATGGTGCTGCAGGGCATCTCGATGATGTGCGAGAAGCGCGGCCCGGCCATGGTGCGCGAGACCCTGAATTCCTTCGTGATGCACGTCGAAGACGAAATCTACGATGGCGGCGCCGACGCCCGGCCCAAGGCCAAGCCGGAAGGCCAGGGCAAGCCAGCGCCCGCCGCCGCGGCAGGCAACGCCGCCGGCGCTCCCGCCACCCTCGTCCGCCCGGCAGCCGCGCGTCAATGAGCCTGATTTCCCCTTCCCTCGCCCAGCGGATCGAGCAGGCCCGCCAGGCGCAGCTACGCGCACAGAAGGCGGCCGCCAATAGCGGCTGGCGCCCCAGCGAAAGCGACCGCCAGGACCGCTACGCGCGCTGGCACGTCGAGGAATCCGTCGAACAGGATTCCGAAAACTGGCTGCTGAGCTATCTGGACCTCATCACGCTGCTGCTCGCCATGCTCGTCGTCATGCTGGCTATTGCGCTGCACGGCGGCGGCTACGGCAAGTCCGATCAAGCGGTGGAAGTCGTCGGCACCCTGGCCGCGGCCGGACTGCCCGCCTACGACGGCGAGTATTCCGAGTTCGACAGCGTGGCCATCCCCGCCAGCTGGAAGGAACTGCCTGCTCCCCCCGCCCCGGTCGTCGCGTCGTCCGCGCCCCCCGCAGCGGACGACGAGGTCGTGGTGGCCGAGGCCGCCAAGCCACTGACCGCCCCGTCCAAGGAGTCGCTGGGCCTGGCGGACCTGGGCAATTCGGTGGATGTGATCGTCAATGAACAGTCGGTGAGCTTTCGCATCAGCAACGAGCTGCTGTTCGCCTCGGGCCAGGCCACGCTCAGCAACGCAGGCCTGGACGTGATCAAGCGCCTGGCGGGCATCCTCAACAAGAACGCCTACCAGGTCTCGGTCGAAGGCCACAGCGATCCGGTGCCCATCCTGACCAAACAGTTCGCCTCCAACTGGGAGCTGTCCAGCAGCCGCGCGACCAGCGTGCTGCGGGAATTGGTGCGCGACGGCGTGGACCCGCAGCGCCTGCGCGCGGTGGGCTATGCGGAAACGCGCCCCATCGAGTCGAACGACACGGCTGCCGGGCGCGCCGCCAACCGTCGCGTCGAACTGATCATGGACATCACGCCGCAGCAGGCCACCAAAGCGGCCGCCACCCCGCAGGCGACCGATGCCGGCAAGCCGGCGTCGCGCCCCGACGCGGCGGCCAAAGCCGCCGAGACCGCCGCGAAGGCGCCGGCCCGGTCCTGATCGCGGTCCCCTTCCGAAACCGGCGCAAGCCGGTTTTTTTATTGCCGTTCGATTGGGCGGCGGGCCTGTGCATGGCCTGCGCCTCGCGTCCTGCGTCCCGCGTGCAAAGACCGGCTGAAACGCACACCCGAACATGTAAAGGACGCTTGACACACCCCAACCGCCCCGCCAGAATGTCAAGCACGCTTTACATCCACACAGGCATTCCCATGAATCAAAACCAGGCAAAGCGCCGCTATTTCAAGGAACTGGGCATCGCATTCGCCCTCTACATCGTGCTGCTGGTGGGCGCCCTGCGCCTCAGCCTGGACATGCCGGCAGGCGCCTTGCGCACCGCCGTGCTGCTCACGCCCATGCTCGCCTTCCTGCTGGCGCTGCGCGCCGTCGTGCGCGCGGTCCGCAGCTCGGACGAGTTCATTCGCAAGACCACGCTGGAACATCTGGCCATCGCCGCCGCGGTCACGGCCGGCGTCACGTTCACCTATGGCTTCCTGGAAATCGCGGGCTTTCCGAAGCTGAGCATGTTCGTGGTCTGGCCGCTGATGGGCGGGGTCTGGGCATGCACGACCCTCGTCCAAACGCTGCGCCATCGATGAAAAACCGCATCCGCGAATTGCGCGCCGAACGCGGCTGGAGCCAGGCCGCGCTGGCCGAGCGTCTGGACGTGTCGCGCCAGACGGTCAATGCCATCGAAACGGGCCGCTACGATCCGAGCCTGCCGCTCGCGTTCGCCATCGCCCGCGTGTTCGGCACCGCGATCGAATCGATCTTCCAGGAAGAATGACGCCGCCGCGCCTCGGCGCCGTGGCGCGCACGCGGGGATCGGCGTTAACCTAGCGGACCCGCCGCTCGCGGCGTCCGCAGTCCGCCCCGGGAGTCTCCATGTCTTACCTGCTTCTGATCGTAGAACCGGTGGGCCAGCGCGCCCAGCGCACGCCCGAAGAAGGCCGCGAGGCCTATGCGCAGATGCTGCGTTACGCCGAATCCCTGCAATCGCGCGGCCTGCTCGCCCGCGCCGAATCCCTGAAATCCGAGGCCGAAGGCGCGCGCCTGCGCGTGCGCGACGGAGAACGGCAGATCGTGGACGGCCCCTATGCCGAGGCCAAGGAGATGATTGGCGGATTCTTCCTCCTGACCTGCGACTCGCGCGAAGAGGCGCTGGCCCTGGCCGCCGAATGCCCGGCGGCGCAATGGGCCACGGTCGAGGTCAGGGAGCTGGGGCCCTGCTTCCTGTAGCGTCTGTGGGGGGATGCCAGCCCGGCTTCACCACGCGGACACGCGGCTGCTTCAGCAATTGCCCTTCTTGGCCTGTCCGGGCGGACAGAAGCCCCCGCGGCCGCCGCCATCATGCGGGTCGACGACGACAGACCCTTGCGGCGTGTACACGGCACAGCCGGACAACAAGGAGGCAACAAGGGCAAGGCTGCACAGGATTTTCATATCGTGGCTTCAGGCGTTTGGAAAGCTTGCGAGTGTAGGGAAGGCGCCTGCAACAAGGGCTGGATCTTCGTAACCAACTGCGAAGCGCCCCCGTTTGACCTAGTGTTTACCCTGGGGTCACAAAAACCTTGTCGATCCGCAGCCGCGCCGTTCGTCGATGCAATACAAGTCCCCCTTCCGGGACTTGCCCATCGATCCAGGAGATCACACCGATGCGATTCATGATCCTCGTTCGGGCCACGCCCGACAGCGAAGCCGGCAAGATGCCGGACGACAGCCTGCTCGCCGCGATGGCGACCTACCACGAAGCCCTGGTCAAGGCCGGCGTGCTGCTGGACGCCAATGGACTGCAGCCCACGTCCAAGGGCTGGCGCGTGCGCTATGACGGCGGCGGCGAACGCCGGCTTATCGACGGGCCATTCGCCGAGACCAAGGAACTGATCGCCGGCTACACCATGATCCAGGTGCGCTCGCGCGAAGAGGCGATGCAATGGGCGATGCGCTTTCCGTCGCCCTTCCCCGGCCAGGCATGCGAGATCGAGGTGCGCCAGGTGTTCGAGCTGGAGGATTTCGAGCCCAGCCCGCAGGTCGAGCGCTTCCGCCAGATGCCCTCGCCCAGCCACTGAAGCCGCCAGCCTCCCGCGCAACGCAGACGCAGACCCAAACGCCCCCCCACACAAAGCGAGACACGCCATGCACAAGCAGATTTTCGTCAACCTTCCCATCGCCGACATGCAGAAGTCCCAGGCATTCTTCCGGAAGCTGGGCTACGACTTCAATCCCGACTTCACCAACGACCAGGGCGCCTGCATGGTCGTCGGCGACAACCTCTACGTCATGCTGCTGGTGAAGGACTTCTTCCAGGGCTTCACCGGCAAGCCGGTGGCCGATGCCACCCAAAGCACGGAAGTGCTGGTCTGCCTGTCCTGCGAGAGCCGGGCCGAGGTCGACGACCTGGTCGCGCGCGCGGTGGCGGCGGGCGGCACGGCGCCGCGTGCGCCGCAGGACCACGGCTTCATGTACGCGCACGGCTTCGAGGACCTGGACGGGCACATCTGGGAACTGGCGTACATGGTCCCGGGCGAAGCGGCTGGCGCATGACGCAGGCGGCCACGCATCGCGCCATCGAGGCGGTCTGGCGGATCGAGGCCGCCAGCGTCATTGCCGGCGTTGCGCGCCTCGTGCGCGACGTGGGACTGGCCGAAGAACTGGCGCAGGATGCCCTGGTCGCGGCCCTGGAACGCTGGCCGCAGACGGGCGTGCCGGACAATCCCGGAGCATGGCTGATGACCACCGCGAAGAACCGCGCGCGCGACCGCCTGCGGCTGGATGCGCTGCACGCCCGCAAGCACGCGCAGATCGGCCACGAACTGGAGGCCTTGCAGGCTGACGTGGAGCCCGATTTCGTCGACGCGCTGGATGCGGCGCGTCAGGACGACATCGGCGACGACCTGCTGCGGCTGGTCTTCACCGCCTGCCACCCGCTGCTGTCCACCGAGGCCCGCGTGGCGCTGACGCTGCGCCTGCTGGGCGGGCTGACCACGGCCGAGATCGCGCGCGCCTTCCTGGCATCGGAATCGACAATCGCCCAGCGCATCGTGCGGGCCAAGCGCACGCTGTCCGCGGCCAACGTGCCCTTCGAGGTGCCCAAGGCCGCGGACCGGGCGCCCCGCCTGGCCTCGGTGCTGGAGGTCATCTACCTGATCTTCAACGAAGGCTATTCGGCGACGTCGGGCGAGGACTGGATGCGCCCCGGCCTGTGCGACGAAGCGCTGCGCCTGGGCCGCATCCTGGCAGAGTTGACGCCCGACGAGGCCGACGTGCACGGGCTGGTCGCGCTGATGGAGCTGCAGGCGTCGCGCCTGCATGCGCGCACCGATGCCGCGGGCCGGCCGGTGCTGCTGATGGACCAGGACCGCCGGCGCTGGGATCCGCTGCTGATCCGGCGCGGGCTGGCGGCGCTGGCGCGCGTCGAGGCGCTGGGCGGCGCGCGCGGCCCCTATGCCCTGCAGGCCGAACTGGCCGCCTGCCACGCCCGCGCCCGCACACCCTCGGAAACGGACTGGCCGCGCATCGTGGCCCTGTACGATGCGCTCGCCCAGGCGGCGCCGTCGCCGGTGGTGGCGCTGAACCGCGCCGTCGCCGTCGGCATGGCATACGGCCCGCAGGCCGGGCTGGATCTGGTCGACGAACTGGCGGCGGACCCGTCACTCGCCAACTATCACTGGCTGCCCAGCGTGCGCGCCGACCTGCTGGCCCGGCTGGGCCGCAGGGCCGAAGCCCGCGAGGAATTCGAGCGCGCGGCCGGCATGACGCGCAACGCCCGCGAGCGCGAACTGCTGCTGGCGCGGGCCCGCGACATGGCCGCGGCGCCGGAGGAATGATGGGGCCCGACGTGGCGTGCTTAAATCCCAGGCATGCCACGCGCCGCCGCCACGCCCGATCCCGCCGCGCCGCCCCTCACGGGCGTGCCGGCGGCGTTCGACCATCCCGGTGACCGCGCGCAGTTTCGCCGCGCGGCCCACCAGCCCGGGGTGGAGCTGTACCGCGCCCACATCGTCCGCCACGCCTTCGAACCGCATACGCACGAGGCGTTCGGACTGGGCGCCATCGAATCCGGCGTCGAACGCTTCCGCTACCGCGGCGCCGAGCACCTCGCGCCCCCCGGCTCGCTGGTGACGATGAACCCCGACGAATTACACACCGGACGCGCCGAAACCGAAGGCGGCTGGCGCTACCGCATGGCCTATATCGATCCGGACGTCGCCGCGCGGGTGACCGGGGAAACCGGCTGGTGGTTCGCCGCCGCCGTGGGCCGCGATGCCGCCGGGGCGCAGCGCGTCACCGCGCTGCTCGATACGCTGTGGCACGCATCCGAGCCGCTGGCATTCGACAGCGCGCTGTTCGCGCTGCTGGGCGAATTCCGCCGCCACGCCGGCGTGCCGCGTCCCGCCGCGGCCGAAGGCGCGCCCCGCTTCGCGCCGGTCATCGACTACCTGCACGCGAACCTGTCGCGCCGCCTGACGCTGGACGAGCTGGCCGCGGTGGCCGGGCTGAGCCCCTTCCATTTCCTGCGCAGCTTCCAGGCGCATCACCACGCCACGCCGCAGCAGATGCTGATGGCGCTGCGGCTGTACGAGGCCAAGCGCCTGCTGGCGGCAGGCGTGGCGCCGGCCCAGGTGGCGCTGGCTGCCGGGCTGACCGACCAGGCGCATCTCACGCGCGCGTTTTCGCGCCGCTACGGCGTCACGCCGTCGCGCTATCAGAAACAGGTGCGCGGGTAAAAGGTGCGCGGCTAATAGAAGCGTGGCTGCCGGTGCACGCCCCGCCGCCGACGCCGCAATCTGGTACAAGATTCGGCCCCCCGCTCCTGGCTAGACTGGCCGCATTCAAGACCTGGAGTGCACCGTATGTGGGCTGGAACCCTTTACGCCCTGGCCGCCGGCCTGATGTGGGGGCTGGTGTTCATCGGTCCGCTGCTGCTGCCGGAGTATCCGGCCGCGCTGCAATCCGTGGCGCGCTACCTCGCGTTCGGCCTCATCGCCCTGCCGCTCGCCTGGCTGGACCGCCGCAACCTGCGCCTCTTGACGCGCGCGGACTGGATCGAGGCGCTCAAGCTCGCCGCCATCGGCAACCTGCTGTATTACCTGTGCCTGGCCAGCGCCATCCAGCGCGCCGGCGGACCGGTGCCGACCATGATCATCGGCACCCTGCCCGTGGTCATCGCCATCAGCGCCAACCTGCGCAACGCGCGCCGCGACGGCCGGTTGCCGTGGCGGCGGCTGGCCCCGTCGCTGGGGCTCATCGCGCTCGGCATCGCCTGCGTCAACCAGGTGGAGTTGCAGGCGCTGCGCCAGGAGGCGGATGCCGACATGTCGCGCCACGCGCTCGGCGCCTTGCTCGCGCTGGGCGCGGTGGCGTGCTGGACGTGGTATCCGCTGCGCAATGCCGACTGGCTGCGCAACCATCCCGGCCGCAGTCCGCGCACCTGGGCCACCGCGCAGGGCGTGGCCACGCTGCCGCTGGCGCTGGCGGGCTACGGCCTGCTGTGGATCGGCATGGCGGCCGCCGGCAGCGAGTTCGACATGCCGCTGGGGCCTCGCCCCGACGTGTTTCTGGGGTTGATGATCGCCATCGGCCTGTTCGCGTCCTGGCTGGGCACCCTGTGCTGGAACGAAGCCAGCCAGCGGCTGCCCACGGCGCTGGCCGGCCAGCTCATCGTGTTCGAAACCCTGGCGGCGCTGGCCTATGCGTTCATCCTGCGCGGGAGCATGCCGGCGCCGCTGACGCTGGTGGGCATTGCTTGCCTGGTGGTCGGCGTGCTGCGGGCCGTGCGGGTGAAGCCGCAGGCGGTGGCGGCGGCCGCGTGAAGCGGCGCCTGCGGGGGCCGCCCGCTACCACCGGTGCGGCGGCCCACCGCCGGCGGGCATCTCGCAAATTATTAGACGTCGTATAATTTTCTACGCCGTCTAATAATTGGATCCTCCATGCCCGACGCCATGCCCGTTTTTCCCGACGCCGACGCCGCCGACACCGGCCGCCGCGAGCGCAAGCGCCAGCAGACCCTGTCTCATCTGACCCAGACCGCGTGGCGCCTGTTCGAAACGCTGGGCTACGACGCGGTGACGATGGAACAGATTGCGGCGCAGGCGGACGTGTCCAAGGGCACCCTCTACAACCATTTCCCCGTCAAGGAAGCCCTGCTGGCGCACCGCTTCCACGGCGAACTGGCGGCGTCGCTGGCCGGCCTGGGGCCCGCATTGAAAGCGCTGCCCACGCTTGCCGCGCGGCTCACGCGCCTGCTGCATGCCTCGGCGCATTGGTCCGAATCGCATCGCGCCTACCTGGGCCCCTATCTGCGCTACCGCCTTGCCACGGTGCAGCCGGGCGGACGCGACGACGCGCGCTCCCCCCGCAGCGGCATGCAGGCCATCTTTGCCGCCTTGATCCAGGACGCGCAGGCTGCGGGCCAGGCGCGGTCCGACCTGGCCGCGGATCTGCTGGCTCACCATCTGCAGTTTCTCTACCTGGGCGCCCTGCTGCGCTGGCTGGACCAGCCCGGCGCGTCGCTCAAGACGGAGTTCGACGCCGCGATCGCCCTTTTCATGGACGGCGTCGACCGGCGCGCGGCATGACCGCCCTGGTGCTGGACTGGGCGGCGGCGGCCCACGCCGGCCCGCAAGCGGCGGGCGGCAAAGGATGGCAGTTGGGCCGCATGGCCCAATTCGGCGTGCCGGTGCCCGACGGCTTCGTGCTGGCCGCGCAGGCCAGCCGCGCGCATCGGCCCGGCCAGGATCTGCCCCCCGGCGCCGTGCAGGCCTTGGTCGAGGCCTTGCACGCCCGCGGCTGGCTGGACCGCCCGCTGGCGTTGCGCTCGTCGGCGCCGCAGGAAGATTCCGCGGGCGCGTCGTTCGCCGGCATCCATCTCTCGTGCCTGAATGTGCGCGGACCGGACGCGGCGCAGGAGGCGCTGCGGCGCATCTGGGATTCGCGGTGGACGCCCCAGGCCCAGGCCTACCGCCAGCGCCTCGGCCTGACCGACAGCGACGCGGGCGGCATGGCCGTGGTGGTGATGCCGATGATCGAGGCGGCGGCCTCGGGCATCGTCTTCACCATCGATCCCGCCACCGGCCGCCACGACGAGATGATCATCCACGCCAACTGGGGCCTGGGCGAATCCCTTGTGAACGGCCAGGCCGAGGGCGACGAGTACCGCCTGCGTGAACACACCCTGCGCCAGGCCTGGCCGCTGGTGGCCCGGCGCATCGGCGCCAAGCGCCACGCGACGCAGCCTGTCCCGCGCGGCACCCGCCTGGCCGCCACGCCCGACGCGGTCGCCGCGCGGGCCGTGCTGACGGACGCGCAGGCCGAGGCCCTGGGCGACATTGCCCGCGACGCCGCCCGCGCGCTGGACTACGGCGGCCGGGGCTACGACATCGAGTGGGCCTGGGACGGCGAGCGGTTCTGGATCGTCCAGGCCCGGCCGGTCACCGCCTCCGCCCGCCGCACCTATCCCGCGCTGCAAAACCAGCCCGATTACTGGTCGCGCGGCAACACCCGCGAGGTGCTGCCGCAGGCCATGTCGGCGCTGGAATGGGACGCGGGCCGCGTCATGGCGCAGCGCATGCTCACCTGCGGTTTTGAATTGAGCGGCTACGGCACGCTGCCCGGCGTGCGGCTCGCGGCACTGTTCCAGGGCCGCGCCTACCTGAACGCGTCGGTCATCCAATGGGTGGGCTACGACGCGCTGGGGGTCAAGCCGCGCGACATGAATGCCTTGCTGGGCGGCCCGCAGCCCGAGATCCGCGTGCCGCCCCTGACCGCTGCGCAGCGCCTGCGCCATGGCCTGCGCCTCGTGCGCTATCTGCGCCGGGCCGCCCCGTTGCGCCGCCAGGCCGCTGCAGACCTGCCCCGGTTCATGGCGCGCGCGCAGGCATGGCTGGATGCGCCGCTGCCCGCTTCCAATGCCGCCCTGGGCGCCCAACTGCGCGAACAGTTCCAGACCGTGCTGGCCGCCGATGAGCTGTTTTTCCTGCAGGGTTCCGGCGGCGGCGCGCTATCCAAGCTGCTGGAAATGGTGGAGCGCGCCGCCCCCGGCGAAGGCCACGCGCTGACCGCCGCCCTGATGGCGGGCGGCGATCCCAGCGTGACCGCCGAGCAAGGCTACGCGCTCATGCGGCTGGCGCAACTGGCCGCGGACGACGCCCCGGCGCTTGCCTGGCTGCGTGCGCCGGGGCGCGACAGCGCCGCGTGGCAGGCTGCCCTCCCGGACGGCAGCCCGTTCAAGACGGCGTTTGCGGACTTTCTGCGCCGCTATGGCCACCGCGCCGTCTACGAGACGTATCTACGCAATCCGCGCTGGCGCGAAGCGCCGGGCTACCTGCTGAACAGCGTGTTGAACCTGATCGGCGCCGACCCCGCCGCGCTGCGCGCGCGGCAGGCCGACGCGGCGCGGCAGGCATGGCAGCGCGTGCGCCGCGCCTTGCCCTTCTGGCAACGGCCGTTGGCCGCCAAACTGCTGGCCGCGTCCCGCCTGGAAGGCAACCAGCGCGAGGCCGCGCGCAGCGTGCTCGTGGCCTATCTGGCCGTGGCCCGCAGAATCGCGCGGGAACTGGGCCGGCGCACCGCCGGCCCGGACGGGCTGGCCGTCCCGGACGACATCTTCCATCTGAACGCCGCCGAAATCTTCGCGCTGGCGGACGGCCGGATATCCGCCGCCGCCCTGGGCCGGCGGGCGGCGGCACGACGCGAGCAACTGCAGGCCTGGGCCGCGCTGCCGGACCCCGATGTCATCACCGAATACGCCACCGGCGACGCGGCGGTTGGCGTGCGGGTTGGCGTACCGCAGACGCCCCCGCCCGGGGCAGCGCCCGGCGATTCGTGGCGCGGCACGCCGGTGGCGGGCGGACACGCTCGCGGCCGGGCGTTCGTTGCCCGCACGCCGGACGAGGGCCTGGCCATGCCTGCCGGCGGCATCCTGGTCGCGGCGTCGTCCGACCCTGCGTGGACGCCCCTTTTCCTGCGCGCGGGCGCGGTGGTGATGGAAGCCGGCGGCTACCTGTCGCACGCCGCCATCGTGGCGCGCGAATTCGGCGTTCCGGCCGTGGTGAACGTGCAGGGCATCCTGCAAGGCGTCGCCACGGGGGACATGCTGGCGGTGGACGCCGTGCGCGGCGTGGTCCGGCGCGTGCCGGACAACCTGCCGGACGACATGCAGGGCAACAGACAGGACGACAGACAGAACGACCAACAGAACGACACGCAGGACGCAGGCCACCCGCCCGGCCAGACCCCCGGCCCCGGCGCCCACGAGGCCCCCCGCCCCTAGGCCGGGTTTCCCGCCGCCAGGTCGAACTGGAACACCGCGCCGCCGGCCGCCCCGTCGACCAGCCGGATCTCGCTCTGATGCAGTTGCAGGATGCGCTGCACGATCACCAGGCCCAGCCCGCCAGCGTCGCCAGGTCCCCTGTTCAGCGCCGACGCGCGCGTGAACAGCCCCGCGCGCAGTTCCTCCGGAATGCCGGTGCCGGAATCGCTGACCTGGACCTGCACCCGGTTGCGCGACACGCCAAGCTGCAATTCGATCCGCCCGCCCGGTGGGCTGTGGCGGATGGCGTTGTCCAGCAGATTGGTCAGCACGCGCTCGATCAGCCCCAGGTCCGCGCGCACCGGCGGCAGCGCCTGCGCGATGGCCGTCGTCAGCCGCTGGCCGCGCGCCTCGGCGGCCAGTTCGAACTTCTGGATCACGTCCTGCACCAGTTCGGGCAGCGAGAACGTCTCGGGCTCCAGCCGCACCAGCCCCGACTCCAGCCGCGCCAGTTCGAAGAGTTCCTGCGCCAGCCGGCCGACCTTGCGGCTTTGCGCCAGCGCGATGTCCAGGTAGCGGCGGCGCTCGGCCGGGTCCAGCGACTCGTCCTTCAGGCGCAGCGTTTCCAGATAACCATGCAGGGACGTGAGCGGCGTGCGCAGGTCGTGCGAAATATTGGCGACCAGGTCGCGCCGCTGCTGGTCCTGACGTGTCAGTTCGCGCCACTGCTCGGAGATCCGCTGCCCCATCTGCGCAAACGTGCGCCGCAGCACCGCGATCTCGTCGCCGCCGCGCGCCGCCAGCTCGTCCGGCGGCGCCAGCGCGGCCAGGGCCTGGCCTTCGTCGCCATCGAAGGCGCGCACCGCGCGCGTCAGGGCGCGCAACGGCCGCGTGATCAGCGCAAACGCGGCCAGGCCCGCCACCAGTCCCAGCAAGGCCACCAGCGCGATCGACCACAGCGTCGTGCGCAGCACCGAGCTGCGCGACACATCCATCGCCAGCGCATCATGCGCCTGGCCCTGCAGCACCACGTAGACGTAGCCTTGCTCGCGGCCGTCCACGCGCACCGGCGCGGCGCTGAACACTTTCTGCGCGTCCAGGCTGCGCGGGTCGTCGCCCGCAATGGGCAGCATCCCCCCGGCCAGAAGGCGCTGCACCGGGCCCAGATCCACCCGGTCGCGCCTGATCTGCCCGGGCGGCGCGGCATCGGCCACGATGCGTCCGTCGCTGGCCAGCAGGTAGACCTCGACGGCCGGATTCACCGCCATCAGCATGTCGAACAGCGACCGCACGGCGCCGGGCTTCCAGCCGCCGGCGTCCATCAGCTCGGTGGACCCGGCGATGTGCTGGGCCAGCCCGCTCGACAGCCGCTGCACGACCTCCTGTTCGTAGCGCGAATTGGCGGCGATCTGCAGCCAGGCCGACGCCCCGCAGCACGCCAGCAGCAGCAAGGCGAAGACGCCAGACAGGCGCTGGGTCAGCGTGAAACGTTTCATGACTGTCCCCCCGGGGCCGCCGAAAATTTGTACCCTCGCCCCCACACGGTCAGGATGCGCTGCGGGTTGGAGGGGTCGGCCTCGATCTTGGTGCGCAGCCGGTTGATGTGCGTGTTGACCGTGTGTTCGTAGCCCTCGTGCTGATAGCCCCACACCTGGTTCAACAGGTCCATGCGCGAAAACACCTTGTCCGGATGCCGCGCAAAGAAATGCAGCAGGTCGAACTCGCGGGGCGTGAGGTCCAGGCGGCGCGCGTCCACGTCCACCGTGCGGGCGATCGGATCGATCGACACGCCGTGGACAGCCAGGCTGCCGGCATCCAGGCGCGCATTGCGCTCGATGGCGTCGCTGCGGCGCAGCAGCGCGCGCACCCGCGCCACCAGCTCCAGCATCGAAAACGGCTTGGCCAGATAGTCGTCCGCGCCCAGCTCCAGGCCCAGGATGCGGTGGACCTCGCTGGACCGCGCGCTGGTGATGATGATGGGCGTATAGCGCGCCATCGCGCGCGCGCGCTTGCAGATTTCCAGCCCGTCGATGCCGGGCAGCATCAGATCCAGGACCAGCGCGTCCCAGCCGCCCTCTTCCAGCATGCGCATGCCCGCGTCGCCGTCGGCCGCGTGCTCGACGTCATAGCCCTCGTCGCGCAGGTGCAGGCGCAGCAGTTCCGCGATGTGGGCGTCGTCTTCAACTATCAGTACGCGGCGGGGCGTATCCATGGGGCTACCTGGGGCGTGATCGATGCGCCTATTGTCGCCAATCGGCGGGGGTGAAAGTTCACATTTAATTTAACTTTGCGTGAGGACTTCGATATTGGCGCGGGGCAAGAATGCCTCCAACGACAGCCCCCCCACCGGAGACCGCCATGCTGGCTCGACCCGCAATCGACGACTTGCCGCCACAGAACGCGCCCATCCACCCCGCCTGGCTGCGGGTGGCGCATTGGCTGAATGCGCTGGCCGTGGTCATCATGGTGATGAGCGGCTGGCGCATCTACAACGCCGCGCCCTTCTTCGCGTTCACGTTTCCCAACGGCATCACGCTGGGCGGATGGCTGGGCGGCGCGCTGCAGTGGCACTTTGCCGGCATGTGGCTGCTGTTCTTCAATGGCCTGTTCTACCTGGCGATGAACATCGCCACCGGCCGCCTGTGGCGCAAGTTCCTGCCCGTCAGCGCGGGCGGCGTCGCGCGCGACCTGGTCTCGGCCCTGCGCGGCAGGCTGTCCCACGCGGATCCGCGCCGCTACAACCAGGTGCAGCGCCTGGCCTATCTGTTTGTCATGGCCGATATCGCCGTGCTGATCCTGTCCGGGCTGGTGCTGTGGAAATCCGTGCAATTCGACCTTTTGCGCGAGCTGATGGGCGGCTACGAAGCCGCGCGCCGCGTGCACTTCGTCGCGATGGCGTTGCTGGTGGCGTTCGTCGCTGTCCACCTGGCGATGGTCGCGCTGGTGCCCCGCAGCCTGCTCGCCATGATCCGCGGCAAATAAGGAGCCATTCATGAGCGAAAAGCGACGCCCCCCGCTGCCGGGCCTGGACGGCCCCGCCATCCTGCGCGAAGCCGGAAAACTGTTGGACAAACGCGTGGAGCAGCCCGCGCGACGCGCCTTCCTGCGGCGCGGGCTGACGCTGGGCGGCCTGGCCATGCTGTCCGGATGCTCGCTGTCCGACGACGAACACGTCGAGCAGGCGCTCTCGGCCGTGTCCCGCTTCAACGACCGCGTGCAAGGCTGGATCTTCGATCCGACCAAGCTCGCGCCGACCTACCCCGAATCCATGATCACGCGGCCCTTTCCCTTCAATGCCTTCTACGGCATCGACGACGTGCCGCAGGTGGACGAAGACGCGTTCCGCCTGGAAGTCACCGGCCTGGTCGCCGACAAGCGCCGCTGGCGCCTGGACGAACTGCGCGCCATGGCGCAGGTGGACCAGGTCACGCGGCACATCTGCGTCGAAGGCTGGAGCGCCATCGGCAAATGGGGCGGCGTGCCGTTTTCGGACTTCCTCAAGCGCGTGGGCGCGGACCTGTCCGCCAGGTACGTCGGCTTCAAGTGCGCCGACGACTACTACACCAGCATCGACATGCCCACCGCGCTGCACCCGCAGACCATCCTGGCCCTCACCTACGACGGCCGGACGCTGCCCCCTGAATACGGCTTCCCCATGAAGCTGCGCATGCCCACCAAGCTTGGCTACAAAAACCCCAAGCACATCCAGGCGATTTTCGTCACCAACACCTACCCGGGCGGTTACTGGGAGGACCAGGGCTACAACTGGTTCGGCGGAAGCTAGGTGAATTCTGTCTTTTTCCCACTGTCAAAAGGAAAGCATCATGAAGAAACTGACCACCGCCGCTCTGTCCCTGTGCCTGGCCTTCGGCGCCGCGGCCGCCCACGCCGCCGACACCATGAGCAAGGACGGCATGACCAAGAACGGCATGTCGAAAGAAGCGCCCGCGCAGGACGGCATGAAGAAGGACTCGATGTCGCGCGACGGGATGTCGAAGGGGTCGATGTCGAAGGATTCGATGTCGAAGGATTCCATGTCCAAGGATTCGATGTCCAAGGGGTCGATGTCCAAGGATTCCATGTCCAAGGATTCCATGTCGAAAGGCACGATGGGCAAGGACGGCATGTCCAAGGACGGCATGCAGAAGTGATCCCGGGCGGGGGCCGCCCTTGCAGCCCCCCGCCTGAACGCAACCCGCACGGAAATCGCCATGAACTTGAACCGCAGACATTTCCTGGGCCTGGGCGGCGCGGCCGCTGCCGCCGCGGGCCTGGCTCCGCTGCTGGCCGCGCGCAGCGGTCTGGCGCAAGCGGCCTCGCCGGCCGCGCCTAAGCCGGCCGCGACCTTTCCCTACACGCTCACCGACGCGCAATGGCGCGAACGGCTGACGCAGGCGCAGTACCAGGTGCTGCGCCGCGACGGCACGGAACGCCCCTACTCCAGCCCGCTCAACGACGAGCACCGCCCAGGCACCTTCGCCTGCGCGGGCTGCGCACACCCCTTGTTCTCCTCGTCCACCAAGTTCGACAGCGGCACCGGCTGGCCCAGCTTCTGGCAACCCCTGCCCGGCGCGGTCGGCGAGACGCGCGACCACAGCTTCGGCATGGTCCGCACCGCCGTGCATTGCGCCAACTGCGGCGGCCATCTGGGCCACGTATTCGATGACGGCCCACGCCCCACCGGCCTGCGCTATTGCATGAACGGCGTGGCCATGACCTTCGCCCCGCAGGCCTGACCCGCGGCCCGCAACCTACACAGGATCCCCGCACCATGTCCAAGCATCCCACGATCCGCCGCCTCTGCGCGGCGCTGGCCGCCACCGCCGGCCTGCTGGCCTCGGCCCCCGCGCCCGCCGCGGAACGCGCCTTCATCATTCCCCCGCCCGCCGCGGACCTGACCACGGCTCCCGCGGGCCAGGCCGCCACGCAGGAAAAGGCCATCCTCGCCGGCGGCTGCTTCTGGGGCGTGCAGGCCGTCTTCCAGCACGTCAAAGGCGTCAGCAACGCCGTCTCCGGCTACGCCGGCGGCCAGGCCGCCACGGCCAACTACAACGCCGTCAGCGGCGGACGCAGCGGCCACGCCGAAGCCGTCGAGATCACCTACGACCCGCGCCAGATCAGCTATGGCCAGCTGCTGCAGATCTATTTCTCGGTCGCCCACGACCCGACCCAGCTCAATCGCCAGGGCCCGGACCACGGCCCCCAATACCGTTCCGCCGTATTCCCCGCCAACGACAGCCAGCGCAAGGTGGCCGAAGCCTACATCGCCCAGCTCAATAAGTCGGGGGTCTACCCCAAGGCGCTGGCGACCACGCTGGAACCGCTGCAGGCGTTCTACCCTGCCGAGGACTACCACCAGGATTATCTGGTGCGCAACCCGAACAGCCTGTACATCGTGATCAATGACATTCCGAAGGTGGAGAATCTGGCCAAGACGTTTCCGGAGCGGTATCGGGAGAAGCCGGTGCTGGTGGCTGAGCACAATCGATAACCAGGCTTCGCGGTGAGTTGCTCAGAGGGTCGACATCTGGCCCGGCAGCCAGAGCGCCAGTTGTGGGACGGCCAGCAGCAACACGATCATCAGCAACAGCATGGCGAGGAACGGCAGCACGCCCACCACGACGTCCATGAACCTGCCCTGGCCGCGCACACTGTGCACCACGAACAGATTCATGCCGAAGGGTGGCGTGAGCTGGCCCATTTCGCACAACACGATCAGCATCACGCCAAACCAAATCGGGTCGTAACCCAGCGCCACCACGATGGGCACGGTGAGTGGCGCGGTGGTGACCAGCATGGCGAGCGTGTCCATGAAGCAGCCGAGCAGGATGTAGAAGAGGATGATGGCCAGCATCATGCCCAGCGGCGGCAGGTCCAGGCTGGTCATGGCATTCACCAGCAACGTGGTGAGACCGATCGAGGACAGCACGAAGTTCAGGAAGAACGCCGCCAGCGTGATCAAGATGATCATGCCGGTAGTGCGCAGCGTGGCTTCGAAGGCGCGGCCCAACATCGCCCAACTTAGCACCCGTTTGCAGGCGCACAGCACCGTGGCGGCCACCACCCCGAGCGCGGCCGACTCGCTGGCTGTGGCGATGCCGCCGTAGATCACGCCGATCACGAGCGCGAAGATCGCGAGCGGTGGCAGCAGGTGCGGCAACGCGGCGATGCGCTCATTCCAACTCACCGTTGGGCGCTTGCCGGCCAGGCCCGGCCGCCACACGCACAGGCCCACGATCAGCCCGACGAACAGCAGGGTGAGCAGCACGCCCGGCAGCGTGGCGGCCAGATAGAGCTTGGGCACCGACACGTTTGCGATCAGCGCATACACGATCATGTTGATCGACGGCGGGATCAGGATGCCCAGCGTACCGCCTGCCGCGATCGAACCCAGGAAAAGCGGCGCGTTGTAGCCCGCCTTGCGCTGCTCCGGCAGCGCCAGCGTGGAGATCGTGGCGGAGGTGGCGACGCTCGATCCGCTGGTGGCCGAGAACAGGGCCGAGGCGCCGATGTTGGCGTTCATCAGCCCGCCCGGCAGCCACGACACCCACTTGGACACGGCGCCATACATGCGGCCTGCCACGCCGGAATGCACCAGCAGCTCGCCCATCAGCACATAGAGCGGAATCGCCACCAGCAGGAATTCGGCGCTGGTGCCCCAGGCCAGTTCCCCGATGGCGTTGCTCAGTTTCAGGGGCGAATACGCGCCGGCCAGGCTCATACCCAGCAGGCCCACAGTGGCCGCCGCCGTCACGCTCAGCGCCAGCAGGCCGAGCAGCATGGAAATCGTCATTATCAACATGGATCAGTCCTGGGGTTGTGTGCGCGCCGGCACGAGTGCGTCGGCGGTTTCTTCTTCAATACCCTCTTGCACCGAATGGATGCCGATCAGCGCATTGACCGCCTGCCAGCGGCCGCGCATCACGCGGCCCAGCGCGCTGGCGCCAAGGACCACGATGGTGAGCAGGAAGAACGCGTAGCCGGCGAACCAGAGCGACTGCGGAATCCACTGCGGCACCTGCAGCGGCGTGTTGGACACCGACTGGAAGGCGATGGAATCGGCCAGCACGAACCATGCGTGCCAGGTCAGCGTGCCCACGAACACGCCCAGGCACGCCAGCGCAAACAGATCGAGCACGACGCGCGCCTTGGCGGGCAGATGGGTGTAGACCACGTCGACCCGAATGTGCGAGCGGCGCAGCAAGGTGATGGGAAAAGCCCAGGCACTCGCCACCGCCAGCGTGTAGCCAGCCAGTTCGTCCGCCCCACCGAGCGAGAAGCCCGCGACTTTGCGCGCGATCAAGTCGATCACGATGAGCCAAGACACGAGCAGCAGCCCGAGACCGCCTATCCAGGCGCCGATGCGGGCCACCCGTTCGAGAAAGCGAAGCGAACCATGCGTTTCTGTCGTCATGAGATGTCCTTGAAGATCAGCGTAGCGTCACGCCCAGGGCTTTGCCCACGGACGCGCTCCAGTTGGCGGCGCATTCCTCGCCGCAGCGCCGCGCCCAGCGGCTGGCCATGTCCGTCGCAACCTCGCGCAGCGTGGCGCGCTCGGCTTCGGTGGGCGCCGTGGCCTGCATGTCAGCCTGGGTGTGGATGCGGCATTCGCCCTGCCCGGTGTTGCAAGCCAGCGCATAGTCGCCCTCGCGGCCGGTCTCGTCCCACAGGCGCTGCTCCAGCACCTTCGCCTCCTCGAGCATGAACTGCTGCACCGCGGGATCGAGCTTCTGCCAGCGGCGTTCGGCAATGGCGTAGAAGCCGATGGACCAGTCGATCGGCAACAGATACAGGTTCTTGGCCACGTCATACCATTTCGCGGCGTTGCCCGAGCCAATGCCGGTGACGGCGCAATCGACCACGCCCGTCTGCAAGGCGGGTATGACCTCGGCGAACGGAATTGTCACCGGCGCGGCGCCCAGCGTGCGCACGTATTCGGCCATGTTGCTGCCGCGCGTGCGCACCTTGCGCCCCTTCAGGTCCGCCAGGCTATTCACCGGCGCACGGCAGAAGAACACCTGGGCCGTATAGGGCACGGTGGCCAGGAGCCGCACGCCGTGGCGCTTGAGCATGCGCTGCTCCAGCACGGGCCGGTAGGCGGCGACCATCTTGCGCGCGGTGGCGAAATCGGTCGCCATGCCCGCCAGGTCCACCCCTTCGAAAGTCGGGTCGTCGCCGCTCACGAAGGCAAACACGCCCATTCCCACGTCGAGCGCGCCGGCGCGCAACAGCCGCACGATCTCCGGGCCCTTTAGACCGCTCTCCGACAGGCCGATCAGCTCGGCCGTGACCTTGCCGCCTGACGCTTGGGGCACAGTCTTCTCCCAAAACGGCCTTTCGACGGCTGTGAAGGTGTAGTTGTGGCTACCGCCACCGACCACCGCGAAGTGGGTCGCGGGCAAGGCGCCCGACTGGGCGCTGGCTGGTCCGGCCGCGGCAAATGAGGTCGCGACGGCCGCCAGCAGCGCCGCCAAAGTGCTGCATTTCATAATTCCCCCTGTTTTCGAGAAGAGCCGCGCGCAGCGCGTGCCCGAGTGCGGCGGCGTGTCAGTCCGCGTTCGCCGGCGCCCGCGCCTCGGCGCGCTCGCGATGCCAATCCGAATGACGCTGGAACACCTCGGCAAGGTACAGCGCAAGCCGGTCTTCGCCGCCGGGGCAAAGAATCTGCAGGCCGGTGGGCAGGCCGGCGTCGTCGCGGCCGTTGGGTACCGATATCCCGCACATCTGCAGCAGGTTGCCGATGCGGGTGTAATGCACCGGCGCATTGCCATGATCGATCTCGGTAAGCGGTAACGCGGTGGTGAGCGTGCTGGGCGTGAGCAAACCGGCCACGCCCCGCAGGCGCCCTTGCATCTCCGCCTGCAGCCGGTCGCGCTCGCGCAGCGCGGCCAGATACCGCACCGCCGGCACGTCCAGCCCTACCAGCAGGCGCGGGCGCACCGACTCATCCACCGGCAACGAGAAATCGGTCATCTCGCGCTCGAACGAGGCCACGCCCTCGGTCATCATGATGTCCCCGGTCACGGCCTTGAATTCAGCCAACGTCGCGGGGGGCGTGATCTCCACGATCTGCGCGCCCAGGCTTTGATAAAGCGCGATCGATTCCTCATAGGCGCGTCGCACGGCCGTCGTAACGTCGGCGAGGAACGCCTCCGGCAGTCGGCCGAGCGTAGCGCCGGCGATGCCAAAGCGTGAAGCGTCGAGCGGCTCGCGCCATTCGCCGGGTGCGGCCGGCACTAGCGCGTCAAACACCAGGCGCGCGTCCGCGGCACTGTGGGCGAAAATGCCAACGCTGTCGAGGGTCTGGCTCAGCGTAACGACCCCCTGCGACGATATGCGGCCCACGGTCGGCTTGAGGCCCGTGATGCCGCAGTAGCTGGCCGGCACACGCACCGAGCCACCGGTGTCGGTGCCGATCGCGGCCGGCGCCAGGCGGCCAGCCACCGCCACCGCCGAGCCGCTGCTCGAGCCACCCGGGATGCGGTGCACATCATCGTCCCAGGGATTGCGCGGCGTGCCCATATGCTGATTGGGGCCCCATGCGCCCATGGCGAATTGCACCATGTGCGTTTTGCCCAAAATGATGGCGCCGGCCTGCTGCAGTTGCCTGACCAGCGTCGCGGTGCGCGTGGCGATGGTCTCGGCATGGATCGGCGAGCCGATGGTGGTTGGCCGGCCTGCGATGTCGATCAGGTCTTTCAGTGCGATCGGCACGCCGTGCAGCGGGCCGAGCCAGATGCCCCGATCCATTTGGAGATCGGCGGCGCGCGCCGCGTCCAGCGCCTCGTCCGGATAGACCGCCACGTAGGCGTGCAGCCAGGGGTCGAGCGCGCGGATGCGAGCCAGATAGTCGCCCACCAGCGCTTCGGCGCGCAGTTCGCGGCGGCGCAGCCGCTGGGCGAGTTCGGTGATGTCGAGGTCGATGCTCATTTTCACACTCCTTGGACAGCCGCGATGGCGCGTTCGATCAGCGCGCGCGAGCCCACGATATCGGGAAATTTCTCACCGGCGCGCAAGCGCGCCAGCGTGGTCTGCTCCTGGGCCTGGAAGTCGATCGCGCGCTGGGCTGCGGCGCGCACGGCGCCGCGCTCAAGCACCAGCACGCCGTTTTCGTCAGCCAGCACGGCGGCTCCGGCGCACACCGTGACGCCGCCGCAATGGATCGTCCCGCAGAACTCGCCTTCATGGCCGAGCAACCTGGTGGTGATCACCGAAGGTCCCCTGGACCAAACCGGCATGCCATGCTGGCGCAGCTCGCCCAGGTCGGTGACCACCCCATCCACGATGATGCCGGCCACGCCCGCCTGTCTGGCGGCGTACGCCATGGCGCCGCCGAAGGCGGCAGTAACAGTCTCACCGCAGCGGTCGATCACCAACACGTCCCCCGGCCGCACGCATGCCATGGCATGGTGCAGAATGCCGCCATCGCTGCCCGGCATGCGAACCGTCACCGCGGTCCCTGCGATGCGCACGTCACGCTGGTGCGCGCGAATATCGTTGCGCATGAAACCCGTGGTCTGGAAATGGCCGATGGTGGCCGGCTCAGCCTTCTGCAGCAGCGCCAGATCGTCGCTTGGCAGCGCATCGGGCAAGGAATGAATCAGATACATCGTGTGTCTTCACTACAATGAGATGGGCCGAAACCCGTTGGAAAAAAGGTATCACGCAGGCTTTCCGGCCCAATAATCAAAGTTTCGGCGCTGTTTGAAAAAGACTCCTTATCATGCGGATAACCCTAAGCCAGCTCGAGGCCTTCTACTGGACGGCGAAGCTGGGCAGCATCCACGCGGCCGCGCGCCATTTGCACGTGACGCAGCCCGCCGTATCGGCACGCATCCGCGAGCTTGAAGGCGCGCTGGACGTGCAACTCTTCGACCGCTCGCGCCAGCGCGTGAGCCTCACCGACGTAGGACAGTCGGCGTTGCGCCACGCCGAAAGCGCGCTGCACAGCACCCGCCAGCTCGAACATTTCGGCAAGGATCGCAGCCTGGGCGGCAAGCTGCGGCTGGGCGCGGATGAGTGTTCGGCCAATGTCGGGCTGACCGCGGTGATCGCGCAACTCAAGGAGCACTACCCCTCGCTGGCATTGGAGATGACGGTGGACGTGGGCTCGGTGCTCAACAGCAAGCTCAATGCGGGCGAACTCGACATGGCGCTGCTCACCAACCCGGCCACGGGCGACACCGTCACCGACGTATTCATCGGCTGGATGACGTTTCATTGGGTAGCCTCGCCCACTTTGCACATCACGGCCGATCCATTCCGCGCTGAGCATGCGCGCGGCCATCACATCGCCACGCACTCGCCGCCGTCCACCCTCTATACCGTGGTCGAAAACTGGCTGGCCTCAGGCGGCGTCGACATGTCGGGCCCCAGCACCACCAATTCACTTGCGCTCATCTCGCGCCTGATCGCAGCCGGCCACGCCATCGGCATCCTGCCGGTACCGCTGCTGCAGGACATGCTGAACATGGGGGTACTGCGCGCCCTGCCCGCCGATCCTCCGATCCCCCCAGCGCGCTTCTATATCTCGTACCTCACGGCTTCGCATGGCGCCCACATCGACTCGATCGTGGACATCACGCGCGACACGCTCACGCGCCTGAACTTCCTGGCGCCTATCGAAGCCACGCCCGCGCACGCCGACAAGGCATGAAAAAGGGGCCGCGTGAGCGTCCCCCGATCTTGCTTCCTGTCATCGCGCCCGGCACGGCTGACCCGAACCGCGGGGCGGCCGGCTCAATCGATACGCGCGCCCGACACCCGCACGACCTCGCCCCATTTCCGCACTTCGGCGTCCACCAGCGTCACGAACTGCTTGCCATCGGTGAGCGGCGGAATCACCAGGCCCACCGCGCCGAGCTTTTCCTGAATGGCGGGCGACTGCATCGCGGTGCGGGTAGCCTGGAACAATTGCTGGAACACCGGTGCCGGCAAGCCAGCCGGCGCGCTCAGGCCGAACCAGTACTCCGACGAGAAGCCCGGATAGCCGCTCTCGGCCACGGTGGGCGTATCAGGATAGGTGGGATTGCGCTGGGCGCTGCCAATGGCTAACGCGCGCAGCTTGCCAGCGCGGACATGCGGCAACGCCGTGTCCTGGTTCACGAACAGCACGTCGACGCGGCCCGCCAGCACATCATTGATCGCGGCCGAACCGCCGTTATAGGGCACATGCATGATATCGAGCTTGGCGCGCTGCTTGAGCATTTCCATGCCCAGGTGGCCGGTGGTGCCGTTGCCCGATGAGGCATAGGAGTACTTCCCGGGCTGCTTGCGCACCAGGTCGACGAACTGGGCCAGCGTCTGCGCCGGGAAATCGGGCGCGGTCACGAGCACATCCGCGCCGAAGGCGAGGATGGCGATCTGGTCTAGCTGGTCAAGCTTGTAGGGCAGCTTGCTGTAGAGGCCCTGATTGGTGGCGATCCCCACGCCCGACACCAGCAACGTGTGGCCGTCGGGCCGGGCCTGGGTCACGTAGGCTGTGCCGATATTGCTGTTGGCGCCGCCCTTGTTCTCGACCACGATCGTGGTCTTGAGCGCCTTGCCCAGCTCCGACGCCAACAGGCGGCCGATGAAGTCGGTACCGCCGCCGGCGGGGAACGGCACGACCAGGCTGATCGGCTTGTCGCCCGGAAAATCCGCGGCCCGCGCCGGCGCGGCGGCCGCGCCGAGGACCATGCCAGCGATCAGCGCCGGCGCCATCAACTTCAGAAACGTGCTGCGAACGGACGATGCCATCCCTGCCTTGCGGCATGCTTTACCCACGGCGTGCATGGTGTGATTCCCTTGTGTGTTATGGAGCGATCCTTGAACTGCAGGGAAAAATTAGCATGGCGGTTCCGGCCGCCGATAATCACAAATGCCCACTGAATTGAGAGATTTTTCTTATTACGGGTAATCCCGGCGTCGCAACGCGGAAAGCAGGATGCCGCGCCAGCCTGCCGAGTTGGCACCCACAGCCTCAAAGAAAGAAAAGCATCGCCGCCGCAATGGCCGTGGGCCCCAACGCAGCCATCAGCAACCCCAGCATGCTCACCGCGCCATTGGCGAACCCTCCTCGAAGCAGCGCCACGCCCGCGGGGTTTGGCGCATTGGCGATGACGGTCAGCCCCCCGCCGGCGACTGCGCCGGCCACCAGCATGTACTGCGCCTGGCTGGAGATTCCGTCGATGAGCGAGCCCAGGTAGGTCAGCGCGGCGTTGTCGGTGATCGCCGTCAGCGCCAGGGCGCCGATGAACAGCACGTCGGGCTCGAGTCCGCTGACGATGGGTTGCAGCCACCACTGCTGCATGCCGCCCAGCACCACCAGGCCGGCCAGGAAAAAACCCACCAGCAACGCTTCTTTGATGATGAGCGGGCTCTGGTGCGCTTTATAGGCCTGGGTATAGCCGATGAAAAACAGGAAAAGGCCCAGGAAGATGATCGGATGATGCGCGCTGAGTACGACCGCGGCCAGGAAAAACAGGTGCACGGCGATGACGAGTGGCGACATGGGCGGGGCGGATGCCTTCAGCGAGAGCACATCGCCCGAACGCAGGTAGGGGCGCAACACCAGGGTCACGAGCGTGGCGTTGATCAGGACGGCCAGCGCCGCCTTCCAGCCAAAATGGCTGAACATGAAAGCGCTGTCCCATCCCCAGGTCGAGGCCACCATCAAGACGGGCGGGGCCGCGTACGACGTCAGCGTTCCGCCGACCGAGATATTGACGAACAGGACACCCAGCGCCAGGTACTTCAGCCGTTCCGGCATCTCGCGGTGAAACACCTGCGGGGCCAGCATCATCGCGGCAATCGTCATCGCGGCCGGCTCGGTGACCAGCGATCCGGCCAGGGGCACCAGGGCCAGGCACAGCCAGGCCTTGGCCGTCTGGTCGCGAACCGGAAGCAGGCGCGCCAGGCGCTCGACCAGGCGCATCACGACCGTCAGCACGGGCAGCGACGCCGCGATGACCATCACCACGAACACGAAGGCGGGTTCAGTGTAATTGCGCGACTCGGCGTAGGCCATGGCCGTCTCGCCGGATGCCGCCAACGCCATCAGGACCAGCAGTATCGCCGCCCAGAAGCCGAACACGACTTCGACTTCGCCCAACAGATGCAGCAGTCCGCCATGGCGCTTGCTACGGTGCGCCAGGCGCAGAAACACCGGCGCCGAAAAGGTGTGCAGCAAGGCAATGGCAAAAACAATGGCGGCGATGATTTCAAGCCCGGACTCTGTCACGTGTCTATTCCTGCTTCAGTTTCTGATGAGAGGGAAGGATCCGCGCAAGTCAGATCCGAGAGGACGATACCCGCGCGACGTCGACCCACAGGCGTGTCATGACGACCCGCCGGACCAGGTCGAAGAGATGCGCGGGAGCGCTGGCGGGCACCAGAACGCGCCGAATGAGTGTCTGCAAGTCTACCCGCACGCAAGGTTCCGGCGCCGCGCGCCCGCGTTGCCGCGATAGCGCGCGCAGACGCACCCGGCTTTCAGACGGCATGTCGATGCTGAGTTCGGCGTTGTCGGGGGCCAATACGGCCTGATGCAGGGCATCGAGCGTGGTGCAGACATAGACGGACCCGGGTTGCGCCGATTCCTCCCGGATGTCACGCAGCCATTCCTGAGAACCGACCAGCGTCGTCGTCGAGCCGTGCTCGGGCAGGTCGAAACGCAGGTGGCTGAATTCAAGCAGCTCGATGAATTCCACAAAAGGCAGCGCGCGAACGACGGTCTGCGCGCCGTACGGCCCATCGCCTTCTCGATGCGGCGTCAATGATTCCATGAGGCCCTCCCGTCAATGAGAAAAGGGGGAACCAGACTGCGGTCCCCCCGTTCAATACCGGACCCGAGTGCGATCAGGCCCCGGCCTGCGCCTGGGTCCGCTCAAGTTCGCGAACCTTTTTGCGGTTGCGCACGGTCGAGAACACCAGCCAGACGGCAAGCGCGAGGATGGCGTAGACGAATCCGGCGCTGATCGGACGATCGATGAACACGCTCATGCTGCCGCGCGACAGCAGGAGCGCCCGGCGGAAGTTCTCTTCGACCATCGGTCCCAGCACGAAACCCAGCAGCAGGGGCGCGGGCGAAAACCGCAGCTTCAGGAACAGATACCCCACCAGGCCCAGCACCAGCACCATGCCCACGTCGAACAGGTTGTTGTTCGTGCTGTAGACGCCCACGCACACGAAGAACAGCGCGGACGGGAACAGATACTTGTAGGGCACCTTCAGCAATCTTGCCCACATCCCGATCAGCGGCAGGTTCATGACGACCAGCATGATGTTGCCGATCCAGAAGCTGGCGATCAGCCCCCAGAACAGATCCGCGTGTTCGGTCACCATCTGCGGACCCGGCTGAATGCCGTGGATGATCAGCGCGCCCAGCATCAGGGCCATCACCGAGTCGCCGGGAATGCCCAGACTCATCGTGGGGATGAAGCTGGTCTGCGCCGCCGAGTTGTTGGCCGCTTCGGGACCCGCCACGCCTTCGATGGCGCCGTTGCCAAAGCGCTTGGGCGTTTTCGAGACGCGCTTTTCGACCGCGTAGGACATGAACGACGCAATGGTCGCGCCCGTTCCGGGCAGGATGCCCAGGACCGCGCCGATGGCGCTGCCCCGCGCGACCGGCATGGCCGACTTCCTGATGTCGCCCGGTTCCGGCCGCACCGACATCTTGGGACCGGCGCCCACGGTCGTGGCCTTGCCGATGCGATTGACGTTGGCAAAGAAGTCCGCCAGGCCGAACAGGCCCATGGCCAGCGCCACCAGCGGTATGCCATCGCTCAGTTCGATGATGCCGAAGCCGTAGCGGATGGTGCCCGTGTTGACATCCGTGCCCACCACGCCCAGCAGCAGGCCAAGAAAGACCATGGCGATGCCCTTGATGGCGGAGCCCTTGGCAAGCGTGGCGCCGGCGAACAGGCCCAGCATCATCATCGAGAAATACTCGGCCGGCCCGAACTGAAACGCCACTTCAACCAGCAAGGGCGAGAACAGGATCATGATGACGATGCCCACGCTGGCGCCGACGAACGAGGCCATGACCAGCATGAACAGCGCCGATCCGGACTTGCCTTGCCGGGCCAGCGGATTGCCGTCCAGGCACGTCACCGCGTGCGACGGCGTGCCCGGCAGGTTGAGCAGGATGCAGGTGATGCCGCCGCCGTATTGCGCACCGTAGTAAATGCCGGCCAGCATCATCAGCGCGGCCACCGGCGTCATCGCGTAGGTCAGCGGCAGCAGGATCGAAATGGCCGCCAGCACCCCCATGCCAGGCAGCACGCCGATCATGTTGCCCATGAAGACGCCGAACAGCGACCACAGCAGGTTCTCCCACTGCAACGCCACGGAAAAGCCGTGCAGTACGTTGTCGAACAAATCCATTTTCTACCCCCAGCGCAGCATCGGAAACTGCAATTGCAGCGCCCAGGAAAACACCACCGCGCCGAACACGGTCATCGCAAGCGCGAGGATGGCGGCGGACTTGACGGAGTTGGACGTGTCGCCCAGCGCCGAAACAAACACCAGCGCGAACGTGGCGGGCAGAAATCCCAGATAGCTTCCCAGGACGATGAAGAGCGCGATGCCGGCCGCGATGCAGGCCATGCCGCGCACGCGCTCGTGGCGCGTGGGCTGAGGCATGTGCTCTTCGATCAGTTCTTCCTGCACTTCATCCGGATCCGGGCTGAGCGGAATCAGGATGCCCAGCGCGACGAGAAAGCAGCCGACCATCAGCGGAAAGTAGCCCGGGCCCATCCGGGCGAGCTCTCCGATGTTGTACGACGTTGCTTGAAGAATGGTGAGCGCGCCGCATAGGGCGACGAATGCACCGCCCCACAGATCACGCTTCCTGGAAAATATGGTGCTGCCCACGGCCTGCCCCCCTGTTCGTTATCGACATGCTCCGGCCGCGCTCGATGCCGCGAGCCGAAGGAGGGGCACTTTAAGGATGACGCCTTGCAATCTGCTTTCACAGCCCACGGCGCGTCCTTCGGGAAAACCAGCAGCCCGGCGAAGGGCTGTTCACACGGCTGAACAGGCCCGCGCAACGCTTAACACCCGATGTTCACTTTTGTGAACAACACGGGCGCGATTTCCCCCTGAAAAGGCAGTTGGCACGGTTATTTCCCGCGCGCGTGGCGCTTTCCATTTCTTGCAAATCCCGCGCCCGGCGGGCCAAGGCATAATCGCGTCTTTGTGGTTTTGAACGCGCCGCCATGCTACGTCTGCCCCTCACCGTGCGTATTCCCCTTGCGGTGTCGCTGCTGTTCCTGGTGATTTCCGCCGCGCTCATTTCCTTGGCGCTGCATGGCGTGTCCCGGCAGTTCGACAGGCAGGTCCGCGATCTGGGACAGGTGTACCTGGATGGATTGTCGGCCGCGATCCTGCCGGCGGTGCGCGACCGGGACGAGGCGCAGATGATCGACGTGCTCAACCGGGCGCTGGACACGCATCTGGGCGTGATCGACCGCACGCTTGCCGTCGTCACCCCGGACCACCGCATGGTCGCGCACGTGGCACGCTATCCCGAGGTGGAACCGATTCCGCTGGCCTTGTTGACGGCTCCCTCCGGCACGCTCGTCAGTCTGCGATCCGCGGGCGTGTGGACCTGGCGCCCGCTGGACGACGAACGGCCCGCGCTGGGCATGCTGGTGGCCAATCTCGATGTCAGCGACTTTCTGCGGCAGCGCGAGGCGCTGGCCTGGGAGCTGGGCCTGGTGGGATTGGCGATCAGCCTGATCGGGGCCGGACTGTGTTTTGGCATGGCGCGGCGCCTTCAGCGCCCGATCATTTCGCTGACCGACGCGCTGCGCGCAGGACCGGACGATCGCATGCGCCCGATGCGGCTGACAACGTCAGACCCGGAAATCGCGGAATTGCTGTCGGCCTACAACGGGATGGCCGAAAGCGTGCTGCAGCGCGAGGCGCTCACCGAACGCAATGCGCGCATCGAGCGCGAGGCCCTGTTGGGGCGGATGTCGGCGGCGCTTGCCCACGAAGTCCGCAATCCGCTGGGCGGCCTGCGAACCGCCGTGCAGACGCTGAGGCAGTTCGGCGAGCGCGGCGACGTGCGCGCCGAATCGCTGGACTTCATCGAGCGCGGCGTTGAAGCCTTGCAGACCGTGGTGGACGCCAGCCTGCGCACCTTTCGCCCGGGCGCCGCCTTGTTGCGCGAAGCAGATATCGCGGATATCCGCCTGATGGCGGGAGCCCAGGCCGGTCGCGGCGGCGTGCGCGTCGAACTGCATTGCGAAGGCCTGGGCGACCGGCACCTGGCGCTTCCGGCCGGCGCCGTCCGGCAGATGCTGCTCAATCTGGTGCTCAACGCGATCCAGGCCTCGCCGCCGGGCGCGCTGGTGCGGGTCGTTGCGCGTGCGCGCGCCGATGCGTTGATACTGCATGTGGCCGATGCGGGCAGCGGCTTGCCGGCGGCCGCGGAACGGGCATTGACCGGCGGGCAGACCGATGGCGACGGGATGGGATTGGGTATCGTGGCGGATCTGATCAAAGCCACGCAGGGACGCCTGCGCGTCACGCGCATGGCAATCGGCACGTGCATCACCGTGCGCCTGCCCTTCGGTGTACAGGAAGAAGCGCGTTGAACGACAACCAGGTATTGCTGATCGAAGACGACGAACTGCTGGGCGGCGCGTTGCTGCAGCGCTTGCGGCTTGAAGGCATTTCCACGCAGTGGGTGCAAAGCTGCGGGCAGGCCGTCGAACTGTTTCGCCGGACGCGCCTGCGGCCGGCATTCCTGCTGGCCGATATCCGGCTTCCGGATGGCTCGGGCGAAGATCTGTATCGACGCCTGATCCCGCACCTGGCCAGCACGACCGTGGTGTTCGCGACAGCCTACGGCGACATCGCCCAGGCCGTCCGCCTGGTCTCGGCGGGCGCGAACGACTACTTGACCAAGCCTTACGACACCGACGCGCTGGTGGCGCGCATCCGGTCCGTCATCGCCGCGCAGCCCGCCGGGCACCACGACGCGGTGCTTGAAAACCCCTACGCGCTCAACGACGAGACCCATGCGCTGGCGCAGGAGCTAGAACGGCTTGCCGCCAGCACCCTGCCGGTGCTGCTCGAAGGCGAGACCGGCTCGGGAAAAGACCGCGCCGCCCGCTATCTGCACGCGCGCTCGCCCTACCGTGACGGGCCGTTCGTCGCGGTCAATTGCGCGACCCTGGCGACGGACCTGGTGGAGAGCCTGCTGTTCGGCCACCTGAAAGGGGCATTCAGCGGCGCCAGCGCAGCGCGCGAGGGCTTGTTTTCGCAGGCGGCCGGCGGCACGCTGTATCTGGACGAAGTGGCGGAACTGACGCCCCGGGCGCAGGCCGCGCTATTGGGCGTGCTGGAAAACGGCCAGTACCGCCCGCTGGGCGACAGCACCGCGCGCCAGACGCATTGCCGGGTATTGGCCAGTACGTGCACGGATTTGCAGGCCGCGATGGCGCAAGGCAGTTTTCGGGCGGATCTGTTCTATCGGCTGGCCGTGGCCAGACTCGCGACGCCGCCGCTGCGGCATCGCCCCGGCGCATTGCCCGTCCTGGCGCGGGCCATCCTGGCCGAGCAATCCGCCACGCAGGCGTCGCTGTCGTCCGAGGCCCTCCAGGCCCTGCAGAAGTACGCCTGGCCCGGCAACGTGCGGGAGTTGAAGAATCGTATTGCGCGCGCCGTCGTCATGGCGGACGGCGCCCTGCTGCAAGGCAGCGACCTCTTCCCCGAGCAGAAGCTCGTCGACAAGCCAGACCTGGCGGCCACCCGGCTTGACGCCGAACAGCGCGCCATCCAGCAAGCCATTTCCGAATCCGGCGGCCATATGGGCCAGGCGGCCCGGCTGCTTGGCATTTCGCGCACAACGTTGTGGAAGAAGCTGAAAACGGGTCGAAACGAGTCTGGAGCGGATTGACCGGCCGCAGGCTCGCGGGCCCGTTGCCATGCCGCCGCCACGGCATCGCGCCAGGCGACGCCGCCGGGGCGCCGCACCGCCGACGCCGCTGCCAACTGCGCTACCTATTCCGCCGCCGATTCCGCCGCCGATTCCTTCGCCAACCTCCCCGCGCTTTCCGCCTGCGCGCACAGCCAATCCGCGACCGCCGTCACGGACCCGGAGGGCGCCCGCTCCCCGGACATGGCCAGACGATACGTGTGCCCGTCGATCTCGGGCCCGAACGGCCGCACCAGGTGGCCCGCTTTCAGTTCCTCATCGACCAGCGCCAGACTGACCAACGCAATCCCGTGCCCCGCCACGGCCGCCTGGATCGCGTGCCCTTCGTCGGAAAAACGTAGCTGGCCGCCCAGCGGCGGCGGTTGCCGTCCGGCGACGGCGAACCAACGTTCCCAGGTGGGATTCTCCGGCTGAGACCGCTTCCAGTCGAAGCGTATCAACGGCACGCGGCCCAGATCATCGGGCGAGACCACCCCCAGGCGCGGATTGGCCACGGGCGCAAAGCGGTCGGTGAACAGCGTCCGGGTCACCAGTCCGGGATACGGCCCCCGCCCGTAGCGGATGGCGATATCGACCGTGGCCGAACGCAGATCGGCGAGGTCGTCGCTGGCCTGCAACTGCAAGTCGATGTCAGGATGCCGCCGCCTGAAGTCCGCCATGCGCGGCACCAGCCACTTCACGGTGAACGCATTGGTCGCGGAAATGCTGACCTGGGCGCGCGTGCGCCGCTGCGTCAGCCGCGCCAGCGTGGCCTCGAAGGTATCGAAGCCGTCGCGCAGCACCGGGTACAGCTGCGCCCCTGCCTCGGTGAGCGTCACCTTGCGTACCTGGCGATCGAACAGGACCAGGCCCGTGCCGGCCTCCAGGGCGCGGATCTGGTGGCTGACCGCGGTGGGCGTGACGGCCAGCTCCTCGGCCGCGGCCTTGAAGCTGCCCAGGCGGGCAGCCGCCTCGAACGCGCGCAGCGCGGAAAGCGGGAGAGATCGTCGTTGCATGGCGGGCGCGCTCATAGATGAGTTTTTCTCGCCTTATAGCTGACAAACGAACCTTTGTCACGCGTCCTCGGCCCTCATACATTGACGACATCGGCCGACGTTTATACCCACCCAACCCCACCCCACCCCCGGCCGGACATAGATGAAGGAATTCGCACCATGCTCAAACAGGTCATCACCCAGCCCGACCACTACGCCCCCTTCCTGCTGTCGCAGGGCATCCAGTTCGGCAACCTGCTTTTCATCTCCGGCCAGGCAGGCGCCGGCGACGACGGCAAGATCGTCGACGGCGGCTTTGCGGCCCAGGGCGAGCAGGCCTTCCTGAACCTGCAGCGCGCCCTGCAAGCGGGCGGCTCCAGCCTGAAGGACGTCATCAAGGTCACCATCTTCGTGACCGACATGGGGCATTTCGACGACGTGGTCGCGCTGCGGCGGCGCTTCTTTTCGGCGCCCTACCCGGCCGACACCATCGCGGAAATCAAGGCGCTGTACGATCCCGCCGCGATGATCGAGATCGAAGCGATTGCCGCCATCCCGCAGGAGGGCCGCTGACATGGGCACGCCCGCCAATCGTCCGGAAAGCGCCGCGCCCGGGCCGCACGCCGGCCTGTTCGCGCCGCTGCAGGTGGGCGGACTGCGCCTGCCCAACCGCCTTGCCGTCGCGCCCATGACGCGGGTCAGCGCCACCGCGCACGGCCACGCCACCGCGCAGATGGCCGACTACTATGCGGCCTTCGCCGCGGGCGGATTCGGCCTGGTGATCACCGAAGGCATCTACACGGACCAGGCCCATGCGCAGGGCTACCTTTACCAGCCCGGCCTGGCCGACGACGCCCAGCGCGAGGCATGGCGGCCCGTGGTCGAGCGCGTGCAGGCGCAAGGCGGGCGCATCGTCGCGCAGCTCATGCATGCGGGCGCGTTGTCGCAGGGCAATCCCTACCGCAGCACCAACAGGGCCCCGTCGGCCGTGATGCCGGCCGGACAGCAGATGACGTTCTACCGAGGCGCGGGCCCCTATCCGATGCCCGAGCCGATGACCCGCGACGACATCGCCCAGGCGGTCGAAGGATTCGCGCAAGCTGCGCGCCGGGCGCAGGCGGCCGGATTCGACGGCGTCGAGATCCACGGCGCCAACGGGTATCTGCTGGACCAGTTCCTCACCGCGCACACCAATCTGCGCGATGACGACTATGGAGGCAGCCTCGACAACCGGCTGCGCCTGACCGTGGAGGTGATCCAGGCGGTCCGCCAATCGACCACCGGCCGCTTCGCCGTCGGCGTGCGCGTCTCGCAAGGCAAGGTCAACGACTTCACGCACAAGTGGCAAGGCGGCGCGAACGAGGCCGCACGAATCTTCGGCACGCTCGGCCGTCAGCCGATCGATTACCTGCATACGACGGAATTCGAGGCCTGGCGACCCGCCTTCGGCGACGACGGTCCCAGTCTCGCGGCGCTGGCGCGCGGGCACGTCGCGGTGCCGGTGTTGGCCAACGGTTCGCTGCATGATCCGGCGCAGGCCGCGGGCATGCTGGCCAGGCAGGAGGCGGACTTCGTATCGCTGGGCCGCGGCGCGCTCACGCATGCGGACTGGCCGGACAGGCTGCGCGCCGGCGCGCGGCATGAGGCTTTCGACCGCGGGCTGCTTGCGCCGATCGCCGACCTGGCCAATGCCGCCCGCCGGCGGGCGGCGCATCAGGCGGCTTGCCGCGAGGCCTGAAGCAGCCACGCCCCGATGGCGGTGATCGCGGCATCGCCGTGCGGCATGCCCATCACTTGCAGTCCCAGCGGCAAGCCGTCGACGGCCATCAAGGGGACGTTGATCGCGGGCGCTCCCAGAAGCGACGACGCGCAGGCGAAGGAGACGTCGCCGGTGGGGTATTTGCTGTCGCGGATATCCGCCGCCACCGGCGCCGCGCCGCACGCGTTCAGGCTCACCAGCGCGTCGCATTGCGTGGCCAGGGCCGCCAGGCGCTGGCGGGCATGTTCGCGCAGCAACAGGCATTCGCGGTAATCCGCCAGGGTCATGCCGCGACCGCTCTCAAGCTGCCGCACCAGGCTGGGCCCGAGCGTGTCGGGATGGTTGTCGACAAGGTTGGCCAGCGACCAGCGTTGCTCCCAGGAGATGAGCCTGAGCGACAGGGGCGCGGCCTGCGCGATGGCGCGTTCCAGCGCCTCGACCAGCGGCGAGTCGGCGCGCCGGATGATCGACACGCCCTGGCGGGACAGGTCGTCGAGGCAGGCCTCGAACGCCTGGCGGGCGTTCGGCTCGGCGCGTTCCCAGCCCTCGGTTTCCAGCGCGACCAGGCGGGCGGGCTTGCGGGCGGCGGGGGGATGCAGCGGTCCATACAGCCCCGGATGGCCAGGATCGCCCCCGGCGCGCAGGGCGATTTCCGCGGCCGCCGTCCACATGTCTTCGACGCTATTGGCATGGATGCCGATATGGGCCTGGCTCAGTCCCAGCCGCTCGCCGCGGTTGAGGGCGCCGAACGTCGGCTTCAAGGCCCAATTGGCGTTGAAGCTGGCCGGTCGCAGGACGGAGCCCACGAGTTGCGAACCGATGGCCATGGGCACCATGTTGGCGCCCACGACGGCGGCCGAGCCGCTGGACGATCCGCCCGGCGTGCGCAGGGGATCGAACGCATTGGTCGTCGGACCGGGATCCAGAAACCCCAGCGCCGTGGTGACGGTCTTGCCCAGGACGATCGCGCCGGCGTCGCGCAGGGCGCGCACCACGGCGCTGTCGTTCTTGGGGAAGTTGCCGTCGAAGGCGGCGCAGCCCATCTGCGTGGGCATGTCGCGCGTTTCGATCAGGTCCTTGATGCCGACCGGCATGCCGTCGATGGCCGACAGCGGGCGCCCGTCGCGATAGCGCTGGGCGCTGGCGTCGGCGGCGGCGCGCGCGCCGGCTTCATTCAGCACGACCCAGCCCTTGAGCTCGCCCTCCCGCCTGCCGATCACGTCCAGGCAGCGTTCCAGGTAGTCCCGCGGCGTGTCGCGGCGTTCGGCAAAGCGGGCGCGCGCGTCATGGAAAGTCAGGGCGGCGTGGGTGCGTGGGTCGTAGGTCAAGGCGTGGCTCCGGTGGGCTTGTTCAGTCATTCACTGCTTTTGATGCCGAGGGTCCGAATCAAGCCGCTCCATCGGGCATATTCGGCGCGGAAGAACGTGTCGAAGTCCGAGGGCGAGCCGGTCTGCACCTGCAGATTGATCCCCTTCAAGCGTTCCCGGATCGCCGGCTCGGCCAGGACGTCGTTCAGGTCACGATTGATTTTCTGCGCAAGATCGTCGGGCAGTCCGGCCGGCGCGAAGAGCCCATACCAGGCCTCCAGCCGCAGTTCAGGCAGGCCGGCCTCGGCGGCGGCGGGCACGGCGGGCAAGGCTTCCAGGCGCTGCGGCGAAGCCACGGCGTAGGCCTTGAGCTTGCCGCCCTTCACATGGTTGATGACATTGCCCGAGGCGAACTGCACCAGCAGGTCGACCTCGCCGCCGATGGCCGCCATCGAGGCCTCCAGCGCGCCCCGGTAAGGCACGTGCATCACATCCACGCCGGCCTCGCGCTTGAAAATCTCGGTGAACAGCTGCAGCGATGACCCCGAGCCATTCGAGGCGTAGGTGTATTGGCCGGGATTGGCGCGAAAGCGCGTAATCAGCGCGGGCAGGCCGGGATCGTCGATGCCCGGTCGTGTCAGCACCAGGACGGGCAGGCTGCCGATCTTGCCGATACGCGCCAGGCCATTTTCGACATCCAGCCTGACATTGGGATTCAGGGCGGGCAGCGTGGCCAGCTCATTGAAGGTCAACATCAAGGTGTAGCCGTCGGGCTTGGCCCGGGCCACGTAGTCGGAACCGATGAGCGTGCCCGCACCCGGCTTGTTTTCCACCACGACGGCCTGCCCCCAGCGCTCCGCGAGCCGGGGCCCGATCAGGCGGGCAAGGATGTCGGCGGTTCCGCCGGGCGTGGTCGGCACCACGATGCTGACGGGGCGCTGCGGATAGTCGGCCGCAAAAGCGGGTCCGGCCAGCGCCGCGGCGCCGCAGAAGGCGGCAATTCCAATCCGTCGAGCCAACGTTCTGAACATGGATTTCCCCTTATGGCTGTTCTTGGCCGCGAAGTCGAGCGGCCGTGCCATCTTGGGCGCTTGCGCGGCCGGGTTCAAACGACTTTATCTATGGCACACTTAACTTTTTGTTAACCGAACCACCGACATGACCGCCCTGCCCCCGCTCAATGCGCTGCGCTGTTTCGAGGTCGTGGGCCGCTTGGGCAGCATCACCGGCGCGGCCGAGGAACTCAGCGTGACGCCTGCCGCCGTCAGCCGCCAGGTCCGCCTGCTTGAAGAACACCTGGGGCTGAAGTTGTTCCTGCGCCAGCACCGCCGCATCGTGCTCACCGCCATGGGCGCGGGGTATCACGCCGATATCGCGCGCTGGTTCGGGGGGCTGCAGCGCGCGACGTCGGAACTGGGCGAGCGGTCGCGCCGCCGGCAGTTCGTCATCAAGGCGCCCCACAGCGTCGCCATGCGCTGGCTGCTGCCGCGCCTGTCGGGGTTTCACCGCCAATACCCCGACATCGACGTCAAGCTCCATACCGCCGTGGATCCGCCCGATTTTGAGCGCGAGGAAGTCGATGCCGGCATCTGCATGGGCAATGGGCACTGGCGCGGGTTGATCAGCCACAAGCTGATGGTCAACGAGCTGCTGCCAGTCTGCGTCCCCGAAAAATGCGCGCGGCTGCGCACGCCCGCCGACCTGAAGGGCGAGATCCTGCTGCATACGCTGGCGCGGCCCGACTACTGGGAAATCTGGCTGCGGGCGGCCGGCCTGACGCAGATCGACGTCTCGCGCGGCTTGCGCTACGAGTCGTCGGCCTTGGCCTACGAGGCCGCGCTCGAAGGCTATGGCGTGGCCATCGCGCAAAAGCCCCTGGTGCAGAAGGAACTGGATGAAGGCCGCCTGGTCGCGCCGTTCGATCTGACGGTGGACCTGGGCGCCCAGAGCTATTACTTTGTACTGCCGCCGGAGGACTACCGGCGGCCCTCGCCCGAGCTGACGCAGTTTCGCGCCTGGGCGGCGTCCTGCGCGGTGTAGCGCCGCGCGTCTTGCGCCAGGCGCTGGCGCGCCGGGCGCAGGGCCATTAATCTCGTACCCACGCCCGTTGCTCAACCAAGGAGCCCGCGATGGCGACCCAAGCGCATTCCAGCGACACGGCAATCGACGAGATTGCCCCCCGCATCTACCGCATATCCACCCCGGTCGAGATCCCCGGCGCCGGCGGATTTTCCTTCAACCAATACCTCATCGACGACGATGCGCCGCTGCTGTTCCATACCGGCCTGCGCAAGCTGTTCCCCGTCGTCAGCGCCGCGGTCGCGCGGATCTTGCCCATCGATCAGTTGCGCTACATCGGCTTTTCGCATTTCGAGGCCGACGAGTGCGGCGCGCTCAATGCGTTTCTTGCCGTCGCGCCGCGCGCGGAACCGCTGTGCGGCCAGGTGGCGGCCATGGTCTCCGTGGGAGACTTCGCCGACAGACCGCCGCGGGCGCTGAAAGACGACGAGACGCTCTCGCTCGGGCAGCATTGCGTGCGCTGGCTGGATACGCCGCATCTGCCCCATGCGTGGGAATGCGGGTTTCTGATGGAGACCGCGACCGCCACGCTGCTCTGCGGCGACTTGTTCACCCAGGGCGGCGCGCACACCCCCGCGCTGACCGAAAGCGACATCCTCGCGCCGAGCGAGGCGTTCCGCCGCCAGATGGACTATTTCTCGCACACCAAGCATGCCCGCGCCATGCTGGAACGCCTGGCGGCCTTGCAGCCGGCCACCCTGGCCTGCATGCACGGCAGCGCGTGGCGCGGCGATGGCGGGGCCCTGTTGCGCGCGCTGGCCGACAGCGTCGAGCAAGACGAGGACCGGCCCTGACGGCGCCCGGGCGGCCGGGACGGCCAGGCGCGCCGTAGGCTACAGTGCGGGTGGCCCGGCAAGTCCGCGCCGCCCCATTCTTCAGGAGCAGTAACGCAGTGAACGACACCCTCATGCCGGATAGCGGCATTTCCGAAGCGCCCAAGGAACAGCACGCCACGCTCTGGCGCGACGACGGCTGGACGGCACGCATCATCAAGAACGAAGACGACGACGGCTGGGCGGTCGAGATGACCAAGGACGGCCAGGCCGAGCCCGCCCTTGTGGGTCCCTGGACCATGGGCCGCGACAAGAAGAACCCCAAGCCGCTCGATTCACCGGCCTTCATCACGCTGGTCAAGACGGCCAATGAAGTCCTGCGCCGCCATGAACAGCAATTGCATGCCACGCTGCACAAGAGCGTGAAGATCGATACCGACGACGGCCGCCTGACCGTCAAGCTGGACATCGTCCCCGATGAGGACGAGCCCTATGCCGTGCTGAGCGCCTATGACGAATTCGGGGAATCGCTGGCCGAAATCCGCGTGCCGCCGACGTATAAGCTGAACGTGGATCGCGCGTCGGCGTGGGCGGCGGGCGGGTTCGGCAAGCAAGGCTGACAGGCGCGAACGCCGGCGCCTGCCCTACTGAGCCCAGACGCCGTCGTCCGCCTCATCCACCGCCCGCAGCAGCCGCCCCAGATGCCCGCTGCTGGAAAATCCCAGGTCTGCGCTGACCCTGGCGACCGGCTCGCCCAGCGCGAGACGCCGGCGCGCCGCCTGCGCCAGCACCAGGCGGCGCAAGGCGATGGGAGATCGGCCATAGGACTGGATGCAGGCGCGCTGCAGCGTGCGTGTCGTGGCGCCAAGGATGGCGGCCGAATCGGCAATCGCCGACAACGGCTGGCCGGCCTCCAGGCGTTGACGCAGCAGCGCCATCCATTGGTGCGCCAGCGGCAGCGGCGGCTGCGCATGGGTCCGGGCCTGCAGCCTGTGACTGGCGTCGAGCTGGGTGATAAGCGCCGTCACCAGCGCGGGCAGCGCCGACGGCGACAGCGCCGGCATCCATAGCGCATCCAGCATCGCCTGCGCGGCGCCGTCCAGCTGCATCAGTCCGCCGGCGCGGCAGGCCCGCAGCAGTTCCGGGGCCAGATAGAGCTCCCCATGCTGCTGCGCCACGCTTTCGGCCCGCGTGCTGTGTTCAACATGGGAAGGCAGCAACAGAGCGTGCCCCCTGACCAGCCGGCAGCGCTGGCGCGCGCCGGTCTCATCCCGCCAGGCGCTGTCCAGGGCGCCGGCGCGCGGCCATAGCAGCATGGCGCAGTCGTGCTCATGCCAATGAAAGGCGTAACGCGGCTGCCGGCTGGCGGCGAGCGCAAACCCTGTCTGGGCAATCAGGTCCTGTTTGGAGGAAAGCGGGACGGAACGCGGCATGAGGGCTTGCTGGGCGAAGGCGGGATCAGGCGAGGCAGCCAACGGCCGGATTGGCCGTCGAGCCAGTATCGGCGCGTGGCGCAATTCCCGCAAGCGCCCCATCGCGGCCGCGTTGCCCCTGTCGCGTGCGGGATCATCCGTTGTCGCGCCTCGGTTCGCCGGCATGCCGGCCCCTGCCTACGATCTGGATCGTTGAAACCAGACAAGGGGAAAAACCATGAACCGCGCACTACCCATCGCATTGCTGTCTGCCGCCGTGATGGCGTTGCCGGCCACCCGCGCCCTGGCCGAGTCCCAATGGCCGGACAAGCCGGTCACCCTGATCGTGCCCTTCCCGCCTGGAGGCGGCACGGACCTCGTGGTGCGCACGCTGCAGCCGGCGCTATCGCGCGCGTTGCACCAGACGGTGATCATCCAGAACACCGGCGGCGCGGGCGGAACGGTGGGGTCGGGCCAGGCGGCCCGCGCCAAGCCCGACGGCCATACCGCGCTCGCCGTGACGACCAGCACCACCGCGCTGGCCGCCAAGCTCTACAAGAACCTGCCGTACAACCCGGAAAAGGATTTCGACTACATCGGCTTCATCGGCACCTCGCCCTATGTCCTCGCGGTGCAGCCCGCGCTGAAGGCGACCACGGTCCCCGAAGTGGTCGACGCGCTGAAGGCGCGCCGCGTTGGCACGTATGCCTCGGCGGGCGCGGGCACGGTGTCGCATCTGCTGGGTGAAATGTTCAAGAAGGACAAGCAGCTGGACCTGACGCATGTGCCCTACCGCGGGGCGGCGCCCGCCTACACGGACCTGATCGGCGGCCAGGTCGACATCATGTTCGACAACCCCGTCGGCCTGGCTCCCTTCGTGCAAAGCGGCAAGCTGATCGCCGTGGCCACCACCCGGGCGACCCCCATTCTGCCGGGCGTCCCCACGTTCGCGGCACAGGGCATGCCGGCGTACACGCAATCCCTCTGGTATGGACTGGCCTTTCCCAAGGGCACGCCGCCAGCCATCGTGCAAAAGATGAATCTTGCGCTGAACGCGGCGCTGCGGGATCCGGCCATTGCGGCGGACCTGGCCGCCAAGGGGGTCGATGTCCGTCCCGACACGCCCGAGGCCATGACCCGCACCGTCTCCCAAGACCTCGCTTTCTGGAGCGATCTCATCACCACGACTGGAGTCCAGTTTGACTGACCTACACCCCATCGGCCTCCCCGCCGAGCCCGCTGCCGGCGAAGCGGCGCTGCTGCGTGTCTTTGTCGATTCCACGCAGCCTCTGCAAGGCGGAAACCCCGTGCCGCTGGTGCTTGACGCGCGTGGCATGCAGGCAAGCGACATGCAGGCCCTGGCCGCGCATTACGGCCACGAGTCTTCCTTTGTCGTGCCGGCCGGTCTGGATGACCACCTGTGCCGGCTTCGCTTCTTCGTCCCCGGCCACGAAATGGAAATGTGCGGCCACGCGACCGTCGGCACGCTCTGGGCCCTGCGCCAGTGGGGGCGGTGGACAACGCCGCATGCGCGCGTTCAGACCTTGAGCGGCAGCGTGGACATCGCGTGGGACGAGGCCGGCAACCGCGCCTGGGTGTCGCAACCCGCCGTCGCCACGTCGGCCATGCCGCCCGCCCAATGCCGCGCGGTCGCCGCCGTGCTGCGCATTGATCCGGCGCTGCCGGGACTGCATATGATCAACGCCAGCACGAGCCGCGTGAAAACCTTGGTCAGGCTTCCGAGCGTGGCGGCGCTAGACGCCTTGGCGCCCGACTTCGACGCCGTGCGCGACGTGTGCGAGGCCATCGGCTCGACCGGCCTGTACCCCTATGCGCTGACCGGGGACGGCGCCAGCGCGCGGCAGTTTCCCAAGGCGTCCGGCTACCCCGAGGACGCTGCCACCGGCATTGCGGCAGCGGCCTTGTGGGGCTACTTGAACGAAACCGGCAGCGTGTCGCCTGACCAGGTGTATACGGTTCGTCAGGGCGTGGCCATGGGCTCGCCGTCGGCGATCCAGCTGCGCCGGCGCGGCGACGCGCCCGGATGCTGGCTGAGCGGCGAAACGCAATGGATGGCTTGAACGGCCCCGACGCGGCAGCGTCGCGGCTGGCCGCGGCCGGCTGGCGTTTGCCCGCGCCGCCGGTTCCGCGCGGCGCCTATGCTCCTTATCATTTGGCGTCGTTGCACGGCGCCACGCTGGTCTGCGTGAGCGGCCAGGCCAGCCGCCGCGATGGCATGCCCATCGTCGGGGTCTGTCGGCCAGGCGCCGATCTGGCCATGGCGCGCACGGCTTGCGCGCAAGCGGCGCTGGGCGCATTGAGCGCGCTGCGCCTGGCGTGCGCGGGCGATTTGGGCCGGATCCGCGCCATCCTGCAATTGCGCGGCTATCTGCGCAGCGAGGCGGATTTCGAAGAACACAGCGCGGTGCTGGACGGCGCGTCGCAAGTGCTGGAAGCGGCGTTTCCGCACATGCCGCGTCCGGCCCGCAGCGCGATCGGCGTGACGAGCCTGCCGGGCCGTTGCTGGGCCGAAATCGAAATCAGCGCGCTGCTGGAGGATTGCACGTTGCCAAGGGAAGCGGGCGCCGCCAAGGAGTAAGCTACGCCGCTTCGCATCCCCCTCTGATCCCTCTTGCACCATGCGCGGCAATCCCGACGCCAGGCAAGGCGCCATCGCTTTGCACGGGTTTTACTTTCTGTACTACGGCCTGCAGGGCGTGAGCATCCCGTTCCTGCCTTTATGGTTCGCCAGCCGGGGCCTGGATCCGGCGCTGATCGGGCTGATCGTCGCCACGTCGTTCCTGCCGAAGATTCTGTCGACGCCGGTGGTGGCCCACGTGGCGGACCAGACGGGCCGCGCGCATGGGCTGATTGCGTCGGCGCTGGCGGCATCGCTGATTCTCTTCATCTGCTATCCGTTCAGCCAGACGCCGGCCTGGCTGCTGGCGGTGACGCTGCTCTTGAACGCCGTGTTCCCGGCCGTGCTGCCGCTGATGGACCGCATGGCGATCGCCAGCGGGCGCGGACAGGGCAATTCCTATACGGTGATGCGCGCTTGCGGGTCGCTGGGGTTTGCGACGGTGACGGTGGCGGGCGGGTATCTGATCAAGACGTTCGATGCGGATTGGGTGATGTGGCTGTCGATCCTGTTGATCGTGGCTTGCCTGGCCTGCGTGCGCTTCTTGCCGCACGCGGCGCGACCGGCGGGTGCGGAGCTTCGGGTTGACGCGTCCCGGGTTGACGCGCCGGCGCCCGATCCAGTCCGGTTTCCGATGCGGGAGGTGCTGCGCGATCGCCCCCTTCTGATGTGCATCGCGGCGGCGTCGCTGGTGCAGGCGAGCAATGGGTTTCTGTATTCCTATTCGACGCTTCATTGGACGGCAAGCGGGCTGTCCACGGCGCAGATTTCCCTGTTGTGGGTGGTGGGGGTGACGAGCGAGGTGGTGTTCTTTTTCCTGGCGCCGCGCATCCTGGCGCGCACGGGAGCCCAATGGCTGATCCTGACGTCGGCCATCATGACCGCCATTCGCTGGGCCGGGCTGTCCGCGTCGACGGACCCTGCCGTCATCGGCGGACTGCAGTTGCTGCAGTGCTTCACGCTTGCCGGCAACAACGCCGCGATCATGTGGTACATCACGCGCCACGTCCCGGCCGCCTGCAAGACCTCTGCCATCGCCCTGTACGCCCTGCTTTCCGGCGGCGTGTTCATGTTCGCCAGTATCCAGCTGGGCGGGGCGGTGTATCGCAGCTATGCGCCGGGGGGCTTTCTTGTCATGGCGGTGTGTGCGGTGGGGGCGGTGCCGTTGGTGGTGTATTCGGATCGGTTGCGGCGGGGGTTGGGGGGGTGATCGAACTATCTCTATCGTGATTTATTTTGCTACTACTGTGATTTTTCTTGCGGGTATGGGTGGGGGCTTGTGGGCTTTTGGGTGTTTGCGGGCTTTTGGGTGTTTGCGGGCTTTTGAGTTCTTTTGACGCCCGGCGCGGCGTGGGCCTGGGGCGGGCGGGGCTCCGGTTGCGGTCCGGAGCCTTCGCTCCGGACTGCCCCGTCCTCAACCTTGTATGGTGCGGATGCGTCTTTCGAAGAAGAAAGGCGCTGGGGTAAGGGACGTCCTCAACCATCAGCCGGTTGCACCCGGACTGCCACTACGAGAGCATCCCACCCCGCCTCACGCGTCGATAAGGAATCTAGCGGCCGAGACCGCCGATTGATCGCAAGGTAACGCCCGAGGCGTGGCTACCCCAGCGGACTTAACGTATCGCAGGGAGAGCTGTCATGCAAACTTCAATCATTTTTATTGGGGTCGATGTCGGCAAGTTTGAGTTGCAAGTAGCCGGGGCCAACGGTGAGATCGTGGCAGGCGTCTTGCACAACAATCGCTCCAGCATCGTGGGCTGGTTAAAGCGTCTGCCGGACACTAGTGTGATCGCCATGGAAGCGACAGGAGGCTATCAAGAGCTCCTGGCTCGTGCGGCGCATGAGCGCGGATTTGAGGTTTATGTCCTTAATCCGACCCACGTCCATCATTACGCCATCTCGTTGGGGAACCGCGGCAAGACAGATCGATTGGATGCCGCCGTCATCGCGCAATACATCGCGCAGCATCACAAAAAACTGCATCGTTACGAACCAATATCTCCAGAATTGCAGGAAGTCAGAGCACTTCATGCGCTGAGATCGACGGTGGTCCGTGTGGGCACATCCTTGCGATTGTCGGCACAGCGACATGGTTGCGTAAGCAGCCATCAGAAGAAGGCACTCGCAAGTTTGACAGCCTGGTCAGAGCAGCTCGAAAAGGAAATGATCGCCAAGATTAAGGCCCACAGTGACTGGGCCAAGACGTATGGTCTGCTGACCGGAATCTGCGGCATAGGACCGATAACCGGGGTTGCCCTGACGAACTTGTTCAGCCGGATCGACTTTGCCACCAGCGATGCGGCGGTAGCCTTCTGTGGCCTAGATCCGAGGCCGAACGAATCCGGAAGAAAAGTCGGCCGGCGCCGGCTAAGCAAGCAGGGCGATAAAGCGGCGAGGACATTGCTCTACAACGCGGCTAGCTCAGCGGCGCGCACGGCACAATTCAAGGATTACTACGCCATGCTCAGGGCTCGAGGGCTGGCCCCGACTGCGGCCTTGGTCATAATCGCCCGCAAACTCTTGCGGATAGCGTACGGGGTATGGCGAACAGGCCAACCCTTTGATCCAGAGAAATTGCGACCGGCAATTGCTTGACCAAGACCATAGAATCTCGTCCGCCTTCGGCTCCCTTCGGTTTCCGTCGGGCGCACCT